>DBXS01000029.1:443-20816 GCA_002310055.1 Clostridiales bacterium UBA1206 | reverse complement strand
GCAAAAGAACTGTATGATCAGTGCGGAACCATACGGCGTATCCTGATAGCTTCGATAAACACGACAAAAGAGCATATGAACGACAGTAATAACGGCTGACTCACGCTCTGTCGCAAACTTCCCTTTCTCCCGGGTTGACTTATTCGCAGAATCTTGATATAATAAATAAGGACCCGGCGATTCGGGAGTTTTGTCACTGAAAAAAAGATCGCAAAAAAGGAGATCGCAAATATGAAAAGGCTTTCTGTTTTGATAATTGTTTTATGTGTATTAACGGCTTTTGCGGCGCTTTTGACCGGATGCGGTTCAAATAACGTCGACGATATGCTGATCGAAGCCGGGCTGGAATCCGCCGCGCGGATGAAAGAAGCCGTGTGCAGCGAGACTTACAGAAATCTGATAAGCGCGTCCGCCATGCTGAACGATCCCGAAATGATCGACGTCGTGAGCGGCGAAAACGTCGCCGGATACAAAGCGATTTACGAAATATCGTTCGATCCGGAGAAAGCGCTCGGCACTATTACCGACCGTTTTGAGGAATATGACGGTCTTTCCGAAAATCTTCAGAACAAGATCATCGCGCAGGTTTACGGGTCTTTGCCTTCTCTGATCAATTCGAGCAAAGGTACGTCTGCGATGGCGTTTACCGGCGTGTTTACCGACAGCGGAAGCATAAAACACGAAACGTTGAAAGAAAAAACGATCTTGGTCTTTGTTTTTGAAAGCGGATATCCCATATGGGTAACATACAGCTCGGGCATAGAAGGAGTGGTTTCGTACGTCTCTTACTGGATCATAGCCGACTGCGCGCAAATCGATTCCGAAGAGACCTTGATCAACGAACTCCGTATAAACAACATTCCGACGCTTGAAGTGAAAAAGATTAGATGAACGGGATTCTTGCATCGACCGTCTGAACCTGAAAACAACTTTTTCGTTTTCTCGGGATAAAAGGAAATCAAATCCGACCGCATAACACAGAAAAATCCTCGCGATACGCGAGGATTTTTCTGTGAAATTCGCCTTCGGCGAGTGAAATATGGCTTCGCCATGTGAAATAGCTTCGCTGTGAAATATTTGCTTCGCAAATGTTAAAGGCGAATTTCATTTCACTTTGCGGCAACGCCGTAAAATTTCACATTCCCGTCAGGGAATATTTCACATTTTGCCGTAAGGCAAAATATTTCACTAATAAAGATGCGATCCATATCGTACAACACCAAACCCCAAATACGGCGGTTTTTCGCCCCGCGATCCGATGACGTCTTCATTGAACCGGCAGAATAATAAAAGCAGGCTGATTATGATTTCAGCCTGCTTTTCTTGATTGCGCACTTACTCACCACGTTTTTGCGTTGTGAAATACTTCCTTATCGGGCTTGCTCCTTGCCTCGGGGACGGTTTATTTGGCTTTAAGCGATATTACCGATATAAATGGGGGGGTCAGTCTTCCGCGGGAGCGGCGACGCGGAACTCGATCGGGATCTCCGTTGAGCCTTCCGTATAATCGAACGCGAAGATCAGGATCACGGAACCTTCTTCTTTGGAATAGGCTCTCGATTTGCCGATTTCCACGGAAGCGGGCGGGGTGACGTCGAAGGAGGCGTCCTGCAGGGCGGAAATGTACTGTTCGAGAAACGCTTCCGCTTCCGCGGCGGTTTCAAACTTGAAGGACAGAGAAAGCTCGAGCGGCAGATCGCGGCCGTACATGGTTTTCTGGAATTTTCTCTGGTCTCTGCCGGAGTTACAATGATCCAATGCGATCTCGGGGAATCCCGCTTCCGCGAGCGCGCCGCGGACCGTTTCGGCAGGCAGATAATTTTCCGACTTGAACAGCAGAGTGACGGTCTCTCCGTCGTCTTCAAAATGATACCGGAACGTTTTCAGGCCGCTTTCGGTCTGGCATTTGTAGTAGTTGCCTTCGCTGACGGTCGATTTCAGGCGGCTGAAGCGGGCGGCGTCCTCTTCCGCCGCAAGTTCGGGAAGGACCTCGCCGTATTCCTCGTCTCCTTCGTTGTAGGCGAGTTCATATCCGTCTCCGAGCGACTGAACGTATGATTCCAGATAGGCGTCGACCGCCGCCCGGTCGGAATAGCGAAGCGTGACGTACAGCGACAGATCGTAGTCGAAGAAATACAGCCACGATTCTTCCATCTCATTTGCGGAATCATAAGAAAGGAAACCGGAAACTGCGGGATCGGACTTCAGTTCCGGGTATCCGTGACCGGCAAGCACCCGGTTGGTATCCTCAAGTCCCGTGTAGGAAGGAAAACCGTAATACTTGGTCGCCAGCATACTTATGCCGTTGTCATATTCCAGACAAATGGAGGAATAGCACCCGTATTCTTCACGCAGAAGCAGACGGTACCAGGTTATCCCGTCTTCGTCCGTGACGGCGGAAAAGCCGAGGCTCAGTAGTTTATCTATGTAATCCCGCATGCCCTGCTCTGTCGCGCGGGAGTCGCGGAAATAAATCTCGTCATAGGCGAGTATCCCGCTGATATCGACGGTGAAAGCGTATGTCGCGAAATCCGGGAACGGAACGGCCGTGACGCCGTACTCGGGCAGGAACACCGCGTTGAGATTGAGTTCGTCGACGCCCCAGTCCGTCCGGGGTTCCGGATACTCGCGGTCGGGATCGTTCATCCAGGCGTCGACGCGGGCGTCCGATACGGCTGTTCCGAAGGTGATCGCGATATCGACTTTCGGCGCAGGGGGGTATCCTTCTCTGAACGAGGCTTTAAGATGCGCTTCGGTCGGGTCTTCCTTATCGAGTTCCAGGGTGACTTCTTCCATCCTCTCGAAAACGATATTGCTGATACCCGCCAGATCGCGGACGGTATTCTTAACCACAGCGGCGGTAGAAACGAATCTCAACGGATTTTCGGTATCGTTGTAGAAAAGATCCCAGATGTTCCCTTGCGACGCTTCGCTCCAGGAATTCGGCAGACAGAGTTTATACTGCAGCTGAGGATCCCCTTCGCTGATGATGTCCACCGCTTTGCCTTCGTTGACAAAAGCGATGCTTTGCAGGCTGTCTTCCGCCAGAAGGCCCGAGAACGTTTCGTTTCCGTTGACGGTCAAAACGGCGACCCCGTTGTAGTCGACGTTGTCGTGGCGGATAACGTATGTGTAGAGATAATAGACAAGATCGTCGGAACAGACGTTGACTTTGACGTATTCCGGGTAGTCGATCACGTAATTGCCGGCTTCGAGTTTTTCGAGGAAGCGGGTCATCGCTTCATCGGATATCTCGGCAGGGGCGCGCGATTCGGGAGCGCTCTCGCTTCCCGGCTCGGTGACGTCGGATTCCGCCGGGACGGGCTGCGGTTCGCCGCTGCATCCGCTTAAGATCGCCAAAGACGCGAGCAGCGTCAGCGCCAGCAAAAGAATAATTGTTTTTTTCATCAGAACCTCCGTAAAAATGTCAAATCGGCAATGATATATCTAATGCATTTTAGCACAAAAGTCGGACCGTGTCAAGTTGTTACTGAAGGATCTAACCTTGTTGACAGATTCGCGATACCGCGGTTTAATGGAAAAAACGAAAAAGGGCGGAAATGTGCGGCGGCGAGGCGGTCGCGGTGCTGAAGCTGTGACGGTGCGCGCTTTATTCATATTTTCGAAAAAATATTCACAAAAACGGCGGAATCGTTATTGATTTTTGCCGTTTTTTACATTATAATGGATTTAACTTAAAATAGTATGCAGTAATCCCACCGACCGGGGCGTTTTCCCCGGTATGTCAAAGGAGGAAACCATGCTGAAAAAAACCGTTTGTATGATCTTTGTGTTCGCGCTCGCGTTCACTTCTGTTTCGGTAGCAGTTTCTGCAGCCGTGTCGCTGCCGGCGCTTACGCTGGAAATAACCAGCTACGAAGCTCCGTACGACTCCGCGCCGCACACCGTCACCGTCCTGGTGCTTGACGACGAAGGCAACTACGTCACGGAAAGCGCCGACATCCTTTACAGCAGGAACAACGAGGACTGGAGCGAAGACCCCCCGACGTGGGTCGATTGCACCTTTGGTCCGCGGGACGTTTACGTCAAAGCCGATTACGAAGGCTACGCCACCACAACTTCGAGCGGAACGGTCAATATCACCAAAGCAGACCTGACGGTAACAGTTTTTGACCAGACCCATAATTATACGGGATATCCGGTAGGCGAAGCCGACCCCATATACGCTGATCCCGATGAGATCAGGACAAAGGTCGACGTCATCGGTCTGCAGGGCGACGATTATATTTATTGGATAATGCTCGACGGTTCCGAGACCAACGTCGGCGAATACGATTCTTGCATCCAATGTCCGACCATCGTCATCCGCAATATCGACGATACGAAAGTCAACGATAACTACGAGATCACCAAATTGGCCGGAAAGCTTACGGTCGAGACTTCGTACGTAACGGTCACCGTCGCCGACGCTTCAAAGGACCCCGGCGATGAAGATCCGGAATTCCCCAAAGCGGTACTAAGCGGCGACAGTATCGAATACCTCGACGATCTTGACCTGTCCGTGATCCGCACGAACGCAGACGTGGAAGAGCCCGGCTTTTACGAAGGAGTGCTCACGACGTCCAAAACCGCCGCCGAATTTCAGGAAGGACGGGGCGGATTCACATTCACTATAATAAACGGCGATTTCACCATCAATCCCATAGCGGTGACGCTCACCGCGGTAAGCGAGGAAAAGGAATACAACGGCACCGAGCAGGAGCTTTCGGGCTACACCTGCGACGTAGAAGGGCTGGTATTTGAGGGCGTCTCCGCTTCCGTCACCGGAAAAGACGTCGGCGGGTATACGCTGGAATTCAGCGGAGCCGAAGTAGGCGTCACCACCGACACCACAGGCAAATACATAGTCGGCGATCTCGTAAGCGGCGTCCTGCGTATCGTCCCCGCCGAGCTTACGATCGAAGTCAACGAACAGGAATACGATTATAACGGCTCCTCCCAAGGCGAGACCGGCGGCGAAGACAGCGTATACACAAGCGCCGCCGATATAAGCGAAAAAGTCACCGTCACGGGTCTTTGCGGCGAGGACGCGATCACGAAACTGGTGCTCGTCGGCAGCGAAACGAACGCCGGCACTTATGAGGGATGCATAGACGTGGTCGAAGGCGAACTTGAAATAGGCGAATCTACCGGCAACTACAATATCTCGTACGTTTCCGGCACGCTCATCATCAACAAGCTGACTCTTACGGTAGTCGCAAACGACGCCGCGGACGAAGAATACGACGGTCTGGAGCACACCGGCGAAACGGTTTACGCCATAACCGGCCTGCTCGAAGGTCACACCGCGACCGTCGACTACGAACCCGCCTGCGGCACGGACGCCGGGACCTACACGGGATCGTTCGACGACGATACGCTCGTGGTGATGTGCGGCGACGACGAGGTCACCGCCAACTACGTGCTCGGCGATATGACTCCCGGTTCCATAACCGTGACCGCCCGCAAGCTCGATCTGACAGTTGAAGACAAGACCGTGGATTTCAACAGCGCCGAACAGTACGGCGAGTCCGGGATCACCGTCACGGGTCTTGTGGAAGGCGACGAATGCGTGATTGAAGAAGGCGCCTATACCCCGTCGTACGGCACGTCGCCCGACGTTTACGACAACGGCGAGTTCCTGCCTGAATTCGTATTCACCGTCACCAACGCCGACGGCGACGTGACGGGCAACTACGTGATAGGCGAAACGACCGCCGGCAAGCTGACGATACTGGAATGCAATTACACCGTATCGTTCCTCGGCGATAACGGCGGCGAGCTGCTTTCCGCCGAATACGGCAACGGCACTCCCGGTTCCGAAATAGTCAAGCCCGAAACGCCCGCCAAAGCTGACGACGAACAGTACACCTACACGTTCGCGGGTTGGTCCGACGGCGTGAGCGTCTACGCCCCTGACGACGTGCTTCCCGACGTGACCGGCGAAGCGACCTACACCGCGGTGTTCGACGCCGAGGAGATACCCGCGCCGCCCGAACCCGGCGGAACTCCGCAGACCGGCGACAGCGGACGCGTTCTGCTCTGGACGGCGGTATCCGTGCTTATCGCCGCAATGGCGGCGGCCTGCTATGAGATCGCGCTCAAACGCCGCAGCGCGGAATGATTCCGCAGGCAGAATCAATTTGATATAACAAACGCAAAAGCGCGCTCCGTTTGAGGAGCGCGCTTTTTCCTGTTGCTATTAGCGGATATGTGCTTTGAACGGCGGATTATTTCTTCGCCGAAAGGAACTTGTGGCAGAGCGCCGCGAGCGCGCCGCCGACCAGCGGAGCGACGATGAAGACCCAGAGGTTGGAAAGCGCTTCGCCGCCGACGAAGATAGCCGGTCCGAAGCTGCGCGCCGGGTTGACCGAGGTGCCGGTGAAGAATATGCCGAAAATGTGGACGAGCGTGAGCGTAAGGCCGATCACTATACCGGCGACGGCGCCGTTTTCGGTCTTGGAGGTGACGCCCAGGATGGTGAGCACGAACACAAAGGTGAGGATGACTTCAACGAGAAGCGAAAGCCAGATGTCGCCTTTGTAAAGGCCGTTCTGACCGAGAGCTTCGTTGCTGCCCAGAAGCGCCCAGAGCACGGCGGCGCCTGCGGTTGCGCCGGCGAACTGCGAAACGACGTAGCCGATAAAATCAGCGAACGAGATCTTGCCGCTCAAAAGCATTGCAAGACTGACGGCGGGGTTGATATGGCAGCCCGAAACGTTGCCGATGGAATACGCCATCGCGACGATGACGAGACCGAATGCCAAAGCCGTGAGAAGATAGCCGGCAAAGTTGCCGAGCGAGCACTGGCACACCACGGCGGCGCCGCATGCGAACAGCACGAGCACAAAGGTGCCTATGAATTCCGCCAGATACTTTTTGAATGAGTTCATACGATATCTCCTTTTTAATTTTTATTCGGCGGCGAACAGCGCCGTCTTTATTTTTATTTTATCACTATTTTTTACCCGTGTCAACATCTTTTTGCCATTTCTTCCCTTACGCGCCGCGGCGGCGCGGGCGAGCCCTTTTTGTCCGTTTTTTATTGACATTCGGCAAGGTAAGAGTTATAATAAAAAATAATATTTTATACATTCCGCATTTCAAAGGAAGTGACAGGAGCTTGAACACCAAAATCAAACGCATACCCGGGCGGACGCTCTTCATAATCGTCTGGCTCGCCCTGATCGTCGGTCTGCTTGCCGCGATCATCATACTGGGTCTGCCGGGCGAAAAAGAAGAGAGCCTGCGCGAAGCGATGCGCGACGGCGTATTGCACGAAACAAACCGAATAGATCTGTTCGGGCTGGAAGTCAACCCGGGGCTGATATCGGCGTTTGCGGTGACCGCGGTGCTGCTTTTAGCCGCGCTGATAATAAGGATCTTCGTGATCCCCCGCTTCAGGACGGTGCCGGGGAAATTCCAGGCGCTGCTCGAAAAAGCCGTCGATCTGTTTTCCGGGATGGCGAAGAACAACAGCCCGCACCGCACGGGGTTCGTCGCCGCGTACATCTTCAGCGCCGGAGCGTACATTTTCTTCGGAACGCTGTTCGAGCTGTTCGGGATCCAGGCGGTCACGACTCACGGCGAATCGGTTGCGCTGCCGGCGCCGCTGGCTGATATCAACGGCGCGCTCGCGATGGGCTTCATCTCGTTCTTCGTGATACTCGGCGCGGGGCTTTTCGCCAACGGGCCGAAAGGAGCGCTTAGGGTACTCAAAGATTTTTCACTTCCCATCTCGATGAGCTTCAGGCTTTTCGGCGCGCTGCTTTCCGGATTGCTCGTCACAGAACTTGTCTATTATTTCAGTTTCCTGAGCTTCGTCGTGCCGGTGCTGGTGGGCGTGGTGTTCACGCTGCTGCACGCGGTGATACAGGCTTACGTGCTGACGACGCTCGTTTCAATTTTCTACGGCGAAGCCGTTGAACCGCACGAACCCAAAAACAAAAGCGGTCCCGCGCTGGCGAACGCCTCCGCGGAAACGATCGATAACAAGAAAGAAGAGGAATAAGAAAATGAAAAAAACGTATTTCAGAAAAGCCAAAAGATTTGTTTCGGCGATAGCCGTTCTGGCGGCGTTCGCGCTGCTCGTTTCCCTTATGTCGGTGACCGCTTTCGCAGCCGAAGGCGACGCTCCGCAGGCCGCGGAAGCCGCCCAAGACAACGCGACCGGTTCCAAAGCTATAGCCGCAGGCATAGCGGTGGGCGTCGCGGCGCTCGCGGGCGCTTTAGGCATGGCGATAGCCATAGGAAAGAGCGTGGAATCGATGGCGCGCCAGCCCGAGGCTTCGGGAAAGATCAATTCCGCGATGATGCTCGGCCTCGTGTTCATTGAAACCACCATCATTTACGCGCTTATCGTTGCGATACTCATCATATTCGTGCTCTGATACATCCAGCCTAACCCGAAACGGAGGTCTATCCAATGCCGTTGAACATAGATATAGTACAAGTGCTTCTGCATATGCTGAATTTCGTGATCCTCGCGGGGGGGCTTTCGCTCATCCTTTACAAGCCCGTGCGCAAGTTCATAGACGAGCGCCGCAAGTCGTTTGAAGAGCGCGAGGCCGAAAACGCAAAGAACGCCGAGGAAAACGAGCGGCTCAAAGCCGAATACGAATCCAAGCTTGCCGCTTTCGAATCCGAGACCGCGGCGGCGAAGCAGAAAGCGGAAAAAGAAGCCGCTTCCGCCGCCAAAGCGTATATAGATTCGTCCAAAGCCGAAGCCGCGGCGATTATAGCCAAAGCCGAAAAAGAAGCCGAAAAGCGCAAAGAGCAGATACTCGATTCGGCTCAGACCGAGATCGGGGAACTCGTCATAGGCGCGGCGCAGAAACTGCTCGCGGGGACCGCCACGCCCGAACGCACCGAGGCGCTTTACGACGCGTTCCTTAAAGAAGCCGAATCGAAGACCGCGCGGAAGGAGAAGCTTTGATGAGCAAGGACCGCGTATTTGAAGAAAACGAAACCGAATCCGGCGCTTTGCGCGTTGAGATACGCTGCACGGTCCCGCCCACCGACGAACAGCGGGAACGTCTGCGCGACGTGATGGCTTCGAAATACCAAGTTCAGAAAGAAAACGTCGAGCTCGTGATCCGCAAGGACGCGTCTGTCGCGGACGGCTTCAATATATTCGTCGGCGACGACAACTACGACTGGAGCACGCTGGGCAGGATACGCCAGTTCCGCAAGAGCGTGCAGTCGCTGCCGAAAGAAAGCGAACCCGGCAAGATGATATCGCTCCTTAAGAGCGACATAGAATCGTTCGGGCTCGACACCGGCCACCAGCAGGTGGGCGAAGTGGTCGCCGTGGGCGACGGCGTCGCCGTCATAGAAGGGCTCAAAGACGTGGTCTACGGCGAGATAGTGCTGTTCGAAAGCGGCGTCAAAGGTATGGCGCAGGATATCCGCCCGGACGGCAGTACCGGCATCGTGCTTTTCGGCGACAGTTCGCTCGTCGTCGAAGGGTCGCGCGTCGTGCGCACGCAGCGCACCGCGGGCATCCCCATAAGCACCCGCATACTCGGCAGGATGATAGATCCGCTGGGCAAGCCCATAGACGGCGGTGGACCGATAGACGCCAAAAAATACTATCCGCTCGAACGCCCCGCGCCTTCGATAATCCAGCGCAAGCCGGTCAGCCGGCCGCTGGAGACCGGGATACTCGCCATAGACGCGATGTTCCCCATAGGGCGCGGCCAGCGCGAGCTCATAATAGGCGACCGCCAGACCGGCAAGACCTCCATTGCGCTCGACGCCATTCTCAACCAGAAAGGCAAGAACGTGGTGTGCGTCTACGTGGCGATAAGCCAGAAAGCCAGCACGGTCTCCAAGATAATGCGCATACTCAAGGAAAGCGGTGCTATGGAATACACGGTCATAGTCTCCTCTTCCGCCGACGATATGCCGTCTATGCAGTACATAGCGCCATACGCAGGCTGCGCCATTGCCGAATACTTTATGTACCACGGGCGCGACACTCTGGTGATATACGACGACCTTTCCAAGCACGCGGTGGCGTACCGCACCATAAGTCTGCTGCTCGAGCGCGCACCGGGACGCGAAGCGTACCCAGGCGACGTGTTTTATCTGCATTCGCGGCTTCTGGAACGTTCCGCCCAGCTTTCGGACGAAATGGGCGGCGGCAGCATGACCGCGCTGCCCATAGTGGAGACCCAGGCGGGCGACGTTTCGGCGTACATCCCCACGAATATAATTTCCATAACCGACGGACAGATCTTTCTGGATAACGAACTGTTCTATTCCGGCCAGAGACCCGCGATCAACGTGGGGCTTTCGGTATCGCGCGTGGGCAGTTCGTCGCAGACGAACATAATGAAAAAATCGGTGGGCTCCATAAGGCTCGACCTTGCGCAGTACCGCGAAATGCAGGTGTTTTCGCGCTTCGGCAGCGATTTCGACGAGCAGACGCGCAATCAGCTCAAATACGGCGAAGGACTTATGCAGCTGCTCAAGCAGACCAACCGTTCGCCGCTGAGTCTATGGCAGCAGGTGGTGCTGCTGCTCGCCGCGCAGCGCAAGCTCTTTGTCAACGTCCCCGCCAAAGCGATTCCTCAGGCGAAATCCGAACTGCTTTCGTGGTTCGCCTCCACGCGCGGAACGCTCGCGCTCAGAGCCGAGCACGAAAAGCTGTTTTCGGAAGAGCTGAGATCCGATATTTACGACGCGTGCGAGACTTTCTTTAAAGAACATTCCTACGCCGCGCTCTGAAAAAACTCTAAGTTTCACGGGAAAGGAGGGGTACCGGTATGTCCGAGAGAGCCGAAATAAAGCTGCGGATGAAAAGCATAGCCGAAACTAAAAAGATCACCGACGCTATGTATATGACGTCTTCGGTTAAAATGCGCCGCGCGAGGAGCGAGGTCGACAAGACCGCGCCGTATTTCGGCGCATTGCGCGAAGAGATCGGTTCCCTGCTCCACAGTTTTCCCGCACTGGACCATCCGTACCTCCGTATGAAAGGCGGCGACGATTCCAAGAGCGCGCTGCTCGTGATAACTTCCGACAAAGGGCTTGCGGGCAGCTACAACCACACCGTCATCCGCGAAGCCGAGGCGCTTATGCAGAAGCATCCGTTCACGCGGCTGTTCGTCATAGGCGAATACGGCAGGCAGCATTTTCTGGCGCACAAGGCGGATATACGCGAAACGTTTTTGTATTCTTCCGAAACGCCGAATATTCGCGAAGCGCAGAAGATATGCGCCGAGCTGCTGCGGGAATTCGACGACGGCGCCTACGACAGGATAGATATACTTTACACAGACTACAAAGCCGGAAGGAGCGGCGAATGCGTGAAAAAGCGGCTGCTGCCGCTTTCCGAAAACCATTTCCGCTATAACGGTCCGGGAGGAACGCAGTACGGCAAAGAATATCTGCCGGACCCCGAACATCTTATTGGGATGATAATCCCGAGCTATCTGACCGGCTACATATACGGCGCGCTCGTCGACAGCTACTGCAACGAGCAGGAATCGCGGATGAAGGCGATGCGTTCCGCCGGCGAGAACGCCGACGCCATGCTCAACCGCCTGCGGCTGAAATACAACGGGATGCGGCAATCCGAGATAACGGAAGAGATAACCGAGATATCGTCCGGCGCGAAAGCGCTGAGGCGCGCCGACGAAACGAACGGCGGAGAAAGTAAAACGACCGAAAGGAAGAGACCGACTGTGGACCGCAACGACAGACATAAAAGTGACCGCGGCGAAATAGCGGGGATATCCGGCCCGATAGTGGACGTACGGTTCCCCGAAGGCGCGGTACTGCCCAAGATACGCGAAAAACTCACCGTCATTTCGTCCGACGGCGGCGAGCGCATTATGGAAGTGGCGCAGCATCTGCGCGGCAGAAGCGTGCGCTGTATTATGCTCGGCCCGAGCGAAGGATTATGCAGGGGTCTTGAGGTCGTTTCCACCGGTTCGTCGATAGAAGTGCCGGTGGGCGACTGCGTGCTCGGCAGGATGTTCGACGGGCTCGGCGAGCCGCTCGACGGCGGCGAACCGCTCAAGGCCAAAGACGGCTATACGCGCAAGAGCATATACCGACCCGCGCCCGAGTATTCCGAAAGACAGACTTCGGAAGAGATACTCGAGACCGGCATAAAGGTGATAGATCTTCTGGCCCCTTACGCCAAAGGCGGAAAGATCGGTCTGTTCGGCGGCGCCGGAGTGGGCAAGACCGTGCTCATACAGGAGCTGATGCACAATATCGCGTACGAGCACAACGGATATTCGGTGTTCGCCGGTGTCGGCGAACGCAGCCGCGAAGGCAACGACCTGTGGCTCGAAATGAAAGAAAGCGGCGTTATAAAGAACACCGCGATGGTGTTCGGGCAGATGAACGAATCGCCCGGCGTGCGTATGCGCGTGGCGCTTTCGGGCTTGCGTATGGCGGAATATTTCCGCGACGAGGAAAGCAAAGACGTACTTTTGTTCATAGATAACATTTTCAGGTTCATCCAGGCGGGCAGCGAGATCTCTACCCTGCTCGGGCGTATGCCTTCGGCGGTGGGATATCAGCCGACGCTGGCGAACGAGCTGGGCGAGCTGGAAGAGCGCATCGCCTCGACCAAGCGCGGCTCGGTCACTTCGGTACAGGCGGTCTACGTCCCGGCGGACGACCTGACCGACCCGGCTCCGGCGACGATATTCTCGCACCTGGACGCGACCACGGTGCTGAGCAGAAAGATAGCCGAACAGGGCATCTACCCGGCGGTCGATCCGCTGGAATCCACTTCGCGCATGCTCGAGCCGGACGTTGTGGGCGAAAAGCATTACGAGACTGCGCGCGCCGTTCAGGAAACGCTTGAACGCTACCGCGAACTGCAGGACATCATAGCCATACTCGGTATGGACGAGCTAAGCGACGAAGACAAGCGCACGGTTTTCCGTGCGCGCAAGATACAGCGTTTCCTTTCGCAGCCGTTCAGCGTGGCGGAAAAATTCACCGGGACTCCCGGCGTTTACGTCCCGCTCGCCGAGACCATACGCGGCTTTGACGAGATCTTGAGCGGCAATATGGACGATATCCCCGAAGCGGCGTTCTTCAACGTTGGCACCATAGACGACGTGCTCAAAAAGGCCCGGGCGATGAAGGAGGAGACGGTATGAACACCTTCACGCTCGAGATCCTGACGCCCGAAAAGCCGTTTTTCACGGGCGAATGCGTTTCGATGACCATGCCCGCTTCGGACGGGATGATAGGTATAATGGCGAACCACACTCCGCTGACCGCCGCCGTCACCGACGGTATGATAACCTTCACTTCCGCGGACGGCGAAGTGAGGATGTGCGCCGTGTCGCGCGGGATGGTCAACGTCGGCGCGCGCCGCGTGCGCGTGCTTTGCGAATCGGCGGTATCGCCCGACGAGATAGACGTGGAAGCCGAGCGCCTGAAGATGCAGGAAGCCGAGATCGAGATGCGCAAGCGCAAATCGTACGAAGACTATATGGTATCGCAGCTCGCGTTCGCGAAGGCGTTCAACCGGCTCAAAGTCAAGCAGTATTCCGCTATGAAGACCAACATGTGACCCTATATGCAGGCACGCAAAAAAAGTGCGTGCTTTGCTTTTTGCCTCGGGCAGAATCCCATTATGCACAAAAAACAGTAAAGGCGGAAAAACAATGAATCTTTTCACCTGCGCCAAGCGCAGTCTGGTGATAGAACACAGCGAATACTTTATCCGGACCTACCGCCGCTTTATGAGCGAATACGACAAGGGCGGCGACCCCGAATACATAAAGAACATAATACTTTCGGATATCCATACGCGCACCTGCGACAACGAGTATTTCCTGCACGACGTGTATCTGGCGCTTGCGCGCGCGATGTGGGAGATCGGCCGCCTTCCGGACGATCTGCTCCGCATCACCGGCGACATCATCCGCTCGGGCGCCGATCTGGAATATTACCGCATCAAATCGTTCCCGCCCGAATCGATAGCGCGGCGCGAAGCGAACCTCAACGATTTTCTGTGCCGCATAATGCTCCCCAACCGCGCGCCGCGCGGAAGGATCCCGCCCGATGACGCCGATCAGGCGATATACCGTGTGGGCGACGTGTTTTCGTACGACGACGACGGCAGGCGCCGTCTGCTCGTGATAGCAGACAGCGTGGATCAGCTCCCGCTTTTACCGCTTTATTTCTGCTGCGTGCCGGAAAGATATTACGACGGCGCGCTCCCGACTCCCTCTTCCCTGCTTAACGAACGGCTGGGCCTTATGGGTGTATTCAACCGGAACACGATGATATCGCCCGAATCGCTCGCATACGTAATGCATTTAGACATCCCCGCCGGGAAATATCTCGAGCTGTTCGAAAGAGATTTTATGTTAAAGCCCGCCGGTTCGTTTTACGGCGAGCTGCACATAAACTGGCCCTGCACGCTGAAGGGATTCATAGAATGCCGTCCCGGCTGCACCGAGCAGTTCTACCCGATGAACGTCCGCCACGGCGGAACTGATCCCGAATCGATACCCGAGTGGTAGACGATACGTGTTTTTGACGATATATTTTTTCACACAGCGCATTTTTTGTTTAATTAAACTATTTACAAATCGGCCGCGATATCGTATAATACTGTCGTATCAAAGCGCGATACGCTGAATATTGTATCATTACGGGGGTAAAAGAAAAGGCAATGAAAGACATCTCAAACCACGGCGATCTGTGTCTGATCGTACTCAAGAGTTCCGCCGAGCTCGGCAAACTCGTCGATAAGAACATCAAACTGCTCAGGAACGAGCAGGACGAGGAACTTTCGTATATCCTTCCCATTGAAGAGATACGTTTTTCCAACGGCGAAGGCAAAGTCAAGCTCGACGAATCCGTGCGAGGCAAAGACATTTACATACTCGCCGACTGCGGCAACTATTCGGTCACCTACAATATGTTCGGTTACGAAAACCATATGGGCCCCGACGAGCATTATCAGGATATCAAGCGCGTGCTTTCGGCGATAGGCGGCAAAGCCAACCGCGTGACGGTCATTATGCCGCTGCTCTACGCCTCGCGCCAGCACAAACGCAAGGGCCGCGAATCGCTCGACTGCGCGCAGGCGCTGATCGAGCTCGAAAACCTCGGCGTCGACACCATCCTTTCGTTCGACGTACACGATCCCACCATTTACAACGCGATCCCCAATTCGTCTTTCGAAAACATTTTCCCCACTTATTCCATACTCAAATGCTTCATCGCCAACGAAGGCAACGATATAATCAAAGACAATATGACCGTCATATCGCCCGACACCGGCGCGATGGACAGAGCCATCTACTACGCCAACGTGCTCGGCGTGGACGTCGGTATGTTCTATAAACGCCGCGACCATACTCGTATAGTCAACGGCAAGAACCCCATAATCCAGCACGAATACATAGGCGGCCCGCTGGAAGGCAAAAAGGTTATGATCGTCGACGATATGATCGCCTCCGGCGAATCGATCATAGACATCATCAACAACATTTCCGGCAAAAACGTGCGCGAAACGTACGTCGCCTGCACGTTCGCCCTCTTTACCGAAGGCGTTGAAAAGTTCGACAAAGCCTACGCCGAAGGCAAGCTCACCAAGCTTTACACGACCAACCTTTCGTATATCCCCGATGAAGTCAAACAGCGCCCGTGGTTCGTGGAAGTCGACCTTTCCAAATTCATAGCCAAGATCGTCAACACGCTTTCGCACGACGAATCCATATCCCCGCTGCTCGACGCCACCACCAGGATCAGACGTCTTTTGAAAAAAGCGGGCAGCTAATTTTGAAAAAACTCTTGACAAAGCAAAAATTTTTGGTAAACTAAAATAGTTAGAAAATCGGCATTTTGCCGTTTTCTCCTTACTCCGGCAAAAAAGGCCGGGGTCATCAGACCAGAAGGAGGTGTAAAACATGGAACAGAAAAAGCTGCATTACGAGACCCTCTTCATCATCAACGCGACGCTTGATGAAGAAGCAACCAAAGCCGTTGTCGACAAATTCACCGGCATAATCACCGAAAACGGCGAGCTTGAATCTGTCAACGAATGGGGAAAGAGGCATCTCGCCTATCCTATCGAAGACATGGAAGAAGGTTACTATGTACTCGTCAGGTTCTTTGCGACTTCGGATTTCCCCGCAGAACTCGACAGACGTTTCAATATCGACGGTAACGTTCTCCGCAGTATCATCGTTAAAGTAGAAGAGTAAAAACAAACGTTATCTATCCGGGAGGTAGAAAAATGGCAAGTTTCAATCTGGTAGTCCTTATAGGCAACCTCGTTGCGGATCCCGAACTCAAAACCACGTCGACCGGCATTTCGGTGACTTCTTTCAGGATCGCCGTCAGCAGAAGATATAACGCGGGCGAACAGCAGCAGGCCGATTTTATAAACATAGTTTGCTGGAGAAAGACCGCCGAATTCGTTACCAAGTATTTCAACAAGGGCAAGCCGATTCTTGTCCGCGGTTCTTTGCAGACCCGCACCTGGACCGATAACAACGACGTCAAGCACTACGAAACCGAAGTGGTTGCCGACGAGGTGTCGTTCGTCGAGCGCAAGGGCGAAGGCCCCATCCCCGGCGGACCCGCCATCCCCACATACGGCACGCCCAAAGCCGAAAGCTCTTTTGAGGAACTTTCCGCAGACGACGAGCTGCCGTTCTAATCTTGTAAAGGAGTTAATATCACGATGGATAAAGATATCAAAGACAGCGGCAAAACGTTCCGTCCCCGCAGAAAAAAGAAAGTTTGCATTTTCTGCGCCGAAAAGGTCGAACATATCGATTATAAAGACGTTGCCCGTTTAAGAAAGAATCTTTCCGCCGAAAGAGCGAAGATCCTTCCCAGACGTGTCACGGGTACCTGCGCAAAGCATCAGAGACAGCTCACCGAAGCTATCAAACGCGCTCGCCAGGTCGCTTTGATCCCCTACGTTTCCGACTGAGCAAACAAAACGCGACCGGTTTCGGTTTTACGAAACCGGTCTTTTATTTTTCCGGAGGCACATTATGCAGAAAGCCGTAAAAGAAATATTCGCATCTAACGGGATAGACCTTTATGGTGCGGTCCCTTTTGAAAAATGCATTCCGGCAAACGTGCGGCTGTACGAAAAATACGCCGGTGTTATGAAGACCGTGCTCATATTCGCGATCCCGTACAAGACGTCGCTCGTCCCCGAAGACGGCTACAAAATGTCGGCTTACGCCCGGGTCTACGACTACCACAAAAAGTTCGTGCCGCTGTTCGAAAAGCTCAACGCCCGGTTCAAGGAGCGGTTCCCCGGGTACGCCTTCGAAGGGTACGTCGACCATTCGCCGGTAAACGAAAAACACGCATCTCTGCTTGCCGGGATGGGAGTCGCCGGGCGGAATTCCCTGCTCATAACGCGCAAATATGGCAGCTTCGTATTTTTGGGCTCGGTGATGACCGATATGCCGTTCCCGGACGAAACGAGTGAAATAAAAACCTGCATCGACTGCGGCAGATGTATCGCCGCCTGCCCGGCAAACGCGATAAGGGAGCGCGGGATCGATCCCGACGCCTGCCTTTCGGGCATAAATCAAAAGAAGCAGGTAACGCCCGAAGAAGCGGAGTTTATTGCAAAAAGCGGTTACGTGTGGGGCTGCGACGAATGTCAGAACGCCTGCCCGCTCAACTCCGGCGCGCTCACGACCGACGACGGATATTTTACCGAAGGATTTATAAAAAACCTTTCCGCCGAATGGCTGAGCGGCCTTTCGGACGGGGAGTTTGAGCGTTACCCGTTTTCGTGGCGGAAACGCGAAGTGATTATGCGCAATATCGCGCTGATCGACGAGCGTCGTCCTTGACAAATACGCCAAGTCGTGGTAAAATCGTTATACAGACCAGATACGGAGGCAAGCTTTATGGAAGTAAAGAACCAGCTGCAGCAGATAGCGGACCGCATAAAATACCTGCGCGACATACTCGATATGTCGGCGCTGGACCTGGCAAAAGCCATAGATATGCCGCTTGAGCTATACAATTCGTACGAAAACTGCGAAAAAGACATTCCAATAAGTATGATATACAACGTCGCGGCGGTCATGGGAGTGGACCCCACCGAGCTTCTGACCGGCGAATCGCCGCGCATGGATACCTACGCCGTCACCCGCAAAGGCGCGGGCGTGGGCGTGGAACGTTATAAGGGCTACGCCTTTGAATCGCTCGCGTACAATTTCCGCGGCCGCAACAAAGAACCGATGATAGTCACGATCTCGCCTTCCGAAGGCAAGCCGCAGCTCGTTTCGCACGGCGGCCAGGAATTCAACTACGTGCTCGAAGGCACCGTGGGCGTGACGATAGGCGGCAAAGAGATAATACTCAACGAGGGCGATTCGGTCTATTTCGACCCCGCGATCCCGCACGGCCAGTTCGCCGTGGGCGGAGTCGCCAGATTTTTGACCGTAATAGACAAAGAATGAACGCAAAAAAGCAATTCGGGCAGAATTTTCTGACCGATCCGCGCATACCGCGCCGCATAGTCGAGCTTTCCGGCATAGGGCCAGACGACTGCGTCATAGAGATCGGCCCCGGGCACGGCATACTCACGCGCGAACTCGCCGCAAGAGCATTGCGCGTTGCGGCGGTGGAGATCGACTCCGATTTAGTGCCCGAGCTGCGCGAAAAATTCGCAGACGCGCCGAACGTGAGCATAATCGAAGGGGATTTTCTGCAGACCGACGTAAAGGCGCTCGCAAACGGGCTTTCGGGCGGAAAGCGCGTTTGCGTCTGCGCAAACATTCCCTACTACATCACTTCCCCCATAATACTCAAGCTGCTCGAAGAGCGCGAATGCGTAAGATCGTTCACCGTGATGGTACAGAAAGAATTCGCCGAACGGCTCTGCGCAAAAAAAGGGAGCGCCGACTATTCGTCGCTTACCGTGCTGTGTTCGTATTACGCGAGCGTAAAAAAACTGTTCGCCGTCCCCGCCGGTTGCTTCACGCCGCGCCCCAAAGTCGATTCCGCGGTGATACGGCTGGACCTGTACGATACTCCCGCCGCTTCCCCAAAAGACGAAAAACTGTTTTTGGAGCTCATCCGCTCGGCGTTCGCATATCGCCGCAAGACGCTTTTCAACTGCGTGCAGAGCACGCACGGCGCACGGTTTTCCAAGCAGGAGATCGCGCAGGCTTTTGAAAAAGCGTCTCTCGCACCCTCCGTGCGCGGCGAGGAGTTGGATATTTTTGATATTTGCCGGCTTTCCGACGCGCTTTCGGAATAATGATCACCATCCGCCGCTGTCAAGTACAGCGGCGGTTTTTTGTGATATTTTACATATTTTTTCCTGTTTTGCGTGCAAAGCGACGAAAGTGCGCGCGCACGCGTCTTTTTGCGTGAAGACGGTGGTATAATTAAGGTGGAGACACCGAAAAATACTACGAACGGAGCGATTTTCAATGAAAAAAGGCATAGACGTTTCGTCTTTCAAGGGCAAGATCGAATGGGAAAAAGTGAAAGACGTGGAGTTTGCCGTCATCCGCGCGGCGAAAGGCAAGAACACCGATATCCGGTTCGAGCACAACTACGAAGGGTGTAAAAAGGCAGGCATCCCTATTGGCGTCTATCACGCGGTGTGGGCGACCGACGCCGACGGCGCGGCAGACGAGGCGCGGTATCTGCTGAGCGTGCTGGAAGGCAAAAGCTTTGAATACCCCGTGTATATCGACTGCGAGACGAGCGCGCAGAAAAAGCTTGGCAAGAGAACGATGACCGATATCATCAACGCGTGGCTCGGCGTGATGGCGGACGCCGGATATACCGCCGGAGTCTACACTAATCCGAACTGGCTGAAGAACCGTATGTACGAAGACGAGATCAACACCGCCGACTGGTGGATAGCGCAGTGGTCCGAAAGCTCCAAGACCGCCAAGCGTCTGGGCGGGATGTGGCAGTACAGCGACAACGTGCAGACCGAGGGGATAGGCAAGACCGACGGCGATATCTGCTACAAGGATTACGGAAGCAAATACTATCCGGCGTTCACCTACGGTGATCACGGACTGTACGACACGCTGAAAAAGGCGGGGATCGACCCTTCGTTCACCTTCAGGCGCAAGATCGCCAATGCGAACGGCATCAGGCTGTATTACGGCAAGGCTTCGCAGAACATTTATCTGCTCAGGCTTTTAAACGAAGGCAAGCTGATCCGCCCGGTATAAAACGCAGAAACTCCGCTTGACGTAAGCGGAGTTTTTTTGTGATTGCTATTGACATTTGCCGCGCGATAATGCAAAATATAGATACCGAATAAAACGAAAGAGTGAAAGATATGGCACAGAAAAAAGGATTATACCCCTGGCTGAAGAGCGTTTTCGGCAAAAAGGAAAAAGGCCCCATAGAAGCCCTGTACGCAGG
>DBXS01000029.1:0-397 GCA_002310055.1 Clostridiales bacterium UBA1206 | reverse complement strand
CCGGAGTTTTACAAAAACGAAGACCCCGCGACCGTGGAAGTCTACGCCGGCCCCGAGTATTTCGAAAAGCCGTCGCCCATAACCGAAGAGACTCACGAAGAGGAAGCGCCGCTTGCGCCCGAAGAAGAAAAAACGCCTCCCGAGCCCCCGATCTTTATGTGCGTTTACGCCGGGCCGGATTATTTCGCCGGGCGCGGTTTGAACGGCGCAAAGCTCGAAATAAAGACGCGCGAATGCCCTTTCTGCGGCAAGTCCTACCCGGAATCCGCCCCCGTGTGCCCGTACTGCAACGCGCGCACCGCGTTTGAAGACGGGACTATTGCGTGCGCAAATTGCGGCGCGCACGTCAAGCCGGAGTGCAAATTCTGCCCCGAATGCGGCGCAAAACAGATATGAC
>DBXS01000024.1 GCA_002310055.1 Clostridiales bacterium UBA1206 | reverse complement strand
AATTCGCCGCTTCAATGCGCTCTGCGGTTATTTGTTTGCAGCGGCGATTATGGTTGCAAAATCGGGCGCTTTGAGCGACGCGCCGCCTATGAGTCCGCCGTCCACGTTGACTTTGGAAAGCAGCTCTTCGGCGTTCTTGGCGTTCATGCTGCCGCCGTACTGGATAGTGGTGGCTTCGGCGAGCTTTTTGGTGTAGAGCTTGCCCAGCACTTCGCGTATGAGTCCGCAGACTTCGTCGGCCTGGTCGCTGGTGGCGGTCTTGCCGGTGCCTATCGCCCACACGGGTTCGTAAGCGATTATGACGTTTGCCATCTGTTCTTTGGTCACGCCGAGAAGATCGATCTTGACCTGGCGCGAAACGACTTCGGCGGTCACGCCTTCCTCGCGTTCGGCGAGCAGTTCGCCCACGCAGAGGATGACCTTGAGCCCGGCGGAAAGCGCCGCTTTTACGCGGGCGTTCACGGTCTGGTCGGTCTCGCCGAAATACTGGCGGCGTTCGGAATGGCCTATGATGACGTATTCAACGCCTATCTCTTTGAGCATTGCCGCGGAGATCTCGCCGGTGAAAGCGCCGCTTTCCGCCCAGTGGACGTTTTCGGCGCCGACCTTTACGGGCGAGCCCTTGGCTTCCTTGATCACGGTCGCCAGATCGACGTACGGCACGCAGGCGACTATTTCGCATTTGGAAACGTCCTTGCCTTCGAGTTCGGCTTTTATGGCTTTGACCAGCGCTTTGGCTTCCTTGGGGGTCTTGTTCATCTTCCAGTTGCCGGCGATGACTGTAGTTCTGACTGATCTTTTCATTTTATCTTACCTCCGCAGGCTTATTTGTCGTTGAGGCAGGTGATGCCGGGGAGCTGTTTGCCTTCGAGGAATTCGAGCGACGCGCCGCCGCCGGTGGAAATGTGGGTGATCTTGGAAGCAAAGCCGAGCTGCTGAACGGCAGCCGCGGAATCGCCGCCGCCCACTATGGTAACGGCGTCGGAATCGGCAAGCGCCTGAGCCACGGCGATGGTGCCTTTGGCGAGCGTGGGATTTTCGAACACGCCCATGGGGCCGTTCCATACCACGGTCTTTGCGCCTTTTACGGCGTTTGCGAACAGTTCGCGGGTCTTTTCGCCTATATCGAGGCCCATTTTGTCATCGGGGATGCAGTTGCTGGGAACGGTCTCGACATCAACCGGTCCGTCGATGGGGTCGGGGAACACGGGAGAAACGACGGTGTCCACGGGCAGCAGGAGCTTGACGCCTTTTTCTTCGGCCTTTTTGAGCATATCGGCGCAGTATTCGATCTTGCTTTCGTCGAGCAGCGAGGTGCCGGTCTTCTTGCCCTGAGCGGCGAGGAAGGTGTACGCCATGCCGCCGCCGATGATGAGGATATCGACTTTGGAAAGCAGGTTTTCTATGACCGAAAGCTTATCCGCGACCTTGGCGCCGCCTAAGATAGCGACGAAAGGTCTGTCGGGGTCGTCGAGGGCTTTGCCCATGACATCGATCTCTTTCTGAATGAGGAAACCGCAGACGGCGGGCAGATAATCGGCGACGCCGGCGGTAGAGGCGTGAGCGCGGTGAGCGGTGCCGAACGCGTCGTTGACGTAGATTTCGGCGAGCGACGCGAGAGCTTTGGAAAATTCGGGGTCGTTGGCTTCTTCTTCGGCGTGGAAGCGGACGTTTTCGAGCAGCATCACGTCGCCGTCTTTGAGAGAAGCGGCCTTGGCGTGAGCGTCTTCGCCGATGACGTCGGAAGCGAGTTCGACTTTTTTGCCCAGATATTCGCCGAGTTTTTCGGCGACGGGGGCGAGAGTGTACTTGAGGTTGAACGTCCCCTTGGGTCTGCCGAGATGCGAGCAGAGGATGACGCGCGCGTTGTGGTCCACAAGGTACCTGATTGTAGGCAGAGCGCCTACGATACGGTTGTCGTCGGTGATGACGCCGTCTTTGACGGGGACGTTGAAGTCGCACCTGACAAGCACTTTTTTGCCTGCCACGTCGATGTCGGTAATGGATTTTTTGTTGAGCATGGTTGATCACCTTTCTTGGAAAAAATATATTTGTTTTGTCTTATTTTATCTGAAATCCAGCGCGTTGAGCTCGCGCAGCGCTATGATGTTGGCGTTGACGAGTTCTTCGAACGACTTGCCGGCGTTGATCGCGTCGAGCACCGTCCCGCGGCCGAGCCCCGAAAACCTGCCTTCGCCTTCGAAATACAAAAGCGAAATATCGGTCACCGGCGATTCGAACACGCGCCGCATCACGAGCGCGCTGGCGTTATCGAGCAGCGTGAAAGTCATAAGGTTTTTAAGCAGCGCCTCCTGCGGTCCGGCGTACGACGACGCTATGAGCAGGGTCATTATTTTGCCCGTGCGCGAAGGCTCCCTCTGGCATTCCGGCACGGAAAGACCGCACGCGGTATCCGAAATGCACGAATGGTATCCGTCCTGCCCGGGATACATCAGCGGGAACGGCGCGAGCCCCCAGTCGAGCGACGCGCCCTCCAGCGAGGTGATGAAGCCCAGACGGCACACCGCGAACGCGGCCCTGCCTTCGCGGAACGCCTTGGCGGCGGTGTCGGGGTCGGAATTCATAACGCATTTGCTGCCGAACAGGTTCGCCGTGTTGGCGGCGATGACGTCGGCGGTCGCGAGGTCGGCGTTATATTCAATTTCTTTGTGGAACGTGTCGCCGAACAGGGCGTAGCCCGAAGAAACGAAGCTTTCGTGCAACAGCTCGGAGCGGTCGAACAGCGAAACTATGCCGAACGTGTCGCGCGCGATATCGGGCGAGCGCTTGCCCATCACTTCGGCGGCGGCTTCCTCGGCGAGCGCAAGCATCGCGGCGGAGTCCCATTTGCCTTCTTTCACCAGCGAATAGACCGTGCCGTTTTCCTCGTTGACCAGCTTGCGGTTGTACGCCACGCACATAAGGTCGGCGTAATAGAGCGAGGAAGGCTCGTAAATGACGTAAAGTTCGTTCTTTATGGTACTCTTGCGCACCATTTCGCTGTCCAGATACGCCATATCCGTTTGCAGATACGGCACCGAATACAGGTTCATCAGAAGTTCCGACGCCGCGGCGGCGGAAATATTATTGCGCGAAAACGACACCGCGTCCGCGAACTGCCTGCCGGCGGAGACCGAGGTGTTCAGCTTGGAAAGGAATTCGCTTTCCTTGCAGTAGACTTCGGCTATCTTGACGTTGTAGCGTTCCTCGAGCAGGTCGTTGCGCTCTTTTATTACTGGATTGAGCATGCCCGCCGCCTCTTCCTCGGGCACGAAGCGGTTGAGCGCGGACGTGAATATATTGAATTTGTATCCGCCGAAGTCTTCGGCCGGGAAATTGCTCATTATCTCCTCGCCGGTCAGGTCGGCAAACGGCACGCGCGCGGCTTCGTCGGGCTGCTGCGATTTGGGCACGGTCTCGGGATCCGGGACGTTGCCGGTGTACACGCCGGAAGAGCACGCGCAAAGCAGCGCGCAGCACAGCGCGCAGCACAGTGAAACGGTTTTTTTGAAAAGGTACATGCCAGATCTCCAAATTTGCGGGCGCTTTATTCGAGCGTAAAGCGGCCGAGTCGGTAATCTATGTTTTTGACTTTGACTTTCAGTTTTTCGCCCGGACGTACGGACTTCCCTTCCGCCGCGGGCATAAAGGCGCACACGCCGTTTTCCAGAAGCAGCGCGGCTCCGCCCGTGCAGATATTCAGCACAGTGGCTTTGAGTTCGGTATCGCGGTTTTTCGCGGCGTAGGCGCATTCGAACAGCCCCGTGAGGCGGCGCTTGAGCGCGTACGCCGACATTTCGGCGTTTATAGCCCGTTCGTAACGGCGGACGTCGAACGGCTCTTCGCGTATATACGCCTTGATCGCGCGCTGGTTCACAAGGTCGGAATACCTTTTTGCCGGGGCGTAAAAGCGTATGTATTTCTGCGCGTTGAGCATATAGTGCGGCGCGGGAACGGGCGAAAGGAAAGCGTCGTCGGTCTCGTCGGTCAGATACGCAAAGCAGTAATGCTCGGCGGAAGTGCCGCGGGCTTTAGCCGCTTCGCGCGCGGTGTAGCCGGGAGTGAAATAATCTTCCGGATCGAGCAGATATCTGTCGTTAGGAACGCCGGTGGCGGCGTTGTAAACGCGCTCGCCGAGCGAGGAATACACGCATCCCGCCCCGGAATACCGCAGTTTTTCGGCGCACGCCTCGCCCACGGCGGCGAGCAGTTCCGCCGCCATAAGCGCGGAATCGCTGCGCGGCACCAGGCTCACGCCCGAAACGCGTTTTTCGGAATCGAACGCGAATACGCGGTCGCAAAGGTCAAAATCCACCCCGCCTCCGGCGAGCCGTTTGGCGCGGAGCACGGCGGCGAGTTCGTAAAGCTGTTCAAAGCTGGGCGTCACAGCCGAATATTTGCGCCGGAGCGGCAGCAGCGCCGAGGAATCCGCGCCCGAAACGAGCGCGTCGACGTCGCTCGCAGACGCGGTGAGCACCGGATCTATGACCGATTCGCAGAAATCGGTGTCGAGCACGTTGCCGTGGATATCGAAAGTGACGAAAGCCGAAACGGCGAGCACCGGGCGTTCTATGCCCAAATCGCAGACAGAACGGCGGAACTGTTCGGGGAACAGCGGCGAGCCGTCGCGTCCCGGGAACAGCGCTTTGCCGCGCTTTGCCGCTTCGTTATCGAGCGGCGTGCCGGGCGCCAGATATTCGGCGACGTCGGCGGCGTGGAGCCCGAGCACCCATTCGTTTTCGGAAAAAGACACCGAAAAAGCGTAGCTGCTGCGGCCGGTCTCGGTCTCGGAAAAAGTGAACACCGTTTTGCCGCGCAGGTCGCGGCGGCGGCTTATATAATTGACCGCTTCGTACGGTCTCGCGGCGGAGGCCTGTTTTTCGGCGGCGGCGGAAAACGGCGCGAAATACGGCGTGCCGTGCAGAGCGGCGTTAAGATTGGCGCGGAACGTGTCGGCGCGGCCGAAATTGGCGACGGGCTTTGCGCGCATCGCCGAAAACGTGCGGTATTTAAGGATTTCGGCTTTTATTTTGTCGCCGGGCGCGCATTCGGGCGAGCCGGCGGAGCCTTTTATTTTGACGCGGTATGGGATATAGCTGTCCGGGACGAGATAAGCGGTCCTGTCGGCGACTACGTATTCGCCGGTGACGACGTCGCAGGCGCGGCGGACTACGTCGCACACTCTGCATTTTTGCTTATAAGCCGAACCCGGCGCGAATATGCGGGCTATCTCGCCCTGCGTGAACACTTCGACGGTATCGCCTTCGAACGCCACTACGGGGCCCGAAAGCACGGGAATGTCGTATTCCCTGCCCGCTTCGGTCACCGTAACGTAATCGTCCGCCGATACTGCGCGGTGGAATATGCCGCGGTATTTGAACATTGGTCTACCCCCGTTTTTTTAATAGTCAGGGTCGCGCCTGAGCGCCGGGCGCCAAAAAAGTTTACCGTTTGGTAAAAAACGTATAAAAATCAAAATACGGAGCAAGACCGCGCTCGGTAAGGGGAACGCGGCTGCTCCGTTTTATTGATGAGAGTATTGCTTAAAACGCGCTCCCTTTTTGCCCAAAAAAACCGTCAGATCATTCGGAAACAGGCTCGGCGGACTGGTCGGCCGAGATTACTTCGGATTCTTCGACTGCGGATTCGACCGTGTCGGAAACGTTTACTTCGCTCGATTCGGTCTGGGACTGTTCGGGTTCGGAAGACGTGGTGTTGCCGTTGTTGCTGTTGGACGGATGGAGTATATAGAGCAGAAGGACGAGGACAGCAAAGACTATCGCGAGCACTATGGTTATGGTGTTGAGCAGTTTCTGCTTGGTCATGCCCTTGTTTTTGCCGTAATAGGATTCGGCCGAGCTGCCGGCGAGCGAAGCGCTGAGCCCGCGCTGACGGGTCTTCTGCATAGTGATGCAGACTATAAGCGCCACGGCTATTACCAGAAGTATTGCGCCTACGATGTATTCGATGGTGGTCATTGGATTTATCTCCTTTGGAATATTATATATTTCGGTATTTTCCGCCGCAGAGGCGTACAGGTTAATATAACACAAGACTTTTCATTTTACAAGAGAAATTTTGAAAAATTCATAATTTTTTTATATTTCAGCCCTGTTTTTGTCTTTTTTCGGTATCCTCTTCGGCTTTTTTGCCGTCGCCGGAGCTCTTTTCGCGGTCGATCCCCTCGCGCCGCTTGTCGCGCGCGGCTTTCTGCGCCGCCTTGTTGGCTTTGGAAACGACCGAATAGATCTTGAGCGCCAGAAGCAGCACGAGATAGCAGATGACGATTACTATGAGTATGCGGATTATCGTTTTTACCGTGGGCGAAGTGAGGAACGCCTTGAAACGGCCGAACAGCGAAAGCAGCGGACTGCGGTCGACCGCGGCGGCGGTCACGAGCGGGACGGAGGCGAGCAGTTCGCCTTCGTAATACACGCCGAGCTTGCCCACGACCTTGTCTTTTTCGACCGGCGCCTCGAGCTCGTCGTAATACAGCGTGGGCTCGCGCACTATGTCTTCGGCGGTGAGCCCCGTGGGGACGAGCATATCCACTTCCTCGAGCGCTATGTAGTTGACGGTGTCGGTGTTGTCGGAACCGACCGAAACGGGCAGCGTGCCTATGACCTCGCCCGCCTTGACCATAAGCAGATAGCCGAAGCTGGTGAGCGCCCATTTGAAAGTTTTATGTATGTCCGCGTACGCGTTGTTTTCGGGGAAGGTGCGGGTGCCGTCCTTGCTGCGCATCTCGCCGGGGGCCTCCATGACCACAAAGACGTAGCCCAGCCCTTCGTTTTCGCCCGCGGTGATGAGGCAGTAGCCGCCGTCCATACGCGACTGCCCCGCTATCATTCCTTTGACGCCGGCGAAGTAATAGTCCTTGGTCAGCGTCTTGGAAAGCAGGTAGTTCTTGGTCTGCAGCGTGGATTTGCCCAGCACGTAGGAAGGCAGCGACGAAATGGAAAGCAGCACGTTGTATTTATAGAACCCGGCGGCGATGAGCGAAACGTCGCGCGCGGTGGTGTACGATTTGCCGTCGTTGAGCCCCACGGGGTTGGTGAACAGCGTGTCGGTGCAGCCGAGCGACGCCGCTTTTTCGTTCATCCTGTCTACGAATTCGCTGACGTCCCCGTTCATCACGTTGTACGCGAGCGCGTAGCAGGCGTCGTTGGCGGCGCTGACGAGCGTGGCGGTAAGGAGCTGGCGGGGCGTGAATACGTCGCCGCTTTTGAGCCCCAGCATCGGGCAGGAGATATCGCCGTTCTGCCCTATGTTTTTGGAAAGCAGCGCCTCGCCCGGGACCGTGTATTCGAGTCCTTTTTTGTCTATGTTGTCGATCAGGTCGAACGCGACCATCGCGGCGACCAGCTTTGCCGATACCGTGGGCGCGACTTTTTCGCCGGCCGACGTGTCGAGCAGGATCTGCCCGGTGTCGACGCTGCGTATGACGACCATATTGCCGCTGGTGATCTCGGGCGGTTTTACCACCTTGGAAGGCTCCGAAGTTTCAGAGCTTTCGTCCGCAAACGCGGCGAAACAGCACGCGGCGAGCATTATGAGCGCGGCGAGGGCCGCCGTTATTCTGATGATTTTTTTCATTTCTGCAGTTCCTTTTTTGTAAAAGAGCGCATTTTGCGCGCGTAAATGAGTTTTGCCTTTTCCACGTCGCGTTCCACCGCGGCGGCGAGCTCGGCGGCGTCGCCGAACCGGCGCTCCGGCCGCAGGAAAACCTGCGGGAACACGCGTAATTCGTCGCCGTAAGCTATGTCCGCCGCGCCGAATATATGAGTTTCGCACCCGGGGAGCGCGTTTTCGCACACCGTGGGCTTTACGCCGATATCGAGCACGCATTCGTACTCTTTGCCGCCGACCGAACATTTGCCGGCGTAAACGCCGTACCGCGGGATACACATCCCTTCGGGGAAGATCTGGTTCGCCGTGGGGAACCCCAGTTTCGTTCCCAGCTGCGAACCGCGCACGGTCTTGAAACAAAACGAATATTCGCGCCCCAGAAGCGCGTTCGCGGCGGGAATATCGCCTTTGCGCATTTTTTCGCGTATGAGCGTGGACGATACGGCGACCCCGTTTTTGCGGAATTCCGGCACTGTAACGACGAGCGGCACGTACTTTGAAAGCAGCTCGGGCGTGCCTTCCCTTCCGCGGCCGAACCTGAAATCGCCGCCGCACACCGCGGCGCGGGCGTTGAAGCCGCGGCTTACGGTCTCGCGGGCGAAAAGTTCGGCGTCAAGTCCGCGTATCTGCCCGAAATCGGCGCGGTAGACGAAATCGACTCCGCATTCGCACAGCAGCTTTGCGTTATACGAAAACGGGAATATACAGCCGCCTTTCTGCGGCATATTGTCGAAAGTGAACACCGTAAGCGGGACGCGGAGCGATTCGGCAATGCCTTTTGCCCGTGCGAGCAGCACGCGGTGCCCGGGATGAACGCCGTCGAACACGCCCACGGCGAGCACGCAGCCGCCGGGCGCTTGCGGCGGAGTCGTTAAAATTTCCATACCGTGGCTCCGTACCGTATCATACGGCGCGTTCGCGCGCGAACGCGCGGCGCCGGATATTTTCTCTATTTAATTATAACTAATTACGCCGTTTTGTCAAGCACAAAAACGCCCGTTCACACGTTCCGCGGCGGCAAATTTACAAATTCATAACGCCCTGTACGCATTTGCGCGTCCAAAGCGCGAATATCGCGCGTTCGCGCGGACAGAATAAATAAAAAAAGGAGCGGTGCGGCGTGGAAAACGGATTCGAATGCGTGATTCTTGCGGGAGGAAAAGGCGAACGGCTGCGCCCCGTGACGCAGACGCGCCCCAAACCGCTGTGCAAAGTCGCGGGGATGAGCTGTCTGGAGCGCTGCGTGCGCGCCGCGAAAGCCGCGGGGGCTGAAAAAATCACCGTTTCGGCGTGCTATATGGCGGATGAATTGGAAAAAGAGTGCGCGTTTCTCGGCGTTTCGTGCGTTTCCGACGAAAAACCGCTCGGGACCGCGGGCGCCTGCCGCGAATGCGCGAGCGGCGACCGCCACGTGCTGGTGCTGAGCGGCGACGGCTGGTTCGATTTTGATCTTAAATCCGCCGTGGAAGCGCATTTCAGCCGTTCTTCCGACTGCACCGTAACGCTCACCGAATGCGACAAGCCCACGTCCTACGGCTGCGCCGTCGTAAAAGACGGCGTGATAACGCGGTTTATCGAAAAGCCCTCGTGGTCGCACGTGTGCGGCAGCGAAGTGAACACCGGCATTTATCTGCTTTCGCCGCGCGCGCTGGCGCTCATCCCGCCCGGCGTGCAGTACGATTTCGCGTCGGACCTCTTCCCCGCGATGTTCGACTGCGGCGTGCCGGTACACGCGTACAAGGCGGAGGGTTTCTGGTGCGATATCGGCGACGCGGAGGCGTATCTGGCGTGCTGTATGCACGTCACCGGCGGCAGGAACGACGTTTCGCCGGGCGCACGTATCGCGAAAAGCGCAAAGATAACGCGCAGCGTGATAATGGAAAACGTTAGTATAGGCGCACGGACGGTGATCGACGGCGCCGTGATCTGTGAAAACTGCCGCATAGGCGAAGGCTGTCTCATCCCGCCCGGGTGCGTCGTCGGCGGCGGCTGCGATATCGGCGACGGGACGGTGCTGGAACGCGGCGTCAGGCTCGGCGCGGGAAGCGTAACGGAAGTTGATTCATATATAAAAAAGGACGTGAAAAGCGGCGTGGCTAAAGGAAAACTCTTCGATACGGACGACGGCGCTGGCGGCGCGTACGACGGCTCGTTTTCGCCGTCAACGGCTCTCGACGCGGGGACGGCCTGTTCGTGCGCCGCAAAGCGTATAGGCGTTATGTGGGAGGAAAACGCGCAAAGCGAGCTTCTGGCGCGCGCGTTCGGGTGCGGCGCGCGGTACGGGGGAGCGTCGGTCGCGTATCTCGGTCCGGGGTGCGAAGGGCTCGCGGCGTTCTGCGGCGGCGAGTATTCGCTGGATATAAGCGCGTTTTTCGAGTGTTCGGGCACGGACGTACGGCTCGTCCTGCGCGGCAGGGGCGGCGCGCTTGTTGCGGGCGCAACAAAATCAAAGATCGAGCGCGCCTACCGCGGCGGTACGGTGAACGCTTCTTCCCCCGGCGGCGGGGAGACGCCGTACGGCAGGCTTTCGCCGGTGTGCCGTTTTTCGGCGCTGCTGTCGACCCTGTGCGGCGATCTGACCGGCGTAAAAATCAGCCTGCCGTCGTTCAACCTGACGTCTTCCCTGCTTCGGACCGTGTGCGTTTCACGCGGCGCAAAAGTCGCTCAGAGCGCGCCGGCGGCGCTTTCTTTCACGCCCGACGGTATAGATATTATGTTAACCCTGCGCGACGGCGGAACGTTTTTCAGATGGCAGATCCTGTCATACGTCCTCGCGCATTCTCCGGAGTATACCGTTATGCTCCCGGAGGACGCTCCGCAGTCCGCGGCGGACTTTATTTCGGCGCACGGGAAGAAAGTCGTGCCGGGCGGAAAGAACCTGCCCGTTTCCGTTATAAGTTCCGCCGCGGCGGGCGCTTCGCTGCTGTCGCTCTGTGCGTCGCAGCATCGCGATCCTGCAGATATCGCAAGCGATTTCCCCGTCTTTGCCGTGCGGTCCGAAACGCTCGACTTCCCCGCGCGGCGCAAAGCGGCGTTCACGGGCGAGCTGTGCCGCGAGTTCGGCCGCGACGAACCCATATATAAAGACAAACGCGGCACGGTGCGTTTTATCCCCGATTCGCCGCGCGGTTTCCGCATAGTAGCCGAGGCCGCCTCGGGCGAGTTTGCGGAGGAGCTATGCGACTTCGCGCGCAGGCGTATCAGCAATTCGCCGAACGTTCTAAATCATTAATTATGTCAACTGCTGATTCCGTGCCGCACGAAAGCCGCAGCAACCCTTTCGTAATGCCGCACGCCGCCTTTTCGTCTCCGCTCAGCGACGCGTGCGTCTGCGTAAACGGGTGCGTTATCAGCGACGCGTTGCCGCCCAGACTTTCTGCGAACTTTATAAGTTTTAACGATCTTATAAACTCGGGCACCTTCTCTTCGTCTATCTCGAACGATATCACGCCGCCGGCGCCCGACGACTGCGAAGAATTCACGGCGTATCCTTCGTTTTCCGGGTCGCCGGCGTAATATATTTTCTTTATGTCGCGCCGCGTTTTCAGGTATCTGAACACTTCCTCCGCGTTTTCGCAGTGCTTTTTCATACGCAGCGCAAGCGTTTCCATTCCCCTTTTAATAAGAAAACTCTCGAACGGCGAAAGCCCGTTTCCCTTTGTATTTATTATGTTTTTAAGTTTTTCGGCAAGGCTTTCGCCGCTCGTTGCCACACAGCCGGCCACCGAATCGTGGTGTCCTCCCAGATATTTTGTCGCCGAATGCACCACGGCGTCCGCGCCGAGCGAAAGCGGTCTTTGCAGCGCCGGCGTGAGGAACGTGTTGTCTATGGCGAGATACGCGTTGTGCGCGTGCGCGATCGCCGCCGTTTTTCCAATATCCGTCACGCGCATCAAAGGGTTCGCCGGCGTTTCGGCAAAAACGAGCGCCCCGTAAGTCCCCGTCAGCGCCGAAGACAACGCGTTTTCGTCCGAAACGTCGCAAAAAGACGCCGAATAGCACGTTTTCAGCAGCCTCTTGGTACCGCCGTAAGTATCGTTGGCGCAGATTATCTTGTCAAAGCACGCGAAAAGCGCGTCTTCGGCGGCAAGGCCCGACGAAAACGCGAACCCGTACCTGCCGCCCTCCGCCGCCGCGACCGTCTTTTCCAACGCCTCGCGCGTGGGATTGGACGTCCTCGTATAAGAATATCCGTGCCGCGCGGCGTCCGCGAACGTCGAAGTGGCGAATATCGGCGTTCCGACGGCTCCGAGCGGGTTGTTCTCGCACGAATGTATAAGAATGGTCTCGATTTCCATAGTTTCGCCTCCGTATGCGCAGTATATGCGGCGCGCTCCGGCGCGGAATGTTCCACGTGGAACATTTTCGGTGTCGAACCCTGCGGCGGCGCAGGTTTGTATGCCGCAAAGGGATAATTCTGCGCGCAAAGTGTCGAGACGTGTATTACGATTCTGCGTTTTTTGGTAAAATTCTATTGATTTTTGTTGTCTCCCGTGTTACGATAATCCCACAAAAGCAAAACGGCAAGGAGACAGGATATGGAAAACACGGCATCAAAGGCAAAAGTCATCATAGTAGATTCATCTTCGGATTTCCGCACGACGTGCGGCGCCCAGCTCCGCAAGCACGGCATAGAAGTCATAGCGGAAGCTTCCGCGACGACGGAAGCGTTCAACAAGATAGTGCGTTTCAAACCGCAGGTAGTGATCTGTGAGCTGTTTATCGGCAAAACCGACGCGGTACAGCTTATCCGCACCTGCAAAAAGGCGCTCCCGGACAGTTTTCCTTCATTTATAATGGTTTCGCAGTTCAATAACCAGAACCTCTTTGAGGAATGCTGCGAAGCCGGCGCGGGATACTGTATGATCAAACCGCTGGATTACACGTTCCTTTCGGAGCGCGTTATCCGACTCGCGGTGCGCGGAAGGCTGCACGGGATGGCGAATCTGCCCGGCGAATACGATCTCGAAACGCAGGTGACCAAGATAATACATCAGGTGGGCGTTCCGGCGCACATAAAAGGGTATCAGTATCTGCGCACCGCCATAATGATGTCGGTCAGCGACCCTTCGGCGATGGAATCGGTGACGAAGGTACTGTATCCGACCATCGCCAAGCAGTACCAGACCACGACGTCGCGCGTGGAGCGCGCCATCCGCCACGCCATAGAAGTCGCGTGGGACAGGGGAGACTTAGACGTGCTCAACGCCTTCTTCGGTTACACCGTGCAGAATTCGAGAGGGAAGCCGACGAACAGCGAATTCATCGCCATGATCGCCGATAATCTGCGCCTGAAAAACCGCCCTGTCGGAGTCTGACGCGCAAACGTCTAAGCGCCGCAAGGCGTCCGGGGATTTATACATTGATTGATAAACAAAATAAAAACGGGTAAGCCGCGGGTAATTTTCCGCGGCTTTTGCTTTTGCGGGGGAAGTCCCGCCTTAAAGCGGGCGCGGTTCCACGTGGAACGTACGTCTTGACAAACGCGCGGCGCGGTGATATAATATACTGAATTTATATATACTGAACGCCGCGGCGGGATCTCTTTTTCCGCCGGACGGCGTTTCCGGAGGAACAGAACATGAAAATTTACGAAGAACTGCAATCGCGCGGGCTGATCGCGCAGGTCACCGACGAAACCGAAATACGCGAACTCATCAACAACGGCGGCGCGCGGTTTTACATAGGGTTCGACCCGACCGCGGATTCGCTCCACGTTGGGCATTTTATGGCGCTCTGCCTTATGAAGCGCCTTCAGATGGCGGGGAACAAGCCCGTGGTCCTGCTGGGCGGCGGCACCGGATTCATCGGCGACCCTTCGGGCCGCACCGATATGCGCGCCATGATGGACGCCGACACCATAAAGCACAACTGCGAATGCTTTCTCAAACAGATAGGCAAATTCATCGAATTCGGCGAAGACAAGGCGATAGTCGTCAATAACGCCGACTGGCTGCTCGATCTCAAATACATCGACCTGCTCCGCGAAGTCGGCGCCTGCTTTTCGGTCAACAACATGCTCCGCGCCGAATGCTACAAACAGCGCATGGAGCGAGGCCTGAGCTTCTTTGAATTCAATTATATGATAATGCAATCGTACGATTTCTGGTATCTGAACGAGCATTACGGCTGCAATATGCAGTTCGGCGGCGACGACCAGTGGTCGAACATGCTCGCCGGCACCGAGCTGATCCGCAAAAAGTCGGGCAAGGACGCCTACGCCATGACCATAACGCTGCTTTTGAACAGCGAAGGCAAAAAGATGGGCAAGACCGCAAAGGGCGCCGTGTGGCTCGATCCCGAAAAGACCGCGCCGTTCGATTTTTACCAGTACTGGCGCAACGTCGACGACGCCGACGTCATGAAATGCATCAAAATGCTCACGTTTATCCCGCTCGACGAGATAGCCGATATGGAAACGTGGCCCGATTCGCGCATAAACGAAAAGAAAGAGATCCTCGCTTACGCGCTCACCACGCTCGTCCACGGCGAGGAAGAGGCGAAAAAGGCGCAGACCACGTCCAAAGCGCTGTTTTCGGGAGGCGACGACGATTCGCTGATGCCCACGACCGAAGTCCCCGCGGGAACGCTCGTCGAAGGCGAGACCGGCGTCATAGACCTGCTGGTGCTTTCGGGCATCGCCAAATCGCGCGGCGAGGCGCGCCGTCTTATAGAGCAGGGCGGTATAACGCTCGACGGCGAAGCCGTGACCGATTTCGGCAAAAAAGTCACCGCCGAACAGCTCAAAAACGGCGTGAAGCTCAGAAAAGGCAAGAAAACTCACAGAAAATTCATACTTGCGTAATACTTTGTTAATTTTTTGAGGAGGCGCTTATGAAAAAGACCGCGATACTCGTCGCAGCGCTCATACTCATACCCGCGCTCACGCTGGGCTCGGTGCTTTTCCTTTTGCACCGCGCGGAAGCGCCGGAAGAAGAAAGCGCCGTTGTGGAAGTTTCGGCGGAAGAAAGCGCAAAGACGCCTTCCGAAACGGAAGAGAGCTCCGGCGAGCCCGCGTCACAGCCCGAAGCGACTCCCGACGAATATTTCACGTTCACGCTGCTCGAAGACGGCACTTATGAAATAGCCGCGAACAAAACAAAGACCATGCCCGAACAGCTCGTGCTGCCGTCGGAACACGAAGGCAAGCCGGTCACGCGCATAGCGGAAATCGCGTTCAACGGGATCACCGATATGGTCAGCGTCATCATTCCCGATTCGGTCGTGAGCATAGGAAGTTTCGCTTTTTCGGGCTGCGCGACAAAACCGCCGGATCTGTATCCCGAACTCTACGAAGAATCGGCGGACATGGAAGCGTACGAAGAAAAAGGGCTCGTTTCCGTGACCATGACCGATTCGGTCACCGAAATAGGTGCGGGCGCTTTTGCAAGCAGCTTTTACCTAAAAGAAATCCGGCTTTCGGAAAGCATTACCGAGATCGCCGACCGCACGTTTTATTACTGCCGCACCCTCGAATCGGCGGTCATACCCGAAGGCGTAACGCAAATAGGCGCCGACGCGTTTACTAAGTGCGCCGCCCTCACCAAGGCGATGCTCCCCGAAAGCGTTGCCTTCATCGGAAAGAACGCGTTCAGCTATTGCAGCGGGCTTACC
>DBXS01000009.1:503-23758 GCA_002310055.1 Clostridiales bacterium UBA1206 | reverse complement strand
AGGGTCCAATGCGTTTTTGCGATGCTCGAATCTCACTGACGTCAGCATCCCGCAAAGCGTTACCGAAATCGGTCAAAGCGCATTCAGATGCGCGACCTCGATCACGCAAATCACCGTGCCGGACGGCGTTGCCGTAATAGAAAAGGCGGTTTTTAACAGCTGCATCAAAGTTGTTACCGTAACGGTGCCGGAAAGCGTTGAGCGCATAAACGAAGATGCGTTTTTCAACTGTGCCTCGCTCAAGACGGTATACCTTCCTATGAGGCTGGAACATATCGGCGCCAAAGCGTTTTCCAGAAATACTGCGCTTGCCGTAATTTACTATCCCGGCACCGCCGAACAGTGGAACGCGATAACCAAAGCCGATGACTGGGACGAAGGAACGGGCGCTTACACGGTGATATGCTCCGACGGCCCCGTCACTGACGATGGTCCCATCGAGAATATCCCCGCGCTTGAAGTGAGCGATTTCGTCAGCGTCGGCGGCGGGAATATTTACTACACCTGCAAAACGTTCCCCGGCAAAAAGGCCGTGATAAAGACCGAAAACACCGGCGGCTTGGCGACCCTTAAGGAATTCTTCGTCATCGACGCGGAATGCACCGATCCGGGCGAGGAATATTTGTACCGCGTCTACCGCGGACGAAGATATACCCGTAGCAAAGACGGCTCGTTCGATCCAAAACGCACTTACGCAGTCGTGGCCTTGCAGATTGCTTACTATAGATGTATAGAAGACGAACCGGAGATTCTGGGCGAGCTTGTCATAGTGGATTACAAAGATGAACACGGGCTTGGCGAAGGCGAAGGCAAATCGGTCGTCGCTCCGTTTACGGGTCTGGATGAATTCGGCGAATACGGCGATCAGGTGCTGATGCGCGAAGGCAGCGGATTCGCGGTCTGCTTTGGCATGCCTTTGGTGCCCATTCCCGACTGGCCCCTGTGGAGAGTATACGATTCTGCAGGCCATATCCGCACTCTGCCCGTTGAAGACAGTCAGCGCTGGAGCGTTTCGCACGTCGAATTCGACAAATCAAACTCCGATCCCGACGCGGTCATAGTGACGTTAGAAAACGGCAATACGTTCAAAGCCAACCTGCGCGACACCCGCGTGCTCGCCGACGACGAAGAGGCGTACTACTATTATTTCTACGAATCCTCGCGCAGCGATTCGGTCCCCGAAATAATCTATAAAGGCGTTATCGACCCGAATTCCAACCTCGAAGGCGTAAAGAAAGTGGTCGTTTTCCCCGGGGAAAACGAATATCCCGTTTTTACTATAAAGCGTGAATACAAAGAAGTAAGCGTTGGCAGCACGTCAACGACAGGGAAAATGAATATGTACGTCGCCGATTATATCGTGCGCGAAGACGGCGTTAACCGGGTCGTTCCCGACAATATCGTGGTCACCTATAAAAACGAAAACGATCCGAACGCCGCTCCCGAGATCATCCCGCTGGCGGGAATGCTGAATTCCGCGTCGGATCTGTGCAATATAGACGTTTTCGGCAAAGTATATACCTATTCCCGTTCGTATATCGCAGACAATATCTACTATCACGAAACGCACGTTTTCTGCGTCCCCGAAGCCGAAAAAACGCTGCGCCATATAGTGTGTCATTACGCCAGTAACAGCTACGACAATCAGTATCTGGTACTGCAGTTTTACGGAAACGGAACGCGCATCTGGTATATGATAGTCGACAGGGCGGGGAATATCCGCTCGCTGCCCGTGCCGGATGACCGGATCGGCGACGTTACGAGAGTGTATTCTGTGGATCTCGACGCCGACGGCGGTCTGGACGGCTATGACCCCGGCGATATGATCGTAACGTTCGCGTCCGGCGAAACTGTCACTGCAAAGCTTTCCGATACCCGCGTGCTCACCGGAGAAGCGGCGGACGAATACTATTCCGTATACGGCGGCTGAACGAAATATACGGGCAAGAGCTGAACGGTTAGATAAAACCGAATAAAAAGCAAAACGGCTGACGTTTTCACGTCAGCCGTCGCTTTTTTATGCGTTACTTAAGTTCAAGTCTGCGGGAAACGGGAGCCGTGGGCGCCTTCTTGGGGAGCTCCAGCGTGAGCACGCCGTTTTCGTACTTGCCGTCGATATTTTCGACATTGATCTCGCTGACGTCGAACTGTCTGCGGTACATACCGTAGGAACGCTCGCAGCGGATATACTTGCCTTTCTTTTCCTTGTCTTCGTGTTCGGAATGACGTTCGGCGGAGATCGTCATGACGTCGCCGTTAAGGTCCACTTTGATGTCGTCCTTGTTGAAGCCGGGCATGTCGGCCTCGATAACGTATTTGTCGCCTTCGTCCTTGATATCGGTCTTGAACGCGCCGAATCCGTTGGCTTCAAAAGGTCTTGCCGGAAAGCCGAAGAACTGTTTTTCAAATTCGTCCATATCGCGGAACGGGTCCCAGCAAGTCACTGCATGATTTCTGTTAAGCATAATTATTACCTCCTGTGCGGCGCTTTGGCACTCCGGCTGTGCGCCGGAACACTTTTGCGCTCTTTTTTCTTTACGTGTATGATTATAGCACGTAAAATCGCATAATGTGTGAACAAATTGTAAATAGTTAGCACAATATGCTTGTGAGTGCTAACAATTTTCGCAAATTTTTAGCATAAGCGCGTGCCAAACGACAATTTTCGCCTTTTCCGGCCTTCCGCGTGATGCGTGGGAAGGCAAAAACATATTGCAAAAGCGGGAGCGTTGTGATATAATACAATATGTAAAAGAATGTCCGGGAGGAAAACAATGAAAAGGATCGCATCCGTTTTTATATTATTCGCCCTGCTGCTTTCGCTGCTCGTCTCGTGCGCGGGAGAAGACGTTTCGGGGCCCGAGCAGACAGACGAAAGTTCCGCTGCCGAAAGCGGCGCGGAGCCGGTTTCGGAAGAAAAATCTACGGAGGAGTCTGAACCCATGACGCCCGATGAAAACGCCAAGCTCATATGGCAGGAAAGATTCGCCGACCCGGATTCGGGCCTCGGCTCGCCCGACGATATCTACGGCGCCGATTATTATTTCGACGGCGCGCTCACAAACGATTATTCCAAGGACTACAAGTCCGGCGACTCGCGTTTCGTGTTCCGCGGCAAAGAAAATTCACGCGTGGTCAATTTTGCCGACGGCTATATGCTCACCGTGCCTTACGCCGACGTCGCGTGCGACCTTTCGCTGGGCGAATTCCGTACCAAGCTCGTCACGTCCGAAGCGGTCATAAACATAACTTACGAAGATCAGAACCCGTATTACAAAAACGGAGCGAGCGGCTGGGAAACGTATCTCACCGAATGGCTCGTCCCGCGTATAGACGACCTGGATTTCCTAAACGCCAACAACATAATGCGCTCTTCGCGCAAGGAAGTCCTCACCGACGTCATCGACGGCTACGAGATAATCGAATACCACATGTTCATAAAGCAATCCAAGAACATAGAGCATCCGTATTACAATATCGCCATCATCCGCAAGGCGGACCAGTACAAGGACTGCATACTCGTGGTGATGAAATCAAAGAACAAAGCCACCGAACAGTTCCAGGGCATGATCGCCTCCATGGACTTTTTCGCAAAAGAATGCGAAAAGATCCATTACGCCGGGCAGTACGAGCTCAAGATCCCCGAACAGTGGAACGACGAGACGCGCGCGTATTACGATAAGCTCATGAATCAGACCGACGTCGACTGGGGCTTCTTCTACGAAGGCAACAACGACGATTATATCGCCTGGATGCAGTCGCCCGAGGCGCTCGATTACACGCCCGAGATATTCATGACCTACCTGCATATCGGCTGGTACGATACGCTTTCGTATTTAAAAACGGATTTTATCGAAAAGCACGCGGGCGGCAACGGATTCAACGGCAAGCCGGTGCTCAATCTCACCTATCAGTTCACCACGACCAATAATTCCATTGCGGGCTACACGCCCATGTTCGATATCATGCGCGGCAAATACGACGATCATTTCCGCCGCCTCGCCGCCGATATCAAGGCGTACGGCAAGCCGGTGATATTCCGTCTGAACAACGAGATGAACACCGACTGGACGAGCTACGCCGGCATAGTCACGCTGCTCGATCCGGATATCTTCGTCATCACCTGGCGCCGGCTCTACGACATTTTCAAAGAAGAAGGCGTGGATAACTGCATCTGGGTGTTCAACCCAATAACCATCACCTGCCCGTACTGCGACTGGGGCGAATTCGCCTGCTATTATCCCGGCGCCGATTACTGCCAGATGCTGGGGCTCACCTATTACGAACCGGGCAATTCGTCAATGGATTCGTTCAAGAATATGTATACCAAGACTTACGATAAGTATAAGGATTACTTTATAGACTACCCGTGGATGATAGGCGAATTCGCCTGCGGCGCGGGCGGCGCCAAAGTCTACGACTGGGGCAGCCGGTCTTACAGGGACACCGCTCAGGGCAGGAGCGAATCGCAGCAGGCGACCTGGTGCCGCGAGATGTTCAAATGCTTTGCAAACAATCAGGCGGAAGCGAACCGTTTCTGCCGCAACATCAAGATAGCGGTGTGGTTTTCCGCCAACGACTACGTCAGCCTGGACGGCACGAATTACGTTTTGAACTATTACAAACTCGACGAAGCGCTGGATCAGACTTTCGCGGTGTTCCGCGAATGGCTGCCCAAGCTGCACCAGTAAATTAACGGAGGCGTTCGCCTATGCGGGAAATGCCCGAACTGCTTTTGAGCTTTGTCTCGTACAAGCAGGCGATACAGAACCGTTCCGCGCTCACTGTAGAACAGTACGCGGGCGACCTTGAAATGTTTTTCAGATTCATCATATCGCAGCGTTCCGGGGTCTCTATGGAAGAATGCGATATTTCGTCGCTCGACGAATCGCTCGTCCAAAGCGTAAAGCCCGGCGATATCTATGCTTTTTTGCTGTATCTTTCGCAGCAGCGCGGCGATAAATCCCGCACCGTGGCGCGCAAGCTTTCGGCGATAAAATCGTTTTTCAAGTACCATTCCGCAAAGACGCATATAGTCAAAGAAAACCCCGCCCGCGATATCGACGCGCCGCAGATCCGCCCCGCGCTGCCCAAGTATATGACGCTGGACGAATCCGTGGACCTGCTCGATACCGTCGACCCCGCGTCGCCCGACTACGCGCGCGACTACTGCATACTTACGCTGTTTTTGAACTGCGGGATGCGGCTTTCCGAGCTGGTCGGCATCGATCTCACCGATATCGATTCCGACCTTTCCAAGCTACGCGTCACCGGCAAAGGCGATAAAATGCGCGTGATATATCTCAACGAATCGTGCCGCGAATCCATCAGCGCGTACCTGCCGGTCAGGGAAGAGAGATCTTCCAAATGCCGCGTGCCGCTGGCGAGCGATTCAAAGAACGCGCTCTTCCTTTCCAAACGCAACCGCCGCATTTCGCCGCAGACGGTGGAATGGCTGGTATACAAGTATATCGACCGCGCGGGGCTCGGGGGAAGGGGACTTTCCACTCACAAGCTGCGCCACACCGCCGCCACGCTCATGTATAACGAAGGCGGCGTGGACGTGCTCACGTTAAAGGATATCCTGGGGCACGAGCAGCTTTCCACCACGCAGATCTACACTCACGTTTCCGACAGCAGGATGCAGAACGCCATGGAAGCGAATCCGCTTGCGCACCGAGGCAGAAGAAAAAATGTTAAAGCAGAAGATAAAGATAAATAGTTACGATGTTGGCGAAAACGGCGAAATAAAGGTTTCCGCTCTTATGAAATATATGCAGGAACTCGCGGTCTCGGATATCGCCGGCACCGGCGCCACATACGAAAAGATGCGCGCCGACGATATGGTGTTCGTTATAATCCGTTTCGGCATCAATTTCTTACAACCCGTGCGCAAATACGACGAAATAGAGATCCTTACGGTGAACAACCGCATAGAAGGCGTGGTCTTCGTGCGCGAATACCTGTTTTACCGCGGCGGCCTGCCCGTTGCGGAAGCTACCACGCACTGGGTGCTTATGAGCTATTCCCGCCGTATGCCGCTGCGCCCTTCGGCGCTCAATTACCCCTGCGATCCCGTGGGGATGGATATCAAAGGAGTCGAACTGCTGCGCCGGACGTCCGTCGACACGTCAGATCCTGCCGCGTCCGCGCCTTACACCGTGCGCTGGTCCGCGCTTGACGAAAACCGGCATCTCAACAACACCGTTTACGCCGACCTCGTTTTCGACCACTGCGGCGCCGACATAGGCAGCGTAAAGACCTGCCGCATAAATTTCACCGGCGAAGCGCTCGCCGGCGACGTTATAGATATATTTTCCGAGCCCGCGCAAAACGGCTCCGTCGTCTGTGGCGTGAACAGACGCACCGGCAAACATTGTTTTGAAGCCGACCTGCGTTTCGCGCGCGGGGAATAAAAAAGGGAACAAATGAAAGAAAGCAAAAAGACAATAGCAAACAACAAAAAAGCGTATCACGATTATTTCGTGATCGAAACGTACGAGGCAGGCATAGAGCTCTGCGGCACCGAGGTCAAGTCGCTGCGCGCCGGGAGGGTGAATCTGAAGGATTCGTTCTGCCGCGTGGAAAACGGCCAAATAAAAGTTTACGGTATGCACATCAGCCATTACGAACAGGGGAACATCTTCAACCGGGATCCCTACCGCGAACGCCGTCTCCTCATGCATAAGCGCGAAATTTTGAAGATCTTCGGCAAGATGGGGCAGCAGGGTTACGCGCTTATCCCTCTTTCGCTGTATTTCAGCGGCAAATGGGTAAAAGTGGAACTGGGGCTATGCAAAGGCAAAAAGCTTTACGATAAGCGCGAAGACGAGGCGAAGCGTTCGGCGGAACGCGAAATGCAGCGCGCCGGCAGGGAGGAAAGATAACTTATGGCGGCTTGGATAATGCATCTGCGCATAGCCGAAAAACTGTTCGGCATGGGGCTGGACGTCATAGAAGCGCCGTTCTACGTGGGGACTCTGGCGCCCGACTGTGGCAGGATGATAGGCGATTTCGGCTATGATCCGCCCAAGGAACTGACCCACTGGCACAAGAACCTGCCCGACAGACTGCAAAGCAACCTGCTGTTTTACGAAAAATACTGCAAGGGCGAAAAAGATCCTTACCGCCGGTCGTTTTACTTGGGATATTTTATCCATATCGTGGTAGACACCTTCTATATCGACGGTTTCGTAATGCCCATAATCCACGCCAATATGGATCAGTGGCACCGCGACCCGTGGTCAATAAAAAAAGACTGGTTCAATTACGATTACGCCTACGCGGATTCGCACCCCGATTTCCGTCCGCTCAAGGGGCTGTACGGGATCGAAAAGTTCGATAACGTTTACTTGGATTATTTTTCCAAAGACGCGCTGACCGAGCGTCTGCGCCAGCTGCCCGGAATATTCGCGCGGCATCACGGCGACCCCGACCACGTCAACAGATTCATTACGGTCGAAATGCTCGATAATTTCGCAGCAGAATGCCCCGAACGCATACGCGAACTGCTGACCGCGCTCGGCGAATATAAATAAAGAGAAAGGTAATGAATTGAAGCAAATATGGCAATCTTGTTCAGTCATCTTCAAAATAAAGAACATAAAATGTTTATATCGGGCACTACATATTTATGTAGTCATGTTGATAAAAGCTTTGAAACTTTCTATTGCCAACATGAGGAATTTAACAGCTGTGTCAATACACTTTGCGGTTGTTCTTCTTATGAAAAAGATGTTATTAATTACGGCGGATTTCCGATAGTTATTTGCTTTGATGCTATCAGTAATTATGGCAAGGATAAGATTAAAGCTATACCTCTTGGCGCTGAGGGAGTAAATTGGTTTTGCTCTCGTCTATGTAGGCATGAAGTTGTTGGCTCTTGTGTTATTGCTAGCAGTGGTTTGTACAAAGGCGAGCCTAATAATATAGTTTCGCTTTCAGAAGATCGTCTCTATGATCATATCTATCGCCAACTATTTTTGTATCAATGCGGCGTTGGTGGACCTTCCATTCCAACATTAATTAGGTAACAATAATATGTAGTTATCAAGTTGGACCTTAAATAACACAAAATACCACTTGCAAAGTGCGGAAAAATGTGTATAATATAGCAATGCCAAAACAAACGCGGGGACGTAAAGGTTTCGACGGGGGTTTTGAAGCATTGTAAGCGGGCGGAAGAGCGTGACTTCCATAAAAAACGTAAACTCTAAAATAAACGCTAACAACAACAAATTAGCAGCAGCCGCCTAAGCGCGGCCGCCGTCGTACCCGGGAGCACTGCGGCCCGGGATACGGCGTCACTCAGCAGTGAACGTGAACGCGCCTAAGCTTTGCGGCGCGGCATGATCTTATGAAGCTACCCGGCTCGCAGGACGGCGCTTTTCGGCGGTGACCGGGGAATCCAAATATGCGCCTGCGCCCGGAGAAATCGGTGTGGATAGATTTTCGGACAGGGGTTCGACTCCCCTCGTCTCCACCAATATCAAAAAGCGGACCCGAAGAGGTCCGCTTTTTGATATTCGCAGATGCAAAAAGCGGGGAGTCGAACGGGTCGGTAGTGAATGACAGCCCGGCGGGCTTTCACCCCGAAAGCGCAAGCACTTTCGTGTACCCCGCTTGTCAGAGCCGACCCTGACCGAGCCCGCAGGCGAGAGCGACTCCCCTCGTCTCCACCAGAAAAAGGACTTGCCAAAGCAAGTCCTTTTTCAACGATATAAATCCACTTCGTGGATTTGCGATATACGCTTCGCGCGCGATATTCGCCTGCGGCGAGCGATATGCCTGCGGGCATGGGTGGATTTATATCATATCGCATTCGGTCTGGGACCGAATATATCGCAATTTGCGTAAGCAAATTATATCGCATCTCGCGCAAGCGAGATATATCACTATCATTCTTCGAGAGTTCGAATCCATCTGTCAAAAACACAAATCCATCTTTTCGTACCCCATAGACAATATCAAAAAGCGGTCCCGTATGGGTCCGCTTTTTGTTCTCTTCACTTTTCACTCTTCACTCTTCTCTTTCTTTGCCCCTCGCGCGACTTTTTCCAGTGAAGAGAGAAGAGAGAAAAGAGAAGAGAATCGGTAGCTTTGCTTCGCAAAGCATTGATTTTATTGAATATTTCCGGTATAATATTAGTATGGGGAGTCGAACGGGTCGGTAGTGAATGACTCGCCGGTGGCGAGTTCACCCCAAAAACGTAAACGTTTTCGGGGGCCCCGCTTGTCAGAGCCGACCCTGACTGCTGAGCGTTTGAGCGCCGCCGGTGGCTGCGCAGCATCATCGAACGCGCGTCGACCCGCGTCGTTGACCGCACCGCGCCGGATTTCCGGCGGTCTTTTTTTATTTCCTTAAATTACCGTTTCCGCTTTTTTCACTATATCTTGTATGTGAGTCCGGGCCCGGCACAAAATACTGTTTACGCGCGCAGCGCGGGCGCAAAAAAGGGCATAAATATACACAAAATCGCAAATTTCTCTTGACAAAATGCGTCCCGCATGGTATATTAAACTGAATGCAGGTTCCGTTAATTAACTTGGCGCGGTATACGCAAACGGCGTCCGGGGCAATAGCACCGCACACCCGTGCGCGCGCGGCGCGCGGAGTCAATGAACGGAGTTTACATTCCGCATATATTATCTGGCTGTGCCATACGCCACGGTGACGCAGCAGTGATATAGAGTGAGGCGAACCTCACCGCAACGTTGGGGCAGCGTAATGTCCCGAACATTCCCAAACGGGCGTTGACGCCCCAACAAATAATACTTTTATGGAGGAATCAATTCAATGAAGAAGAATTGGACCATGAGGGTTGCTCTTCTTGTGGTAGCTCTCACACTGATCACCAGCTGCTTTGTAGGCGGCACATTTGCAAAATACGTCACCGGCGCTTCTTATGAAGACACCGCTCGCGTAGCCAAGTTCGGCGTCCTGCTTACCATCGATGGCGAAGGCTTCGCTACCGAATACGCTACCGACGACACTTCGTACAAAGGCGAAGTCACCGTTAAGGCTGAAGAAAAAGTCGTAGCTCCCGGCACCCCCGCTGGTCTTAGAGACTATGCAACTACTGGCGACGATGAAACCCAAGGCGATAAACGCGAAGCCGAAGCTGCTGAAACCCTCGGCATTACCTTCGGCATCACCGGCACTCCCGAAGTCGCTGTCAGAATCGCTATCGAATTCGGCGAAAACTTCAAAGACGTAGTACTTCCCGCCGGCACTTACACCGATTACACCCAGCTCGTTCCTTTTGAGCTGGAAGAATCTTCCGCCACCAGCAGCATCGAAGTCTCCGAAGTCACCGAAGCTCCCGCTGCTACGAAAGCTGATACTGCGCCCGAAGTCGGTACTTACGGTTACTACGAGACCTTCACGCTCGATGAAGATTATCATCCTATAGTCTTCACGCTTAAAGAAGCCGGCAACGATGAAGCTCTTGCTACCGGTTCTCTTGAAGACATCGTTGATTTCGTTACCAAGTTCTCCGAGACCGCTGATTACGCTCCCGGCACCGTATTCAACACCTCTTTCACCCTTACCTGGGCTTGGGAGTTTGAGCATGGTGAAACCCCTGAAGAAATAGCTCTGTATGACGCTGCTGATACTTACCTCGGCAACGTTGCCGCCGGTGTCATCACCGATGCAAACGCTGTTACCGAGATCAACTTCGATCTCACCATCACTGTTACCCAGATCGACTAATTTGAGTCTTTTCTGAGCAAACAGGCAAAAGGTATTTTAGAAATTATTTCTTTCGCCCGCCCACGTGGCGGGCGGGCGGAAGATGATTTCGCCCCGGACCGCTGCTCCCGGCAGGACGGTTTGTCTTTACGGAAGCGCCGGTCCGCGGCGAAGGCGGATATCCGTCTTTGCAAAGCAGGCGGAACGAAGCTTTGTAATAATAAAATTTATATAAGGAAAGGAGAGACCCATATATGAACAGAACGCGTAAACACGGCGGCGTACTTATAGACGTCGCGCTGATAATCGTCGTCCTCACGGTCTTTTCCTCTTTTCTGGCGGCAGGTTTCGTAGCAAAATACCGCACCGCCGAAACAAGCGCTTCCACCGCGCGCGTCGCCGCATTCGACGTCGACGCCCAAAGAAGCGACTCCAACGACGTAACTTACGTCCTCACCAAAGGGGTGTTCGTCCCCGGCAGCGAAAACAACGACTATGAACTCACCATCGTCAACAGATCTGAAACTGCGGTGAGGTATTCTGTCGAATTCCTGTTTGGCGAAGGCGTGTCGCAGTACGTTAAGGTTTACCGCGTAACTTCCGAAGGGAAAGTGGAGATTACTCCGGTCAACGGCAGGATCGTGCTTGAAGGCGATGAGCTCGCCGCGGGCAACACTTCCGCTGTCGAAACTTTCGCTTTCGCGGTCGACGCTGCCAATGTGCCGCTTTCGGTTTACGGTGCGCTTACTCCTGACGAGAGCAATCCGCTTCAATCCACAGACGTTGTGGCAATAGACTTTGACACGTGCGTCAAATTCGTTCAGATCGACTGAAGGGGGTGCGTGTGATGTTTAAAAAGATAAAAGACAAAAAGTATTTCGTCGCCGCGCTCGTACTGGTGCTCGCTGTGGCTGTCGCTGCCGTAGCAAGCGCCGTAACCGCCAAGTATGTCGGTCAAAAGGACGTTAAGGCCACAATCGGGCTCAAGGCCGACCTCGCCAAAAGCATCACGGTCTACGAACACGTGGCGAACCGTCAGACCGACGGCTCGTACAGGCTCGATTCTTCCGCCATAACCGAAGAAGGCCAGACTTATATGCTCATGCCCGGCGTGGATATCTATAAGGATCCCACCGTGCGCGTCACCGGCTATACCGGAATCCCGGCGTATCTGTTCGTTAAGATCACCGAAGATCTCAACTCCTCCGGTTATGCGACTTGTAATTTCGCCAACGGCTGGTATGCGCTTACCGGCATCAACGGCGTATGGTACAAAGAGCTCACTTCCGCCGACATTCCCGGTGAAGACGAAACTTATAAAGATTATCCCCTGCTCGCAGCAAATAATAACGGCTATCAGATCACCGTTTCCGAAACTCTCCCCAGGGAATCCGAGTTTACGGTCACTATCAAGGCATATATAGGGCAGAAGACGGTCGATTATGATACTCCCGAAGAAGTGTTTGAAGCACTTACCGCGGGCGACTGAGAAAGGAGGATATTATGAAAAAACACATTATTTCAAGAACGTTATCCTTCTTACTTGCGCTGACGCTCATCTTTGCGGCGGCTCCGCTCAGCGCTTTCGGCGCCGGGACCGGCGACGAATCCGAATCCGAATCTGCGACTGCGACCACTTACGGTTCGATGGCAGATACGTTTTCCGACCTTTACTGGCTGCTGTTCGTCAAACCTTTCCTCAAACCGTCTGCGGACGCTGAGGGGCTTCCCGAAAATGCCAAACTGTCATTCAGCACCGTTTCGAATCCGTTCGGCGGCAAGTCGAATGCAGCCAATTATAAGTTCCTTGATTTCTATGATATCAAAGCGGTCGATAAACAGACCGGCAAGGAGATACATCCTATCGGCGAAGTGGAAGTTACCATCACCGATGCTCGCATTAAAGACAACCAGTCGGTGTTTTTACTCCACATACTCGATGACGAGAACGTTATAAGGAATTCCAAAAACTACGTCTTAAATACCGATTCCGCGTTTATCAGCGCTTTCCCAGATGCCGCAAAAGCCGCCGAGAAAGCGACCGGCAAAAAGGGCGTTGCGGTTGAGATCATTGACGATCTTGCTGTTGACGGTAACGATATCACATTTAAGACATCTTCGTTTTCGATATTTATTGTTCAGCCGAATGATCTAATTACGGTAAATCTCTATGAATCCACCGCTGACGGTGCCCAGCCTGTCGAAACGGTACTGGTAAAAAAATCCGACACGCTTGACGCGACGGAATATGAGAAACTGATTTACGAGCCCGGCATTGACGCTACCACGGCGGCAAACGCACTGTTCCGCGGATGGAGCAGCAATCCGCAGTATACTGTCGATGATGCTGATAACGCTCTGACGATTCAGGGTGTCCGTGACGCCGTTGCTGACGCGTTTGATGACACCAATCATCCGTCGGAACTCAATTTCTACGCGATGCTCTATAAGCGCTATACCGTTACGTTCTACGACGAGTTGCACGTAACGTGCTTTGGCATTGACTATGCGCTTCAGAGATATGACGATTCACAAGTCAAACCGCTTAATTTCCGCGTAAACGTTCCGTATACTCCGTACACTGAGGCGGCTTCGTTCCTCGGCTGGAAACTCGAACAGGCATCTTATGACAACCTTATAGGTGTCTTCACTCAGCTTGGGGATGATGAAAGTCCGACTGAAGGAATGACTCCGGAAAAAACCGGTACGGAAGCGAAAGAGTATATATATAACAACCCGGTATGGGTTCAGATAACCAATGATATCAGTCTGTACGCATACGCTCCCGGAGGGAACTGGCTTGTTTTCAATGAAAACGGCAAAGGCGCAACCTATTACGCGCCTCAGTTTGTCGAGGATGGAACCACGTCGTTTGCCCCTCAGGGAGAAAATACTCCAGAGCGCCTCGGCTATACTTTCGGGGGTTGGTATTACTTCCCGGCAGGAGTGACGGTTCCTGCAGAAGTTAATGGTTCTGTTGATCTTTCAAATGCTGCGGTTTTCCCGTTCGGCGGTCAATTTATAAGAAATTCTGAGGATGATAAGATTTATTATCATCATGATTCTCTTGCAAATGATATCCTTGTTACGACTCACCCTGAAGACGCAGGTAACGCTGAGAATCACAGAATAAACGTATATGCAAAGTGGATACCGATTCCGACTGCCACGTATTCTGTGGTTATTTGGAGACAGAATATTTCTGGGAACGGTTATGATTACGAAGACCTTGTCCTTTTGACAGGGAATGTCAATACGACTATTAATAACGTGTTGGCAGCCGGTAGCGGTAACAATGCTTATGCTTTAATTAACGGAGAAGCAAGACGGTATGTTGGCTTCCATCTCAGCTCAATCGACCAAAATGTGATAATTGTCCCTGAGGGAACTTCTGTTATTAACGTATACTACGATAGAAACGAGTATACGTTGACTTTCCGCGTCTCAGGTAATGGCGGATATGAATATATTCCAACAGATTCTGAAAGCGGGACACTTTATGGTAAAATAGGAGATAATTATGTCCAACTAACTCGAAATTCATTCGATACAATTGACGGCACAACAAGATATACCGGGACTGTCTATTATGAGACTGACTCAAATGAAAGAATTAACGAGTACGGAATAGTAAATGGCTCTTTGATTAGACTAACAAGATCTGGCAATAGTGGGAATCGTTATTGGACGTATAATGCAAGTTCTGCTACATATAGTCCGATATCTGGCACTGATAATGACAATGATCCGGCCAAATATGGAACCGATGATGGCATAAATTTCTATAGAATTTATTGGGTTAGAAGCGGTCTTTTTGGATGGAATTCTGCGTTTAGAAAAAGTGACAATGAAAATGGTGAAGTTTACAACGGTACAGTATATATTTATTCGAATGTTGTGAACTATACGGGAACAAGATATACAGATAACACTCGCACCCAATACCATGCATCTTCTACACGTTATGGCTTTGACTCGTCTTCTGGCGAAATGAAGCCGATATTTGAAGTAGTAAGCTGGACTGCAAACGGACAGCCTTATGATGGCCAAAGGTATACGAGGACATACAGCAACTATCGGACAATAAAGACGATTACAGCGCTTTATCAGCAGGATATTTCCCAGAATTTCCCCATTCAGGGTAGTGATGGAGTCAATTATTCCGGTTATGTCTGGGAGCCTCAAAATAGTAGTATTTACACAAGCGGCGATGTACCATACATAGAAGCTATGCGTGAAGAAAATACTGTTTTCAACGCGAAACGCTATGGAACAGGTACTACTGTCCATATGTATTATTACATCGAAGCATTACCTGGAGCTACAAATACAGTATCGTTCAATGGCAAGACCTTTGTCGAACATCAACATGTTCAGATTTCGACAAATGGTAGTATTAACTCGACGAGAGATGAAGATTTTTCGGATATTTCCGGATTTACTCAGTTTGGATCGAGTCCTACTTATGGAAGCGATGGTCGTGTTTCATTAAGCTCTTCGAATAACTATACAATCCGTTTCTATTATACAAGAAATAATTACACGATTCATTTCCTTGATGGTAGCTATTTCGGTAGAAGCGGAAGAATAGAGGATGTAGTTAATTCCGGACTTGATGATGAAATAAGTGGACTCGCTTACGGGGCAAATATTTCAGAATATAATTCGCATGTTCCTTCAATAATTCCTGACGGATTTGTGTTTGACGGATGGTATCTTGACGCGTCATGCAGCACGGAAAGTCCGTATACAATGACCACGATGCCGGAAGGCGGCTTGGTTGTTTACGCTAAATGGCGTCAGATTGAATACCGTGTCTTCCTGCATCCGAACGCAGGGTCGGGCGATTCAAAAGATATGTCGTTGACATGGGGTTCTGATACTCAAGCAATGAACTTCCGTGTTGACAACGGCAAGACTGTCAGTATCCCGACCGGCCGTCGAGATTTGTATAACTTCCTCGGCTGGTATTCTGACCCGAATTTCTCCACAGAGAGCTATTTCTACTCTGGCAACAGACTCAATGAACAAACCTCCGGTCTGAATCCGTACGATAAAACAACCGACATGACTGATGTCATGGACAAATGGGGCGATCTTTCGGGAGATGATAATCACGAAAACCCGTGGAACTCCGATATCATCGGTAATAACGGCGGCGATCGTTATTGGGTCACAAAGAAACTCGATCTTTATGCCAAATGGAGTAGCAAACTTGTTGGCGCAAAGGGAATATACGTTGTATATGATTCCGGTGACGGCTATTTCTCGAAGAACGGGAACAATGCTGTTACGGAGTATTGTGACAACTACCTCTACGCCGATAATACCAACACATATGCAATAGCTGCTTCGTATCCGAACGATACGGATATGCACTTCAGCAGCTGGCAGCAGATGATTTGGGTCTATGATGGCACGTCATCTGAAGGTGGATCTTGGCAACCTGCAAGTACCGTAAGACTCCCCGGCGAAAAATTCCTTGTCCAGCTTCAGGGAAGCGGTGTAAAGATTGAACGCCGTACTAAGGGAAGCACGGATGAGAATGCTTGGGTTGTATGGCCGACGATGCCGACCGACGAAAACGATGGCTACGAGTACAGATATACCATCAGACTTCAGGCAAATTATCTCCCTGCGGTTCCGGACAAAACTCAGCTTGTCTATGACGCAAACGGCGGTACTTTCACCTCGTCCGCACCGGGTTCCGATGACGGTTTTGTCGCCGGAACAGTTACTGAAGGCGGTGTCGAGTACAACGTAATCACAAACGATAACCTGACCGTCAACTCAACATTCCAGGTTCAGCCCGGAACGATTGTTGAAAGGGAAGGATACGAATTCAAGGGTTGGTCTCTCACAAGAAACGGTGATATCTTCCTTTACGGCACTGAAACGGAAAATTACGGCGTCGACAACCTGACGATTCAGAGCAATCCCGACAACGACGGTTCCAATACCCTCTACGCGGTGTGGGAGATTAAGACATACAATGTTGTAGTCAAGAAAGAGATAACTAACTTCCAGATGACCGACGATACGTGGAACCAGCACGGATTCATGTTCTACTATTCCGTGACCAAAGACGGCGAAACGCTCGTAGCCGATACGCTTGTCAAAGAAGGCGGCGTTTCGGTCAACGGCTCCGCAAATACCGGCGATACCGATACGGTCATTATTGCAAACGTTCCTTACGGCGCGACGCTTCGCATTTGGGAAGTTCTTCAGGAAGGCGGCGAACAGACCTTATTCCTCACCGACCACGGCGCCGATAACAAGATCGAGATCGTCCTCAACGACGAGCTTGCTCTTAAAGACGACGGCAGGACGCTCGCCGCACCGGCAGTTATCACCAACACCGGCGCGCTGGGCACGATCATCGTAAGCAAGACCGTTACCGATAAAAACGGCACCGAATTTGCAAACGAAAAATTCGTGTTCAAGCTCGAACGTCTTACCTCTGCCGACGGCGCAGTCGACGCCACGTTCGCACCTGTGTATTTCACGCTGAAAGATACCGGATCGGTTTCGTTCCAGGTGCCTTCCGGCTACTACCAGGTGACCGAGCTCGACGACTGGAGCTGGCGCTACGATGCGCAAGGCGACACCGTAAAGAAATGCACGATAGATCAGGACAATTCAACTGCGCGGGCGGAGTTCACCAACAAGCGCAACGATATGAACTGGCTCAGCGGTGAAAACAGCGCCGACAACACGTTTGTCGTGAGCAACGGGAGGTAAACAGTCATGAAATCCAAAACTTTGTTGATCGTTACCGCTTCTGTACTCCTTGCGGCGCTGCTCGCGGGCGGCGTTTACGCCGCGGTCACCTTTATGCACGGCGACACCGACGAGCTGACCAACAGCCTTGTCGCCGACGAAGATCTCACCCCCGAAGTGAGCGAGACTTTTGCAAACAACGTTAAAAGCGACGTCGTCGTCACCATTCCCAAGACAGATTATTCGGTCTACGTCCGCGCGATGATCGTCGTCAACTGGCAGAAAGTGGACGAAGGCGAGACCTTCATCTACCCCGCGCCTCCTGTCGCAGGTGAAAACGGCGATTACAGTCTCGTGCTCGACGATACCGGCAAATGGTTCAAAAAAGGCGACTTCTATTACTTTACCGAAGCCGTCCCCGGGACCGGCGAAGGGGCTACCGATATTCTTATCGGCGCCTGCAAGCAGCTCAAGAATCCGCCCGAAGGGTATTCACTCCATGTCGAAGTCCTCACGCAGACCGTTCAGGCTGCCGGCGCTACCGACGGTGAAAATGTTCCCGCGGTCACCGACGCGTGGGGCGTCAGCGTTGACGAAGACGGAAAACTTATAAACGAATAAACGCAGAATTATTGCAAAACGCACCGGGTTTTTTTCGGTGCGTTTTTTTGCGCGCGTATAATTTTGCGCTTTTTTCATATAATATCAGCGGTGATAATATGAAAATACAATGGAAAAAGCTGATAATAAGCGTGGCTGTGCCGCTGGCGGTCGGCGGGCTTGCGAGTCTTTTGACGATGGATGGCATGAAAGCGTTCGCTTTGCTCAAGCAGCCGCCGCTTTCGCCGCCGGCGTGGCTGTTCCCGGCGGTGTGGTCGCTGCTCTACACGCTTATGGGCGTCGCGTGCTATCTGGTGTGGATCTCGGCGCGCGACGACAACGAGCCGCTGTATGCGTACGGGATACAGCTGTTTATGAATTTCTTCTGGTCCATCCTTTTCTTCGGCGTGGGGAACACGCTCGCCGCGTTCATCTGGCTGGTGCTCCTTTTCGGCGCCGTCGTATGGACGGCGGTGCTGTTCTTCCGCACGCGCCGCGCGGCGGGATGGCTGCTCGTCCCGTATATCCTGTGGATAGGTTTCGCGTTGTATCTCAATCTGGGCGTGTATCTGCTCAACCGCTGAAAACGGTATCCGCTTTCCGGCCGGTCCGAACATTTTCGGGCCGGTCGATTTTTAATTACCTATTGACACGGTAGGTATTTAGTAGTACAATAGAAAAGAAATCAAGATCACGGGAGACAAAAAATGAAGATATACGCAGACAACGCCGCTACGACTCCTATGAGCGAAACGGCGATACGCGCTATGACGCCGTACTTGCGCGAATGCTACGGCAACCCGTCGAGCCTGTATTCGCTTGGGCAGACCGCCCGCGAAGCGCTCGATTCGGCGCGCGAACGCATAGCGCGGTGCATAAACGCCGAGCCGCGGAACATAATATTCACTTCCGGCGGTTCGGAATCCGATAACCAGGCGATCCTTTCCGCCGCCGCAAACGGAAAAGCAAAGGGCAAAACGCACGTAATAACCACGTCCATCGAACACCACGCCGTGCTCCATACGGCGAAAAAGCTGCAAAAGCAAGGCTTTTACGTGACGTATCTTCCCGTCGGCGAAAACGGGATAGTCGACATAAACGAGCTCGAAAATGCGATCCGCCCCGATACCTGCCTGGTGAGTGTGATGACCGCAAACAACGAAATAGGCACGGTCCAGCCGGTCGCGCAGATCGGCGCGCTGTGCAAAGAGCGAGGCGTGTGTTTCCATACCGACGCGGTCCAGGCGGTGGGGCATCTGCCCGTTGACGTCGCCGCGCAGAAGATAGATATGCTTTCGGCATCTGCGCACAAATTCCACGGGCCTAAGGGCGTGGGTTTCCTTTACGCCGCGCGCGGCGTAAAGCTTGTGCCGCTTATCGAAGGCGGCGCTCAGGAACGGAACCTTCGCGCCGGTACCGAAAACGTGGCGGGGATCGCCGCAATGGCAGCGGCGCTGGAAGAAAGCGTCGCCAATATGCAGAAAAACGCCGAAAAACTCACGCACCTTCGCGATAAACTCATACGCGGGCTTTCGCTCATCCCGCATTCGGCGCTCAACGGCGACGCCGAAAAAAGGCTGCCTTCCAACGTCAATTTCTGCTTTGAAGGCATAGAGGGCGAATCGCTGCTGCTGCTTCTGGACGACAGGGGCATAAGCGCTTCCTCGGGTTCGGCGTGTACGTCGGGTTCGCTCGACCCCAGCCATGTGCTGCTCGCAATAGGAAGGCCGCACGCCGTCGCGCACGGCTCGCTTCGGTTATCGCTGGGCGAAGACGCCACCGACGAAGAGATCGAATACATCATCTCCGCGGTGAGCGAAGTCGTGGCTTATCTGCGCGGTTTTTCACCGGTATGGCGCGACCTTAATTCCGGAAAAGGAAAATTCATTTTGTGAGGTAAAAGAAAATGGCATTATACAGCGAAAAAGTTATGGATCATTTCCGCAATCCGCGCAACGTCGGCGTTATAGAAGACGCCGACGGCGTGGGCGAAGTCGGCAACGCCAAGTGCGGAGATATTATGAAAATGTACCTTAAAATAGAAGACGGTATCATCATCGACGCAAAATTCGAAACGTTCGGCTGCGGCAGCGCCATCGCNNGCCTCCAGCTCCATGGCGACCGAGCTGATAAAGGGGCGCCCGGTTTCGGAGGCGCTTCAGCTCACCAACAAAGCCGTGGCAGAAGCGCTCGACGGCCTGCCCGTGCACAAGATACACTGTTCGGTGCTCGCCGAGGAGGCGATAAAGAACGCGCTGGACGATTATTACGCCAGGCATCCCGATATCGCAAGGGAAGAATAAACTTATAAAAGGAACGGATCAAGCCCGTTCCTTTTTTCGTTATTTTGCAAGAAAAGCGGAATAAATATGCAAAAAATGTCAAAAATGATATTGACATATCGCGCGCGCTATGATATTATAACTTACAACAGAATAACCGCATCAGGGTAGAGGCGCGCTCCCGAATAGTATCTGTCTCCGTTAAAGGCCGGCGTCGGCCGCCGGGGGCGGAAAAAGGCGTGGGCGCCGAAAGCGGGCGCAGGCGCAGGCGTTTTGCTTGGTCTGGCGGAAAATATCCGTCCGACTGTCGTTTTTATTACGGAGAGCTATCGGAAGCGATCGCGGCGTCAGTTTGCGCCGTTTGCGTTTTTCGTGTAGTTTTCCGCGAAAAGCGCGTTTTTTGTTTTACTCCGCGTTGAAGCGGCGGTCTCTTATCCTGAGCGTGCCCGCAAAGAGAAAGGAAAACGTTATGAAAAAGACAATATTCAAAGGAGCCGCCACAGCGCTCGTCACACCGTTCAAAAACGGCGCCGTCGACACCGCCGCGTTCGGCAATATCATCGAAGAACAAATAGTATCCGGCATAGACGCGCTCGTGATCTGCGGCACGTCCGGCGAAGCATCCACGCTCGACGACGACGAGCATATCGGCGCAATAGAATTCGCCGTAAAAACGGTGAACGGCCGCGTGCCGGTCATCGCCGGCACCGGGAGCAACGACACCCGTCACGGGCTCAACCTTTCCAAGCGCGCGGAATCCGTCGGAGCGGACGCGCTGCTCGTCTGCACGCCGTATTACAACAAGACTTCGCAAAACGGGCTCAAAACTATGTACACCCTGTTCGCCGATTCGGTGGATATCCCCATCATTATGTACAACGTGCCTTCGCGCACGGGGCTCAATATCGAGCCGCAGACCTACGCGTACCTTGCGGATCACCCCAATATCTGCGCCATCAAGGAAGCCAACGGCAACTTTTCAAAAATAGCCGAAACATTTGCGCTCGTGGGCGACAAGCTCGATATCTATTCGGGCAACGACGACCAGACAGTGCCTATCCTTTCGCTGGGCGGCAAGGGCGTCATATCGGTGCTTTCCAACGTGCTCCCGGCCGAAACTTCAAAGATGTGCCGCCTGTATTTCGAAGGCAAAGCGGAGCAAAGCGCAGCGATGCAGCTCAAATACGTGCCGCTTATCTCGGCGCTGTTTTCGGACGTCAACCCCATTCCGGTCAAAGAGGCGATGTATCTGCTGGGCAAATGCACGCCCGAACTCCGCCTGCCGCTCGTGCGTATGTCGGCGGAAAAAGCGGCGTCGCTCCGCGCCGAGCTCGTAAAAGCCGGGTGCAGCGTCAAAAACTGAAGATAAGGAAATATTAAAATGAAAATAATCGTAAACGGCGCCTGCGGCAGAATGGGCGCCGAACTGATAAGGCAAATAGATTCGTCAAATACGCACGAACTCGTCTGCGGCGTCGATATCCGCGCCGACGGTACCGACGCGCGCATTGTCAAGGAACTGCCGCAAAGCGCGTGCGCCGACGTGATCATCGATTTTTCGCACCATTCGTGCGTCGGTGAACTGCTCGGCTACGCCGAAAAAAACGCGATCCCGGCGGTCATAGCGACCACCGGACACACCGAGGAAGAAAAGGCGCGCATAATATCCGCCGCCAAGCGCATACCCGTGTTCTATTCGGCTAATATGTCGTTAGGCATAGCGGTGCTTTCGGATTTCGCACGCCGCGCCGCCGAACTGTTCCCGGACGCGGAAATCGAGATAGTAGAGACCCACCACGACCGCAAGCTCGATTCGCCAAGCGGCACCGCGCTGCTCCTTGCCGAACGGATAAAAGAAGTCCGCCCCAAAGCCGCGTTCGTCTGCGGCAGGAGCGGTCAGGGCAAGAGGAGTTTCGACGAGATCGGTATCCATTCGCTGCGGCTGGGCAACGTCGTCGGCGAGCACACCGTCATACTTGATAACGGTCAAGAAACCATAACGCTCACGCACAAGGCGCAGAGCCGTTCGCTTTTCGCCTCCGGCGCACTGAAAGCGGCGGAATTTTTGGCAAATCGGGAACGCGGGCTTTACGATATGCGCTCGCTCGTGGAATGAGGGAAACATAATGAAAATATATTTTACCAAAATGCACGGCTGCGGCAACGATTATGTCTACGTGAACTGCTTTGAAAAAGAGCCCGAAGATCCCGAAGAAATAGCTATAGCGGTGTCGCCCCGACATTTTTCGGTCGGCTCGGACGGGCTCATACTCGTGTGCCGCTCGGATATCGCCGACGCTAAAATGCGTATGTTCAACGCCGACGGCAGCGAAGGCAGGATGTGTGGCAACGGCATACGCTGCGTGGGCAAATTCGTCTACGACAACGGGCTTTGCAAAAAGACCGAACTCGATATCGAAACGCTTTCGGGCGTCAAGCATCTGTCGCTCAAACTTGACGAAAAAGGCGAAGTCGAACTTGTCACCGTCGATATGGGCAGAGCCGAAATAATACAAAAAGGGCTTATAGTGAACGTGCAGGGCGCGGATTACGCTATGACCCGCGTTTCGGTGGGCAACCCCCACGCCGTGACTTTTGTCGAAGACGTAAAGGGACTCGATCTGGAAAAGATCGGCCCGCTGTTTGAAAACAACCAGGCGTTCGGCGAACGCGTCAATACCGAATTCGTGCGCGTGATAGATGAAAACACGCTGGAAATGCGCGTGTGGGAACGCGGCAGCGGCGAGACCTTCGCCTGCGGCACCGGCGCCTGCGCCACCCTGGTGGCNNCCGCCGCTATCGCCAACGGATACTGCCGATTCGGCGAACCCGTAACGGTAAAACTGCTCGGCGGCGATCTGACGATCACTGTGGACGGGGATATGAACGTGCTTATGACCGGCGAAGCCGTAAAGGCGTATGAAGGAGTTTTTGAATATGAACGTTAAAGTCAACGCCAA
>DBXS01000009.1:212-426 GCA_002310055.1 Clostridiales bacterium UBA1206 | reverse complement strand
CCGTCTGGGCATCGGCGACGTCACCCTGCCGCTCACGCCCTCGGTCACCGGCGCGATGGCACAGGCCGTGGCGGAAATGGGCAAAAAAGAGACTTTTCAGGGCTATCCGCCCTCCTACGGCTACGATTTTCTGCTTAAAGCCATTTCCGCGCACTACGCGTCCTACGGCGCAGATATCGGCACGGACGAGATATTCGTTTCGGACGGCGCCAAG
>DBXS01000009.1:0-123 GCA_002310055.1 Clostridiales bacterium UBA1206 | reverse complement strand
ATGGCAGGCAACGCGGTGACGTTTATTCCGGCAAACCGCCGGAACGGCTTTCTTCCGCCGCCCCCGCGGGAAAAAACGGCAGGCGCGCTCATCTATCTCTGTTCGCCCAACAACCCCACCGGC
>DBXS01000020.1:156086-175058 GCA_002310055.1 Clostridiales bacterium UBA1206 | reverse complement strand
ACCGCCGACCACGGCTGCGACCCCGCAACGCCTTCCACCGACCATTCGCGCGAATACATACCCATAATATGTTTCGGCAAGCGCGTAAAGCCCGGTTTCTTCGGCAGAAGATCCACTTTTTCGGATATCGGCTGCACGGTGTGCGACTATCTCGGAGTTCCGCGCCCCGCGAACGGAAGGCCGTTCCTTAACAAGATAATAAAGCCGGAAGTGAAAAAATGAAAAGCGTTACCGTAACACATTCGCCCGAAGAGACGATGGCCGTGGCGTACGATCTGGCTCCGGTCGCCGAAAAGCGGCGGTACGTATGCCTTACGGGCGGACTCGGCGCGGGCAAGACGGTGTTCACATCGGGGCTGGTGCAGGCGCTATGTCCCGAATGCCTTGAGCTCGTGCATTCGCCCACGTTCGCCATTGTCAACGAATACCTGGGCAAAAATCAAAACGTGTTCCATTTCGATTTGTACCGAATCCGCTCCGCCGACGACCTGTATTCCACGGGATTTTTCGATTACGAAGAGCGGCGCGGAGTAATCGTAGCCGAATGGAGCGACCTGTTTGCGGAATGTTTTCCGCCCGAATCGGTATTCGTAAAGATCGAAACGACGGGCGAAAACGAACGCACCGTAACTGTTGAATATAAGGACTGATCTGTATGTTTATTCTGGGACTCGATACCACCGCCGTGACGGCCGCCGCCGCGGGCTGCCGCGCCGAAGACAGCGTGATAACCGAACACGCTTCCTTTTCGCTCAAAAACGGGCTCACGCATTCCGAATCGCTGCTGCCGCTCATCGACGGCGCGCTCAAAGCGCTGGGCGTCACGCCTAAAGATATAGGCCTCGTCGCCGTTTCGGCAGGGCCCGGCTCGTTCACCGGAGTGCGAATCGGCGTGGCGACGGCAAAAGGGTTCGCCTTTGCGCGCGATATCCCCTGCGCGGGGGTCTCGACTCTTGAATCGCTCGCTCAGAACTGCGCGGGTTTCGGCGGCGTCGTCTGCCCCGTTATGGACGCAAGGAGAAACCAGTTCTACAACGCGCTGTTCAAGGACGGAAAACGTCTTTGCCCGGACAGATGCGTTTCGTTTGATGAAATACTCGCCGAAATCGAAAACGAACGCGACGTCATCCTCTGCGGCGACGGCGCGCGGCTGTTTTATTCCAAATGCGGCGGAAGACGGAACGTAAAGCTCCCCCCGCTGTGCGCCGAAGACCAGAACGCGCTTTCGGTATGCAAAACGGGGCTTGAAAAATACCTTGCGGGCGAATGTGTGAGCCACGCCGAGCTGCGGCCGGTGTATCTGCGCGCTTCGCAGGCGGAACGTGAAAGGAATGAAAAATTATGAAAATAGCGTTTGGATGCGACCACGGCGGTCTTGAACTTAAGACGTTCCTTATGCAGAAACTGGGCGAAGACGGTCACGAGATCTGCGATATGGGCACGTTTACGAAAGATTCGTGCGATTATCCCATCTTTGCGCGCAAGGTGGCGCGCGCGGTGGCGGAAGGCGTATGCGAACGCGGCGTGCTGGTCTGCACCAGCGGCATAGGGATGAGCATAGCCGCCAACAAGATCCGCGGCTGCCGCGCCGCGCTGATACACGAGCTGCACGGCGCCGAATTCTGCCGCCGCCACAACGACGCTAACGTCATCTGCTTCGGGCAGACCGCGGTGGACGAAAACACCGCGCTGGAATGCGCGCGCGTATTCCTGGCGACGGGTTTCGAAGGCGGCAGGCACGCGAGAAGAGTGAACGAATTTGAGGACTGAACCTATGAAATATCTTGTAGTGCTGGCGGACGGCATGGCCGACCGCCCGATAGCCGAGCTTATGGGCAAGACGCCCATAGAAGCCGCCGACACGCCCAATATGGATTACATAGCTTCCCGCGGGACGCTGGGTATGCTTAAGACCGTGCCGAACGGTATGGTGCCCGAAAGCGACACCGCCAATCTCGCGGTGATGGGCTACGATCCGCTCATATATTCGCACGGGCGCTCGCCGCTCGAGGCGATGAGCATGGGCATAGACTTAAAGCCGTATCAGACCGCGGTGCGCGCGAATCTGGTTTGCCTTTCGGATTTCGGCGAGCCGTACGCGCAAAAGACGATGATAGACCATTCCTCGGGCGAGATCTCCACCGAAGAAGCGCGCGTGCTTATAGAAGAATGCGCGTCAAAGCTGTGCCCTGCGGGGACTTCGATACACACCGGCGTGAGCTACCGCCACTGCTTTGTGGTGGATGACGCGCCCGATTTCAACGCGTTTTCGCGCCCGCACGATATTCTTGGCAAATGCATAGAAGAATACCTGCCGGAATGCGGTTTCTACCGCGATCTTATGGAACGCTCGTTTGAGATATTGAACGGGCATCCGGTCAACAAAGCCCGCGAATCGAGGGGACTTAGAAAAGCCAATTCGCTGTGGTTCTGGTCTCCGGGCAAAAAACCGGCTCTGCCGCAGTTCAAAGAAAAGACAGGCCTTAACGCCGCCGTGATCTGCGCGGTGGACCTTATAAAAGGCATAGGCAAATGCGCGGGTATGGAAACTCCGTTCGTCCCCGGCGCCACCGGCGGATGCGTCACCGATTATTCCGCAAAGGCGCGCGCCGCCATCGAGGCGTTCGAACGCGGCAACGACCTGGTCTACATCCACATAGAGGCGCCCGACGAATGCGGCCACAAGGGCGACGTGAACGCAAAGATCGCCGCCATTGAAAACATAGACGAAAAAATAGTGGGAACGCTTATGGACCGGTTCCGCGAAAAAGGCGAAGAATACCGCATAGCGGTGCTCCCCGACCACCCCACGCCGATATGTCTGCGCACCCACGCGCCCGAACCGGTGCCGTTCGCCGTGTACACGAGCGGCAGCAGAAAAAGATCGGGGTTCGAAAGATATTCCGAAAAAGAGGCGGCTCATTCTTCGCTTTATATTCCCATAGGCAGCGACTTTATGGCGCGCTTCATTTCCGGCGACCTGGACGCCAGACGTTTGTTGTGAAAAATGCACAACAAACGCGCCGCCTATTTTGGCAACTGCACAAATATAGGCTTTTGATTTTATTTATATATTGATATTTTGCTTTTATGGTGCTATAATACATTTTGTATGATTATCGTCTTTCGCCCGTTTGTTTTCGCCTGCCTTAGGCGGCAGCGCGGGCATAAAGCGTTTACTTCTATACGAACAGAAAGGCATTGGTAACCCAATATGAAAAGAATCGTCACTTTTATTCTTGTCGTATGCGTATGCGCGGGCGTGCTCGCCGGCTGCACCACGCTCCACGGCGACGATGACAAGGGCGCGAACATCTGCGTTTACATCTCCACGTTCCCGCAGTCGCTCGACCCCGCCGCGGTGCAGTACACCGCCGACACCGCCCTGATCTTCGGGCTCATATATCAGCCCCTCACCGCGATCGACGAAAACGGCAAAGTGGTAGGCGCGCTCGCCAAGAACTGGTATTCTTATTACGACGACCGCGACGAGATATACAAGATCTATTTCGAACTCAACGAAACTTACTGGAGCGACGGCATCCTGGTCCAGGCCCAGCACGTCGCCGACGCGTGGGCGCGCATACTTTCGCCCGAAATGCAATCGCCGTACGCTTCGCTGCTGTTCCCCATCCGCAACGCGATGGCGTATAAATCCGGTCTTAAGACCGAATCCGATCTCGGCGTTTACGCCGAAAGCGACGATCTGCTCTGCGTGGAGCTCGAGCAGGAATACGATCTCGATCTGTTCGCCGAGGCCGTTTCGTGCATCGCGCTTTCACCCATCCGCCAGCAGGTCATGGATTACGCCACTTCGCAGAACCTGCCAGGCAGCAAGAACTACGACCGCCTTCAGGACTGGGACAAGAACGCCGCCATACTGGTGTGCAACGGCCCGTACAGAGTCCAGGGCCTTGAAGAAGGCACCAAGCTCGTGCTCGAAAGAAACAACTACTATTACCGCGACCCCGAGGAAGACCGGCTTGACAAGAGCGTGATCCCGTACCGCCTCACCTGCATCTATCAGGAGACCACGGTCGCCAAGAACGCGCCCGACGCCATCGACAACTATCAGTTCTTCTACAACCGTTACAAGGACAGCAAGAGCTATTTCCTCGGCGTGTTCAATAAAGAGACCTATCAGAATTACGCAAACGAAGTGCAGACGCACGACCTGCTTTCGACCTACTCTTTCTTCTTCAACACAAAATCCGACGTGCTCAAGAACGCCAAGACCCGCCAGGCGCTTTCCGCCGCGCTCGACAGGACCGCTATCGTCGACGCGCTCGGCGTGGGCTATAAGGCTTCGGTCGGCTTCGTTCCCGACGGCGTCTTCGCCAACGGACGCGGCACCAACTTCCGCGACTCCGCCGGCAGCCTCTATTCCGTGACCGCCGACGAATCCAAAGCAAAATCGCTGCTTTCGGAAGGCGGCGTGACTTCCGGAACGCTCAAGGTGTGCTATCTCATACCGCGCAGCTCCGAACTTTATCTCGACAAACTCCATCCCGGCAAGGAAAAATCCGTAAAGATGTATAATCCTTACGAGATAATCGCCGAACAGGCCAAGCAGGCGTGGGAAAAACTCGGCTTCAAAGTCGAGCTCCGGGGCGTGTACGCCGATAACTATCAGAGCACGCTCGCTTCGGGCAACTGGGACGTCATAGGAATTGACTTCGCCGTCAACTCGTGCGACGCCATCGCTTATCTCGCTCCGTTCTGCACCACCACCAGCGGCAACACCGTTTCGGTGTCGCTCGACGCGCAGCCCTACACCCCGCACTACACCGGGCTTGAAAACGCCGACTACGACAAGATCATTCAGGACATCCTTTACGTTTCCGACAGAGCGCAGAGACTTGAAAATCTTGTGAATGCAGAAAAACTGCTCGCCGAGCTCTGCCCCGCGACCGCGGTGTTCCAGTACACCCGCAGCTACGTTATGTCCGACCAGCTGAGCAAGCTCATAACCGACAGCTACTACGGCTACTACGACATGCACAACCTGCGCCTTAAGAATTACATAGAGATCAACGCGCGCGAAGCCGAAGAGAGCGTTGCGGCCGACGTTTCGCAGGAAGACTGAACCGATCAAGGCAAATAAAATAACGACGCCCCGTAAAGCCGTGAGGTTTTACGGGGTGACTTTTAGGGACGTATTATGAAGATAGGATTATACGCGGATCCGCATTACGCCGACCGCGAATTCACCGGCGACAGGCGGCGCAACCGCGCTTCGCTGCAGAAGATAAAAGACGCCTACGCCGAATTTACGAGCGCGGGCTGCGAGCTTGCGATATGCTTGGGCGACCTCGCCGACAGCGACAAGCCGCACGAAAAAGAGCTGAACAATCTGCAGGTGCTTGCTCAAACGATTCATTCTTTCCCCGTGCCGACTTTCTGCATAACCGGCAACCACGATTCGTTCGCGTACGGGAACGAGGAATTCTACCGCGTGCTCGGCGGCTGCGAACCGCGCGATATCCACGCGCCGGGGCTGGACCTGCTGTTTCTGGACGCGTGCTATTTCAAAGACGGCAGGCGCTACGAGCGCGGCGACACCGACTGGCGCGACACTTTTCTGCCCGACGTGAAAGGGCTTGAAAAACGCCTTGCCGGCTGCGCGGGCAGCGTGTATATCTTTATGCACCAGAATATCGACCCGCAGGTCCCGGAGGTGCTGCGTCTTTTCAACGACGCCGAAGTGAGGGATATCCTTGAAAAGAGCGGAAAAGTCAAAGCCGTGTATCAGGGGCATCACCACCCCGGGCACAGGACGGTGTGGAACGGGATAGAATATATCTCGCTTCCGGCTATGTGCGAATACGAAAACGCGCACGAAATAATAGAAATATAAACGAAAACGGCGTTCGTTCAACCGGACGCCGTATCGTTTTCTTTGTTTTTTTTGAATATGTAATACTCGTGAACCAGGCTGCGGAACCCGAGCTGCTTGAGCTTTTCGTACGTGACGGCGTAATTGCCCTTGTAATGCCTTCCGCTGTTTATATAGCGCAGGTTTTCGAGCAGATATGAATCCAGCTCACGAAGCCCTTTGTCGGTGGTGAGCACCGGGAAGAACCAGCGGCTCCAGGTGAAATCCTCGAGCTCGTCGGTATCGTAGAACTTTTGGTTGAATATGCGAATGACGACTTTGGCGGCGCGGTCGAAATCCACGCCCTTTTTTATTTTCCAGCGGTAGAGGGCGCGGCATTTGCGGCTCATCTTGCCTTTCATCTTGTTCACCGCCGCGCGCGAAAGGTCTATCCTGCCGTTTTCAAAGCGGAACCCCAAAAATTCCCACGGCTCGCCGGGGGAAGAAAGCGCGTACTTTTCGGGGTTCATCTCCAGCCCTTTCAGCGCTATGTGCTCTTCGAGTATCCCTTTATAGCGCTCGATGTCTCCGGGCGTTTCGGCGAATATGAGTATATCGTCGGAATAACGGTAGTACGCGCATCCGAGCGATTCGAACAGTTCGTCGAGCGAGCGCAGATACACGTTGGCGAAAAACGCCGAGACCGGCACGCCCGCCATAGCTCCGCGGTTGCCTTTTATTTCGTTTCCGTTTTCGTCGAGCGCCACGTCGGCAAGCAGAAGGTCCGAAAGGAACGCGAGCAGTTCGGGGTCGTCGTCTATGATACTCTCAAGCTCGCGCACTAAAAGATGCGCGGGCATGGAATTGAAATAATCGTGGATATCGGCTTTGAGCGCGTAGAGGCGGCGGCCTTTTACGGCGTTTATGATATCCGCCACGGCGTCCTTTGCCGTGACCTTGCGGCGGAACGAATAGCACGAAGGATGTATCTTGCCGTCGTAGCGGTAGAGCAGCCAGGTGAGCAGCTTGAGGACGTACGTTTCGTCTTGTGAATACATATATATCACGCGCTTTTTGCGCGTGCCGCTCTTGTTGATGACTCGCCTGCGCGGCGGAAAAAAGCCGCAGCTTTGAATCGTGACGCGGCTTGTTACGGCGAGATAACGCTGCTGCGAAATGAATTCATCCAGCTTTTTGAGCTCGCGGTTGGAAATATGGCTGTGGAACGACTTGTATTCGCGAAATTCCGCCCACGTATGCGGATCGGACAAAAGTGAGATGAGAGACATCACACGCCTCCAAACGGGATAAAAAGGATATGACAAAAGAAGAAAGAGAAAATGCTTTGAAATAAGCAGTTGCTTATGATACGGGGCCGTACGCCGTCCGGCTGCCTGCAAAGCCGTGTTTTGCGGGCGACGCTTGACCTTCCGCAGGCGCACATTATATGCGTTTCTCTTTCTTCTTTGTCTGCAGGTTTTATTCGCCTGTTACAGATATTTGTGCAGGCGGTCCTTTATATAGAGCACGCTGTTGGGTTCGTGCCGCATAAAGTTGAGCATGGTGACTCCGGCTTTCTGCGCCTGTTCCTTGGACCAGCGGTATTCGCGGTGCGAGGTGGTGGTTTTGCCGATTATCATCATAAAGAGCTTGGGCGCGCCGTCCTTGTAGACCGCGAACGAATAGTTCATAAACTTGCCGGTGCCGCCGATCTCGGTGGGGGACACGTTTTCGCGGAACGTATAAGCCGGGAATTCCGAAGCGAGCACTTCGCGGAGTTTGTCGTCGACTTCTCTGCCGTCGTAACGGTACATCGGGTCGACGTCTTCGTCTTCGTCGTACACGGGTGCGGCGGCGGGTTTTTCAACGGGTTTTTCAGCCGGTTTTTCCGCTGCCGCGGGCATAGGAGCGCCGCAGGACGGGCAGAATTTGCAGCTTGCTTTTACCGTGTCGCCGCAGGCGGGGCACTTTTTGGTGCCGGCGGAAGCGTTGGCGTTGGAAAATTCGGAAAGCTTTTTGAGCGCGTCCATCGCCTTTTTCCAGTCGTCTTCGGGAATATCGGACGCGGCTTTGCCGGCTTCGTCCATCGCCGCTTCGGCTTCCTTGGCGGATTTGGCCGCTTCGGCGAGATCTTGCTTAAACTTCTTTTCTGCCTCTTCCGCGGCGGCTTTTGCCGCTTTGTCGGTCGCGTCGTCTACTACCTTATTGGTAAAACTTTTGATAAGCTTGTCAAAAAAACTCATTTTTACTCCTCCTGTATTTTATCTGTCGTCGGGATCGACGGGCGCTTTGGTACCCGATATGATCGCCATATCGTATGCGAATTCGGCGAGCATTCCGTAGCCGGCGCTGTTATAGCCCACGTAAGCCACGATCTCGTCGTCTTCGTCATAGTCGGAATCGACGGTAAATCCGCTCGCCTTGAGCGCCTGGATATAGGTCTCGATATCCGCGCGCGTGCCGCCGTTGACGAGTATCGTGTAGGACTCGCCCATATCGCTTACGGTGTATCCGCTGCCGAAAGTCGGTTCGGGCGCATACTGGAACGCGCCGGAATCGGGCCATTCGGAGGAATAAAGCTCGTCCGGATCGGGATAGGAATAATCATCATCAGAATAATCTTCGTAGGAATAGTCGTCGTCGTACGAATCATCGTCGTCATATTCCCATGCGCCGGGGGCGTACGCCGATACCGTGCAGCCCTTGGAGCCGGCCATGTCCACGAACACGACTTCGACCTTTATCCTTTCGGAATTGACGGCGCTGTACGAATACATACCGTAATCGAGCATATCGGTCTCTTCGATGTCGTCGGTAAAGCCCGCGGCTTTGAGTTTTGCAACGTACTGTTTCGCCTGATCGGCGGTGTCGGCGCTGACAAGCGCTTCGAGTACGCCGTCTTCTTCGTTCACCAGCGAAATGCCGCAATCGGGTTCGGGAACGGCTCTGCCGAGTTCGCTGTCGGGCCAGTTGTGCATATCCTGATAGCTGAACGGGTTGCCATCGGAATCGGTGCCTTCGTAGGTGCCGTCCGGATGGATGATTATACGGGTGCTGTCGCTGCCGGTGATATCGATGCTTCCGTCGGCGCCGTATACGATCTTTCCGCCGGCATTTTCGACCGACTGTTTGAGCGCCTGCTTATCGGCTTCGGAAAGCTTTGTGGGGTCGAACGCCGAAGTGTCGCCGGTCTCGATATAAGTGAGCACCGATTCGAGCGACACGGCGGGTCCGGTGATTATGCCCGAAGCGCCGCCTTCTTCGCTTTCGTCGCCGCCGGGCGTCTGCGACTGGCTGGGGCTGTCGCTGCGGGTGAGCGGCGAATCGTCGCCGCTGTTATCGGTCCCGCTCTTGCCGCACGCTGCGAGCGTGAAAACGAGCGCGGAAACGAGCAGGAATGCCAGGATGCGTTTCATATTGTTCCTCCTTAAAGAAGTTTTTTATTTGTCTTTATCTGATTTTGGTACGGTTATTTCGATAGTGGGCGGGTATTCGAGCGGATACCAGACGGTCCCTATATCCCTTGAGGTTATGACCATATCCTGGCCGTCGCCGGAATACATCACGGCGCCGACGGAATTGCCGTCGTCAAGAGCGCGCGCCGCCGCGTTGCCGACCCAGGTGACGTGGAACACGTCCAGCCCGTTGCCGGACGATTTGACGTGCCACTGCATAAGCGGGAACCCGAGATCCGCGCCTGTCGCTTTGTCTTTCATGGGAGCTATGTATTCCTGACCGACGTTTATTTCGAATATGAATTCGGTGGTGTCGGAAACGTTGTTGAACGCGCCCGAAAGTCTGGGCTTGAGCGTGCCGGCGGTCCAGGATGATACGTTCGCCTTAAAGTTGCCCACGAGCGTGCGTTTGAGCTGAGTCGGCTGGTTGACCTTGGGCATATATTTTCTAAGCAGGTTTTCGCGCGCGTTGGCAAGGCCTTCGAATTTATACAGTATCTGGCACCAGTCGTTGATGCGCTGACCGTACGTCCACAGCTCCGACTGGTCGAAAAACCTGGCGTCGAAGCATTTGGCGAAATCCTTGCCTTCTATGACGAGCGTGAGCTCGCCTTCGTAAACGCCGGAATTGTCGTCCGGCGAAAGCACGTAGTCGGGCGAAGTCTGCATCACAAGCTCGCCGTTGAGCGTGTATTTTACGGTCACGTTATCCAGCCCCAGGAACACGCAGGTGTTTTCGGCGGTCGCGTCCTTGAATTCTATGACCGGATCGCTGTTTTTGCGCAGGACCTCGGTGTTCATACGCTGGCTGCAGACGGCGTAAAACTTCGACGCAGCCTCAAATCGGCGCTCCGCTTCCTTTATGAACCGTTCGAATTGCGACGTGTCGGCGAATTCGAGCCCCACGTCTATACTCGAAAGCGCGAACCAGGCGACAAGGTTGCCGCTCTTGGGCGATTTGGCGAGCCATTTCGCGTCTTTGACGGCGCGGTCGGCAAGATCCTCTTTTATCCCGTCCTGGATCTTGTTCATGACTTTGTCCTTTATTGTGTCGCCGCAGAGATCGTCGATCGTCACCTCGTCTTCGCTGTAAACGATCGTTTTGACCACGCGCGACGGGCTGATCGGCGACTTGGGATGCGAAGGGATATAATTGGAAAGCGCAACGATGATCTTTTTATATATCTCACGCTTGGTGTCGCGGTCGAGATTTTCGCCGACTCTCGAAAACAGTTCCACGTCTTCGAGCGAAATATCGAGCTCCCTCAGAACGTCAAGGATGATCCGGTTCATCTCCTGCAAAGTCAACCCCTCGCTGCCCTTCAGCACGCCGGGGAATTCCATATCGAACAGCTTGAGCTTGACGTCGTATTTATCCGTGTATTTATCGATCTTCTGGGTAAAGCGGCGGTAATCGATCCCTTTGAGTTCGTACGAAGGTATTTCGTCGGCGGCGGACTTGAGCGAAAAAGGAGATGCTGCCGCGAGCAGGGCTGCAAGAACGAATATTGCGCAAAATCTTACAACACGCTTCTTCATATCATCACTCCTCCTCTGCAACTTCCAACATAGCGGATTTGAACCCGAGCAGGCTTTCGTTTTCGGGAAAATACGAAAGTCCCTCGCTGAGCCAGGAGGCGGCGCGGTAGAAATCTTCGGCGCCGAGCGCCGCGGTGACGGCGGTCACCCAGTTCGAAACGTCAAGATGCCCGAACTGCACCGCGTAGCGGGCCGGGATCATAGCTTCGTCGTATTTTTCCCGTTCGAGCAGGTCCAGCGCGCAGGCGCGCATATATTCCGCCGAAAAATTGTATACCGTGCGTTCAAAGCCGGTGAATTCCGGGATATATTCTTTGCACACCTCTTCTTCAAGCGCGCGCAGCTCGTCGCGCAGCGCGTAGAGCTCTTCGACCGAAAGGTTGCGCATATAGTAGAAATTAAGCCCTTTTTCGGGGAAATTATCCATTACCGAAGCGTAGGAATACAGTTCGGCGGCGCGATCGCCCTCGCCCTGGATATCGCACAGCAGGCCTTCGAAATAATACGGGAACGGGCAGGCGTAGCAGATAGCGGCGAGCGTATCCCAATCGGTGTAGCGGCTGCCGGAAGTGACTTCGGAAAAATCGTTTCCCTCGCCTTTGAGCCAGAGTATCTTTTCGGCGGCGAAGCGCATAGATCCGGCGCTCGAAAGCGCAAAGCCGTAGAAATACGCCGCGGTCTCGTCTAAAAACTGCTTTTCGCATCTCTTCCCTTTTTCAAGGCAGTCCTTCACCGCTTTTACGTATTCGTCCTTAGTTACGGCGGAAACGTTTTCGACGGGAGCGGATTCTTCATCACCTTCGTCGCACGCGCAGCAGAACGCCGCCATACACAGGCACAGCACGATCGCCGCGGCTCTCTTGAAAAAGCTCATATAACCGACAGACCTCCCCTTTGAAATGAATAATTATGCCGTCTTCGGCGCGAATGTATAATATTCTTTTTACATACTATCATATAAAAACGCAAAAATCAATAGTTTTGCGGCAAAAACACGTATCGCGCGACCGAAAATCGGGCAAAATCGCGCGCTTCTTGCTATTGACCCTGCAAGACGCATATGGTATAATAATTAAAAACGATAATACGTACGCAAAGGAGAACGCACGATGGGTATTTACAGCGAACTTACCGGCGCGTGGGAAGAGCGCGGCGTCATAGGCACGCGCATAGAGATAAAGCGCAGAAAACTCACGGTCCTGTGGCGCAATTCGCCTGTGCTGTGCACCGGATTCAAAGCCAAAAAGGCGGAAAACGGCTATGAGCTTGAGCTTGCGGAACGCGGCCTGCGCTACAAAGACTCGAATTCCGACTACGCGAGCGTGACGCGCCTGTTTTACGCCGAAGGCAGGCTCACGTTCGAAGAACTGTTCCCTATCACCGGCCCGAGCACTACGGTGCTTACCGCCACGAAATTTTCGCGGTACGGCGATTACACGGTCTGCGACAAGGTGCTTAAAGAACTGCAGGGCAGGTGGAAGGAAGAATACGGCAGTTTTGAGCTGGTGTTCAGAAAAGACACGCTCGAACTCTTCGGCAAAACGATAAAAGTCCACGCACTGCATTCGAATTACGAACACACGCCCGAGCGTGAATTTCTCATAGTCGACGCGGATCCTTCCAAATACGAGCTTTACGGGATGACGCGCCTCATCTACGACGGCGACACGCTGAAATCGAGTATGATAATCTGCGACGCGCCGCCCCACAATATGGTGTTCACAAAAGAGCGGTGAATAAGCCCCGGCGGGAACGCATATGCGTTCCCGCCGTTTTTATGTAGGAGTCCCTTGCTTTGCGCGCGCTTTGGGGACTTTGATGGTTATTTCCAGCGCGTCGCCGGTGTCGACGTCGCGCCGCTCGATTTGGAACCCAACGTCGTGCGCTATGCGCACCGCGTTGTTGATGGAATTGATAAACGTCCCGATATCCGACACCGCCATGATGCGTTTTCCTCTGAAACCGCGCTTTTCGCCGGAATCGGCAGGGCTTTGCCGCACGAACAGCGCGCTCACCCGTTTGTCGGTCTCCTGCGAAGACCAGCCGGAAAGCGCGGCGCGGCGCATCATCTCGCCGCGTTTGGCAATATCGTCTATTCGCACGAGCGAACGCGCGTGTTTTTCGGTGAGTTTGTTTTTCAGCACGAATTCGCGTTCCGCGGGCGTGAGCCGAAGCAGCCGCAGTTTGTTCGCCACCGCCGACTGGCTCATCCCCAGCGTCTGCGCGAGCTCGGTCTGGGTCTTGCCGGAAGTCGCGAGCATATCCTGCAGCGCCGACGCGATATCGAAAAACGAAAGGTCTTCGCGGAACACGTTTTCGCAGAACGCTATATACGCGCTGTTTTGAGGCGTGCATTCCGAAATCACGCACGGCACCGAGCTCATCCCAATCATCCGCGCGGCGCGCCAGCGGCGCTCGCCGGCGATAATTTCGTACTGCGGGCCGCTGACGACCTGGCTGTTAATTTCTACTTTGGGCACTTTTTCGCGGCGCTTCACCGCGATAGGCTGGATCATTCCGAATTTCTTTATGCTGTGCGCGAGCTCGCAGAGCGACGCGTCGTCGAAAGTGCTGCGCGGATTTCGCGGATTTGGCAAAAGCTCGTGAGTGGGCAGAAAAACCATCTTGCTCTTTTTCTTCATATCCCGTCGTTATCTCCGTTCCGGCGCGCAAAAAAAGAAAATAAACCCGCACGCCTTTGTATATGTGCGAGTTTATCATCTTTTGCTGTAATATTATGTCAAAGCGCGTATCAGCGCAATATTTTTTTGTGCTTTATAAGCAGTTTCGTGTCGAATACGTACGTTTCGCCCACTCCGAAGAAACCGTTTTCGCCGTACAGGCGGTAAGTGCGCGGTCCTGCGGGCAGATCCGATACGAATTTTCGCGTTTCCACGGCGCAGCCGTTGCGCACGAGTTTTTCGTAAAACGGCGGCAGGAACAGTTTGCCGAACGCCGGAAGCGCGTCTTCGGGCGGGATGATGTATTTCAAACGCTCTTCGGCGGAAATACCCTGCAGCGTTTCGAGCGCGACCGAATCGCGGGCGTAAAAGTTCCCCACGCGCGTGCGCACGAGCGACGCCATACAGCCCAGAGATCCGGCTTTTGCGGCTACGTCTTCGCACAGCGTGCGGATATACGTCCCGCGCGAGCAATCGACGTCAAGGGATATCGCGCCGTCTTCGCCGGACGAGACTTCGATTTTTTGTATCTCCACGCGCCGCGGCGCGCGTTCTATCTCGATCCCGCGCCTTGCGGAATCGACCAGCTTTTTTCCGCCCACTTTGAGCGCCGAATACATCGGCGGCGTCTGCATATAGCCGCCTTCAAAGCTCTTTGCGGCGAGTTTGATTTTTTCAAGGTCGGGAATATATCCGGTGCGCGCCGTGACTTTGCCCGAAATATCGCCGGTGTCGGTGCAAAAGCCCAAAGCCATAACGGCGTCATAACTTTTGTCGTGCTCGACCAAGTATTCCGAAAGCTTTACCGCCGTGCCGAGCATCACCGGGAGCACGCCGCTCGCGTCGGGGTCGAGCGTGCCGCAATGCCCCGCTTTGGCAGCCGAAAACAGCTTTTTGACGGTATTCACCGCGCGCTGCGAAGTCATTCCGCGCGGTTTGAAAAAATTGACGACTCCGTCAACCGGCATCGAAATCACCCTCCAGCGCCTTTAATATCTGCCTTTTCGCGTCCGCTTCGTCGGTGTAGAAACGGCAGCCCGCGGCGTGGACGTGCCCGCCGCCGCCGAACTTTTTCGCAAGCGCCGCGACGTCGTAGTAATCGTTGCTCCTGAGCGTGACCTTTATCTCGTCCCCTCTGCGGCGTATGACCGCCGAGACCTCGACCCCCGCTATGCGGCGCGGGATATCGTTCAATCCGTCGGCGTCGCTGTCTTCGACGAGCTCGTTTTGCAGCGCCTCTTCGGATATACAGGTAAGTGCGACTTTTCCGCCGTAAAACAGCTCCAGATTCTTGTACGCGTCTTTTTCAAGTATCACCGCGCCCGGAGTCTTGTTATCGAAAAGCAGGCGGTTTATCTTTGCAAAATCTATGCCCGTGCTCATAAGCCGCGCCGCGAGACGCAGCGTGGAAGGCCGGGTGTACGAATACCGAAAACACCCCGAATCCGACGAAATGCCGGCGTAAAGCCAGAGCGCGTACTTTTTGTCGAACTCTATTCCCAGCGCTTTGAGCGTGTTCGCGATTATCTCGGAAGCGGCGGGGTACTGCGGCAGCACGAGCAGGTTCTTTGCGCGCAGCGTGTTCACCGCGTGGTGGTCGACCGAATAATCGAACACGAGATTTTCAAGGTATTCCTTATCGAACCCCGCGAGCATAGCGTAAGACGCGATATCCACGCTGATATGCGTAAAGCTGCCCGCAGGCAGCCCGTTTATGACGTTATTTTCGGCGTCGAACATAAAACGCAGTTTTTGAGGTATGGGCGCGGGGTTGCATATCGCCGCGCTTTTGCCCAGAGATATGAGCGCGCGCCTCAAAGCCAGCGCGGAGCCGAGAGTATCGGCGTCCGCCTGACCGTGGGTGTAGATGAGATAATTGTCGTGCTCGAGCAAAAAGCGGGCGAAATGCCTGACCGAAGTCTTCATTGTGTCTCTCCGTTTTCTTTGAGCAGCTCGGCGATGCGCAGCGCGCGCTCGCCCGATTCGTCTTTTATGAACACGAGCCGCGGAGTGACGCGAAGATTGAGCCGCGACGCCAGCTCGGAGCGGATATATCCGCCTGCCGATCCAAGCCCTTTCGCCACGTCTTCGGCGTCGCCGGTGATGACGCCGTAATAGATCCTGGCTACTGAAAGGTCCTTGGAAACGTCCGCCGCAGAAACGGTGACGAACGCGCGCGAAACGCGCGGATCCTTGACGGTACGCAGTATTTCCGTCATTACCTCGCGAACCTGTTCGTTGATCTTGTTTATCCTGTAAGAAGGCATTATCTGGGGATCTCCTCCATAACGTACGCTTCGAGTATATCGCCCTCTTTGAGGTCGTTGAAGCGTTCGAGCCCTATGCCGCATTCAAACGACTGCGCCACTTCGCGCGCGTCGTCCTTAAAGCGTTTGAGCGACGATATCTTGTCTTCGAAGATGACCACGCCGTCGCGTATGACGCGAATGGACGAAGAACGCGTGACCTTGCCGTCGGTGATATACGAACCGGCGATGGTGCCCACGTTGGGCACGCGGATGGTCTTGCGCACTTCGGCTCTGCCCAGCACGTTTTCGCGGAACTTGGGCGCGAGCATGCCTTTCATGGCGGCCTGGATCTCTTCGATACATTCGTAAATTATGCTGTAAGTCTTTATGTCGACCTTGTCGCGCGCGGCGAGGTCGAGAGCCTGCCTGTCGGGGCGCACGTTGAAGCCCACGATGAACGCGTCCGAAGCCGAAGCCAGCATGACGTCGCTTTCGGTGATGCCGCCGACGCCCGCATGGATGACTTTGACGCTGACTTCTTCGTTATTGAGCTTTTCGAGGCTCGACTTGACCGCCTCGGCGGAGCCGTGGACGTCGGCTTTGACGATGATGTTGAGCGTCTTCTGACCGTTTTCTATGCGGCCGAACAGATCGTCGAGACTGACTTTGGAAGCGCCGAAGGTCTTTTCTTTCGCTTCGGCTTTGCGCTGTTCGCAAAGCTCGCGTGCGAGGCGTTCGTCCGAAACGACCTGGAACAAATCGCCCGCGTCGGGAACTTCGGAAAGGCCCGTGATCTCGACCGGAGTGGAAGGTCCGGCTTCTTTTACAAGACGGCCCTTGTCGTCGTACATCTGTCTGACCTTGCCGGTGGTGGTGCCGGCTATGATAATATCGCCCACGCGCAGCGTGCCGTTCTGGACGAGCACGGTGGCGACCGCGCCGCGGCCTTTGTCGAGCCGCGCTTCGACGATGGCGCCCTTTGCCTGGCGCGCGGGATTGGCTTTGAGTTCCATCATCTCGGCCGAAAGAATGATCATTTCGAGCAGTTTGTCTATGTTCTGGTGCTTGATCGCCGAGATGGGCACGCAGATGGTGTCGCCGCCCCATTCTTCGGGAAGCAGGTCGTATTTGGTGAGCTCTTCCTTGACGCGTTCGGGATCGGCGCCGGGTTTGTCGATCTTGTTGATGGCGACGATTATGTTCACGCCCGCCGCTTTGGCGTGGTTGATCGCTTCGATCGTCTGCGGCATAATGCCGTCGTCTGCGGCGACCACGAGCACGGCGATATCGGTCATATTGGCGCCGCGGGCGCGCATTGCGGTGAACGCCTCGTGGCCGGGGGTATCGAGGAACGTGATATCGCTGCCGTTGATCTGCACGCTGTAAGCGCCGATCGCCTGGGTGATGCCGCCCGCTTCGCCCTTGGTGACCTGGGTGTTGCGGATGGCGTCGAGCAGCGAGGTNNTTGCCGTGGTCGACGTGGCCCATTACCACCACGACCGGAGGACGCGGCACGAGCTGTTCTTCGGTATCGGCCTTTTCTTCGCCGAACAGGCGGTCTTCGAGCGAGACTACCACTTTCTTTTCGACTTTTATCTTGAATTCGTCGGCGACGAGGTAGGCGGTGTCGTAATCTATGACGTCCGAAACGCTCGCCATAACGCCCATGGTCATAAGCTTTTTGATGACTTCCGGCGCGGATATCTTCATTTCCNNCTCGCCCACGGAGATCTCGTCGGGGACGGCGATCTTGAGCTGAACGGGCTTGGGCTGCTGCTTGGGCTTGTTCCTGTCGCCGAAACGGCGCTTGTCGCCGCGGGACTGTTCCTGCTGGACGTCGCTGCGGTTCTTCTTCTTGATCTTCGTCTTGCCGCCGGAACGCACGTTGTCGGGCTCGGTGACGAATGAATCGAACTTTTCGTCGTATTTCGAAACGTCTATCGCCTGGGTGCCGCGGGTGTCGACCACGCGAACGTCGGTCTTGGAACGCTTGGGCTGCTGCTGTTGCTTCTGCCCCTTGCCCTGTTCCGTCTTTTTGGGATTCATCGCCTCGCGGGCTTTGCGCAGTTCTTCCTTGCGCTTGGCTTCGGCTTCTTCCTCGGCCTTTTTCTTTGCGGCTTTCTTTTCGTCGTAAAGCTTGAAGAAAGCGGTGATATCGACCTGATTGTTCTGGGTGTAGTATTCGAACACCACCGAAAGCTCATCCGGCTCGAGCGCGGTCATGGCGCTCTTGCCCGCAAAGCCGTGGGCGCCCAGCAGATCGACTATATCCTTGCTCTTTACGCCAAAATCCTTGGCGAGCGAATTGATTCGTATTTTTTCTTCTGCCATTCAGTTTTCCTCCGCTTGTTTGTTTTTTGCCTGCGTGAACATTCTTACGAAATTATCGTCGGTGACCGCTGCACAGGCGCATATGCCGCAGCCGAAAGCGGCTCCCAGCCCTNNCGGCCCCCAGCCGCGAACGGCTGTATTCCGTACAGACGGCGGGTACGTTGTGAAACGCGGTCTTATCGGTTATTTTTTTGAGTGTGGGCGCCGAAACGTCGCACGCGATTATCACGAGCTTTGCCTTGCCGTACCGCACCGATTCCATACACGGTCCGGTCCCGCATACGAGCCTGCCCGCCTTGCGCGCGAGGCACAGCGACATAAGCGCTTTGTCGTTATTCATCCTGCGCCGCCGTTCTTTCGAGCTGGGCGTAGACTTCGTCCGCCACGGCGCAGCCGAAGGCTTTGTCCAGCCGCTTTTGCTTGCGGCACTTGGCAAAGCACTGTGCGTCGCCGCAGATATACGCGCCGCGCCCGTTGAGCCTGCCGGTCTTATCGAGTCTTATTTCGCCGTCGACGCATCTTACCACGCGGATAAGCTCGCGCTTGGGTTTCATTTCGCCGCAGCCCACGCATTTGCGCATGGGGATCTTTTTCGGTGTCTGCGCCATACGCTTACACTCCTTTAATTTGAAAACGCGTTTGCGTTATTCCTGCTCTTCTTCCGGCGCGGGGAGCGAGCCGGATTTGATGTCGATCTTGAGCCCGGTGAGGCGGGCGGCGAGGCGCGCGTTCTGGCCTTCCCTGCCTATGGCGAGCGAAAGCTGATCTTCGTCGACTATCACGCGGTAGGTGCGGTCGCCCTCGGGGAGCTTGATGACTTCTTTTACCGTCGCGGGTGCGAGAGCCGCGGCGATGAATTCCTCGTTGGTTTCGGAATATTTGATGATATCGATCTTTTCGCC
>DBXS01000020.1:10521-156046 GCA_002310055.1 Clostridiales bacterium UBA1206 | reverse complement strand
CCGATGGGGTCGACGTTGGGGTCGTTGGAAGCCACGGCGATCTTGGTGCGCGAGCCGGGTTCGCGGGCGATGGCTTTGATCTCGACCACGCCCTGCGCCACCTCGGGGACCTCAAGTTCGAAAAGGCGCTTGACGAGCCCGGGATGCACGCGGCTGAGCGAAACGCTGGGGCCGCGCATTCCGCGCCTGACTTCGGTGACGTAGACCTTAATGCGGTCGCCCGGGACGTAGGATTCGCCGGGGATCTGGTCGTTGCGGAAGATGGTCATACGGTTTTTGCCGAGTTCGAGCACCGCGTTGCCGGTGACGGGATCGACCACCTCGACTACCGCCGAAACTATGGATTCTTTCTTTTCTTCGTATTCGCGTTCGAGCTTTTCGCGCTCGGCGGTGCGGATCGCCTGTACTATGACCGATTTCGCCGCCTGGGCGGAGATCCTGCCGAATTCCTTGGTCTTTACTTCTATTTCGTAAAGGTCGCCTACGGAATACTTTTTGGATTTCTGGCGCGCCTGCTCGAGCGATATCTCGGTCTTGTCGTCTTCGACGGCGTCGACTACGGTGAGCTGGCGATAGAGCTTGAGCTCTTTTTTATCGAAATCCATTTTGACTCTGGCGTTTATAAGTCCGCCGCTGTCTTTTTTATAGGCGGAAATGAGCGCCGCTTCGATCTTTTCGGCGAGCGTTTCGCGCGGGATGCTCTTTTCTTTGGAAAGCGCCTCGAGCGCTTCGAAAAATTCCTTGTTCATCTTTGATGATCTCCTCCTTTTTTATCCCAGTATCGCCGTTGCTTTGGCGATGTTTTTGATTTCAATTTCGGTTCCGCTTATCACCAGCGTCTCTTCGCCGAGCGAAGTTATTACGCCGCGTAACTCCTTTGCGCCGGAAAGCGCGCGGAACAGCTTAAGCTCGCATTCCCAGCCGTTTTTCACGGCTGTTTCGTAATGGTAACGCGTTCTCAGCACGCGCGTGAGCCCCGCAGACGAGACTTCGAGCACGTATGCGCCCTCGATGGGATCGAGCTCGTCTATAATGGGTTCCACAATGGCGTTTGCCTCTTCGCAGTCGGACATCGACATATTCTCGCCCCGGTCGAGCTCGAAGACCAGGTTCCATACGTTCGCTTCTTTTTCGTATCTCACGTCCCACACCGTAAAGCCGGCCGAGACGAGCGCGGGTTCGACCGCTTCTCTGGAAACGGATGCCACGTTCTTTTTCATATATACTCCGTATAATCAAAATTTAAGAGTGGGCGCGGACCCACTCTTACTTTACTCTGCGTTGATTATAACACATAAATGCGCCGAATGCAATAGTTTTTGCAAAAAAGGCGGCGTTTTGCGCAAAAAATTCCCCGCGGGCGGAATACTTTTCCGCCCGCGGGGGTGATTTTTGTTATTGCGGGACTTATTCGCCGTTAAAGAGATCGGGCGGATCATCCGTTGAATTCAGGTAAGTACGCGTCACCGTATATTCGGCGTTGTGATCGCTTTACGCCATTTATTCCAGTTCGACAAAAAGCTTTTCGGCCATATTGTAACGGTCCGGGGCTTCAGCTCCGGCGTGCTGTTTGTAATACACATAGTATATAACACCGCAGCTGCCGTCTTTAAGTCTGGCGAAATAAGCCGCCGCTATTTCGTATTCGCATTTCTTTCCGTTCGCCGAAAGTTTATCGGCATGATCCGCAGCATAATCTTCAACTGCTTTTTTGCAGCTCGCTTCGTCGTAAGAAATATGCCCGATTCCGTCAAGCATATGGTTATCTGCCAGAGTATACCGCACTATTTGCCCGTTTTTGCTGCTTACCGATATCTTGATCATTTCGTACACGGCGAATCCTTCCATTGTTCTGTAATAAACAAAACTATAGCAACCGGAAGAGTCGGTATAGTTTCTTTCGTTGAAACGGTCGTGCGTGTATTCGCCTGAATCGTCCGCCTCTTTGAGCGCAGAGTCGGATATATCCCGGCACGCTTCATACGTCATTTCTCCTTTTTCCGCGTCATTATACATAAAAGAATAGTAAACGACCTCACCGTATGCCCGGTCAACGAAGAAATAAAGGGCTCCATTTTCTAAATCGCACTTATACTCGTCACAGTCACCGTTGTAAAAAGGAGACAAATACACGGAATAATGCTTTCCCGTATATTCTTTTCCCTGTATAGTAACTGTTTTAGCCGGTTCGCTTTCGATTTGTTCGGGGGAAAGCAACTGTCTGCTTCCGATCAGACTTATTGTGGAATCGATTTCTGCTCCGGTTCCGTATTCACCTTGAGCGGTATCAGCTAATACAACTCTTTTCGGTTTCATAACACTGTTCGAAGCGCATCCCGACAAAACAACAAGAGCGAGGAGCGCAACAGCAATAATTCTTTTCATAATAACCTCCAATGCGTTAATTATCGTTTGTGATCCGCCGTCTGAAGATTCACTCATCAATAGTCCCGATGATGAACCGTGTGTGAAAATATGTCATCGTTTCTTACTTCTTCTGCAAGAGGGTATTATCCCTCTGCTTTTATTATATCAAAAGATATACGAATGTAAAGGTACAAAACGCACCCTTTTCGGGCGCCGCGCCCCGGCCGGCGTCGGAGGGCGAAAAAAGGGCCCGCCGTGCGGCGAGCCCGATTTTTAGAAGTTCGATCATTCTTTTATAAACTCTTTTGCTTTTTCCCAATCCACGAAAACGGCGTTTTTGGTCTTGCCGACGGTACGGGTGGTAAGGACGCCGCCCTTGCGAAGGCGGTCCATAACTTCGTCGATATCGCGTTTGCGCAGATTTTTGTTTGTCTTTGCGACCGAATCGGTCAGCGACTGCACGGTAAGCATTGTTTTTGCGTTTTTGAGCTCGTCGAATATAAGCGAATAGATGTTCCCGTAGAGTTCCTCTTCCGACGGGAGTGTTTCGGTCCAGCTCGCGGTCTCTTTGAGCTGGCGCGAAAACGAGCCGTTTATGGCGTAAACGCCCACTTCTTTGCCGCAGATATTTTTGAGGAAGGCAACGACGGATGAAAAATGACCGTCGCCGGAAAACAGGATGAACACGTCTATGCCTTCGCTCATCATGGCTTTTTGATAGATGTTGTCAAGAATGATGAAATCGGTGAAATCCTTTTGTACGCCCGCGGGGCTGCGAGTATCGATTATCTTGTTTGAAAACGGGCGGATGCGCTGGATCTCGGACGCTAATGATTTGTGGGAAAAGTCGGCGAAGAACACGACCTCGGTAAGATTGACCCGCTTGGCGAGCGATTCGTACCAGCCCTTGATATCCGGCTTTAGCCCGTAGTTGACGTTCATCGAAACGTACCACGATTCATAGTCCACGAAAGCCACGGCTTTGCGCAGTCCGTTGCGGAATATCTCGGGTTCGGCGTTCTTCTCTTTTCCCCATGAGAAAATAGAAATAACTCTCCCTCCTTTGCTATTTATTCGGTTTGCGTTCATCCGTTTTTGAGTATAACATATCCGCCGGTATATGTCAATATCCAACTTTTTTAAGGTCGTCGCGTAGCCGCGCCATAATCTTTTTTTCCAGCCGCGAAATATACGACTGCGATATGCCCAGAAGATCCGCCACCTCCTTTTGCGTGAGCTCTTTTCCGCCGCGGGCGAACCCGAAACGCAGTTCGATTATCGTCCGGTCGCGGCAAGGCAGATTGGCGAGCGCGCCGCGTATCATACGGCGGTCTTCGCGCTCCTCTATGCTGCGGAACACGTCGTCGCTTTCGCCGCCCAAAAGGTCGCCGAGCAAAAGCTCGTTGCCGTCCCAGTCGACGTTGAGCGGCTCGTCGAGCGAGACTTCGCATCTGCTCCCCGATGTCTTGCGTATGAACATAAGTATCTCGTTTTCAATACAGCGCGAAGCGTAGGTGGCGAGCTTGATCTGTTTATCGCTTTTATAAGTGTTGACCGCCTTGATCAGCCCGATGGTACCTATGGAGACGAGGTCTTCTATACCTATGCCCGTAGTTTCGAACTTTTTGGCGATATACACCACAAGCCGCAGATTGTGTTCCACCAGGATCCAGCGCGAAGCCGGTTCGTCTATTGTATCGGTACAGCGCTTTTCCTCCTCGGGCGTGAGCGGCGGCGGCAGGGTCGCCGCTCCGTTGACGTAGTAAGCCGCGCTTTGCGGCCATATGAGCGATATGAGCTTTTTCAGTATTTTCAGCATACGCCGGACTCCTTTCCGTTTGCGTCGAATACCAGCAGTGGCGGGACGAGCCCGTCGCAGCCGCGGTAGTATTCATCCCTGCCGGATATCGCCACGACCGCCTGCACCGGAACGCCGTTCACGGCGCACGACTGCGGCTTGAACCCGTAAAGCACCCGGCTCCCGGCCGCTGTGGAAAACGGTATTATGCGCGCGGCGCGGGGCGGTTTTTCGCCGAATACGCGCGCGGAAACTATCATCACGAGTTCGCCGGTGAGCGGATCGAGCACGTGGAAACCGGTATCCACGAACAGCCGCGCCCTGTATTCCGCGCCTCCCGCACATATGACGGCGACCGCGCTGCGCGCAGATATCCTGCGGCGCGCGTAAACGCCGTAGACGTAGCACGCGCCGACCGAAATCGCCGCCGTGCCGAGCAGGAAAAGCGGCGAGATATCCGCGTATACTCCGCCGGAAACGACGTATCCGCCTCCGGTGAGCGAAAACGCCGCTCCGAGCGCGCCCCCTACGAGCGCGGCGCTCAGGCAGAACACGCCGCACGCGGCGCATACCCTGCCGAATCTGCGGCCGCCGATCATGATATACGTCATGAGCCACGCCGCCGCGATATGCGACGGGATCAGCGCCCAGGGCGGGATCCCGGGCATGAACGCCCACGCAAGCGCGTAAAAGCCCCCGAACGCAGCCGAAACGGTGATCCGCCACAGCGGACCGCGCGCCGAGACGAGCGCCCGCGTTATGTAAAGGCACAAAAAATCGATTATAAAGTTTATCAAAAAGAACACGTCGGCGTAGATAACTCCCGCTTCCATACGCGCTTCACCTCCGCGCATACGATTATAGCGCGCGACGTGCGCAAAGATAGTCGCAAACCGGCGCACGAAACTATTTTATTTTGTAATATCGGGGCGCCGGCGCGCATAATATGGCGCGTGAAAGGCGGAAAGCGAAAATGAAAAAGGCGTTTGTGTTTCTTGCGGCTTCGTTATTGCTGGCGCTGGCGTTCGCGGCGTATTCGGCGCGCGGCGATTCGGCGGAGGCCGGCGCGTTCGGGGGCGGGACGAGAGCGCGCACCGTGTTCGACATAGCGCGCACGCTGGCGGGCGACTGAATGTATATGCCGTTTTTGGGCGGGTTTTTGCGCGTGAGCGTGTTCGCGCCCGCCGCGTTCTGGCTCCTTGCGGCTTCGGAAGGTTTTTTGCCGTTTTTGTGCATAGCCGCCGCGGCGCTGGCGCATGAAGCCGGCCACGCGGCGGCGATAAAACTTGTCGGTTCGCGCGTGACTCGCGTTACGGTGTATCCTTTCGGAGGACTGATAGAATGCACTGCGGTGCCGGATACGAAAAGCGCTTTTCTGATACAGGCGGGAGGGATCGCCGCCAACGCGGCGTGCGCGTTCGTTTTCGCGTGCGTTTTCGCGTTCGCAAAAAACGCCTGTGTGCTGATGTTCGTGTTCGCTTCGCTGTTCTTTGCGCTCACCAATCTCGTCCCGCTGCGCACGTCGGACGGCGGCAGGATGCTGTATATCGCCGCCGAATCGCATTCAGGCGCCGAGCGCGCCGAAACGATCTGCCGTATTGCGGCTGTTTTGGGGCGGGCAGCGCTCGCGGCGGCGGCTTTATACATACTGTATCTTTCGGATTACAACAACGGCCTTTGCGTGATACTTCTCATAGCCGCAATACCCAAATAATCGTTATTGCATTTGGAAACGCGGCGTGGTATAATATAATATAATATACGAGATTTCAGAGAGGTGTCATTATGAAACGCGCCATATCGGCAACGCTCGCGCTGCTGTTGATACTGTGTCTGTTCGCCTGCGGCGCGGACGAGCCCGCTCACGAAGAAAGCGCTTCCGCCCCCGCGGAAAGCCAAGCCGAAAGCTCCGCCCTGCAGGAGGAAAGCTCCGAGGAACCGAGTGTTGAGGAATCTTCGGAAGAGACAAGCATAGAAGAAAGCTCGGAAGAGATAAGCGAAGAAGAGAGTTCGGAAGAGATAAGTATTGAGGAAAGCTCTGAGGAACCGAGTACAGAAGGATCTTCAGAAGAACCGAGTGTTGAAGAATCTTCAGAGGAACCGAGCGTAGAAGAAAGTTCCGAAGAACCGAGTGTGGAAGAATCTTCGGAGGAACCAAGCGTTGAAGAAAGTTCCGAAGAACCGAGCGTTGAGGAATCTTCCGAAGAACCAAGCGTAGAGGAAAGTTCGGAAGAACCGAGCGTTGAAGAATCTTCCGAAGAGCCTTCGGAAGAAGTGAGCGTCGAAGCGCTCGAAATGCCCACGGTATTCGGATGCACGCGGCTTTACGATAATTCCTACGTCATTTTGGGACACTGCGTCGAGGGCGCGGTCATATATTACGAAGCCAACGGGACCAAGTATTCCACCGGATCGGATCACGGCTGGTTTTCGGCGCGCATAAAATACCGTTCTTCTTACGAAAAAGTCAGGCTGTGGGCGCAGATAGGCGACGCGGTATCGCCGGTGAAGGAATTTCTTGCGCAGCCAAAGAGCGTGGGGTCGGATAAATGGGATATAATAGCCGGCAAGGATTACCAGTTCCATCTGGATTACACCCTGCAGGATTACCTGCACACCAACCTTTACACCCAATCGCAGATGAATGCGCTCGTTTCCACGCTTAAGAACCGCGGCGAAAGAACGGACGCCGAGATCATTTACATAGTGGTGCCTTCGCCCGCTTCGGTATACCCCGAGACCATGCCCGACGTATACGCCGAGCAGCAGAACGGCGATGTTTCGAAATACGACCAGCTTATGGAAGTGCTGGAAAACGCGGGCGTTACGTACATAAACGTAAAAGAACTGTTCGCACAGCACAAAGACGACGGGTACAAGCTTTACTGGAAGACCGATTCGCACTGGTCGGAATACGGCGCGTATCTGGTATACAAAGAGCTTTTCGACCATATTTCGCAGAAATTCCCGCAGTCGTCTCCGCGCGCCTTTGACGAATTCGAATGGAAAGAAGGCACGTTCCGCGGCGGCGATATGGCGTACTATCTCGAATACGACGACGAGGTGATGAGCGAATACAACGTGGCGAGGATCCCCTTGTTCGATATGCCCCGCAGCATTTCGCAAGTAAGACGCTACGTGAGCGAAAGCAAACTCACCTACGATTCCGACACAATGCCCGCGGCGCGCACGATAAACACCGGGAGAGCCGAGCTGCCTTCGGCGATGGTACTGCGCGATTCGTATTCAACCCAGATATACGGCATACTCGCCGAACGCTTTGACAAGACCGTTTACAAATCGATGTGGTCGTTTTCGTTCAACGCCCAGGAAGTGAAAAGCGCGGGCGTGGATTACGTGATCTACATACTTACCGAACGCAACATAGGCAGCGCGTTCCGCTGAAACGGAGAGAAAACATGAAAAAACTGATAATATTCATACTGGCGCTCACCGTGGCGGCGGCGTCGTTCGCCTGCTCCGGCGGCGAGAGAACGGAAGAAAGCTCCGCGGAAACGAGTATAGAAGATTCGAGCGCGGCAGGATCGGATATTGAAGAAAGTTCCGAGGAAACGAGTATAGAAGAATCGTCGCAAGAAACAAGCGCAGAAGAAAGCTCCGAAGAACCAAGCCTCGAGGAATCTTCGGAAGAACCGAGCGCAGAAGAATCTTCGGAAGAGCCGAGCTTTGAGGGATCTTCGGAAGAACCGAGTGTTGAAGAAAGCTCCGAAGAACCAAGTATAGAAGAATCTTCAGAGGAACCAAGTGTTGAAGAGTCTTCGGAAGGACCCAGCGTGGAAGAATCTTCGGAAGAGCCCAGCGTGGAAGAATCTTCCGAAGAACCGAGCACAGAAGAATCTTCCGAAGAACCAAGCGCGGAAGAATCATTCGAGGAGCCGGCGGACACTGATAAGCCCGTAATAACGCTGGCGCCGTTCACCGGGACGCTTTACGTGAGCCGCGGAGGAAGCATAGACTTTATGAGCGGCGTGAGCGGTTACGATCCCACCGAAGGCGATCTGACGGATCACGTCACGGTGTCTGCGGAAGGATACGACGAAAATACTCCCGGCGAATACACGGCGGTATACAGACTCGCCGACAGCGCCGGAAACGAGGCGGACGAAGTTATGAGGACGATTACAGTCAAAGAAAGCGCCGTCCTTGCCGAATACCCGGTATGGGAAGGCCAAATAAGCGGAGAAAAACCCAAACCCGCGGATCCGAAGGTGTTCGGAGGAGCTTGGTACCGCAAAGTGATCTCTTCCAAAGATTCGTGGACAGGCATAGAAGCCACGGTCACCCTGCCCGAGGTGGTCATCCGCCGCTACGACGGCGAATACGACGAGACGCTTCCGTACGATCCCGAAGTAAAGAATCTGGATAACCCTTCGGTGTATCTTGGCGGCAACGCGGGCAGCGAATCGGACGTGGGGCTGGGATTTTCGCGCACGCTGTACAAAGCGGGGACTTCCAACCTTACCAAAAGCTCGTTCGCGTTCAGACCGTTCTGGCGCTATATCACGAGCACCGATAAAGACGCGGGCGGCTACGACGTGCACGGCGGGCTTTACGCCGTTTCCGCAAACGGCAACAACTGCTACGCGAATTATCACTGGAAATACACCGAATACTACTATCTGCCGGGCGACACGCTGCGCATCGTAGTATATTCCCCCGCCCCGGGAAAGCTGCAGCTTATGATAGAAGTCATATCAAAATCCACGCTTCCCTCTTCGGTGGCGATACGCGAACAGTACGGCTGGAAAGATCCCGCCGATTTCGTAAGCCCGGTGTTCGCTTCGGCGGGCCACGGGACGAACGGCGTACTTGCCGAATTCAAGCGCGTGAACGCCATAGACCAGAGCGGCAACGAGGGCAAGACCGCAATACCGACCGATACCGAAATAACCGGCGCGGTATGGCATTCGACATATCTGCACCGCGTGATAAACGGCGTCGCCTACCGCGTCCCCATGAACGAAAACCGCCGCGGCGAGGTCAACGCCCCCTACGGCAGCGCGTTCACGGTCGTATCCACCCCCGAAGAGCGCGCGATCGGCGCCGAGACGGTGACGATCGCCCCGGAAAACTAAAAAAGAAAAGGTAAAACGGCATGAAAACATCTACCGAGATCGGATCGACGGCGGCGTTTACCGGAATGGAAAAAGCGGTGGAGCTTGTTGCAAAAGCCGGCTTTGACTGCTGGGATTTTTCGCTGTTCGGCATGGCGACTTACAGCTGGTCTAAAAGAGAGCGCGTGTATGTGGGCGATCCGCTCGAACAGCGCGACACGGCGCTGAAGCTGGCGCAGACGCTCAGGAAAACGGGCGAAAGCCTTGGGATAACGTGCAATCAGTCGCACGCACCGTTCCCGGTATCATGCGAGCCAATACGGGAATGCCTGCCGCTGGCGCTGGAATGCACGGCGGAAGCCGGCGGAAAAATATGCGTGATACATCCCGACAACAACAAAAACGCCGCGGAAAATGCGGCGATGTATAAAGAACTGCTGCCTTACGCGCACGAATACGGCGTTATGATAGCGACCGAAAATATGTGGAACTGGGACAACGAAACAGATCAGGCGACGAGCGCGGCGTGTTCGGACGGCAAAAGCTTTACAGAGCACATAGACATTGTAAACGATCCTTTCCTCGTCGCCTGCGTAGACGTGGGTCACGCGGAGATGAAAGGCCTGGGCACGACGGCGGCGGATATGATAAAAGAACTGGGACACAGGGTCAAAGCGCTCCATTTGCACGATAACGACAAATGGCACGACGACCACGCGCTTCCGTTCACAAAGAAGATCGATTACGCTCCGGTGATATGCGCGCTGAAACAGATCGGCTACGCCGGCGAATTCACGCTGGAGACCAACCTTGCGAAAGTGGAACGCACGGACGTTTTCGACGGGCTCAAAAAGATGTCGCAGGCAGCAAAACGCCTTGCGGAAATGTTCTGTTCCTGAATATTGCGAAACCGACCCCCGAAGAACGTATAAAACGGACTTCGGGGGCGTTTTTATATTGTAAGTATCATTCTTCTTTGCGCTTTGTTTTCCGCACGAGCAGCATAAGCAGCGTCAAAACGGGCGCCGCGGCGGCGCAGATGAGAGCGGTTGCGATTATCTGCGGCAGCGAAAGCGGGGCGATCTCGAGTATCCCGCCGAAGATAAGCACTCCGCCGATAAACGCCAAGGCGACGAGCACGAGCAGCGCTTTATCTATGAGCGTGGGGTGGCGGCACACCGAAACGAGCACCAGGTACGAGACGAATCCCATTACGTAAAGCACCATTGTTGCGAGTTCGGGCGGATCCGCCGTGACCGCCGCCCAGCGGAGGATATCGGTCTTTTCGAACAGCGCGGCGATCCCGTTTATGCTGATGCAGAGCACCGTTGCGAGCGCCACGGTCACGCCGCCCGGCAGCGCCTTGACGAGCACGTTGCGCAAAAAGTTGCCCTTGATGCGGTCGTGGTTGGGTTCGAACGCAAGCACCACCGACGGGAACCCTATGCAGGCGAACGAGATGAGCGACATCTGTATGGGCTGCAGCGGGAACATCCTGTGCAGCAAAAGAAGCAGGAACGCTATGAGCGTTGCGTAAATGGTCTTGGAAAGGAAGAACGAGGCGGAACGCTGGATGTTGTTGACCGACCGCCTGCCTTCGTTGATGACGTGCGGCAGCGAATCGAAATCCGATTTAAGAAGCACCAGCGTCGCCACGCTGCACGCGGCGTCGGTGCCGCCGCCCATCGCCACCGAGCAATCGGATTCTTTCATGGCGAGCACGTCGTTGACTCCGTCGCCCGTCATCGCCACGGTGCGGCCTTTGGCTTTGAGCGACTGTATGAGCACCTTTTTCTGGAACGGCGTGACTCTGCCGAACACCGCGTATCGGTCGGCGGCTTCGGCGACTTCCTCATCTGTCTTGAGCGTGGAACAGTCTATGTATTTTTCGGCGTCGGGGACTCCGCACGCGCGCGCTATGGAAGCGACGGTCATTGGGTTGTCGCCCGAGATTATGCGCACGCAGACGTCCTGCGACACGAGGTATTTTATAAGTCCGGGCGCTTCCCTGCGAATGCTGTCGCGCAGCAGCACCAGCGCCGCCGGTTCAAGACCTTGCGGAAGCGAGCCGGGCGCGAGCGAAGTGTCGGTTGACGTGCAAAGCAGGAGCACGCGGTTTTCGGCGGCGTATTCGCGCACTTTTTCCAGAACGGCCGCGTTTTGCGGCATTATGTATTCGGCGGCGCCGAGTATGACGCTGCCGGCGTTTTTGAACGCGCACCCCGACCATTTTGTCTTGGAAGAAAACGGCACTTTCGTTATAAGTACATCGGAGCCGCCCCCGGGGAACGCGCGTGCCACGGCTTCCATAGTGGCGTTGTCGCCGCCCAGAGTCCCCGCAAGCAGGGCGAGCAGTTTTTCGGGTTCGCTTTCTTCGTCCAGTTTGACGACGCCCTCCACGTTCAGCCGGCCTTCGGTCAGCGTGCCGGTCTTGTCGAGGCACACGGTGTCGACGCGCGCAAGCATTTCCACGCTGTATAAGTCTTTTACCAGCACCTTGCGGCGCGAAAGCCTGATGACCGAAAGCGCCAGCGCCGAAGACGTGAGCAGCACCAGCCCCTGAGGTATCATCGCGAGCAGCGAAGCCGATGTCGAAACGACCGCGGAATCGAACGACCCGGTTATGCGGTACTGGTCGAAAAACAGCAAGGCGCCGAGCGGGAAAATGACCGCAGATATCACCGAGATGAGCCGCTTGAACGATCTCATCAGCACGCTCCCCGACGTCTTGAGCTTTTTGGCGGACCGCGAAATGGAAGAAATATAGGTCTGATCGGCTATCTTGTCGGCGCGGGCGCGGCATTCGCCGCTGGTGACGAACGAACCCGCAAGCAAAACGTCCCCCGCGCGCTTGAACACGGCGTCGCTTTCGCCGGTGACGAACGATTCGTTTACTTCGCATTCGCCCGCGAGCACCACGCAGTCGGCGCAGATCTGGTCGCCGCTTTTGAACGCGGCGACGTCGTCGAGCAGCAGCTCCTCGGCGCCGACCGAAACGGTCTCGCCGCTCCGCACGACGCGGACTTTGCTTTTGGAAACGAACGAAAGCTTATCGGTCGCGCGCTTGGCGCGGATCTCCTGCACCACGCCTATGAGAACGTTTGCGGTTATGACGAGCAGGAACGCCAGGTTCTTGTACGAACCGACGTAGATGAGCGCAAAGGCGATTATTATATTTACCAGATTGAAGAGCGTCATAAGGTGCGACGCGATTATGCGCGGCACGCTCTTGGTCTTTATGGCGGCGTCGAAATTGGCGTATCCGTTTTCCTGCCGCTCGCGGACCTGATCTTCGCCGAGCCCGTATTCCGGCAGGACCGCGTAACGCGGGGCGGCGGAAAAATCGACGGTTTGTTTTTTGTTCCGGAACACTTGAAATATCCTCCGTATGCGGCGTTATATGCGCCGCGCTCTTTTAGATCATTTGTATAATAACACAACGATCCGATATTTTCAACCGTAAATACAAAATATTGACATTCATTTGCGTATATGTTATACTTTTTTCGGAGTGATTGTTTTGAAATTTACAAGCGAACTTACCAAAGAAGAGCTCGTCGCCCGCTGGGACGAGCGCACCTCGCCGCAGCGCTTTGCGGGGAGCGACGATATGTTCGACAACATATACATAGCGCATCGCGGCGGCGACCGCGTCAGGCTGGCGTTCAAGCCGCGTTCGGGGCCCGACCTGTTCGGCACGGTGTTCCGCGGCAGGATAACCGCAAGCGGCGAAGGTTCGGCGATATCCGGCTTTTTCACCAAGACCGGTGCCGACTATCTGCTGGCTTTCGTGCTCGCGGTGGTGATGGCGGTCATACTCAAGGCGATGTACGACCGCGGGCTGGGAGTCGTTAACCTTTACATAGGTATGGCTCTGTGCGCCGCGGTGCTGCTCGCATATCTGTGGCCGAAGCGCACGAGCAAGAAAAAATACGCCGCGTTTTTAAAAGATATAACGCTAAAAGGTTGACAAACGCCGCGTTTTGATTTATAATCATTGCAATTTATATTATTATATACACGGAGGCGGAACATGCTCGATTACGAAGAAAAATTCGGAAAACAGGCCATCACGTTCGACGACGTCCTGCTGCAGCCGGCGGAAAGCGATATAACGCCCGACAAGGTCGATCTGCGGACGAAGCTGACAAAAAGCATCAACCTGAACATACCGCTGATGACCGCGGCTATGGACACCGTTACCGAAAGCCGTATGGCGATAGCCATCGCGCGCGAAGGCGGCATCGGCGTCATCCACAAGAACCTGACCATTGAAGATCAGAGCGAAAACGTTCTGCTCGTAAAGAGGAGCGAGAGCGGCGTAATAAACGATCCGTTCTATCTGATGCCCGAAAACTACGTTTACGAAGCCGATTCGCTTATGGCGAAATACCGCATTTCGGGTATGCCCATCTGCGACTCCGACAAACGGCTCGTGGGCATACTGACCAACCGCGACCTGCGTTTCCTTTCTGATTACAACATCAAGATAAAAGAAGTTATGACCAAGGAAAACCTCGTCACGGCGCCCGTGGGCACCACGCTCGAGGAAGCGAAAGAGATACTTCGCAAGCGCAAGATAGAAAAACTTCCGCTCATAGACAAAAAAGGCCGTCTGGGCGGTCTTATAACCATTAAAGACATTGAAAAAGCAGTCAAGTACCCCAACGCCGCAAAGGACGCCGAAGGCCGTCTGCTCTGCGCCGCCGCGATAGGCGTGACCGGCGACATACTCGAGCGCGCTTCCGCGCTCATAGAAGCCGGAGCCGACGCGCTGGTGCTCGATTCGGCGCACGGACATTCCAAAGGCATACTCGACGCCTGCCGCCGGGTCAAAGCCGCGTTCCCTTCGTGCCAGCTGATAGCCGGCAATATCGCCACCGCCGAAGGCGCCGCCGCGCTAATAGACGCGGGCGCGGACTGCGTAAAAGTGGGCATAGGCCCCGGCTCGATCTGCACCACGCGCGTGGTCGCCGGCATAGGCGTTCCGCAGATAACCGCCATATACGACGCCGCGAGCGAATGCGAAAAGCACGGTATTCCCGTCATCGCCGACGGCGGCATAAAGTATTCCGGCGATTTAGTCAAGGCGCTCGCCGCGGGCGGCGACGTCGTTATGGTCGGCTCGCTCGTCGCGGGCTGCGCCGAGGCCCCGGGCGAACTTGAGATATTCCAGGGCAGACAGTTCAAGTCCTACCGCGGGATGGGCTCCATCGCCGCGATGCAGAAGGGTTCCAAGGACAGGTATTTCCAGACCGGTTCCAAAAAGCTGGTGCCCGAAGGAGTCGAAGGCCGCGTTCCGTTCAAGGGCGCGCTTTCCGAAACAGTGTTCCAGCTGATGGGCGGTCTCAGGAGCGGCATGGGCTACTGCGGCGCGCACACTCTTCCCGAACTCAAGACCAAATCCCGCTTCGTGCGCATAACCGGCGCGGGACTCAAGGAATCGCATCCGCACGACGTATTCATAACCAAGGAAGCTCCCAACTATTCGTTCGACCCCAACAACTGAAACAGGTAACTTATATGAGCCGCGTATTTTTTCCAAAGGATTACGTTTCGGCGCTCGACCTTTACCGCACTCAATCCGCGATAGGCACGCTGAAAAAGACGTTTGAAAAGCATCTTTGCCGGAACCTTAACTTAAAGCGCGTTTCCGCGCCGCTTTTCGTGCTACCTTCCACCGGCCTCAACGACGACTTGAACGGCGTCGAACGGCCCGTGACTTTCGATATCCCCGACGCGCACGCCGAAGCCGCCGTGGTGCATTCGCTCGCAAAATGGAAGCGCCTTGCGCTTTACCGTTACGGCTTTGAGCCGGGCGAGGGGCTTTACACCGATATGAACGCCATCCGCCGCGACGAGGAGCTCGACAACACCCATTCGGTCTACGTGGATCAGTGGGACTGGGAAAAGGTCATCACGCGCGAAGACAGAAGCGTTGATTATCTCAAATCCACGGTGCGTTCCATAGTGAACGCCGTGTGCGACACGCTGGACGAACTGAAAACGGAATATCCCGAGCTTACGGTGACTCTGGAACGCGAGGTGACTTTCGTCACAAGCGCCGAGCTTGAGGATATGTACCCCGATCTTACGCCCGAAGAGCGCGAAAACGAATTCACAAAGCTCCACCGCACGGTATTCGTTATGTGCATCGGCGGCAAGCTCAAGAGCGGCAAGCCCCACGGCGGAAGAGCGCCCGACTACGACGACTGGTCTCTAAACGGCGACATCCTGTTCTGGGACGGCGTGCTGGGCAAAGCGCTTGAGATATCTTCGATGGGCATACGCGTCGACAGCGACTCGATGAAGAGCCAGCTTGCGGAATCCGGCTGCACCGAACGCGCGCAGCTTTTGTTCCACCGGATGGTGCTCGACGGCACGCTGCCGCTCACGATAGGCGGCGGCATAGGTCAGTCGCGGCTTTCGATGCTGCTTCTGGGCAAAGTCCACATAGGCGAAGTGCAGAGCTCGGTCTGGGACCCCGAAACTCTCGGCGCCGCGCGCGACGCCGGCGTTATAATCCTGTAAAACGAATATTGAATCAAAAATATAAAAACAAGCGAGGAGTAATTATGAAAAGTATCGTTTACCGTACCGTTTCCGCTCTTCTCTGCATAGTTCTGTTCTGCGCCGGCGCAACGCTTACGGCGTTTGCCGAACAGGAAGAGATACAGAACGTATCGCTTTCCGAAGACGGCGTGCTGACCTGGGACCCCTACGAAGGCGCGACAAGGTACTGGATAATACTCGGCTCTTCCTCTGTTGCGTTCCGGCCGGAAGGGACTTCCGCAAACCTTTATGAAAAGGCGCTGGAAAACAATCTGCCCAGCGGAACGTATTCGTTTTCGCTGGTGGCGTGCGACGACAGCTGGAACAACCTTTCGCTGACGTATCGCGGTCAGTTCGAATTCGTTGCCCCGATAGGGCTTGACGAAGTCAAAGGGCTTTACTGGGACGGCAAGACCGCAAGATGGGACGCCGTAGAAGGCGCGGTCGGCTATATGGTGTACGTTTATTCCGGCGACAACTGCAACATAAACGATTACGTTGAGGAAACGTCGTGTGATTTTTCCGAAAGCATCAGCTTCGTGCTGGGGAACGACTACAGCTTTGCGGTTATGGCGATCGCCGAAAGCGGCGGCGCCAACGGTCCGATGTCGGCGAAAAGCGACACCATCCCGGGCTGGTTCGAATATAAAGACATTCAGAATGTAAAAATAGAAAACGGCGTCCTTTCGTGGGATCCGTTCGAAGGCGCTTCGCGTTACTGGCTGATAATGGGCGGCGCGTGGGAACCGGAAGGAACTTCGGCGGATCTTGACAAGCTGCTGGCTGACGGCGGCTTTGAAAGCGGCACCTACAGTTTCGACCTCGTCGCCTGCCTCGACAACTGGACCAATATTTCCAATCATTACATAGGCACTTACGAATACATAAAATCCGACGAAGAACCCCCTGCCCCGGTATACAATACCACCATAGTCGTCCAAGGCAGAGGCACCGCGACCGCGACGCCGGAATCCGGCTCCGACGGAACGGTAGTCACTCTGACCGCAACGCCTGACAAAGGATATAGATTCGTTCACTGGGTACGCCAGGCGGGGATGCTTTCCGGCGGCCTTGAAGTACCCGACGCCGAATCCGCGACGACTTCGTTCGTGATATCGGGTTACAACGTCAAGCTGGTGGCGGTGTTCGAGCCCCTGCCTCCCGAAGAATCCGAACCGGAGTCCGGATCGGGCGAACCCGAAGAAAGCTTTGTAGAATCCATAGCCGACGTTTCGGGGACCGAAGAAGCTTCGTCTCCCGAAGAATCGGCGCCCGCCGAAGGATCGGCACCCGTTGAAGTGTCCGGACCCGACGAAAGTTCCGCGCTTCCCGAAGGATCCGAACCCGTTGAAACCAGCGCCGCGGAAACGAGCGATGTTATCGTCCCGGTCGACAACCCCGAAGAAGGCGGAAGCAACGGAACGACGGTCGCGCTCATAATAGTTTCCGTCATCCTCGGCCTGGTGCTCGCCGCCGGCGGCGTGTTCGCTTTTATGCATTTCAGGAACAGGAAGCTGGACGCGAAGAAATAATCGGGTTTTAAGCGTAAAATGCAGCGCTCTGCGCGGGTAATAACCGCGCAGAGCGCTTTTGGTCGGGCGCAGGACGGGATTACATAAGCTTGTCTTCTATCTGCTTGAACGCCTTTTTGCATTTTTTGCTTTCCATACAGCTTTTGCAGCAGATGACCGATATTCCCGAAACCGTGCCGGCTATCACCGCCGTTATCGCCGAAAGCGTTATTATTTTGGATTTGATACCTGTTAGCATTTTTCGTTCCTCCCCCGTTTTTGCTGTTATTATTCTTTGCCCGAAACGCCCGCGATATGCGGTATTACGAGTAAAAACGGCAAAGTGTATATAAAATAATTTGAAAAAACGCGGCTTTATTTGAAAATTGCTATTGACACGGCGGCAGTTTGCAGTTATAATGCAAGGTGCTGATTTATCGGAGGGTGAACTATGCTCGAATTGAAGCGCCTGCTTACGGGCGAGACGGAAAGCGTTCCTTTTGCCTTGACGCTGGATATGAGCGGAATGACTTCCGACATTTTATCGGGCAAATGTTCCGCCGCCGGCGCCTGCCGCGGCACCCCCGATCATATCGTTCTCACCGCCGCGCTCGATTGCAAGTTCACCGCGGTATGCGCGCGCTGCTGCAAGCCGTTCGCCTGCGGCTTTAAGCACTCGTTCGAATTCCCCGTCGCCGAAAAGCTTGAAAGCGACGAAGACGAAGACAAGTTCGTGCTTATGGAAGGCGCTGCGCTCGACGTGGAACAGATATGCGGCGAACAACTCATCCTCAATCTGCCTTTGCGGTTCTTGTGCCGCAAAGACTGCAAAGGGCTTTGTCCCGTGTGCGGTGCAGATCTCAACTCCGGCGCATGCTCCTGCGGCGGCAAAAAGATCGATCCGCGCCTGGAAAAGCTTAAGGAATATTTTAACAAATAAAAAAAGATGATATAACAAGGAGGTGCCAACCATGGCAGTACCCAAGAGCAAAGTTTCGAAAGCGAGAAGGGACAAAAGACGTTCCAGCACCTGGAAGCTTGACCAGCCCAACATGGTAAAGTGCCCCAAATGCGGCGAATACAATCTTTCTCACAGAGTTTGCAGCAAATGCGGCGCTTACGGCGGCAAGGAAGTTTTAGAGATAAAATCCGAAGACTGATCTGCGTGTCCGGCGTTGATTCTCTTTGAAAAACTTCAAACGTGAAACGGGCAGATGGTTTTAACATCTGCCTTTTTTCTTGACTTGTGCAGATTTTGACGAAATGCGAGGTGTATGAACGATGGTGACCGTTACGGGCGTGGAAAACGATTCGCCTTTCTTTGGCAAAGTCATTCCCGGCGACGCGCTGATCTCGGTCAACGGGCACGAAATACGCGACGTGCTCGATTACCGTTACTACACCACGGTAAAAAACATAGAATGCGTGTTCTGCCGCGACGGCGAACGGTTCGTTTGTACCGCCGAAAAAGACGAATACGACGACCCGGGGCTTGATTTTTCCACCTTTTTGATGGACAAAAAGCGTTCGTGCCGCAACAAATGCGTGTTCTGCTTTATAGACCAGAACCCCAAAGGCATGCGCGACAGCGTCTATTTCAAGGACGACGACGAGCGCCTTTCGTTCCTGCAGGGCAGCTATATAACGCTGACCAACCTTTCGGACGAAGACGTGGAGCGCATCATAAAAATGAAGATAACGCCCATAAACGTTTCGGTCCACACTATGGAGCCCGCGCTCCGCGTTATGATGACCGGCAACCGCTTTGCGGGCGATTCGCTCAAAAAGCTCTGGCGGCTCGCCGAAGGCGGCACCGGGCTGAATTTACAGTTCGTGCTCTGCCGCGGCATAAACGACGGCGAACATTTAAAGTATTCGCTCAAAGAATCGGCAAAGCTCAAAACGCTCATATCGGCGTCTGTCGTGCCCGCGGGGATCACCTCGCACCGCGAAGGGCTGTATCCGCTGGAGCCGTACGACAAGGCGAGCGCCGCCGGAATAATCGACGAAGTGGAAGCGTTCCACGCAGAGCAAAAAAAGCTCACCGGCAGCGGAAAATACTACTGCTCGGACGAATTCTATCTGCTCGCCGGGCGCGAACTGCCGCCCGCTTCATATTACGAAGGTTTCGACCAGTACGACAACGGCGTGGGTATGCTTTCGGATATGGAAGAATGCTTTGAAGACGCGCTTGAAAGCACCGAAACGAGCGGGACGGGCAGAATAGACGTCGCCACCGGCTTTGCGGCGTACCCTCTGATGAGCCGCCTGGCGCAAAAGTTCGAAAACAAATTCCCGGGCAGGCAAATAGTCGTACACCGCATAGTAAACGAATTCTTCGGCCCCAACGTGACCGTGAGCGGTCTGCTCACCGGGTCCGACTACGCAAAACAGCTCAAAGGCAAAGTCGGCGGTGTGCTGCTTATCAGCCGTTCGTCGCTCAACGCCGACGGCAAGCTGTTTCTGGACGACATGACGCCCGGACAGCTTGAACGCGAGCTGGGCGTGCGGCTTTATACCAACAAAGCCGACGGCTACGACCTTTGCGCCGCTTTTGCGGCCGACTACACGGAGAACTGAAAACATATGAGAAAAAGCATAATTGCCGTGGTAGGCAGACCGAACGTGGGCAAATCCACGTTCTTCAATAAAATATGCGGCAGGCGCGTTTCCATAGTGGACGACACCCCCGGCGTCACCCGCGACAGAGTGACCGCCGAGACCGAATGGAACGGCAGAAAACTGCTGGTCATAGACACCGGCGGCATAGAGCCCGTGACCGACAGCGAGATGTTCCGCCATATGAAAGCGCAGGCCGAGATCGCAATGGACACCGCCGATGTGATAATTTTCATGGTGGAGCTTTCGGCGGGCGTGACCGCCAACGACCGCGATATAGCCGCGCTGCTCAAACGAACCCGCAAAAAGGTGATAGTGGCGGTCAACAAGGTCGACGCCGTCGGTCAGCTCCCCGCGGAGTTTTACGAATTCTACGAGTTGGGGTTCGACGACGTCATTCCCGTGTCTTCGCTCCACGGCACCGGCACCGGCGATATCTTAGACAAAGCCGTGGAAAACCTTCCCGTAAACGACGGCGAGGACGAGGACCGGCGCATACACGTCGCCGTGATAGGCAAGCCCAACGCGGGCAAGTCTTCCATTATAAACAAAATACTCGGCGAAGACCGTATGATAGTTTCGGACGTCCCCGGCACCACGCGCGACGCGGTGGACAGTATTGTGAGCAACAGCTGGGGCGAATACCTGTTTGTCGACACCGCCGGTATCCGCCGCAACGCCAGGATCGACGACAGGATCGAGCATTTTTCGGTACTGCGCGCAAAAGCGGCGGCGGAACGCGCCGACGTGTGCGTGCTGATGGTCGATTCGACCGAAGGCGTCACCGCTCAGGACGAGCGCGTGGCGGGGATCGCCCACGAGGCGGGCAAACCGACGGTCATTGTGATGAACAAATGGGACCTTGTGGAAAAAGACAATTCCACGGTCAACAAAGTGACCAAAGACGTTTATATCGCGCTTTCGTATATGACATACGCGCCGCTGCTTTTCGTTTCCGCAAAGACCGGGCAGCGCGTGGACCGTCTGTTCGAGATGATAAACAAAGTATACGAATCCAGCCGCAAGCGCGTCACCACCGGCATGCTCAACGACGTGCTGAACGACGCGACCGGCCGCGTACAGCCGCCCACCGACAAGGGCAGACGGCTTAAGATATATTATATGACGCAGACCGGCATACAGCCGCCGACGTTCGTGATATTCTGCAACAACGCCGAACTGTTCCATTTTTCGTACCAGCGCTATATAGAAAACTGCATACGCAAGGCGTTCGGATTTGAAGGCACGCCGATAAAACTCATAATAAAGCAGAAGGAGGAAGACGATCTGTGAAAATAACGCTTTCGCGCATACTGACCGCGCTTTACGGCATACTCTTCGTACTGTTCCTCGTTCTTACCCTTACGCTTAAAATCGAAGAAGCTACGAGCGTCTATATGACAGGCTATCTCGCCAAGATACTCGAGCCGCACGTGGAAAACAACCTGCTTCTGGTGCTTTCGTACGCCGTGTGCGTGATACTTCCCTATTTTATGGGCAGCACGATGTTCGCCGTCCTCATAAGCAAAGAAAAATACGGCCGCGATATACGCGACCTGGGCAGCAAGAACGCCGGAATGACCAATATGTTCCGCGTTTACGGAAAACACGCCGGCATAGCCACGGCGCTGGGCGATTCGTTAAAGACCGCCGCCGCCATCTTTTTGGGCAGGTTCGTGCTGGGTGAAGTGGGCGCGTACCTCGCCGCGCTGTTCGCGGTGCTGGGGCATATGGCGCCTTTGTGGTTCAAATTCCGCGGCGGCAAGGGAGTCATCTCGTCCGCGACGGCGATGCTGGTGCTCGACCCGATCTATTTTGCGGTCTGCCTAGTGGTGTTCTGCCTTGTGTTCTTCACCACGCACTGGGTCTCGATGGGCTCTATCGCCGCGGCGTTCGTCTACCCCGCGGTGGTGTATTACGGCGCAAAGATCCGCTCCGGCGGAGCGTATTCGGCGACTCTTCCCGCGATGATATTCGCGTGCTTTGTAGGCGTGATGGTCATCTTTATGCACCGCCAGAACATAAGGCGCGTGTATTACGGCGAAGAAAAGAAGATGTATTTGAGCAAAAAGAAACGCCAGGCGGTCGCCGAGGCCGAAAAACAGCTCAAAGAAGAAAAAAAGCGCAAGTGATTTTTGCTTTATAAATTCTACAAGGAGGTGCGCGGTATGCCGCTTGCCGACGTGATGCGCCCCAAGACGCTCGACGAGATCTGCGGGCAAAAGCATCTTTTTGCGAAAAACGCGCCGCTTCGGCGCATAATAGATTCCGGCAATATACCGTCGATGGTGTTTTTCGGGCCTCCGGGGACCGGTAAGACCACGGCGGCGGATATCATAGCCCGGCTAACCGGCAGACAGTTCTTCCGGCTCAACGCCACCACTTCCTCTGTTGCGGAAGTGAAAGACGCGCTCGCCGCGTCCGAATCGCTCGCCGCGTTCAACGGCACGCTCATTTATATAGACGAAATACAGTATTTCAACAAAAAGCAGCAGCAGTCGCTGCTTGAGTATATGGAAGACGGCCGCGTGACGCTCATCTGCTCCACGACCGAAAACCCCTATTTCGTGCTCTACCCCGCGTTCCTTTCGCGCGCGGTGTGCTTTGAATTCAAGCCGCTTTCGGCATCCGATATCATCCCTGCTCTCGAGCGCGCGTTCGCGTATCTATGCGGCGAATACGGCGGAAAGCCGGCTGAAGAAGGCCTTTTCGCCGCCATTGCCGGGACCTGCGGCGGCGACGTCCGCAAGGCGCTGACGGTACTTGAAAACACCTATTTCGGCAGCGGCGACGCGGTCGACAAAGCCACGGCGGCTGAGCTTTCGCAAAAGAACACCGGTTACGATTCCGACGGCGACGGGCATTACGACCTGCTTTCGGCGCTGCAGAAATCGGTGCGCGGCTCGGACCCCGACGCCGCGGTGTTCTACCTGGCGCGCATACTCGAAGGCGGAGGGCTGCTTTCGGCTTGCCGCCGGATGATGATAATGGCTTCCGAAGACGTGGGGATCGCGCATTCCAACGCGTGCGTTATAGTCAACGCCTGCGTGGAGGCGGCGCTGAAGACCGGCATGCCCGAAGCCGCCATACCGCTGGCACACGCCGCGGTGGTGCTCGCCACTTCGCCAAAATCCAACGCCGCGTACATGGCTTACGCCGCGGCGGCGGAAGACGCAAAGGCGGGCAAAGGAAAAGTCGTCCCACCGCATATTTCCAATAAGACCAACGGACCGGATTCCGCCACACCGTATATCTATCCGCACGATTTCCCCGATCACTGGGTGAAACAGCAATATCTTCCCGACGACATAAAAGATAAAAAGTATTTTAAATTCGGCGAAAGCAAGGCGGAAAAAGCCGCCGCCGAATACTGGAAAAAAGTAAAAGGCGAGCCCTGAAAAGATCGCTTCTGCAGTCATTTATCTTGTTTAAGAAAGGAACTTTCAAAATGGATTCTCCGCGTGAAAAAAAGACGCTCGGCGCCAAATTGCGCGATATATGGCATTATTTCACCACTTACGAAAAGATATGGTTCTTATCCATACTCATACTCGCAATAACGTTCGCCTTCCTTTTTCCCGAAACCGACGACCCCACGTATACGCTCGAATTCAACGGGCTCGCCGCCTGCGAAGACGCGACGCTCAACTTCAACGGCATAGAAGACGCGTTCATCATCGATTCGCTCACGCTCGTAGGAAAAGACGGCGAAGAGACCGAACTGGCGCTCGTATCCGCCGACGGCAAAGAGATAACCGAAGAATACACTGTGACTCCCGACGACGCCCGGTCGCTGGTGTACCGCATAGGCAAAATAAACGAAGGCGACAAGCTGCTTCTGGAATTCGAGCCCGACGGCGAAAGCACCCTGCTTTGCGTAACGCTCACCTGCGGCGAAAACAGCGAGAGGCGCTGCGTTGACACCGAGGAAGCCGCCGAGACCGGCGTGGGCGACTTTTACGTCAATCCGCTCAATTATCTCGTGCCGGTGTTCGTCATCACCCTGCTCTACCTTATCGACGTCATAACGAACATCGCCTGCGAACTGCTCATTTCCAAGCAGAGCAAATGGAACTTCATAGTGTCGCTGGCGGTAGAGATAACCGAAATCCTCATCTGCATCCTCTGCGCCTACCGGTTCGCGACTCTGGCGCTCACCATACTGTTCTGGATCCCCTGCGACATTATGAGCTTTATCATCTGGAACCGCCATCCCGACAAGCGCCAAAGCGAACTGACGATAGTCAAAAAGCTCAAGCCGTGGCAGGATCTTGTGCTTGCGGCGGGGATCGCGGTATGGACCGTCGGCGTGGGATACCTGCTGACGTTCATCGACGTGCAGGGCGGCATACTCGCCAACAGCAACATCACGGTCAAGAACGTGCTGTGCTATCTCGACGCCTGCGCTTCGGCGGTGGGCGTGGTGAACGGCGTGTTCATTCTGCTGCGCTACCGCGAACAGTGGATAGCGTGGTACATAGTCGCGATACTCGAAACCGTAATAAATATCATGGTCGGCCAGTGGATACTGCTGGTGCTGAAAGCCGGATATTTGACCAACACCACGTACGGATACATAAAGTGGACCAAATACATAAAGACCCATACCGCCGATATAGAAGAAGACACAAAAAGATCTGTTTTGTGATACGAAAAAGAGCCCTACGGGCTCTTTTTTTCTCACTTGAAAAACGCGCGCGTTTATGTTACAATGGGATCAAGAGGGTGATAATATGAAAAAAAGAATCGTTTCGGCGCTGCTCGTCATCGCTGTCGCGTTCGTTTCGCTCGGCGCTTCGGCGCTATACGCGAGCGCGTCTTCCGGCGCGGTCATAGTCGCTTACGGCGACAGTATAGCCGCGGCGGGAAAATGGCAGACCGAATTCACGCGACTTTCGGGCGAAAGCGTTATCAACGCCGGCGTGGGAGGCGACACTTCGGCAGACGGGCTCGCGCGGTTCGCGAGCGCGGTCTCCGCAAACGATCCGGACGTGGTGTTTATCGCGTTCGGCACCAACGACGCTTCCAAGGATATGGATCGCTACGTCCCGATAGAAAACTATAAAGAAAACCTGCGCGAGATGGTGCGCCGCGTACGCGCGCTCGGCGCGCGCGCCGTGATAGTCACTCCGCCGCCCGTGGTGGATGAACAGTATCTGACCCGGCACGACGCGGCTCCGTTTGAAGAATACGGCGGGCCGAACGGTCTTGTTTCGCTTTACGCGCAGGCCGCGCGCGACGTGGCGGCCGAATTCGGCGCCGACGTGGCGGACGTGAACGCGGCGTTTTCCGAACACAACTTTGCGTCATTTATCGCCGATGGCGTACATCCCAACGACTCGGGTTACGCGCTTTACGGGCAGACGGCTTATCAGGCTTACACCGGGACCCTCGCAGGCGATTTGAACTACGACGGCGTGCTGGACAAAGAAGACGTCAAACTCATCCGCCGCGCGATACTGGGCAAATACGTGCTGAGCGACGCTCAGCGCGAAAGCGCCGATATGAACGGCGACGGTAATGCAGACTACGCCGATTACGAGCTTATGAAAACCGGATCAGGCTGGGAAGATATGGCGCCGAGCTCGGCGTTCGACGGCTTTACGATAACGGCGTCGCTCACGGCGGGAAGCATGGACGCTGCGGTAATGGCGGCGAACACCGCCGAACTGCAGCGCTGCGTGGACGCGGCGCACGACGCGGGCGGCGGAACGGTGGTCATACCAAAAGGCACGTTCTATTTTTCCACTCAGGGCGTGAACGCGCGCGGCTGGGAAAACTTCGTATGTTTCCCGCGCGACAACGTCACGGTGGAAGGCCAGGGCATATACACCGTGCTTATGCCCGTGGGGCAGACCCCCGGCGGGCTTGATATGTTCTATTTCAACGAATACGCCGACAGCGGCTTTAAGAATCCGCTGTACCTTGTGAACGCCGATTTCAAAAACTTTGTCATAGACGGCGGCCTTGCGCATTCCGACCGCTACACCTCGGCGGGCAAGGGATTTATGATAAATCTTTACAAAGACTGCGATTACGATAACGTCATCGTGATGAACACCGACGGCACCGGGTTCGGCATGGACTGCCCGATAAACTGCACCATCCGCAACTGTGAAGCGTTCGGATGCGGCAAAGCCGCCACCACCTCCTCCGCCGGCGCTTCCGGCATAGGGATGGGCACCGGGTACAGCGAAGAAGAAAATATGATAATAGAAAACTGCTATTGCGAAGGCAACATGAAGTTCGGCATCTTCTTCGAACACCAGGGGCGTTTCAACGCTTCTTATTACACCGCGCAGAAGCTGGGACGGATGATAATCGTCAACTGTTCGGCGCGCAACAACTATATAGATTTCGGCTGCGAGCTGGGCGTCGACGTCGTCTACCGCTGCTGCGACGTTTACGCCGACAGCACTGCCCATACCAAGCTGGCGTTCAACCACCACACCATACGCTGCCGCTTTGAATACATGGATGTGAAGGCGCGCTTCGACGATGTTGCCGACAGTTCCGCTTACTATTACAAGCCCGTCTACTGGGCGATGAACAAGGGCATCACCACCGGCGTGGGCGGCAACACGTTCGGCATAAACGCAAAATGCACCGTCGGCCAGGCGGTCACGTTCCTGTACAGGCTCGCCGGTCTGCCGGGAGCGCTCAAGCTTGTCAACCACGCCGAAAGCACGTATTACGAAGATTCGCTGGAATGGGCGCAGACGAACGGGATCGTGGACAACGGAACCGATCCCAACGCCGTATGCACCCGCGCCGCCTTTATAGATATGATGTGGCGCTATTCGGGCAGCCCGGTCGTCGAAGGTCAGTACGACAGCGCGACAAACTGGGCGCTTAGCGTTGGCATAATGAACACGGTGATGGATTCCGATATCCTGCGCCGCGACGCGGTGACCATACTTTACCGCTACTTTTCGCCGTTCGATAAATATAACAGCAACGACGCCATAGGGCTTTTGCGCCACGTACTGTTCCCCAACGATTATCCGCTTATGTTCCGCAGCGGCGATTTTGATAAAAACGGCGTCACCGACAGCCGCGACGCGGTCTATCTGCTGCGGCACGTCCTCTACCCCGAAGATTATCCCATAGACTGAATATCATATTATAATAAAAGCGCTTCCGCATTACGACGGCGGAAGCGCTTGCTTTTTCATCACTTTTACTTTATAAGGTCCTTGAAGAATTCAATGTTTTCGGCGGCGGGAGAGAGATGGCCTTCTTCTATCATCTTTACCGTGTCGCGTATACGGTCGTTGACCGGAGTGGGAACGCCGAACTTTTTGCCCGTTTCGCACACCACTCCGTTGATGGCGTCGATCTCGCACTTCTTGCCGCGGCGGATATCCTGAAGCATGGAAGGCACTATATCCGCGTGCTTTTTCATAGCTATCGGCACCAGAAATTCGGCGAAACGGCGCTTTAACGCGTGCTTATAATAGAACAGCCGCGTTATGTTCTTGCCCTGCACGGGCGCGAAGACGATTCCGGAAGCACGGCCGGAATCGATACATTCTTTCATGCACCTTACGGCGAGCCTGCACGGCAGTTTGTCGTTGCTGACGTCGCCGAACGTGCCGCCCAGCACCGTGCCTATACCCGAAAAAGTGGCGTTGATGAGCAGTTTTGACCAGCGCGCGCCTATGAGGTTTTCCTCGGTATGCACCGGGCACATATGCTCCAGCAGCGATTTGATCTGTTCCAGCTTTTCTTCCGGGACTCCCTCCATTCCGCCCATATGGAACGAAAGCGCGTCCGGCGAACTCGTGAGCTTTGCGACTCCGGGCCCGGTGAGCTCGGCGCCCCATTCGACAACCACGCCCACCGTGCGGCCGGCGCCGATAAGTTCGGCGATGCCCGGTTCGGGTATACCGTTCTGCAGCGTTGCGATAACTCCGTCGGGTGAAAGCAGCGGAGCGAGGAACTGCACGGTCTTGGCGTTTTCCAACTGTTTTGTCATAAGGAATATGACGTCGTAGGGGCCCTGCATCTCGTACGGGAAGATGGCTTTTACGGGGACGGTGAAATCGACCGTTCCAGTTATGTGCGCGCCGTTTTTGCACAGCGCGTCGATATGCTGCGCGTTATGGTTGACGAGCTCGATATCCACGCCGTTTTTGGTGAGATACGCGCCCATCACCGTGCCGAGCGAGCCGGCGCCGTAAATTGCGTATTTCATATTCTGCCTCGAATGCGTTTATTTTCAGTTGAGCGGATAATCGTCGCCGAACAGGACGTGCCGCAGCAGATAGATGGCGTCGTTGCTGCCGCATTCACCTTCGCCGGTGAAATCGCCCGACTGGTTCAGCGGATAATCGTCGCCGAACAGGACGTGCCGCAGCAGATAGATGGCGTCTGTGCTGTCGGCGTTTTCGTCGCCGGTGAAATCGCCGCGCACGCAGCCGAAGGCGCGTATTTCGCTTATCCAGCAGAAGGTGTTGGTCGCTTCGGGGTCGAGCACGTATTTGACGCGGACGTAGCGCGCGGTCAGATGAGTTTCGGGTTCGTTGTAGAACACCACGCGCGACCAGTTCTTATATGACGTGTCGGCCGCGGTGCGGCTGGACGCTCCTGCCGAGACGAAGGTCTCGCCGTCGGTCGAAATTTCGAACCACACTTCGGCTTTGTCCGGGTCGGGGATGCCCCACGTTCCGCCGAACAGGTCGGTATCCAGACGTTTGAGGTAGCACGTCTTGCCCAAGTCGATCGTGACGTAAGTGGTCTTGCCTTTGTAGCAGCCGCAGTTGGTGGAATCGCCCTCGGTGGTGACGTCGCCGTCGGTGAACTTGCCTATGGGGTTGCCGTCGGCGCCGGTGTCGGTCCAATTGCCGTCGTAAGCGCTGCCGGTGGGGACGTACGGGCGGTCGAGCGCCATATTGCGATACGCCACGCCGTCGACGACGAATTCGTCTGTGGGCACCGCTCCCGCTTCGAACGGGACTTCCACCGCCTTGGCGGCGTATTCCTGGAGTATGCGGGCGGTGGCCGCGGGCATATCGGCGAGATATCCGTTGCCCACGGGCGAAACGCCGAAGAAGGTGTAAAGCCAGGTATATGCGGCTATAAGGCTGCCGGCTTTGGAATGATGTCCGCCGTCGGAAGCGTAGAGGTTTATTTCGGGATGGTCGGTGCGGCAGTATTCAAACGCCACGGCGACCGGCGAATACGGTATGCCGCCGTAATGCTTGGAAATGCGGTCGTAGATCTGGTAATGCCTTATGCAGCCCGCGGTCGTGTCGGAATACCGCAGGTACAGAAGCGGCTGGGCGCCGTTGGCTTCGACAAGCGGGAGTATGACGTCGAGCGCGGCTTTCATTCCGGAATAGCTGTCGCTCGAAGCTTCCTGCAGCACCACGTAATCGTAGCTGCGGGCGTTGAGCTTTGCGCGGAGCGCCTTGCCGCGTTCGTGAGTCTCATCGGCGAATTCGCTTAGGTATGCGCTGCCGAACGTGCAGTAGGTCACCGAAACTTCTATGCCCGCCGCGGCGCAGACCGCTTTGAATTTGATGGGCGTGCCGTTGAAGTAGGTGGACGAGTTGCCCACGAACAGGAACGAAACGGCGTTTTCGCTTTCGGGCGCGGGGCGGTTGTATCTGATAGTGAGCTTGTTGTTGGTCTTGTCCAGCTCGCCGTACGCTTCGCAGATTATAGACATAGTGGAATTATACAGCACGGCGCCTTCGAACACCGTGGTGTAGGCGGTGTTGAGCGTGGTATACGCCTGCGTGCCGAACGCCGCCATAAATCCGTGCGCCGGTATGACGAGCGCGTTCTGGCAGGAATATTCGCCGGGAAGCAGGTTTTCGCCCGCTTCTATAAGGCGGCCTTCCGCGTTGAAGATGAACACGCGGCACGAAAAATCATACACGTTGGTGCGGATGACGCGTTCGGTATCCGAATCGTTGGTGAACACGACGACCTTGGTGCTGCCCGGCTGCGTCTCGTATCCGGCTACGTTTACCGTGAACGTGACGTCCCAGCTTTCAGCCGCCGCAGAGGGCAGCGAAAACGGAACGCACGCCGCGGTGAGCGCGACCGAGAGCAGAAAACTAAGGAATCTTTTCATAAAATAAAGTCTCCTTTCTGGGGTTCTTTTTCAGGCGCCGAGATCTATTTCGATCTTTGCGCTTGCGGTATTGCCGTAATAATCGGTTACGGTGACGGTGACTTTAAGCGTTTTTGCGCCGCTTGCGGGCGTGAACGTGTGCTTGCTTGTGAACGTTTCTTTATTGAGCCGCGCCACGGGGTAATCCACGCGGTAGTCTTCGTACCCTTCGGCGCTGAAAACGATATACCTTATGCCGGCGGCGTTGTTTATGATTTCCGCCGATACCGAAGGCTTGCCCGACGAGTTGAATTCATAGGTCAGCACGGGGGCGGAAAGCTCAGGCGATTTGTCGCCGGTCTCGTAATAATACTTGTACGCGCGGTGGAATCCGCCCTTGCCGTTGTAGTCTTTGGCGTAGTAATGGCTGTACGCGAACGTGACGTAGTCTTCCACGTACGGGCGGGCGATCTCCATCTGCTGAATGAAGCGCGAAACGTAAGCCGAATCGTAATTCTTGGTAAAGTCTTCGCTGTTCGCCCAGAAATGCAGACCCGGCTCGGTATCGACCGCGCGCTTGAGCGCCGCAAAGTAACTGTCGAGCTGCGAAATGTCTATGTGACCGGCGCCCACGGCGTCCTGGCAGCAGAAGATGTCGCCTTCGCGGAAGTTGGCGTATTCGAACACCTTTTTCCATTCCTGCTCGGCTTTTTCGGCGCTGCCGCCGGCTTTCTGCACGAACGGCGAAAGCAAAAGCGGCATCGACGGATCGAGTTCGGTGAGCGGTTCGAGATACATATTCAGGAATTCGCCGGCGAGTCTTTCGTAACCGTGCATACCGTTGAACATCTCGTACGCGAAATACCAGCCGTAGAGCGCGTCGGGATATTGCTCCTTATACAGCGAATATATCTCCTTCGCCATTTCGACGCCGCAGGTCGAAACGCTTTTGTTCCAATCGACTTTAGTGCAGGCGAACGACCACCACTCGTCCGAAAGGTTGAGCCCCACGAACACTTTTATGCCCGTGTTCTGCGCGGCTTCGAGTACGCGCGGCAGGAAATCGGCGTATTCGCGGTAGCCGGAAGCCTTGTTGGCGGCGGCGTATTCGGAAGGATAGAACACGTCTTCGAACTTGCCGTAGGGAGTCTCGGCGGTCCACTGGATGATGAAGATATCTATGCCCACTTCTTTGAGATATTCAAAATGGTGCTGCCATTTTTCCACCGTATAGTCGGTAAAGGCGCCCGGCTGAACGAATGTGCCCCGCACGCACGGCCAGGTGCGTTCTATGACTTCGCTGCTTTCTTCCATACTTTCCTCCTCCGAGCTTTCTTCTGTGATCGACACATCGGGTTCCGAGGCGGGTCCGGGTACGGAACTTTCGCCGGCGGAAGTGTCGGGTACGCTTTCGGTCTCGGTCCCGTTCCCGCCGCAGGCGCAGAGCGAGAGCGCGATCGCAAGCGCGAGAAGGGCCGCCAACAGTTTTTTCATAATTTTACCTCCCAAAAAAGAGCATAAGCCGAAAACGCCATTTTACCGGCATTTCCGGCGTTTGTTATTTTACAAGATCGTTCAGGAGCGCCGCCGTGTCGTCCAGCTGCTTGTTGAGCATAGCTATGGAAAGTTCGGCGCGGCGCTGACCCTCGGCGCACGCGGCGCTCTGGACGCGGACTTTTTCGAGCAGTTCGTCGGCGCGGCGCTTTATATCGGCGACGTACGATTCCGCCTCGCGGCGCGCGTTTTCGCGCACGGCGTCTTTTTCTTTTTGCGCTTCTTCCGTTATGGCGCTCGCCGCTTTTTCGGCGGCGGAGATCTTTTCGCCCAGACGGGCGTTGATGGAATCGAGCTCGCGCTGTTTGGAATCGAGCTCCGCCTTATGCGATTCTTCGGCTGCGGCTATGCGCTCGCCCAGCGCTTCGCATTCTTCGCGGTAATGCTCGCATTCCGAAAAGAGCCGCTTGATCTCGTCTTCCTTTTGCGTGAGCGCGCGCAGATGCCCGGCGTTCAGCTCGATCAGGAACGCGTCGACGTCTTTCTTTTTATAACTCTTCAATACCAGGTCGCCCATATTCAGCACCGCCGTTCGGATTATGTTTTATTTTATACTATTTTATATCATTTTATCGGCTTTGTCAATGATTTATTCCGTTTTTGGCGCATATACATATACGGGTGCAATGGAAAATGCTTGAAAAAATACACGCGTTCATCTGGAGCGTGCCGACGGCGGCGCTGCTTTGCGCTTTCGGCGCGTATTTTACGTTCAAAAGCCGGTTCAGGCAGCTGCGGCTGATAAGCATCATACGCGAACGCGCGCGCGAACTCGGCGTCCGCGAAGGCGGTATCCCCGCCGGGGCGAGCATGGCGACCGCGCTGGGCGGCACGGTGGGGATAGGCAGTATCGCCGGCGTGGGGCTGGCGCTTTCCGCGGGCGGCGCGGGGAGCGTGTTCTGGATGTGGGTGACCGGATTCTTTGGCTGTATGCTCAAATACGCCGAGACCGCCGCGGCGGTGAAATACCGCGCGTCCGACGGCGATATGATCTGCGGCGGCGCGATGTACGCGCTGTATAAAGCGGGAAAGAAGCGGCTCGCGACGGCGTTTGCGGTGTTCTGCGTGCTTTGCTGTATGGGGACCGGTGCGCTGACGCAGACTAACGCCGTGGCGCGCGCCGCAGAGTCGTGCGGTATACCGCCCGGGATAACGGGCGCCGTTTTTGCGCTGTGCGTGCTCGCGGCGGCGCGCGGAGGGCGCAGGACGATAGCGCGTTTCTGCTCGTTTGCGGTGCCGGCGGCGAGCGCGGTTTACATAGCGGCGGCGTTATGCGCGATCTGTATGCGCGCGTACGCTCTGCCGCAGGCGTTCGCGCAGATATTCGAGGGCGCGTTCGGACTTAAACAGGTTTCCTGCGGGATAAGCGGCGCGGCGTTCGCGGCGGCGGTGCGCACCGGCGTGGTGCGCGGCGTGTATTCCACCGAATGCGGGATGGGCTCTTCGCCCATAGTGCACGCTTCTAATCAGACCGCGCTGCCGCACACCCAGGGCGACTGGGGGATACTGGAAGTTTTTGCCGACATTTTCGTTTTTTCCACGCTGACCGCACTCGCGATGCTCGTCTGCGGAACGCATTCCGCGTCCGTGATGTTCTCGTCGTCGTTCGGAAAGACAGGCGAACTTATCTACACGCCGCTTATCGCGCTGTTCGGGTTCGCCGCCGCCGTGAGCTGGTGCTTTTACGCCGAAAGCGCCGTCGGGTATCTCGCCCCCGGCAAAAGCGGAGCAAAGACGGCGCTGCGCGCGGCGGTCGCGGTCTCCGCGTATCTGGGCGCGGTATCGAACGGCGACGGAGTGTGGTACGCCGCCGATATTATGAATCTTTTTATGGCGGCGCCTAATTTGTATTTGCTGTTTATAAAGCGAAAGGAGATATGCCAATGCTTTGCGAAAACCGCGCGATGCCGGAAAGCGTGACTTTTCCGCCCGGGATAAGCGAAAAAGAGGCGTTTGAAAGGCTTGAAAGATATGGTGAAAACGCGCTTTTGGAAAAGAAAAAACGGTGCGCGTTCCTGAAAAAGGTGCTGCTTTCGTTTGCCGACGTGATGACTCTGGTGCTTTTCGCCGCTGCGGCGGTGTCGTTCGCGGTGGCGAAACTCAAAGGCGAAAGTGCGGCCGATTCGTATATGATACTCGCGATAGTGTTCCTCAACGGGATCGTGACCGCGTTCCAGGAAACGCGCGCCGAAAAAGCGCTGGAGGCGCTCAAAACGCTCACCTCACCCGAATGCACGGCGGTGCGCGAGGGCAAAGAAAAGCGCATACCGGCGAAATTTCTCGTCCCCGGCGACGTGATACTCGTAAAAAAGGGCGATTCCGTCCCCGCGGACGCGGTGATACTGCAAAGCGTTTCGCTGCGCGCGGACGAATCGGCGCTGACGGGCGAATCGGGCGGCGTGGAAAAATCGGCGCACGCATTACCCGACGCGAAAGCGCACGCCACTCCGCCGGATATGATTTTCGCCGGCACGGTGATAACATCCGGCTCCGCCTCGGCGCGCGTGACCGGGACCGGTATGCGCACGCGGATGGGAAAGATCGCCGAAATGCTGATATCCGAACCCGTGCCGCGCACGCCGATGCAGGTGCGGCTTGCGAAGATATCGGCAAAGCTGGGCAACGCGGCGCTGGGCATATGCTTTGTGATATTTTTGCTTTCACTTTACAAAGGCGTTCCGCCCGAGCGGGCGTTTTTGAATTCGGTTAGCCTGGCGGTGGCGGCGATACCCGAAGGTCTGCCCGCCGTGGTGACGGTAATGCTTTCGGTCGGCGTGACCGAAATGGCGAAGCGGCGCGCGGTGGTGAAAAAGCTGACCGCCGTGGAAGCGCTGGGCTGCGCCACCGTGATATGTTCCGACAAGACCGGAACGCTTACGCAAAACAGGCTCGAGGTAACTTCGACCAAGGGCGAAAAACGGCTTTTGGCGCGGCTTTTCGCGCTGTGCAACCGCAATTCCTCGCCCACCGAAAACGCTCTTTTTGAATTTGCCGTAAAAACGCTGGGCGAGCACGCGGTCCGCTCGCTTCCGCCGATTGTGCGCGAAGTGCCGTTCGAGCACGAAACGCGCGTGATGGCGACGCTCCACCGCGAAAAAAGCGGCGGATATACGGCCGTGGTAAAAGGCGCGCCCGAGGAAGTGTTCCGGCTGTGCGGCGTATCCGCGCGCGCGGACGAACGTTTTGCCGCCAAAGGCTTGCGCGTCGTCGCCTGCGGCTGCGCGAAACTGCAAACGCCGCCGGAAGACCTTTTGAAGATACGGTACACCTACGCCGGCTGCGCCGGTATGACCGATCCGCCGCGCCCGGAGGCGTTCGAAGCCGGGCGGGTATGCCGTTCGGCGGGGATAAAAACTGTGATGATCACCGGCGACCACCCCGACACGGCGTTCGCCGTCGCGCAAAAGCTCGGGATCGCGTCAACCCCCGGCGAAGTCGCGACTCAGGCGCAGATAGAATCGCTGCCCGAAAGCGAACAGGAAAATGCGATACTCGGCGCGCGGGTATTCGCGCGCTCGGCGCCCGAATTCAAGGTGAAGATAATACGCGCATACAAAAACGCCGGCGAAATATGCGCCATGACCGGCGACGGCGTGAACGACGCGCCCGCGCTGAAGAGCGCGCATATCGGCTGCGCGATGGGCAAAAACGGCACCGACGTCGCGCGCGAGGCGTGCGACATGATACTTACGGACGACAATTTTTCGACTATAGAGCAAGCCGTGCTCATAGGCAGAAACATCTACGAAAACGTAAGACACGCGGTGCATTTTCTGATTTCGTGCAACATAGGCGAAATACTCTCGGTCTTCGCGGCGCTGATGCTTTCGCTGCCTGCGCCGGTGACGGCGGTCCAGCTTTTGTGGGTGAACCTGGTGACCGATTCCCTCCCCGCCATAGCGCTGGGGCTGGAAAAGCCGCGCGCTTATCTTATGGAACGCCCGCCCGTGAAACCGGATCTGCCGCTCTTCGGCAGGGCGGAAAAGCTGCTCATAGCCCTTGAAGGCGCGGCGGTGGGCGCGCTGACCCTGCTCGCGTACGCCGCGGGCGGGAGCGGCGCGGGGAGCACGATGGCGTTCGGCGTGCTTTCGTTTTCGCAGCTGTTCCATTCGTTCAACGTCCGGAGCGACAGGCCGCTTTTGTGTTCGGGCGTGAACCTGCCGCTGGCGCTGGCGTTCGCTCTTTCCGGTGCGATGCAGCTTGCGGCTATGATCTTTCCGCCGCTTATGCGCGTGTTTTCCACGGTCGCGCTCACGCCGTTCCAATGGGTGTGCACGGCGGCGCTTTCGGCGTGCGTGCTCGTCGCGGGGGAATTCGCCAAGCTCATATCTTACGCGGCGCAAAAGCGCGCAAAAAAGGTTGCAAATGCGGACGATATATGATATAATTGCCGCAGAGGTGATTTACCGTGACGCTTAAATACAAAAAATGCGCGTCTTTTTGCGACGGCGCGCTCTTTACCCTTCTGGGCAAGACGGCGTTCGGCCCCGGCGGCGAGCTGTTACTGCCGTGGTCGTATTCGGGGCTGGAATTCAAGTTCCGCGGCAGAGGCATAGTTATAGAGACCGGCGCCCACGCGGCGGACTACTGCGATTATCTGCGCGTTGAGATTGACGGCGCGGGCGTGAAATACCCCGTCTGCGGCGGAAATATAAAGATAGTGACTCCGTACGTTGCCGATACCGAACACACCGCGCGCATAATGCGGCTGACCGAGGGTATGGAAAGCGTGACGGTCAAACAGATAATCGCCGTAGGCGAAGATCCGGTGATAACCTGCAATACCGAAAAAAGCAAGCCGTCGCTTATGTTCATAGGCGATTCCATCACCTGCGGCTACGGCGTCGACGCCCCCTGCGACGCCCCGGGTTTTTCGACTTTTGAGGAAGACTGCACGCTGACTTACGCCTATATGGCATCACGCGTGCTGGGGTATGAGATACTCTTCACCGGCGCTTCGGGCAAAGGGATAGTGGCGAACTGCGAAGGCAACCGAGAAGATATGACGCTCGTCCAGGCGTTCGACTGGGAGACCCGTTACGGCGGCGAGTGGGACGCAGGCGGCTATTCGCCGGAAGCCGTGGTAGTCAACGCCGGCACCAACGACGCGTGGGGCGGCGTGACCGACGGCGAATTCTACCCCGCGGGCATGGCTTTCTTGGCAAAAATACGCAAAAAATTCCCGCACGCGCCTATTCTGTGGGCGTACGGGATAATGGATACGTCAAAGCTCCCGTGCATTAAAAAGATAATTGAAGATTTTGACAAAGCAAACGGGAACGCCTACTTCCTCGACTGCGGCTGTATGGCGGACCACGCAAACGAAACCGGCGGCGGAGGCCACCCCAACGTGAACACCTCGCTCAGGGTGTATCCCCTGCTTGCGGAAAAGCTGAAAACGATACTCGGCAAATGATAAAAAGACCGTTCGGGCAAATGCCCGAACGGTTTTTTGGTTTTAAGGTCATTCGGCGGCTTTTTCCGCGGCGGGAGAATTGACGTTTTCGAATTTGGTCTGGTCCTTGTGCGGGATGGGTTTCCAGCCGAGATGGCGCGAAAACAGCGCCTGCACGTCCATAGGCAGCTGTATGAGCAGGAACAGCGGCCAGCACAGCGTGATGAGCACCTTGCGCATAAAGCTCACGCCGTGGATGCGCTTGCGTTCGATTATGAAAATGAGCGCCGCCATGAGCAGCATCGACGCGAGCGAGATGAGCGTGGATTTGATCCACGAAAACAGCAAGCCGTCTGAATACCAGAAATTGGCGGTGGAACCGAATATCACCTGCTGCATAGTGACGTTTTCGTCGACGAGCGGCGCGGTGAGCAGCAGCGTCAGCTGGACCGCCTGGAGGATGAGCATTATTATTGGCGACGGCAGTATATAAACGGTGATATCGTAAAGCGACACCCAGTGGCGGGTCTCTTTTTTGAAAAGGCTTGCGAACAGTTCTTTGAACCGCGCGTAGAACACCAGCAGATGTCCGCGCGACCAGCGCACGCGCTGGCGCCACATTATGCGGAAAGTCGTGGGCTGTTCGTCGTAGAACACCGCGTCGTCGCAATAGCGGATGGTGTTGTTGTAAAGTATCTGGTCGGCGGTGAATTCCCAGTCTTCGGTGAGCGAAACGTAGGGCCAGCCGTTCTTTACCACGTTGGAATTGATGAGATACCCCGTGCCCTGCACGCGGGTGGAACAGCCGAGCACCGTTCTGCCGCGGCTTTCCATACGGCAGCCGACCGCGAAATACATTCCGTAAAGCCCGGAAATGAGGTTAGTGCCGAAATTCTTGGAATTCCGGTAGGACGTGATGACGCATTCGCGCTCGAAATGCTCGAACGCGTCGTTCATACGGGCGATATAGTTTTTATCGAGTATGTTGTCGGCGTTGAACAGGAAAAATCCGTCGAAACTCTGCGTGCCGTAATCGCGTTCTATGCACGAAAACAGGTGCTTGAAGGCAAAACCCATAGTGTTCTCGGCGGGATTGTTATATTCGTATACCGTGGCGCCGCAGGCGCGGGCGATCTCGGCGGTCTTATCGGTGCAGTTGTGCGCTATGACGAACACCTGCAGCATATCCTGCGGATAATCGTTCTTGCGCACGCTTTCTATAAGCCCCGCCACCACCGCCTCCTCGTTGCGGGCGGGGATGATGACGCCGAATTTATTTATCTTTTCGGTCCTGGGGTACGATTTTTTGAAAAACACGCCGACTACGCCGAATATCACGAAATGCGCGAAAAGCGCGCCCATAACGGTGAAAAGTATGCTCGTGATCAGCTGGACGATCTCTAAATAGCTCATTTGTCCCTTACCGCGCCGTCTGTGAACGAACACACGGCGGCGCATTTTATTTTATTTTTGCCTTGCTTCCCCGGCGCAAAATGATCAGACCGCGCGGTCGGGGAATCTTTCTTTTATCGCCGCCCAAAGCATATCAGCCGCTTTTCCGGCTCCGAAATTCCCGTGATAATCGCGCGCGGCGCGCCGGTACGGTTCCATTAGTACGGGGTCCGCCGCGAACGATTTGAGCAATTCTACCGCCTTTTTGGGCGAAAACATCTTGATCGTGCAGCCCACGGTGTTGAGATAATGGTCGGCTATGTTGCGTTCTATGAGATTTGCGTAATGGTTTACGATAGATGGATTGCCGTAAAACGTGGGTTCGGCGAGCATATTGCCGCTTTTGCCGCAGAATATATCCGCCGCCGCCTGAAGTTCGAGCATATTATCGGCAAATCCGTGCGGTACGAAAGTGATCTCGGGCGAGCAGGCGAGCTTTGTGAGCCGTTCGTACAGCTTTTTGTTGGTGCCGCATACCGGTATGACCGTCATGGGGACGTGTTCCTTTACCAGCCGGCGGCAGAGCTTTTCGGTCTTGCCTATTCCGTAGCCGCCTTCGGCGAGCAGGACCGTGAATTTGTCTTCCGGCAGCCCCAGCCTGCGGCGCAGCTCTTTTTTGTCGGTACAGACGTCGAACGCCTCGTTGCGGATGAAGAACGGGACGAGTTTCATATTGTTTATATCGTACTTGCGCTTGCGCAGCGCTTTGAGATATCCGTACGGCATACTTATCATATTGAGGTCGGCGTGATATTCAAAGAGCTTGTTGAGCTGCGCGTCCGGGCAGTACATAACTGTGAAAGGCTTGTCTTCTTTAATGTGCTCGGCGTAATAATTCGTTGCCCAGTGCGTGCTGAAAACGACGTCGGGCGCAAGCTCACGCATGTGCGCGACGCCGTGTTTAAAAGCAAACGGCGCTATGAGACGTATGGAGCCGAGCGAAGAGAGCACCGAGCCGAAAATTTCGCAAAAAACCGTAGCCATAAAGCCGATAGGCGGAAACGTGTTGTACGTTTTCACTTGTCTGGACATCATACGCTCGTATTTTATTAGATGCTTATCACCCGTCTCGGTGAAGAATTCACAAAGTTCAACGTCGCATTTATCGCCGTATTTTTCGGCAAATACCTGCCCTATTGCTTTTGCGGTCATTATATGCCCGAAACCGGATTCGATAAGCGGGAACAAAACTTTTATTTTTTTCAAGTCATTATCTCCCATCATCTGCAAGTTTACCATAAACTCGCGCGCAAGTCAAGCAAATAATGCCTATTTATAAAACATTAAGAATCGTATTGAAAGCGCCTTGCCGTAAAAGCGCGGTCCCGGCGCACGCGTATTCTTCAGACCCCGCCGTTTTGCGCGGCTTTGCGCTCAAGCTTTCTGTTCCTTATGTAAATCAGCAGATCGGCGGTGACCATAAGCATATTGATAACGTAAAAAACAAGAACGTACCACTTTTGCGAAAAAGACGCCATATACGTTTCGTTAGTCAGCTTGGCGACTATTCCGGCTATGTAACCGAAAATAATAAGGCACAAAAACACGGGGCTTTTGCCCCTTGTGCTTTTGGACTTATAAGAACGTACGACGCTGAACGGCCACGACGCGCCGAAGCTTAGCACCATGATGATTTCAAATATCTCTGACAAAACGTTCGCCTCTTTTTTTACTGTTTATAAAACCCGACCGGCGCGGCGGCGCCGGTCGTATCATCAATAAAGTTTCGCTCCTGCGGGGATGTGAGGGTCCGCCTGGAAAAGCGTCAGTCTTCTTTTCTGCAAAAACCCTTGCGGCCGCATTTCGGGCACTTGAACACGCGGTCTGAATTGACGTGTAGAGATACTGCCGCCTGCCACCACTTGGGATGGAACCTGTGACCGCATTCCGGGCAGACGTAAGTGTTTTTAGATAAAACGATCCCCGCGACCGCCATTGCCGAAACAATTATCAAAACTGTCGGTATGGCGATAACATACCACGCGACTTCGTATTGCCGAGATCCGATATGCGCTTCGCACGAAGTCAATGATAAGGCCGGTAAAAGCGCGGCCGTCAAAAGCATCGTTGACTTTTTCATAAAAACCTCACGGATATAAGTCAGTACAGTTTCGCTCCCGCCGGAATGTGCGGATCGACCTGCAAGAGATGGAGTTTTTCTTCGTCGCCCTCTTTATGGACAGCGGAGAGGAGCATACCGCAGGATTCGATGCCCATCATAGCGCGGGGCGGGAGGTTGGTTATTGCGATATATGTTTGAAGTTTGTTTGATACCGGTGGTTATATATGTTTCAAAAGCTATTATCTTTCATATTTTTGTGTTCTTTATCAGACGTTATTTGAATAATTTACTGATTATAATCACTGCTGCGACAATTATTACAACCGCACCGGGGATGATATAAAGCCACGGAGATATGCCCTTGCTTTCAGGCTCGGATTCTTCCGAGGATGTGTTTTTTTCTGATACTTCCGATTTGCCTTCGGATTTGCTTTCGGCTATCGATTCTTCTTTACTCTCGGTTGTCAATTCCTCTTTGCTTTCGGCTTCGGATTCGTCATCAGGCTCGTCGGGATTAATAGGTTCGAGTGTGAGTTCAACTTTGTCGATACAGATAGTGTAATTGACGTATTTTTCGGCTATTTCTATCTTGACACAAAGCGTATCGGCAGGCAAGGTGTCACATTGCACGTTGTATCCGTAATAATTATAGGTAGGGTTTGAGTTTTCGTAAATCAAAACGCCGTCATCACGGGAAAGAGTGATTTCGTTTTCGGCACCGCCTTCTTCCGTTACAGCGAATAATTTGACAAAGCCGTTGACATCGTAAGGCAAAAATCCGGGTATTGCCGAAAGGCTGATTTTTACATCGGTGATATATCTGTTTTTGACGGAATACATAAAGTAGCCGCTTTCACCGCTTGCAACCTTATAAATCACCGTTTGCTTGATATACGGGTCTGAAATGGTTTTGACGTTAGACGACTGTACAATAAACGACAGGTCGTTTAAATCATCGACACCGTCCCATGACGAATCCGTCTGTTCGCCGTTCCAGGGGTTTTCGTTAACTATTATAGGGTCAACCCAACTTACGGTAGTTTCCGCAAATCTGTATGTTACAAACGATTCCGCCACATTACCCGTAATTTCGATTTGTGTGGCATCGTTCAAAAAATCTTCGCACGACATCCAGACATATCCGTTCTGCTCGGTGTATGTTTGCATTGAAACCGGTTTGCCGTTTGCCTTAACGGTGATTTTCGAAGCATCGGAAAATTTAATTTTGATTTTTACATCGAGGAAGGCTTTGCCGTTTTCTGCGGTATAAGAGGCCTTTGTTTCGTAAATTCCGTTATTTTGCGAGAAAAGCCACGGCAACATATCCGGCTCAGACATCGCCTTGTACCATATACCGTGGTCAACGCCTTCATATGTGGTGAAACGGAAATTAGGGTTGCCCAAAGCAACTATTGCATCTGCAAGTGCCTTGTCGCTGTTATAGTCGACCGCCGCATCTGCCGTGCCGTGAAATGCCCATACGGGAAGTGCCGACAACAAGCTTGCTTTTGAAATGTCACCCGCACCGCAAATGGGAACTGCGGCGTCAATGAGTCCGGGGTATCTTGTGATAAGCTCGTAAGTGCCGTAACCGCCCATGGAAACGCCTACGCAATATGTACGCTTTCGGATTGTATGATATGTATTTTTTGATTGTTCTATAAGCTCTTTTGCGGCAACAAGTGCTTTTGTAGCCGTAAGCTCGTCTTGGTTGTAGTCTTTTCTCGGCCCTTCGCCGACAAGAACCGTACGGTCAATCCATTCCTGACCGCCGCTCCAGCTTGCGATAGGGGCGATAATGACTGCCTTGTAGCCACGCTTGAATATTTCGGTACGCAGATATTCATAACCCGAAATATCTGTGTCACCGCCGATGCCGTGCATATAAACGACAAGGGGATAATCGGTAGTGTCGTCATAACCTTTGGGCAGGCATACATAATAGCTTATGGTTTCGCCGTTTGATGCGGTGAAAGAGAATTTTTGTTGTGTGTAAGGGATGTTATCGGATTCGGTATTACTCATTTTTGCCTCCGCAGACAGTGAAGAAGCTCCTATTGAAAATAAAACGGAAAGTGAAAAAATCACTGTCATAATAATTGATTTTTTCATTTTTTCCTCCGTAATTGTGAAAATTTAATATATCAGCCTTTGACGGAACGGATTTTATTTAATTTAACGGTTTATAACGACTTACAGCGACTTATTATGTGATTGACTTCATTGTGGGGAAAAGAAGTACATCGCGGATAGAGGCGCTGTCGGTGAGCAGCATGACCAGGCGGTCTATGCCGAAACCGAGTCCGCCGGTGGGCGCGAGCCCGTATTCGAGCGCGGTGACGTAATCGTAATCGACCTGCGCCGCGGTATCGGGTTCCTGCTTTTTCTTTTCGGCGACCTGGCGTTCGAAACGCTCTTTCTGGTCGACCGGATCGTTGAGCTCGGAAAAAGCGTTGCCGTATTCGGTGGCGTTGATGAAGTACTCGAAGCGTTCGGTGAACGCGGGATCGGAGGGCTTCTTCTTTGCGAGCGGGCTGTTTTCAACGGGATAATCGTAGATTATCGTAGGCTGGATGAGGTTTTCTTCGACAAACGCGTCGAACAGTTCGGCGAGCACGGTGCCTTTGGTGGCGTCGGGAGCGACTTCCACGTGCTTTTCCTTTGCCGCGGCGCGCGCGTCTTCGTCGGATTTCCAGTCATAATAATCGACTCCGGCGAACCTTTTGACCGATTCCGCCATAGTCATACGTTCCCAGTGACCCATATCGATCTGCGTGCCCTGATAGGTGATGACCCTGCCGCCGCATATTTTTTCGGCAAGCATAAGGTAAAGCTCTTCCACAAGGTCCATCATCCCCTTGTAATCGGTATACGCCTGATACAGCTCTATGGACGTGAATTCGGGGTTGTGCTTGGTGTCCATGCCTTCGTTGCGGAATATGCGCCCGACTTCGTAAACCTTGTCGAAACCGCCGACTATGAGCCGCTTGAGATACAGCTCGGTCTCTATGCGCAGATACATATCCATATCCAGCGTGTTGTGGTGCGTTTTGAACGGGCGCGCGGTGGCGCCGATCTCGAACGGGGTGAGTATGGGAGTATCGACTTCCAAAAATCCCTTGCCGTCGAGATACGCGCGGATCTCGGAAAGTATGCGCGAACGCTTGACAAAAGTTTCCTTTACCTCGGGATTGACTATAAGATCGAGATACCGCTGACGGTAACGCGTGTCGACGTCCTTTAAGCCGTGGAATTTTTCGGGCAGCGGCAGCAGCGATTTTGCAAGCAGCGTGAGCGAATGAGCGTGCACCGATATTTCGCCGGTGCGCGTGAGGAAAACGAACCCCTTTATGCCGACGATATCGCCGATATCCATTTTTTTGAACGCCGAATACGCTTCCTCGCCCAGGTCGTTTATGCTGATATAGCTCTGTATCGTTCCGCTGTTGTCGGCGATGGTGGCGAAGCTCGCCTTGCCCATTATGCGGCGCGACATGATGCGGCCGGCGACCGAAACTTCTTTGTTTTCGTAAGACGCGAAATCGGCTTTGATCTGCGCGGCGAGCGAATCGCGGTCGTATTTGACTATTGTGAACGGATCCCTGCCCGCGGCTTTGAGGTCTTCCAGCTTTTTGCGTCGAAGGAATATTTCGTTCTGCTGTTCGGAGGATTCCGCACGTTCGGTGCTTGTAAGTTCTTCGCTCATAATGATTATTCTCCTTTTTTTGAATGTTTTACTTGGAAATGGATACCACGGTGCATCTGTAGATGCCCTTGGGCGTTTCGATATTGACGGTGTCGCCTTTGCGGGCGCCTATGAGCGCTTTGCCTATGGGCGAATCGTCCGAAACGCACTGGGGCACGGCGAAAGGATCGGATTCGGTGGAACCGACCACGCGGTATTCCGATTCTTTTTCGCGCTCGTAATCGTATATTTTGACCACGTTGCCCACGCTGACCTTGTCGGTCTTTACGTCGCTGTCGTCGAGCACGACGGCGTTTTCTATGGTCTGTTCGAGGTTGGCTATGCGGTTTTCGACTTCCGCCTGCTCGTTCTTCGCCTCGTCGTATTCGCTGTTTTCCGAAAGGTCGCCGTAAGCGCGCGCCTTGGCTATTGCCTGAGCGACTTCTTTTCTTTTGACTGTTTTGAGGTATTCAAGTTCGGAATGGAGCTTTGCGTACCCTTCTTTAGAAACAAAAATCTGTTTTGCCATTGTGAATTCTCCTGTATATGATTATTGATTTACTACGCCGTTAAGCCATTCGAGCGCCGCCAGATACTGCAGGTCGTCGTCGGTGCCGCGCAGGAACGGATGAGCGGTAACGGTGAGACTCTGCTCGACTTCGATATCGGGCTTGACGCCTTTGAGATGGTAGTTTTCGCCGAAAGGCGGATTGTAATACGCCATCGAAACGCGGAAACCGCTGCGGTCGGAAAGATAGTAGATCTGCTGCATGGTGCCTTTGCCGTAGGTGGTCTCGCCTATGACGCAGGCGACGTTTTTGCCTTCGTGCGCGTAATTCTGCAGCGCGCTGGTGAACAGCTCGCCCGCGGATGCGGTGTTGCCGTTGCAGAGCACGACGACGGGTTTATCCAGACACGCGGAATCGGATTTTTCTTCGTAGATCTGCCCGTTGTACTGGACTATGGTGACGATGGGGCCTTCGGGCAGCAGCATATCGAGCACTTCACATATTATGCCCAGGTCGCCGCCGGGATTGTCGCGCACGTCGAAAATGTATCCCTTTACGTTTTTGGATTCGGCTTCTTCAAGCGCCGCTTTGAAATCCTCGACCACATGGCCCGAAAACTCTTTTATGTTTATGAGAGCGTAATCGCCGACGTAATCGGTATACACCGAGCAGGTGCGGACTTCGCCGCGCACGGGTCTTATGGTGAGCGTTTCGCCGCCGCGTTCTATTACGAGCTTGACTTCGGTGCCCAGCTCGCCCGCCACGGAATTGACGCATTCGTCGTAGGTCTCGACCGAGACTTCTACGTCCTCTATGCTCTTTATGCGGTCGCCTATCTTAAGTCCGGCTTTTTCAGCGGGAGACCCGGGCATGACGCGCTCGATATAGAGCGACGAAGTGTCTTCGTCAAAATAGATATACACGCCTATGCCGTAAAGACGGCCCGCGCTCTGTTCGGCGAGCTCTTCCATGTCCGCCTTGGTGTGGTACATAGTGAACGGATCGCTGATGGCGTTGAAATAGGCGTAAAGCAGTTCGTCTTTTATTTCTTCCACGGGGACCGAAGTGTCTTTCAGAAGCCGGGCGCTCGCTTCTTCGAGCGCTTTTTCGACCTCCGCCTGGTCTATGGCGAAAGGCGAATCGTCTTTGAAGACGTAAAGCGTTTCCACCGTGCGGCGCGCCTCGGCGACCAGCTGTTTGGCGGCGTTGACCGCGTCGAGCCGTTCTTCGTCGATATCGCCCGTGACGGAGCGCAGAGTGTCGAGTTCGGTGCGCAGCGCGGTGTTTTCCGCCGCGAGCGAAGCGTTTTCGGTCTCGGCGGCGTCGAGTTTTTCTTCGTACTGCACCGATTTTATGCTTGCGGCGGCGACGAACGCCGCGCAGCCCACGGCAAGACACAGTATGATCGCCGCAATAATGCTTATTCTGGGTTTTGTCATATTAAGAACACGTCCTTGAAAATCAGTCGAAATAATGGTGTATGTCGAGCGCTTTGAGTATGTATTTATCGAGATATTTCTTGGGGTTGACTACCTCGCTGCCCTCGTATACCTGGAAATGCAGATGGTTGCCGGTGGAACGGCCGGTGGAGCCGACCTTGCCTATGATCTGCCCCTGTATGACTTTGGCGCCCACGTTGACCAGGCGCTTGGAAAGATGATGGTACGAAGTATACGAACCGTCGTAATGCTGCACCTTGATCCAGATGCCGGCGCTGCCGCCGTGATCGGTGCTTTCCACGACCACGCCGCTCTTGACGACCTGGACGGGCGTTCCGTACGGAGCCGCGATATCGACTCCCTTATGGGTGCGCAGCTCGCCGGTGAACGGGTCGCGGCGCGTGCCGTAGCCGCTGCTTATGTAGCAGTTCTTCCAGTAAACGCTGTCGATAGGCCAGCAGAACGAAGGATCTATGTACGCTTTCTTTTCTTCTATCTGCTTGTTGAGCGCGTCGATCTTCTTCTGCAGCGCCGCCTGACGGTCGGCGTAGTTCTGCGCTTCTTTTTCGCTGAGCGTGACGTCGCTGACGTATTCGCCGAGCTTGGTGTTGAGCTCTTCGAGCAGCAGCTGCTGCTCGTCCAGCATATTCTGGATGTCTTCGTTGTACTGGTCGAGATATTTATACGATTTGGTGATCTCGGCGTAGGTGTTTTCGAGGTCGGTGGTGGCGGCTTCGATCTCGAGCTCTTTCTGTTTCATACTTTCGAGAATGTATCCCACGTAGTCCTTTTTGGTGAGATATTCCGAAAGCGAGTCCGACGAAGCCATCAGTTCGAGATCGCTCGGCTTGCCGTACTTATAATAGTTTATCAGAATATTGTCGTACAATTCGTAAAGGTCGTTTATACGCACGGTCTGCTCGCCGATGCTGTCTTTGAGGCGCTGGATGACGCTTTCGTAACCGGCGATGATCATTTCGGTCTGATTCTGTTCGAGAGTCAGCTCGTCGATCTCCGACTGGATGATATCCATCTCTTTTTCGGTGCCGGCGTACTGTTTCTGCGCGTCCTGAGCCGCTTTTTTGCTTTCGTCACGCTTTTGCTTTATGGCTTCCAGCTCCTTGGTAAGACGGCGCAGTTCTTCCTGGTCTTCGCCGATAGTGGTCTCCTTGGCGTCCGCGTGCGGAGCGACGTTGGAAAACGCTATGAGACAGAAGGCTATGACCATAACGAGCGAAAGCACGAGCGATATTTGCTTTTTCATGAACGTTTACCTCCTAAAAAAGCTTTAAGCGTTGAGATAGCGCTTGACCGAGATGCCGCTGGCGATCACGCCCGCGAACAGACCCACGCCCAGGAACGCGGCGGCTATGTACTTGGCAAATCCGCCGAACGGCGCGAGAGTGCCCAGGCCGTAATTCAACGCGATATCGGTTATGACGTAAGTGTAAAGGTAATACTGGACTATAAACGCCAGCACCGCGGCGGTGAGACCGATGATTATGCCTTCGACTATGAACGGCATAACGACGAACGTCTTGGTGGCGCCGACGTAGCGCATCACCGCGATCTCCTCGCGGCGGGCGAACATACCGAGCCGCACGGTGTTCATTATGACGAACAGCGAAACGACGAGCAGCACCGCCATAAGCAGGCCGGCGAGCACGATCAGACCTTTTCTGGCGTTGCTGAATTTTTCGACAAGGCCTATGCGGTGGCGGGTGTCGGTTATGCCGGGGACGGTCTCCCTCACGCCGTTGGGGTTCATCACTTCTATTTTGAGGTTGCACACAAAGTTGTTGAGCGCTTCGGCCTGGACGTCGTTTTCGAACGTGATCTCGAACGAATCGGGCAGCGGGTTGGCGCGCGTGGCGTGCGTGACGCCGCTTTCCTCCTCCTCGCCGGAGGGTTCGAAATACGGGGCGAGATAAACGTCGTCGCCGAAATCTTCTCTGAGCCGCTCGAGCGCTTCTTCCTTGCTGACGAACACGCAGGTGACGCCCGCGGAATATTCGCTTATGCTCTTTTGCATATCGGCTATTTCTTTTTCGTCGGCGGAAGCCGAAATATACGCCATTATGACGTTTAAGTCTTTTACCTGCTCCAGGCTCTGGTTGAGTCCCGATATCACCAGCGAAAACGTGCCGATGATGAGCATACAGCAGACGAGGATGAGCACCGAGGCGGTAGACATTATGGAATTGCGGAACACGCCCACGAACCCCTGCCCTATGAGGTAAAAGAAATTGCGTATCATTTTCATTCTTCGTACCCTCCCGCTCTGTCGGACGTGACTTCGCCGCCCTGGATGGTGACGACGCGCTTTTTATAATGGTCGACCAGCGCTTTTTCGTGAGTGACCACTATGACCGTCTTGCCCAGCTTGTTGACGCGCATAAGAAGGTCGATGAGTTCTTCGGACATCTTGGGGTCGACGTTGCCGGTGGGCTCGTCGGCGATGATCATTTCGGGGTTGTTGACCAGCGCGCGCGCAAACGCCACGCGCTGCTTTTCGCCGCCCGAAAGCTCGTCCGGGAAGCATTCCGCCTTGTCGGTGAGTTCGACGAGGTTTAAGAACGCGGGCACTTTTTTCTTGATTATGGAAGGTCTTTCGCCGATGACGCGCAATGCGAAAGCGACGTTTTCGTAAACGGTCTTGTTATCGAAAAGCCTGAAATCCTGGAACACCACGCCCATAGTTCGGCGCAGATACGGGATCTTGCGCTTGGGGAGCTTTTCGAGCTTGAATTTGCCCACGGTGAGTCTGCCGCCGGAAACGCGCTCTTCGCACATAAGCAGCTTGGTCAGCGTGGTCTTGCCGGCGCCCGAATGGCCCACCACGAAGACGAATTCGCCGTCTTCGACGGTGAGATTGACGTTCCTCAATGCGACGGTCCCGTTGGGATATACCATCGATACGTTCTGAAATTCTATCATAACAGCCTGTCCTTTGTTTATTTTCAGTAAAGCGAGGGCTTGGAAGCGATATACTTTTTGACCATCAGCGCCACCTTGAACGTTATGGCGTGGTCGAATTCGCGCAAGTCGAGTCCGGTGAGCTTTTTGATCTTTTCAAGCCTGTACACGAGCGTGTTGCGGTGACAGAAAAGCTTGCGGCTGGTTTCGGAAACGTTCAGGTTGTTTTCGAAAAACGCCTGGATCGTCATAAGCATCTCGTTATCCAGCGTCTCGAGCGAGCCGCGCTTGAACACTTCCTGCAGGAACATTTCGCACAGCGTTGCGGGGAGCTGATAGATAAGGCGGGCTATGCCGAGATTTTCGTAATTGATGACGTTCTTTTCGGTGTCGAACACCTTGCCGACTTCCAGCGCTATCTGCGCGTCCTTGTACGAGCGCGCGAGCTCTTTTACGTTGGAAACGACCGAGCCTATGCCCACCGTGACGCGGTAGAAGAATTCGGACGAGGCGGTGTCGGCGATGGAACGCGCGTACGCTTCTATGGAGCGGTTCTCGGCGGCGGTCTTGAGTTCCTTGACGAGCACTATATCGGATTCGCTTATGGATATGACGTAATCGCGCGATTTGTCGGGGAATATGTTCTGCACCACGTCGAACGGCACGACCTCGCCCTTGTTGTGGAACCTTATAAGGTAGACCACGCGGTTGATCTCGTTGTCGAACCTGAGCTCTTTGGCTTTGATGTAGATATCGCCGGGGAGGATGTTATCGAGTATGATATTCTTTACGAAATTGCCTTTGTCGTACTTTTCGTCGTAAAGGCTCTTGAACGTGGTGAGCGAGACCGAAATAATGGACGCGATGCTCTTGCTCACGGCGTCCTCGCCTTCGGCAAAAGCGGCGAATTCGGAACGCGTATGCGAGCCGATGGTCTTGTAGGTGAAGCCGTTGATGACTACGGTGTCAAAAGTGTAGGCGATCTCGTCGGCGACCTCGGGCCGGTTTTCGCCTATATGCGAAAGCTGGCTGCACGCCACCACGGTGCCGCTTTCATCCACTACGCCGATCATACGGTCGGTGGTGTCTTTCATCTGGTAGATCATGCTTTGGAACAGTTTGTTGGACATGGTTTTACCTCATCTTTCTGTTGTCTCGCGTCGCAAAAAATCAAAAATCCGTATAGTGATAAAAATCTATATTAATAATACTATAAAAAAACTCAATTTTCAAGGTGTTTTGAAAGATTTTAACAAATTTTAGGTAATTTGTTTGTGAATATTTGCCGAACGCCGTCCCCAAAAGGGCGTTTTTGCGCCGAGTCGCACTTGACACGGGGCGGCGCGTATGATAAAATAAGCTTGACCGGAAAGAAAAATTACAACGGAGGAACACATAATGGACCGCGACGATGAAAGAATAACTTTGACCGACGAAGAAGGCAACGAGACCGAATTCTACGTGATAGGCGACCTCGAACTGGACGGCAAGACCTACGTGGCGTTCGAGCCCTGCGAAAACGAGGAGGGCGAATACGTCATCCTGCGCGTGGAGACCGACGAAGACGGCGAAGAGACGCTCGTCACCATAGACGATGACGACGAATTTGAAAAAGCCGCCGAAGCGTTTGAAGAAGAGTATATGGACGAGATCGATATGGACGACGCGTTCGACGACGAAGAAGAAAGCGAAGAATAAAAGAATAACCTTCCGCAAACCGTCCGGCGGGCGGAAGGACCGTTAAAAACCCAACAAATACGAAAAGGAGCGCATATTCCGCTTTGGGGATGCAGGCCTCCCGACGCGGGCTGTTCAAGCCGCTTGCGGCGCACCCCGCGCACGGACGTTGGAAGCGCAAACAGGCGGAGAGCGCACCGTCCTGCACAAGCAGGGTTTCGTTCACGGTCCTTCCGCGCGCCGGACGGGCTTTATTTGCGGAAATACGCGAAAAATCGGAGAAAAAGGCATATGGAACACGTATCATCACGCTCTTTGCGCGCCCTTTGCGCGCTGCTTGCCGCCGTGCTTTTGCTGCTTTGCGCGTGCGGCGCGGAAGAAAACACGGAAAGTCCGGCGCAGGAAGAAAGCTCCGCCGAAGAAAGCGAAGCCGCATCTTCGGCAGAAGCGAGCGAAACGGAGGAAAGCATGGCGGAACACGAATACAACGAAGACTTAAAAGCTTCGGGCTGCCGCGCGCTCGTTTCGGGCGGCGCCGCGTACACGGTGTCGGCAAAGAACACGGGCGGCGAGGGTTTTCTGACCGACGGGAACATAAACGAGATCCAGCTCGACGACGCGGGCGTACTTTACGTCCAGAGCGCCGGCAAGGCGTTTGAGATAACGCTCGATCTGGGAGAAGTCAAACAAAACCTCGAACAGTTCGTGCTCTGGACCGTGCGTTCCGCGAACACCGCCGATATCGCGTCGCTTTCGGTATACGCCGCGGGCGAAGACGAAAACTACACTTGCGTTTGCGAAAAGCAGCGTTTCCCCGCCCGCGCCGCGACGGCTATGGGCAGGTTATACACGCTCAGCGCCGAATGTAAAGGGGTCGACGCGCGCTACGTGCGCTTTTGCGTGACGCCTACGGGCGCAAACAAGGCGGCGTTTGCCGAAGCCGCGGTCTACGCGCACGCCGACGATTCGTTTATCGAAAACGTCCCCGCGCGAACCTACGGATTCGGCCGCGCGCCCGAAGAAATAACGGTGCCGCACGTTTCCTACAGTATGATAACGACCATGACGCTGTACGGTGCGAGCGACGAAATGGCTGAGCGCTATTTCGACACGCTTGAAGAAGCCGGCATTACCGGACTCATCATCCTGCACGGCGCCGGCGCCGACGGCGCGGTGTACCAGAACAGCGCGCTGGACCACGTTTTTGCCCAGGCTAAAAAGCGCGGGATGAAGGTGTTTATGGGAATGAATCCCGCCGACGATATCTTCGGAAGCGCCGAAAAGTTCAAGAAAGCGAACGCGACCGCGCTGCAGTCGCTTTACACGCGCTATTGCGTCCCCTACCCGGAAGTCTTCTGCGGCTGGTATATGACGCACGAATTCAGCAACGGCGATTATAAATCGCACCAAACCGAAATAGCCGATATCCTGAACACCGTAATAGAAAACATAAACGCGCTCACCCCCGGGCTGCCGCTTCTGATGTCGCCCTACTGCACTTCGTGGGGAGGCAGCGCGGCTCAGCTGAAGAAAGACCTTGAAACAATACTCGGCAAAGTGGAAAAAGCGGAGCAGATAATCTACTGCCCTCAGGACGGCGTGGGGTGCGGCTATTTCAACACCGCGAACGCCGGCGACTATCTTTCCGCCGCGGCGGCGGTATGCGAAAAGCACAACGTGGAATTCTGGGTGAATCTGGAAAACTTCATACTCGGTTCGTCCGTCACGGGCGGCGACGACGATATCCCCGCGCCGGTAAGCCGTTTTATAAAACAGATCCGCACCGCCGCGAAGTACGCCGACACGCTGTGCACTTTCACCTACGAAGCGTATATGCCGGAATTCTTTGCCAACTACACCATCTACAACGACATAGAAGACTACCACAAAAACTACGTATACTACCTCAACACCGGTAATATCCCGGCGGAAGACCTGCCCGCAAACGCGCAGGTAAAAGTCACGGACGAAACGCTGACCGTCTTCCTCCCCACCCCGACTTACGGCGTGCAGGCGGTGAAGATACTGCGCGGCGGCGAAGAGCGCTGGTACAACAAGCGGCTTATCCGCACGCTGGGCGGCGTGAGCTATCTCACGCTCCCCAACGAAACGCCGGACCTGCCTTTTTCGGTGACGGTGTACGACTGTTCGTCCGATTCAACCGGCGCTTTGCGGTTTGAAAAAGACGGGACGCCCGTAAAGGGCGGCGGTCCGGTGGACCGTACGAAACAGGGCGTGAACGTCGCATTGGGCAAGAGCTACGTTGCAACCGCCGCCACGCACGACAACGCCGATACCGGCACGGAGCTCACCGACGGCAGACACGGCGGAAAGAGCTTTTCCGACCCGGCGTGGCAGGGGTACAACGGCCCGAACTTTGAAGTGACGATAGACCTTGGCGAAGTAACTCACAACATAGGCGATATAGTTGTGGAAGCGCTGGGCGGCGGCTACGGCGCCGTTATGGAACCGCGGTATTTTGAAGTCTTCGTTTCGGAAGACGGCGTCAGTTTCGACCCCGCCGGCAAGCTCGCGTGCGCCGACGAAGGCACGGGCTCGCTCTATATAAAGCGGCTGACGCTGGAGCTTGACGAATCGGCTTCGGCGCGGTTCGTCAAGATAAGCGTGAGCTGCATAGGCTGGTTCTTCACCGACGAAATAGAAATAATCGCGTACGAATAAAAAATCGCAGTCTTTCCGTAACGAAAAACGCCCTTCGTTCATATACTGTGAACGAAGGGCGTGATTTTTATGTTCTGCAAGACCAAACTCGTGGGGACCTGCGCGCTGTCGTTCGGCGCGGGGATACTTTTGTGCTGTTTTCTGCCTTCCGCGGTGATGGTGTTCGTTTCGGCGGCGGCGATAGCGGGAGCCGGCGCGCTTTTGATGTTTACATAAGGGGAGATACAGCGTATGAAGATCTATGTTTTGCGCATACCCGGCATACTCAGACCCGTGTTCCGCAAATGGGCGAAAAGCCGCGAGACGAAAAGAGCGAAAAAGCCGCGGAACAAATGACCGTCGTTTGAAAAATAAACAAAACGACGCACGGAATACCCTTCCGTGCGCCGTTTTATTCAGTCTGCGGATTTTGCCCGAGTTCGAGGAGTTGGCAGTTTTCAAAGAAACCGAGTTCCGAAATATCGTGGGTTATGAATATGACCGTCTTCCCTTTTGCGCAGCACGCGACGTAGGACGCGACTTTGGCTTTGAGCGTTTCGTCGAGCCCCTTGAACGGCTCGTCGAGGATGAGCAGCTCGTACGGTGCGAGCAGCGCGCGCGCTATGGCGACGCGGCGGCGCATCCCGCCCGAAAGCGAAGACACGTCGGTGCGGTATTCGTCCTCAAGTCCCAGCGCGTCAAGCGTTTCCGCGACCCGTTCGGGCGCGACGTTCCCGCACGCGAAGCGGATGTTCGCCCTGACGTCGTGACCATCTATAAGCCGGTCTTCCTGGAAGACCGCAGATATGTTTTGAGGCGCGTTTTCCACGCTGCCGGAATCGGGGATCACAAGCCCGGCGACGATCGAAACGAGCGTGGTCTTGCCGCAGCCGGAAGGCCCGGTGACGGCGGTGACGGAGCCGGGTTCGAAAGCGTGCGAAAAGCCGCGCAGCACCTCTTTTTCGCCGTAGCTTTTGTAAACGTCTTTGCAAATAATATCTGTCACAGCTTTTTCACCCCCTTGAACGCGAGCGAAAGCAGAAACAGCGTGAGTTTTTCGAACGCGAGCGAAAGCAGCACGACCACCACGGTCCACGCCAACAGTTCTGCGGAATCGAGATAAACTTTTGAAAAATACAGCTGTTCGCCGATCGACCCCGTGGCGATGGAAATGACTTCGGCGGCGACCCCCGCCTTCCACGCCATCCCGAGCCCCACGCGCGAGCCGGATATGAGATACGGGAACGCGGCGGGGATGTAGATATACCTTACGCGGCGCGAGGCGGGGACTTTGAAGAGATCCGCCGTTTCGAGCAGTTTTGCGTCGGCGCTCCGCACGCCCTGGAGCACGTTGGTGTAGATTATGGGCAGCACCATCAAAAACGATATGAACACCGAAAGCGACGACGACGAAAGCCATATCAGCGCCAGCACGATGAACGACGCCACCGGCACGGTCTTCGCCACGGTCATATACGGCTTTATAAGCGCTTCCGCGGTCTTATAGCGCGCCGCCAGCGAGGCGAGCGATACGCCGCATACGAACGCCAGCCCGAACCCCGCGGCGATCCGCGCAAAGCTGAACCACACGCGCCCCATGAAACCCGCCTGCGGGACGAGCTCGAACAGCCGGCCTGCGACCTGAAGCGGCGTGGCGAGGAGTATGGAGGTATCGCCTATAAAAAGCGGGAATACCTGCCATACCGCCAAAAACGCCAAAGCTCCGGCGATGCGGAGCGAGACGTTTTTTATATTTATTTTTTTAGTCTTTGCGTTTTCTTTGATATCATTCATAATAGAATCCGCCGTCGGGGAGCGCGCCGCCCACCGATTTGGGTTCATAGCCGAAAAGCACGCCGAGATACGCCGAAAGCGCCTCTTTCATCTGCGCGCCGGAAATGAAAGTGATGTTGCATTTGGGCAGCGCCTGCTTTGCCACGCCCGTCTTTATGCCCACGTACTGTTCCACGAGCGGAGCGGTCTCTTCGACGTTCGTCACGGCGAAATTGCAGCTTGCTTCCGCCGCCGCCATAAATTCGGCGACCGCTTCGGGGTGTTCGGCGGCGAATTCCGCGCGCACGGCGATGACGCTGGTGATGAACGCGCCGTTTTCGGGGAATCTGTTCCATTCGTCGTTCAGACTCAGCTTGATCTCGAGCCCTTCGACGTTGGTCATCGCCGCCACGACGTAAGGCTGCGGCAGCATCGCGACCGCAGATTCGGAAGTCTTGAGCAGAGGCAGCACCTCGTCGGGCTGGGATTTCCATTCTATCGTGACGTCGGTATCGGGGTCGAGCCCGTTTTGTTCGAGTATCTTTTTGAGCCCGTATTCGGGAGTCGAGCCCTTGCCGGTGGCGTAGATCGTCTTGCCGCGCAGGTCTTCGACCGAATTTATCTGAACGTTTTTGCCCAGGATATACAGCACGCCGAGCGTGTTGACCGCAAGCACTTTGACCTTGCCTTCGGTGCGGTTCCACAAAACCGAAGCTAAATTCGCGGGGACCGAGACTATATCGAATTCGCCCTGTATGAATTTGGGCGTGATCTCGTCGGCGCTTCCCGCCACGGTGAATTCGTAAGCGTTCACAAAGCCGCCTTCGGCGCTCTGATCCATAAATTTCACAAGTCCCATGGACGTGGGCCCTTTGAGCGACGCTACCCGCACGGCCACGGCTTCGCACGCCGGCTCGGAAACGGGTTCGGATGCCGGCTCGGAAACGGGTCCGGAGACCGCGGAGCTTTCTTCGGTCCCGGTTTTTCCGCAGGCGCCGAGCGCGAATATCATCGCAGCTGCAACAAGCAGCGCAAGAATTTTTTTCATTTTACATTACCTCTCTTTTTTCATTTGTTTCAGTACGGTTATTATACGCATATACGGCGGCATTTTCCGTTGCGCACGCAACAAAGCGAAAAAATAATGGCGCCTTGTGCGATTTTTCTGTTGCCACGGCGGCGGAAATGTGGTAAAATCCCGAATAAGGTGAAAAAGCAAATGAAAGAGATTACCGTAAACGCCAACGACGCAGGCAAACGGCTGGACAAATTCCTTGCAAAAACCATGCCCGCGATCCCCGCTTCGCTCATGTACAAATACATACGCACAAAGCGCGTAAAAGTCAACGGAAAGCGCGCGAAGGAAAACGATATACTTTGCCGTGGCGATACCGTCGCGCTGTTCGTGCCCGAGGAGTTTTTAACGCAGCGGAGCGAAGATTCGTTCAAGCGCGTAAAGACGCCGCCCGACGTGCGCTTTGAAGACGCAAACGTGCTTATAATCCGCAAGCCCAAGGGGCTGTTGTGCCATTCCGAATCGCCCGACGACGCCGACACGCTGATAGACCGCGTAAAGGCGTACCTTTGGAACAAAGGCGAATATTCCCCCGAGCGCGAGAATTCTTTTGCGCCGGCGCTTTGCAACCGCATAGACCGCAATACGGAAGGGCTGGTCATCGCAGCCAAGACCGGCGGCGCGCTGCGCGAGATGAACGAGATCATCCGCCGCCGCGAGGTGCGCAAGATCTATCTCGCCGTCTGCCACGGCGCAATGGAAAAGCGCGCGGGCGAGATAAAATCGTATTTGCAGAAAGATCCCGAAAAGAACATGGTCACGGTGCGCGACAAGCCGTTCAAAAGCGCGGTGACCGCGGTCACGCGGTACGAAGTCATATCGTACGATAAGAAAAAAGACCTTTCGCTGCTCCGCGTGGAACTTCTGACCGGGCGCACCCACCAGATCCGCGCGCAGCTGGCGCACGCAGGACATCCGCTGCTCGGCGACGGCAAGTACGCCGTGAACAAGGAAGACCGCAAGATGGGCTATTCCTCGCAGGCGCTGTGTTCGTATTCGCTGCGGTTCGAGCTGAAAGACGCCGCCGATTTCCCGCTGCTTTCGTACCTCGACGGAGAAGAGGTCACCTCCCCCGAACCCGATTTCGTGAACTTGTTCAAATGACCCGGATATCAAAACATCTCCCGGAAAAACGTGGTTTTCCCGGGAGATTTCCTTAATTTTCAATTTGCAACTTGCAATTTGCAACTTGCAATTTGCAATTATCTGTTATTTATCCTCAGCCCCGCGAGCAGTATGTGCGGTATGGCGCCGAGCTGACGCAGCACGGGGAAAGCGTATTCGCCGGCGCTGCTGAATTCGAACGTGGTTATGCCCGTGGTCTGCAGGCGGATATCCAGCCAACTGAGCTCGGCGGGCCTGAGCAGCAGATGCGATATCCACGCTCCGCCGAAGCCGCCGTGGCAGAAGACCGCCACGTGTTCGTCGTTCTTGCGCAGCACTTTGTAGCGCGCGCCGCAGCGCTCGAACCCCAGCGACGTGAGGAACGCGTCGGAATTCTGCACGAGCAGCTCTATGGACCCGTTGCGGCTTTCGCTGGTGAGGTCGGTGAAATCGCGCACGCCTTCGGTGAGCGTAAAGGTATAAGAGCAGTTGCCCGGCATATCGCAGGGGCGCATATAGTCCATGCTCTCGGCGGTCCATGGCAGCACGGTGTATTCCAGACCTTTTTCGCGGCAGGTGGGAAGCGCGGTGTCTATTGCCCTGCCCAGGGGCGACGTGTATATTTTATCCAAAGGTACGCTTTTCATATAGACCGCGAGCGCCTCGGCCTCCTGCTTGCCGAATTCGGTTATGGTGTTGTTGGGATAGTCGGGGTCCGCGTGGCGGATGATGTGAAGTATCATTGACCTTCCTCCGTTTCTGCAATAGAATATACCACAACGGGCGCGTTTTGTCAACCGCGGAATGCGGCGGGCTCTTGAAATCGCGCGATGCGTATGCTATAATGAATAAAAAGATACCGCCGCGCGCAACGTCCGCCGCAGGTAAGGAAAGGAAACGGCAAAATATGAAAAAGACAGCGATACTCATCGCAGCGCTCATACTCATCCCCGCGCTCACGCTGGGCTCGGTGCTTTTCCTTCTGCACCGTTCGGACGAGCCGGAAGACGAAAGCGCGCAGGCGAATTTTTCGGAAACCGACAAAAGCGGCGCGGAAGAAAGCAGTACTGAAGAAAGCGTTGCGGAAAACGATTGCGCGCACGAAAATACCCGCCGGGCAGTACGCCGGTCGGATGACGACAGGATCCCCGAAGGCGCGGCGGGAGTGGTGACGCAGATCTGCAACGATTGCGGCGCCGAAACGGACGTCCGTCCTTTGTGGGAATATGAGTTCGGCGAGAATATGACGCTTTTGTATTTTGAAAACGACGACGCCGGCTGCACCGTGTTAGAAATGGACACGCCTAGGAATACAGATCGTCTGGAGCTGCCGGAAGAAGCGAACAGTCTGCCGGTCACCGCGCTGGACACGGACGGCGTGATCGGGTGGCACGCGTCCGGGCTTTATCTGCCGGATACGGTGAATTACCTGTCGCAGCGGTTTCTGCAGCTGTGCAGCTGCGATATTGTGACGGGCGAAGGGAACCCTTATTACAAATATTCAAACAGATGTCTTGTGGACCTGCGGACGGGCGAGCTTGTCCATTCGCTCGCGGGCTGCGTGATCCCCGACGACGGCAGCGTAACGAAGATAGGAGATTGCGCGCTTAGAACCAATAACTATACCCTGTTCATCCCCGCGAGCGTCAGTGAGCTGACCGGAAGTTCTTTCATGGGCGGCGGCGGAGATCTGATGCTGGAAGTAGACGAAGCAAACGAGACGTTTGCAATGATAGAGAACTGCCTTGTAAACGTAAAGACGAAAACGCTGGTGTTCGGCTGCTCTGGATATTCGATCCCGCGCGACGGCAGCGTAACGAAGATAGACGAATACGCCTTTGCTTATACGTATCATCAACCAGAAGAGATATTTATTCCCGCCTGTATCGAATCTATAGGCGCGAGCGCTTTTGCAAGTCAGCCGAAAAAAGTCGTTATAGAAGACCTTGAATCATGGCTGAAGATAGATTTTGCGGACAGCGGTTCGACCCCGTTCAGGCCTTACGGGAAGGCGCAGTTTTATGACGCGGACGGCAACCGGCTGACGCATATAACGATTCCGGACGGGATAACCGAGATAAAGGACTACGCTTTTTACGAATGCCGTGATCTGGAAAGCGTGACGTTCAACGGAAAAGAGACGCGGATAGGCGATATGGCGTTCAGCAATACTTCGCTCGCAACGCTGGATCTGCCGAGCAGCGTGCGCGAGCTTGGGAAATACGCTTTTGCGGGTACTAAATTGGAAAAAGCGGAGCTGCCCGCAAGCTTGACGAAAATAGATACGGGGTGTTTTAACGCCTGCCCTTTGGAAAGCGTGACGATGGAAAACGGCGGCAACGGCGTTTATTCGATAAAGGAAAACTGCATTATTGAAATCGCCGAAAAGAAACTTATATACAGCTGCTGCGATCACATACCGTCCGACGGAAGCGTTGAACGGATAGGCGAGAACGCGTTTCAGGGAAACCGCAAAATAACGCGTCTGATCGTTCCGGATACGGTGAAATATATAGAACGCGAAGCGTTCTTCCACTGTAATTGGCTTGTGAGCGTGAGTTTCCCCGCGGGGCTTGAATACATAGGGGAAGAGGCGTTTATGGCCTGCGATATGCTGACGGACGTGGTATTCGACCGTGAATGCGCCGCAGAGATAGAATCTTTCGCTTTTAATAACTGTCCGCTTATGAACGTGGAACTGCCCGGAAAGACCGAACGCATAGGCGCTTTCGCCTTTGATTTATGGGCACCCGAAAAGCTCGTCACACCCGACAGTCTTAAATATCTGGGCTCGGGCGCGATCAGATTGAACGGTTTGACCGAGCTTTATATCGGCAGATCGCTCGAGACGCTCCCAAACATCATATCAACATCTCTGCGGGTGATAGAAGTACACTCCGAAAATAAAAAGTACGCCGTCGTGAACGGCTGCCTTATAGATAAATCCGCGGCTGAACTGATAGAAGTCTGCGCCGGGGCGGTCATTCCGTCGGACGGAAGCGTAAAACAGCTCGGCGACGCTTTTGCGCGGCGTGATATCGCCGAAATACGCGTACCCGCGGCGGTTGAGACCGTGGGCGCGGGCGCGTTCCGCAACTGCGCAGAGCTTAAGAGCGTGATACTTGAAGAAGGCGTGAAGACCGTTGGAGAAAGGGCGTTCTGGGGGTGTGCTTTGCTTGAAGAGATAACGCTGCCGCGCAGCGTGGAAAGCGTGGGCAGGCAGGCGTTTATGAATTGCACGTCGCTCAAGAGGGTCTACGCTTACAGCGGCACCGTGTTCGCCGAAGACGTTTTTGCAAACATACCCGAACCGCCCGAGATAATATATCTTGATAAAGAATAAACGAAAAAAACCGCCGGAAATGATCCGGCGGTCTTGTTGTATTCGGTCTTTGTCATTCGCCGCGGGCTTTTTTGATTATGCGCATAACGAGCACGGTCGCGGTATAAAGAACGGTATAAACGAGCGTGAGTATAAAAATGAAAAGCACTATCTGGCGGGCGTCCTTGCCGGGGTCGGCCATAATGAGCCCCGCCGCGAGCGTGCACGCGTAAAGCGCCAGCGCGTGGATGACGCGCTTTGCCGCGGCGGAGATCTTAAGCGTGAACACCGTTTCGAGCGCGCCCATCGCCCACGAATAGACGAACAGCACCGCCACGTTTTTAAAAAGCAGCCCGTACGCGCCGGCGGCGGAACGTCCGCCCATGGCTATTGCGAGCGCGCCGGTATACACGAGCGCCGCAACGGAAAAGAAGCTGCACGCCGTGAACGCTATCTTTTTGAACATCGCCATCACCGTTCTCCGTTTTCCAAAAACCTTTCAAGTCCCGCGGGCAGCGAATCCGCAAACGCGGACGCCGTTACGAGACAGTTTATATTTCTTTCTTCTATTATCTTTTCTATTCTGAACATGAATTCCGCAAAGGAAGCCGTATCGCCGCCGCATATCTTGAGCGCCGAATCTATGAAAAGATCGGTCACGTCGTAATTGCCGGCGAGCACGCCGCACGCAAAACCGTAAAATTCATACGCGTCCGAAACACCGTACGCCTTGGCGTCTATGAGCCGCACCTGCGGCTTGAGCTCGTACGAAAGTTTTCTGCCGTATTCTATGCAGATAACGCTGCCCTTGCTCGCAAGTCCCGCCGCGTTAGCCTCTTCTATAAGGCGTTTGGTTTTGCCGGCTCCTTTGGCCCCCACTATCAAACGTATCATTTTGACCACCTTCCGTTTTAACAAATGCGCTCCCTTGCGGGGCAATTATATTGTACTATACCCCGCCGCTTTTTGCAATAGCAAATTTGGCTTTTTAACGCGTTTTGCCGCTTTTATTTTTAACGCCCTCCGCCCGGCGCGGATGTAACGAAATGTCCCTTTACAAAGCGGCGGAGCGCATAAAACGCTCCGCCGCATTCTTTTTTTGTTTTATTTCTTATTTTATCCGCTCTTCTATGCTTGCACGCAGGTCTTCGTAGCCGGGCTTGCCCAGAAGGGCGAACATATTCTTTTTATACGCTTCCACGCCGGGCTGGTCGAACGGGTTTACGCCCAGCATATAAGCCGAAACGCCGCACGCGGCGAAGAAGAACCAGCACAGCTCGCCGAACGAGCGCTCGTCTTTTTGTTCGAACCGTATCTCGAGCACGGGCACGCCGCCGTCCGAATGAGCCACCGAGGTACCGGTGAACGCCTTGCGGTTTATCTGCGCCATGCTCGCGCCGTCCAGATAATTGAGCCCGTCGAGATCTTCCGCCGCTTTTTTCACGGTGTAGCCGCCTTCGGGAGTTTCTTCGGTGACGACCGTCTCGAAGAGTATGCGCTGCCCCTGCTGGACGTACTGCCCCAGCGAATGCAGGTCGGTGGAAAACACCGCCGAGGTGGGGTACACGCCCTTGTTCTGCTTGCCTTCGCTTTCGCCGAAAAGCTGTTTCCACCATTCGCCGTACGAACGCAGGAACGGGTCATAGCTCACGAACAGCTCGCAGCTCTTGCCCGTTTCAAGGAAGTAATTCCGAAGCAGCGCGTAGCGGCAGGCGGGGTGTGAAATCCCCTGCGCCAGAAAGCGTTCGCGTTCGTTTATTGTGCCTTCTATGAGTTTGTCTATGTCGCAGCCGCAGATCGCCAGCGGCAGAAGCCCCACGGCGGTGAACACCGAAAATCTGCCGCCCACGTTATCCGGGACCACGAACGTTTCGTATCCCTTTGCGCGCGCGAACGAAAGCAGCGCGCCGCGGTGCGCGTCGGTGGTGACAAAAATACGCTCTTTAAGCTCCTCTTCGGTGTATTTGCTCTGCATAAAGTCGCGCACGGCGCGGAAAGCCACGGCGGGTTCGGTGGTTGTGCCGGATTTGGATATCACGTTCACCGCCACGCGTTTTTCGCGGCAGAGTTCAAGCACCGCCGCGAGCTCGCCGCCCGAAAACGAGTTGCCTAAAAAATACACCTGCGGCGTATCTTTTGCGAGCTGATTGTAATACGGCGTCTTTATAAAATCCACCCCGGCGCGGGCGCCCAGATACGAACCGCCTATGCCGATGACTATTACGGCGTCGGAATTCCGCTTTATGCGTTCCGCAGCCGCTTTGATGCGGGATATCTCTTCTTTGTCGCAGTTCACGGGCAGGTCGAACCAGCCCAGGAAATCGCTGCCTTCGCCGGTGGCGGAAACGAGCGTACGGTACGCTTTTTCCATGCGCGGCGCGAGCTGCTTTGCCTCTTCGCCTATGAAACTTTGCGCGAATTTTTCTTCGAGTGTGATCATTTTTTTACTTCCCTTTTTATTTTGTTGTTTTATATTCTTTTTCAGTAAAACGAAAGCGCCGAGCGCAGAATGCGGAAGAATTCGTCGAAAAACGTCATTTCTTTGTCGCCGGTAAGGGCGCAGACGTCCGCGCGCGCGACGTGTTCGCCGTCTATGTAATAATCCACGCTGCCCACCACGTCGCCTTCTTTGACGGGCGCTTTGAGTTCGGGCACCGAATACGACGACGTGAGCGACGCGGCTTTTCCCTTTGAAACGAGCACCGAAGGCGGCGCGTAATCGACTTTAACAAAGCCGTTGTATCCTCCCGATACGGGGAACGGGCCGAGCTCTTGCTTTTGCGGCACGGTAACCGCGTAGTTTGCAAAACCGTAATCAAGCAGCTTTTTTGCCGAAGCAAAGCGAATGTCGCTGGTTTCGGCGCCGATTATCACGGCGATGAGCTGCATCCCGTCGCGTTCGGCGGTGCCGGAAAGGCAGTATTTGGCGAGATCGGTGAAACCGGTCTTCATTCCGTTCGCGCCGTTGTAAAAGCGTATGAGCTTGTTGGTGTTGGCGAGCCCGAACGAGCCGTTGCGCACGGTATCCGTCCAGATAGTGGTGAATTCCAGTATGAATTTATGCTTGAGCAGTTCGCGGGTCATCAGCGCCACGTCGAGCGCCGAGGAAAAATGCCCTTCCTCGTTGAGCCCGTGACAGTTCCTGAACACCGTGTTTTGCATGCCCAGCTCTTCAGCGCGGTCGTTCATCATTGCGACGAACGATTCCTCGCTGCCCGCCAGATGTTCGGCGAACGCCACCGCGGCGTCGTTTGCCGAAACGACCACGAGCGCCTTGAGAAGGTCGCGCACCGAAAAGCGCTCGCCGGCTTCGAGATATATCTGGCTCCCGCCCATTTTCGCAGCCGCTTCGCCGGTTGTTACGGTATCGTCAAGCCCCAGCAGCCCTTCGTCAACGGCTTCGGCGACGAGCAGAGTGGTCATTATCTTGGTGACCGAGGCGATGGGATACCGCGCGTTTTCGTTCTGGGCGTACAGCACCGCGCCGGTGGAATATTCCATGAGCAGCGCGGCGCGGACCGGAAGCGGTCCGGCGAACGACGGCGCCGTGACGTACCAGTACGGTTCGGTCGCCTGCGATGGCGGAAAAACCGCGGTTTCGTCTTCGGCAAAAGCCGAAAGCGGCAGTATCAGCGCGACCGCGGCGATAAGGCAAACGGTCTTGATCAAACGTTTCATATATCATCTTCCCTTCTTAATGGAAGATTATGAAACGCCCGCGCGGAATATGTGCTTAAAACCCCGCCATGCGCGCGTAACGCGCCAGGATATCGTTTATGGAATACTTTTCGGGCCCGTTGTAGAACGAATACACGGTGTCGCCGAACGGTTCGTACCATTTTTTGTCGAGCGCGCTCATTCCGTACGCCGCGCCGGCGAGCGAACCCGCCGTGGCGGCGGTGCAGTCGCAGTCGTGCGCCATCGCCACGCAGTTCGAAATGACTTTGCCCACGTCTTTTCCGCCCAGCGCCAGGCCGAAGATCGTGAGGCAGGCGTTATTTATAGTGTGGACGATATGCATCCCGGGGTAGCGCTCGTCGACAAGACGTTCGGCGTTTTTGTAATCGCCGACATTATCCCAGATATCGAGCGCCCAGCGCACGCCTTTGGCAAGTTCGCTTTCCGCCGGAATGAATTCCAGCCCTTTTTCGAGCGCGGTCTTCACGTCCGAGCATACGAACGCCCACGATATGGCGGCGGCGAAGAAACGCGCGCCGTAAACGCCGTTGCCGCGGTGCGAGATGTACGCGTCGGTCTCGGCCATTTTCACGGCTTTTTCGGGATCGCCCGGCGCCATATAGGCGTAGCCGTCGCAGCGGATGTCGGCGCCGATGAGTTCCTGATACGGGTTGTTGATTTCCGCGGCTTTTTCGACCGGCACGCCGGCGAGCAGGTTATCGATCGCGATCCGCTCGGCGGTGTAAGCTTCGGTTATGTATTTGAGCCAGGCGTTCTTTACGTCTTCGAGCGTGAAATCCCTGCCGCCGCCCTCTTCGGCTATAAAGAGCGAAAGCAGCGTGAATCCTATATCGTCGTCGCAGGGAACGCCGTCGATATGCGGCCCGGTATAGTCGCGGAAATGCTGGCGTATATAGCGCACGGTGTCGGGTATGGGCGTATCAGCCCAGTAATCTACGCACGGGAACGGCGTGCCCAGCTTCGCCGCATATTCTTCCATTTGCGCGGTCGTCCACCCTTCAACGGGGGCGCCGAGCGTGCATCCCGCCGCGCGCGAAAGGAACGCTGCGCGCAGTTTGTCCTCGTATACCGATCTTTCCATTTTACTCATACCTCGCTTTATTTCTGTTTTCACGAATAATTTTAACAAAAAAATAACGTCAAAGTGATATACAAATTATTAACTTTTTGATAATATATTTGCGTGGGAGAACCGGATAATGGAAAGTTATATAAACAAGCTCAAAAACGGCGGCAAAAACGTGTGCGTTTACGGCATGGGCAACGGCGCCGAAAAGATAATAAGGTATCTCAAAGCGAACGGCATAGAAATAAGCGGCGTGTTCGCTTCCGATGATTTTGTGCGCGGGCAGAGCTTTTTGGGGATGCGCGTGCTGACCGAAGCGCAGGCGGAATCGCTTTACGGCGATTTTGCGTGCGTGAGCGCGTTCGCGCTCCGCGGCGAAGACTGCGGCATATTCCGCCGTATGGCGAAAAGGCGCCTTTTCTTTGCGCCCAATCTTCCGCCTTACGGCGAAGGCTGCATAGACTTACCGTACATTGAGCGCGAAAGCGCGAAAATCGCCGAAGTGAGGTCGCTTTTCGCCGACGAAAGCTCAAAAAAGCTGTTCGATTCCCTGCTCAGATACGACGTGACGGCGGATATCGGCGATCTTTACGTCGATCCTTCCGTCCCCGAAGGCTGGTTCGGCCGCGAAGGCGCGTTCGTGGACGTGGGCGCCTACGACGGGGACACCGCCGAAGAATATATACTGCGTTCCGGCGCGAACGGTACGGTCTACGCCTTTGAACCCGACGCCGTGAACTACAGAAAGCTGTGCGCCCGTATGCGCAAATACCCAAACGCGCGCTGCGTAAACGCCGCGTGCGGCGATTTTGACGGAAAGACGTTTTTTGAAAAAGGCAAGGGCCGCGGCGGAAAAACGAGCCGCGAAGGCGCGGAGATCAGCGCCGTAAAAATAGACACGTACGTAAAAGAGCGGGTGGGCGCCGTAAAGATCGACGCCGAAGGCGCCGACGAAGCCGTACTGTGCGGCGCCGTGAACACCTTATATTCGCAGTCGCCGGCGGTGAAATGCGCGGTATATCACCGCGCGTACGACCTTATAGAGATCCCGCTGTGGCTGGCGCGGCAGACGCCGGGGAGCCGGATATACCTAAGAAACGCGGAATACATACCCGCGTTCGACGTTTTTGCGTACGCGGTGAAATAAAGGTTGATTTTACACGCCGCTTGCGGTATAATCATTTTAAATAAGAAAATACGGAGGAAAAGCGGCATGAAATGTTCAAAAAGATTTACGGCGCTTTTACTGGCGGCGCTCATACTCGTATTCACGCCGCACGTTCCGGTCCGCGCGGAGGAGGAGACGCCGATGGACGTTGAATACACGCTTAACGTGAGCAAATGGGAAAAAGTGCCCAAAAGCGGCGAGATCTCGGTCTTTGAAAACGATTCCGACGAAGTACGGCGAGTTATGACCGACGATTACGATTTCACCACGTCGCAGCTTATGGTCTTCAACGGCGAAGGGATAATGACCGAGGTGGGCGAAAACCTTTACGGCAACAAGGACGGCACCTACGGTTCGCCGCAGACCGAAGTCGATATCCCGCCCCACGGGTTCATGATCGTGTACCGCGGGGGCGTTTCGGTAAAGCTTCTGCTGACGTTCGGCTTCGCCTTCGAAGGCGCGATGCTGTATAATTCAACCATGACGGTCGTCCGCCGCATATACGGCTCCTACGACAAAGAAGCCGGCACCGTAACGATAAAATACAACAAGCAGCAGCCCGAAAGCGAAAACTGCAAGTCGTTCCTCTTCGTGGGCAACAGCACCACCTATTTCAACGGCATACCGCTCAAGTTCCGCGCGATGTGCGCCGCGGCGGGGATAGAAGTTTCGGTGACATACTGCACTTTCGGCAGCGCTTACCTTTACGAATTCGCCGACGAAAACCACGAACGCGGCAAGGCGCTGCGCAAAGCGCTCGCCGCGCGCAAATACGATTACGTGGTGATACAGGACGCCGGCGGCGCGAACTTTGAAGATTCCCAGCCGGCGATGGACGTGCTTATTCCGCTGATACGCGAAAACGGCGCCGAGCCGCTTCTGTATATGCGCTATTCTTCCACCAGCGACGACAGCGCGCGCACCGCGGGCGCCGTGCGCCATTATCAGAACTACATACGGCTTGCAAAGCTGTACGGACTGCGCTGGTCGCCCGTGGCGGTGGCTTTTGAATACTGCCGCACCGGGCACCGCGAAATAAATCTTTACGCCGCCGACAATTCGCACCATTCCAAAGAAGGCAGCTATCTCGCCGCGGCGACTCTGATGTATTCGTTCTTCGGCGTTTCGCCGGTCGGCAACACCTACACGGCGTATATGCCGCAGGACATAGTCGACGTGCTTCAGGCCGAGGCCGCCAGGGCGGTGGAGACGGACTTTGAGGCGGGGCGCATCGCCCCCGCGGAAGCGAGGATAAAAGGCAAAAAATACATAAATCTGGCGTACGAAAAGCCCTATACCGTAAATACCGAGCCGTATTCCGAAGGCAAAGCGTATGAGCTCCTTTCGGATATCCGCGCCGACGGCACGTACATTGGAAAACTGACCGACGGGATGAGGACGGCGAACGGGAACGACGTGATGTGCGGCGTTTACAAAAGCGAAGGGCTGACCGTGACGGTCGACTTGGGCAAGCTGTATCTGCTCGCGCGCGTGAGCACCGATATCGTCGGCGGCCCGTGGGCGCCGGGTTCGTTGCGCGACGCCGAGGTGACGTTCGAATATTCCGCCGACGGCGTACATTTCCGCCCCGCATCCGAAACGGTCAGGACTTCCGCGGTAAAAGTAGGCAACAGCGGCAGCGATCTGCGCACTTTCCGCGCGGAACCCGAACTGCCCGAAGCCGCGCGCTACGTGCGCGCGACGTATTCGGTACAGAGCGAATACTGCGGGATAAGCGAGATCGAGGCGTACGGCACGGAAGCCGATTCCCTGCTTAAAGCCGCCGCGGGCGCAGCCGAAGCGGCGGAAAAAGCGCTGGGCGGCAGATAAATTCATCTACGGAGGACACAGACGCAATGAACAGTTCCATAATTGCGGAAAAAATAAAAAGCGGCGCGTTAGACCGCGCACTTATCGCCCTTTACGGCGAAGGACGGCTCGAATATCAGCGCGAGCGCTATTATACGACCGTCCAGAGCTTTATCGCCACCTACGGCGACAGGGACGCCGAGCTGTTTTCGGTGCCGGGCAGGACCGAGATAAGCGGCAACCACACCGACCACAACAACGGCAAGGTGATATGCGGCTCGGTCGATATCGACATCATCTCCGTCGCCGCAAAGACCGACAACGGCGTGATATCGCTCAAAAGCGACGGCTACCGCGAAAGCGTAATAGACATAGCTTCCATAAGCGCCGGCTCAATCAAGCCCGGCTGTTCCGCTGCGCTGATCGCCGGGGTAGCCGACTGGTTTGCAAATAATTCGCACAAGACGGGCGGATTTTGCGCCTACACCAAGAGCGACGTCATAATGGGCAGCGGCATTTCGTCTTCCGCCGCGTTCGAAGTTATGGCGGGCGAGATACTGAACGTGTTCTACAACAACGGCGGCATGAGCGCAATGGAACTCGCAAAAGCCGGCCAGTACGCCGAAAACGTGTTTTTCGGCAAGCCCTGCGGACTTATGGACCAGGCGGCGTGCGCCACGGGCGGGATTTCGTATATCGATTTCGCCGACCCTTCGGTCCCATATACAGAAAAACTCACTTTCGATTCCGCGCGGGCGGGCAAATCGCTCTGCCTCATCAACACCGGCGGCAGCCACGCCAAGCTGACCGACCAGTACGCGTCGCTCCCCGCCGAGATGAAGCAGGTGGCTTCGTATTTCGGCAAGCCGGTGCTCCGGATGGTGCGCCGCGAGGACGTGTTCTCCTCTATCCCCGCTCTGCGCGAAGCGTACGGCGACCGCGCGGTGCTGAGGGCGATACATTATTTTGAAGAAAACGACCGCGTTGAAAAACAGCGCGCCGCCATAAAGCGCGGCGACTACGCCGAATTTTTCCGCCTGCTGCAGAGTTCGGGCGATTCGTCGTTCAAATTCCTGCAGAACGTGTTCTGCGCGGAAAACGCCGCCGACCAGGGTCTTTCGGTGGCGCTGGCGCTGTGCGACTGCCGCGGGATCACCGCGCGCGTCCACGGAGGCGGATTCGCCGGGACGGTGCAGGCGTGGCCCGAACCCGACCGGGCGGAAACGCTTAAGCGCGATATGGAAAACGTGTTCGGCAAAGGGTGCTGTATGTTCCTGAACATACGTCCCTACGGCGCCGTGTGCGTAACGCGCGAATTTGCCGGCGGAGCGCGCGCGTGATGGACGAAAAGCGGGTATATACCCTGTTTTCGTCTTCGGACGGGAACTGTGTGTATTTTGCAAACGGAAAAAACGAATATCTCATAGACTGCGGCGTTTCGGCGCGCTCGTGCGAAAACGCGCTGAATTCGCTGGGCAGTTCGCTTACGAACATAAAAGCCGTGTTCGTGACCCACGAGCACACCGACCACATCCGCGGGCTCGAGATGATATGCAAGCACTTTGAGCTGCCGGTATACGCGCCCGCAGCTTCCTTTGGCGGCATATCGGCCTGCGCGCCCCACGCGGTGCGGTATCTGACTCCGCTCGAACCCGAAACCGTAATCGGACTCGAGGGCATATCGGTGACTCCGTTCGCCACCCCGCACGATTCGGCGGCGAGCTGCGGGTTCCGCGTGGAAATGGACGGCGTTTCTTTCGGCGTCGCCACCGATATGGGCTACGTGACGAAAAACACCGCCCGCGCGCTTTGCGGCTGCGGGGCGGTGATCATAGAATCGAACCACGATATAGAAATGCTTAAAAACGGCGATTATCCGCAGAACGTCAAGCAGCGGATCTTAGGCAACCACGGGCACCTTTCCAACGACGCCTGCGCGGCGTTCGTGCCGTATCTCGCTCAGACCGGGACAAATTCGCTGGTGCTGGCGCACCTTTCGCCGCGCAACAACACGCCGCGCGCGGCGTTTTCGGCGTCGTACAACGCGCTTGCCGAAAGCGGCGCAAGCGTTGCCGCCGGGTTCGGCGAAGGCGACGTGCGGCTCGCCGTGGCGCCCGCCTGCGGGGCATGCAGGGCGCTTTGATTTATTTCTTGCGTGCGCGGCGGCGCAGCAATAACACCGTAACAACGCATACCGCGGCGGCAAACGCCGCTATGGCGGCGGGCAGCCAGACTGCAGCGCCGCCTTTTTCTTTTTGCGCTGTTTCCGAAGACTGCGGCTCTTCCGGCGCGGAAGGCTCTTCCTGAACGGAACTCTCTTCCGCGGGTGCGGAGCTTTCTTCGGCCGCCGAAGGCTCTTCGGACTGTTCGGGCGCGGGGGAAGAACTTTCTTCCGGCTTTTCGCGCGTGATAACAGTCACCGTGTATTCGGTGACGGCGCCGGTCTCGGAGGTGCAGACGAACGTATAGGTTATGCCGTCTTCGCCGTAGACCGTGCGGGTCTCGACTGATGCGTATTTGCTGTTTGCGTGAGCGCTGACCGTAACGGCCACGCCCTGCGGCGCGCGGACCGAGTATTCGTTTATCCGCGGCGAAAACGCGGGTTCAAGTTCGGCGCCGGTCACGGTTATCGCGCCGAGCGTGGAATCGCAGTCCGGCTCGCGCTTTTCGCCGTGTTCGGCGTTGAACACGTAAACGAGCGTTTCGGCGGGGGTGACGTAAGTTAAAGTCACCGCGGTGACGCCTTCGTCGGCAAGGACGGCGGGCGACGTGAAGACGAAACATTCGGCGGGCGCGCTTATTTCAAGTTCAAGTTTATTTTCGCCGTACGGCACGGTGAGCAAATAAGAATGCACCGAAGGATCGAATTCGAGTTCGGCGTTTTGACACTTGACTTCCAGCGCCGCGCCCGGGGCGCGCACCGGCACCGAAACGGCGGCGTCGGCAAGCGAAACGAGTTCGCCGTCACAGTAAGCCGAAATATCCCCGAGCCGCAGTTCGGCGTTCTGCAAGTCTTCGGCTGCGTGCAGATACACGCATATTATATCGCCGTCGGCGCGTTCGACCGCGGGAGCTATAAATTCCACTTCGCCGTTTGAACGTCCCGTGCAGATCTCGCTCAGGTTTTCGGTCATACGGTCGAATTGCAAAGCGTTTTTATCGTATTTCAAAACTCCGCCTACCGTGCCGCTTGCGAGCGAAGAAACGTCTATATACACCGGGAAGACCGCGCCGGGGCTTACGAAATCGGGCGCCCGGAGCGCGATACTATTTGAAGAAACCGGCGATTTGCCGCGCTGTACGAGCGGATAGATCGCTTTTAAGTCTGAGGAAGTGACTTTTCCGTTGCGGTTGACGTCAAGCGCCGCGGCGACGACGCCGGTCTGCACGCGGCTGCCGCGCAGATGCCGGTAAAGAATATCGACGTCGGCGACCGTGATGTTCCCGTCGCGGTCTGCGTCGCCGGCAACGGCTATTTTAAGCGTGTCGGTCACTTTGCCGCCGGAACGTTTCTGTACCGTCATTCCGGTGCAGAGCACGCCGTCTTTGACTTCTTTGCCCGAAAGATCGAACACGAATGTGTTTTCGGAATTGAGTATATGCGAAAGCAGTTCGGTCGCAGTCGTGCCGGCGGTCACGCCCGTAACTATGCCGCTGCGGCGGTCCGCGGTATACGAGTTTTCGGCGAATACCAGAGTCTCACGCGCTACGTTTATGCCGCACTGCGCGTAAAGCTCGGTGCCTTCCACGCGCGCGGTTATAACGGCGCTGCCGTGTTCCACCGCGGTGACGCGGCCGTTTTCGTCGACGGCTACGGCGGGAGAATCGGAAGAATACAAAATATTGCAAACCGCGTCGGCGGGCGTGATCCTGGGCGAAAGCTGTACGCTCTGCCCGGGCGCGAGTTCTATTGCGGCGGCGGGGAGTTCTATTTTTTGCGCGTTGCGCAGCAGGCGGAACGTCACCGTGCGCGAAATGCCGAACGGCAGCGCCGCGCGCAGTTCGTGAGCGCCGACTTTTTCGGTATGCGAAACGTTTTCTGTTACTTCGCCGTCCAGATACAGTATCCCCATCTCGCAGCCGAACGACGCCGTATCGTAATACACGCCGCCGTCGGAAACGCCGTAGATGTTCAATCCGTTTGCGATATCGCCGGTGCAGGACACCGAGGCGAGCGAGTTTTCGCCGAATATGAGCAGTTCAAACGCGGGAGTTATGACGCATTTCACGCCGTAGACGGGCGTTTCCGAAAGCCGTTCGCCGTCGGACACGCGGCAGACCCCGCTTTCGCCAAACGCCGCGCCCCCGCGCGAACAGGACGGGGATTCGCCGATATTTGAAACGGGTTCGAGCGTTTCGCCGCGGAACGCGTCCGCTCCAACGAATACGTATTCGTCCGAAACGGCGAAACTGCGGCGGAATTCCGCCGATACTCTGCCGCGAACCTTGCCCGACGCGGGATCGTAGACCGACACCTCGTCGCCGGCGAGCACGCAAAGCATATCTTTGTACGCGGCGATCTGCCTGACGTTTTCAAACAGCGCAACTTCTTGTACTTCGCCGCCCGAAGCCGGCGTTCTGAGAAGCGCCCCGCGCGAAACGGCGAAGATCTCGCCGCCGCAGAGGCAGATATCGCTGACGGTATGCGGGAATTCCAAATATTCGCGCGCCGCGGTCAGGTAAACGCAGTTCGCCCTTTCGAACACGACTGCGCAGCCTTCGCCGAACGGCGTTATTTTGAGCGGCTGATATTTTAGATGCGTCACGCTTTTGAGCTCCAGAGTCTTGGGGTCGATCTCGTACAGGCGGTTATCGCCTTTTGCCGCGGCGAACACATAGCCCGAATCGCCGCAGGCGGCGTCGCACACGCGCAGATCGGGCGCAAGCTCGGCGCGGAGCGTGAAATCGTCGGAAGGATCGGCGTCCCCCGCGAACGCGTCCGCGGGCCTTGCGGCGCCGAAACCGTATGCGGACGAAGAAAGTATATAAGTCCCGTCGGGCGCGACGGCGGCGGCGTATTCGCCGCAGACCGAATAATACGAAACGAGCGACGGGAACGCGCCGGTACGTTCGGCGGTAACGATATCGTAAACGCCGGCGGAAGTGAGCGCGTATCCGCCCGAGCAGGCGAGCAGCCGCTCGGATTCGGGCACGCGGAAACACGAAACGCCGAAATCTTCTTTATAGACGTCGCCGCCCACGCAGACGTAGGATCCGCTCGCCGAAAGCGAAAAATACCCGGGTTCGTTTGCGAGTTCAAGTTCTTTCCACGCGCCGGAGAAATATTCGTAAATAATGCCGGGAGTGTAGGCGGAATAGGCGTAAACCTTTTCCCCCGCCGAAGCCAGAAGCACCGAACGTCCGCCGGCGGAAAGCATATCTTTTTTGTCTTCGCCGCGGAAAACCGAACCCGATTCGTCGGCGAAGAACACGTCTCCGCCGAGCATACACGCGTCGGAGATATTCGCGTCTTCCGCAAAATATTCGCCCGCGTCGCCTTCGCCGAACAGTATATCGTCCCTCCGGAACGTGCGCCAGCCGCAGGAATGCACGGCGCAGACGAGCCCGTCTTCGGCAAACACGCCGACTATTTCGCCGGGGAGCGTCATTTCGCGTATCGGCGTAGTCAGGTCTTCTAACGCGTAAAGCGTGAGCGTGGCGCCGCCGGGTCCCCAGCAGGCGGCGTATCCGTATTCGGGGTCGAAAAACGCCCCGCCTTCGGCGACCGTCCCGGTGAGCGGCGAATGCGCGATATCCAGCGTGAATGTGAATTCGCGCGCGGTCTCGCCGGTGATATCGGTGACTTTTACCGTATGCTTGCCGTTCGTATAGACGTAAGCGCTCCCTTCGAATTCACCGCCGTCGAGGCAGGTCTTGCCTTTGCCGACCGCGGTTATCTCTATCGGCCGGGTACAGACTTCATCCGGCGCCGCGCCGAATACCGCGGGGAGCGAATTTGAAATAGAAAACGATGTTCCGACTTTGTTGCCGTAGGGGCCCGTAAGTTCGAAAACGTGGTCGCCGCGGCGGGTTATGTGCGTGCCGGAAGTGTATTTTTTGCCGTCGAGCGTCGCGCTGCCGCGTTCGAACACGAACGCCACCCAGCCTTCGCCTTTTTCGGTCTCGAAAGTGAGCGGAAGCGTATCGACGTAAAATTCGAACGTGACTTCGCCGCGGGCGTCCGTCACCGTGAGCGTGTGCCGCCCCTGCGAAAAGATGATCTCGCCGCTTTCGTACGGTTCGCCGTCGAGCAGCGCAGTACAGTTTTGGAACCGCGCAGATATTTCGGAAAAATACGCGCCGTTCATCCGCACGCCTTCGACGTAAGGCATATCTGCGCATTCGAGCAGCGCGGGTATATACAGGTTCCCCCAGCCGTCTTTTTCGCCGCGTTTGCCGTTTGCGGCGTATTCGAGCATTTTTTCAAAGCGCGCGGTGTTTATGCGCTCGCCGAGTTTTTCTGTACAAAGCGCCGCGGCGGCGGAAACGTAAGCGGTGGAAAACGACGTGCCCTGAGGCATACCGGCGTCGCCCGTTCCGGCGAACACGGCGAGCCCTTCGCCCGGGGCGCAGATATCGACTTTGTCGTTATACTGCGAAAACGCGCTGAGTTTTCCGTCGGCGCCGAAAGACGCCACGCTGACGACGCCGTCGAACGACGCGGGGTAGGAATACCTGCCCGCGTATTCGGGGTCGGCGCCTTCGTTGCCCGCCGATGCGACGAGCACGCAGCCTTTGCTCACGGCGTAGGCGACCGCCTCGCTTTCGGCGGCGTTTTCTATATAACCGCCGAACGACATATTTATGACGTCGGCGCCCGCGTCGGCGGCGTAGTACAGACTTTCGACAAGGTGCGAAGTCTTTATTTTTTTGCCGTCGCCCGTTATGCGCACCGGCAGCAGAGTCGCGCCCTGCGAAACGCCGTAGCCTTCGCCGCAGATTATGCGGCACACCGCGGTGCCGTGCCCCGCTTCGTCGGTCACGACGTCGCCCGTTCCGGCGACAGCGTCCCAGCCGGGCAGGATATCGGCGTGCGCGAGCTGTTCGCAGGTGCGGTCCACGCCGCTGTCCAGCACCGCTACCGTCACTCCCCTGCCGCCGTCGTTTACGGGCTGCACCCCGATGGCGCCGAGTTCGTAAGGGATATCATCTTCCGAGCAGAGCGAAATATCGTTTTCTTCGTCCGGCACGCAGTAAAGCAGCGCGCCGCCGCAGATCTCGCGCGCTTCTTCCGCCGTAACGCCCACGGCGAACACCATCTGCGACGTATAGGCGAGCGGGCGAAAAGCGCCCATTTTATTAAGCATTTTAAGCGCCGCGGCCGGCGCAACGCTTTGCCTGAACGCGAGCACCGCGCGCTCGCCGCCTTCCGGCAGTTCGCATATTTCTGCGTCCGGGTCCCCCGCGATAAAGCGGGACCTCAACTCGTCAAAACGCGAAAAAACGCCCGCGCTTTCCGCCCGTGCGGCAAAAATGCCGCAAGGAGCAAGGGCGGTAAGCGTTATCACCGCCGCGAGGAAAGCTATGAGCGTTGTTCTGATGGTCTTCATTTTGTATTATATAGGACTCAGGTCTTCAGCGCGAGATCGTTCTTTGGATCTCGGCGCCGAAAATTTTGTGTTCCGCGTCGTCGTATATGAACAGCGGCGGCATCACCGAAGCGCCCGCTCCGCCGCCTTTGCGGAATTCCACGAGCAGCAGCGAGGGCGGCGAGTTCTTATCCGGGTGGACGAAGCGCAGCCGCTTGAGCGCAAGGCCGTTTTCGCCCGCGGCGGAAATCAGCCGCTGAAGGTATTCCGGCCGGTAAACGCAGCAGAATTTTCCGCCGTATTTGAGCAGATACGCGGCGGCGGCGCAGAAACCGCCTATGTCGGCAGTCGTTTCGTGGAATGCGGCGTGCTTGAGTCCGCTTTCGTTGGTCAGGCCAGTTTTGGCGGGAAGATACGGCGGATTGCTGACGCACAGCCCGAACATCCCCGCGCGGAAATGCCGCTTTACGTCGGCGACGTCGGCGCAGACGCACGAATATTCCTGCGAAAAGCCGTTCTGCCCGGCGTTGCGCACGGCAAGACGCGCGTATTCGGGCGATATCTCCACGCCCGAAACGGTCTTCGCCCTGCCCGAAGCCAAAAGCATAAGCCCTATGACTCCGCTGCCGGAGCCCAAATCGACCGCGTTCCTGCAGCGCGGGCAGAATTCCGAAACGAGCAGCGAATCGGTGCCGAAACGTATGCCGCCGGCGAATTCGGTAAGCTTGATGCCGTAATTGACGGCGGTGGTAACAGTGTTCACTAAATTCACCCACAGATAACTTTACCCATAGACGCTAATCTATGGGTAAAGTGTGTTTGTTTGTTAAGCCGTTTGTTCAGCCTTTGGGGGCGTCAACGGGGCAAACGCCGGCGCATGTACCGCAATCGAGGCACTGATCGGGATCGATTATGTATTTGCCGTCTTCGTCGACGGTGATAGCGGAAACCGGGCATTCTGCCTCGCAGGTGCCGCAGCCGAGACACAGCTCTTTGTCAATTACGTATGCCATAAAAACACACCTCCGTTTTGGGTTTGATTTATAATATCACGTTTTTTTGAATAATGCAATAGCTTTTTATTATTTTTCTTCGTCGGCGGCAAGATCTTTTATGCCTTTTTGCCAGTTGGGGATCTTGACCGTTACCTTGTTGCTGCTGTAATACGCCGAAGGATATGTGACCTGCTTGACGGTATACTGACTGTAGGCGAACAGCAGCCGCGAATACTTGAGCACGTCCGAAAGCGGGATGTCGGTGCGCACCGAGCCGTGCAGCTTGGCGAGCGTGGTGGTGTCGGTGCCGAAGCCCGCTATGGAACACACGACGTGGAAAATGCCCATGCCCAGCGTGGAATCCTGGAAATAATAGTCGGTGACCGACTGATCGTCGGCGTAGGAATTGAACACGGGGCCGATGTTTTCGGTGTCGAGCATCACGCTGCCGCTTAAGGTCTTGTACATTTCTTCGGTCTTGTCTTCGATATCTATAAAGCTGGGGTCCAGATACCTGACCTGGTACGGTATGTTGACGGTGATGTGCGAACCGGCTTTTTCGGCGGCGGAGACGAGGGCGACGAGCGAATCGGTATTGCAGATTATGTAGTGCTTGAGTTCCCTGCCCACCAGCGGCGAAAGCTTGCGCAGCATATAGTCGGCGTTGTTTGCGCCGAGCTGGGAAGCGAGCGTGCGGTAGATGCCGCCGTCCTTGACGTGCAGGTCGACCGGAATGCGGCAGACCGTGTAGGTCTTGTTGAGTTCCGAGACCGAGACGAATATGAGCGAGCACACCGCGCCGGCGTCGTTCTTTGCGGCGATGATGCAATCGAACACGTTATCCTCGACCACAGCCGGTTCGGAGGCGGAAGATTCGGAAGAGGATTCTTCGACTCCCGACGATTCTTCGGCCGGTTCGGACGATTCCTCGGCGGATTCTTCGGGTTCGGGGAACAGCACGGCCCTGATATCCGGCAGCGCCTTATAGGCGATAAAGCCGAACACGAGCAGCATTATTATAAAAGTAAGTATAAAATTCCTGAACGCTGCGGACATTAGACGCACCTCCGGAAAACTGTTGCGTACGTTCTAAGATATTATAAAACAAATTTGTCGTTTTGTCAAATGAATAATTGTTTCACATATATGAGTATTTGTAAACTTTTTGCCGCGTTTCAATGAGCAAAGCATTCGAACAGCGCTTTGGCGTAAAGCGCAAGCTCGCGCGGGATCAGCGGAGGCGAGCACAGAGTCACCGTGTCGCTGCGCATCACGGGGAACGTCGGCGTGAGATGCGCCACGCCGCCCGAAAGCGAATACAGCAGTTCCCCGCCGCTGAGATCGCACATCAGCCGCGAATACGAAGCCAGAAACAACGTTTCGGCGCATTTTTCGCCCGGCAGGTCTTTGGAAAAGTATTCCGGGTCGAGCAGGCGGCGGAAACGCGCGCCGTTTTGGTTGGTCACCGAAAACATCATATCCGCCGAAACGCCCGATTTGCCGCGGTCGATCCTGATTTCGACAAGTCTTCCGTTTGTGAGCGAAAACGCCAGCGCCAGCAGCGAAAGCACCGCATATGCGAGATCCTTGCGCGAAACGAACACCGGAGCTTCACCGAGGTCGCCGGTGCATACTACGCCGAGCCCTGAACCCGCGAGAGCGTCGGAAGCCGCGGCGGCGCAGCTGCGCACCGTCTGTGTAAAATCGACGGGCGCGAATTTTTCGCTGAGCGGGAGCAGCGCCCGCGTGATATATTCGTTTATGCGCTGCTGCAGGAACACGGCGCGCCTGAGCCGCGGCATGTTTTCGGGTTCCACGCACGGTGCGGCGCAGATGGAATCCAGCCCGGCAAACACCTCGCGCGTGAGCTCGCGCACCTCCTGCGCGCGCTTTACGAGCGCCGCGGTCACCGAATTTATGCGCACGGTATATTTTTCGCCGCAGCGGCAGACCACCGCTCCGACCGGCGCGGGGCAGAAGCAGGTGATGGCCGTGCTTTCGCCGTCGGAAAGGCCGCGGATCGCGTTCATGCCCGCCGTATCGGTGATGCCGCTCATGCTTTTGCCCGTCCGCAGCGCCGCAAAGCGGCTGGACGAGGTGAAGTTTTTGGAAATTATCCTGAGCTCCGGACTCAGGTCGAACGAGGGGAAGACGACGTTTTCGATATACGCCATATCAGACCGCCCTGTTTTGTTTTTGTAAAAAGATCATGCGGAGAAGAATTCCCCGCATTAGATCAAGCTATCATTTCGGGAGTTATGCGCAGTTCCTTTATCTCGGGTTTTGATGGAACGTCGAACATAAAGCCCGTCATGAGTTTTTCGGTTATGGAGCGCAGGCCGCGCGCGCCGGTGTTGAGCTCAATGGCCTTTTCGGCGATCTTTTCCAGCGCTTCGCGCTCGAAGACGAGCTCCACGCCGTCCATCGCCATAAGCTTTTGATACTGCTTGACGAGCGCGTTCTTGGGCTCGGTCAGTATGCGCACCAGGCCTTCTTTATCGAGCGGGTCGAGCGCGCAGACCACGGGGATACGTCCGACGAGTTCGGGTATGAGCCCGTACTTGACCAGATCGTGCGGCGTCACCTCGCGCAGGATGCGCGCCTTCGTCTTCTGCTCGCGCGTCATTATGCCCGAGGAATAGCCTATGGCCTGTCTGCCGCGGCGGTTTTCTATTATGGATTCGAGCCCGTCGAAAGCTCCGCCGCAGATAAAGAGTATATTGGTGGTGTCTATCTGAATGAATTCCTGGTTGGGGTGCTTTCTGCCGCCCTGCGGAGGCACGTTGGATATTGTGCCTTCCAGTATCTTTAGCAGCGCCTGCTGCACGCCCTCGCCCGAAACGTCGCGCGTGATGGAGCGGTTTTCGCTGCGGCGGCTGATCTTGTCGATCTCGTCTATATAGATTATGCCGCGTTCGGCTTTTTCTATATCGTATTCCGCCGCCTGGATGAGCCGCAGCAATATGTTTTCCACGTCCTCGCCCACGTAGCCCGCTTCGGTGAGCGTAGTCGCGTCGGCTATGGCGAAGGGGACTTCGAGTATCTCGGCGAGCGTCTGCGCGAGCAGCGTTTTGCCCACGCCGGTGGGGCCGAGCATAAGCACGTTGGATTTTTGCAGTTTGACGTCGTCTTCGGGCGCCTTTTTCTTTTTGCCCGGCGAAAGGAGCGAATTTATGCGTTTGTAGTGGTTGTATACCGCCACCGAAAGCGCCACTTTGGCTTCGTCCTGGCCTATGACGTGCTCGTCGAGTTTTGCCTTGAGCTCGGCGGGCTTGGGGAGCGTTATGGGCTTGGGCTTGCGCGAAGGACCCGAAGACGCCGCTATGGAATCTTCGTATTCGTAAGTGATGGCGGTGCAGATGGAAATGCAGTCTTCGCAGAAATCCATCTGCCTGCCTTCGACGTTGAGCGTTATCGGGCGTTCGGTATATCTGCCGCAGAACGCGCAGTGTTTGCCGGTTTTGCCGTTTTTATCCATTTAACTGTTTTTACCTTTTTTCAAGAATCTTGTCTATAATGCCGTATTCGAGCGCGTCGGAAGGATCCATAAAGTTGTCGCGTTCGGTATCGGCGCAGACCTGTTCGTAGCTCTTGCCGGTGTTGGCGGCGAGTATGCGGTTGAGCTTTTCTTTTATTTTTATAATGCGGTCGGCGTGGATACGGATATCGGTCGCCTGGCCCTGCATTCCGCCGAGCGGCTGATGTATCATGATCTCGGAATTGGGGAGCGCTATGCGCTTGCCCTTTGCGCCCGCCGAAAGCAGGAACGCCGCCATGGAAGCCGCCATTCCCACGCAGATGGTGGAAACGTCGCACTTGATGAAATTCATGGTATCGTAGATCGCCATGCCGCTGGTTATGCTGCCGCCCGGCGAATTGATATAGAGCGATATGTCTTTATCGGGGTCCTGCGCTTCGAGGAACAGGAGCTGAGCCACAACGAGCGACGCCGTGACGTCGTTTATCTCCTCGCCCAGAAACACGATGCGGTCGTTGAGGAGGCGCGAAAAGATATCGAACGATCTTTCACCGCGGTTGGTCTGTTCTATTACCATCGGGACTAATGCCATAATGTACCTTCTTTCTTTAAGCGCCGTAAAGCGCGGGGTGGGGACGCCCGATCACTCGGCGTCTTTCTTTTCCGCCGGTTTTTTGGCTCTGGGTTTTGCGGGAGCTTTCTTGGCGGGGGCTTCTTCGGACACGGGTTTGTCTTCGGCTTTCGCCTTGGGTTTTGCGGGGGCTTTCTTCGCCTTGGGCGCCGCTTTTTCCTCCTCCTTGGGAGCGGGAGCGACGGCGACGGCGCTGTCTATGACGAGCTCGCTCGCCTTGCGGTATGTAACGTCTTCGCGGATGCTTTCTTCGGGGATGCGCGCCTTCACGTCATCGAGTTCCATCTTGTACGCTTCGGCTATCTTCTTGTATTCCTCTTCCACGTCTTCGGCGGCGGGGGCTATGCTTTCGGCCTTGGCGACCGCTTCGATCGCGAGGCGGATCTTCACGCGGCGTTCGGCGTCGGGGCGGAACATCTTTTTAAGCCCTTCTTCGTTCTGGCCGGTGTATTTGAACAGCATTTCAAGGCTGCCGCCCTGCGAACGCAGACGGTAGTCGTAGTCGCGCAGGTCGTTTTCGACCTCGTCGTCGATCATGCATTCGGGTATTTCGACTTCGGTCTGCTCCGCGAGCGCGTCCATAACGCGTTTTTCGTATTCGCGCTGTTCGGCAGCTTCTTTTCTTTCGGTTATTTTCGCCCTGATCTGCGCCTTGTATTCATCCACGGTGTTCAGATCTTCCGATACTTCCTTTACAAAGTCGTCGTCGAGCGCGGGTATCTCTTCGCGCTTGAGCTCGTGCAGCGCGATGGCGAACACGGTCTCTTTGCCGGCGAGCGATTTTTCGCCGTATTCTTCGGGGAAGGTGACGGTGATATCGAATTTTTCGCCGACGTTATGGCCCACGATCTGTTCTTCGAAGCCGGGGATGAAAGAGCCCGAGCCAAGCACCAGGCTGTGGTTCTTGGCTTCGCCGCCCGCGAACTTTTTGCCGTCCAGGTAGCCGGTGAAGTCGATGACGGCTATGTCGCCCGCTTCGGCCGCGCGGTCGGTGACGGTGAGCATACGCGAATTGTGCTTGCGCTCGTGGAGTATCTCGTCGTCGACTTCCTTATCGGTGACTTCGACGGGGTTCTTTTCGGCCTTGAGCCCTTTGTAGTTCTTTACTTCGGCGACCGGACGGGTGTACACCTTTGCGGTGAGGACCACGCCGTTTTCGTCGATGGACACGACTTCGATCTCGGGGCGCGAGACCACGTCGAGGCCGGATTCTTTGACCGCCTTTTCGTAAATTTCGGGCAGGACGGAATCGAGCGCGTCGTCGTAGAACACCGAGGCGCCGTACATTTTTTCTATTACCGATTTGGGCGCTTTGCCGCGGCGGAAGCCGGGGACGTTGATCTTGCCGGCGTTCTTTTTATACGCTGCCATGACGGCGGCGTCGAAAGCCGGTTTTTCGATTTTGAGCGTGAGCTCGCTGCGGTTTACGCCGATTTCTTTTACGTTTTCGTTTGACATTTGTTTTCCTCCGTATATCAACGCAATCATATATTTACGCATTATAACGCATTCTATATTATTTTATACGTTTTTTGCGATTTGTCAACAGTTTTGATAACATTTTGCCAATTTTTCAAGCGGCGTCAGAAAACCGGGCTCCTGTCGGGATCCAGCGCTGCGCTCAGGCGGCGCGGGACTCCGCGCGGTCCGCGCACGGTGAAAACGCCGAACTCTTCGCACAGCCGCCCGAACGTGAATTCGTCCGGCGGATATTTTTTCCTAAGCTTTATGCGCATGAGCGCGGTTATGTTTATTTCCCCTCCGGAATACTCGAACGGGATATCGGTCTGCGTGACTTCGCATTTGTAAAGCACCGCCGAAACCGGAGCGCCGACGTACATATACACGGTGTCGCCCGTCTTTATCCCCCTGCCCTGTTTCCATTCGATCTCGGCGTTTTCTTCAAACGCCCGCACCACGTCGTAATACCGGGGGTTGGCGGGTATGAGCCATTCCTTGGGCGGACGCAGCGCGCGTTTTTTGCCCGCCGCGGCAGTGGCTCTGAAGCTTATATCGATAAGCGGGGCGATATCGCGGAACGGGACCGTGCCGTCGAGCAGGACCGAGATCCAGCGCCCGCTGCTTATATGATACCCTTTGAAATATCCTTTTTTCCCCAACAGCATTTCCGCAAACATCATATCGTCGAGCTTGAGATTGAGTATATCCACCCTGTTTTTGCCGCGCAGACCCAGCTTTTCTTTGGGAATATCCATTAATAGCGCATACCATTTTTTGCCGTCGGAATGCCGGAGGACGGCGTAATCGGGGAACCGCATCCAGGGGTATTCCGGCTTTGTGCCGTATTTTTCTTCCGCATATTCAAAGACCTTGCCGCGCAGCGAAACGTTATTCATAATCAAAGCGCCTTCTTTTAACAAAGATTATTTGTGTTGACTCTGCCGTCGTTTTTTATTATACTATATCCGGCAAAAATAATCAAGCGCGCTTTTTCGCGCGCCGAAAGGAAACAGATGAAAAAAGCAGTTATCGCTTTTATACTTACGGCCGCGCTTGCGTTTTCTTCGCGCCTGAAGACTTCCGGCGCGATTTCTTCCGCTCCCGAAACTCCGCCGGAAGAAACGATCGGCGGCGAAAGCGGCGTTTCGGGTTTTTCCACCGCTGCTGCGGCGCCCCGCAATGAGGAAAAATCAGCCGTTTTTGTAACGAATTTTAAAACTTTTGCGCGCTCCTATTGAAAAATGCGGCAAAAACGTTATACTGTATCGTGTGTAAACCGCAAGGAAAGGAGGCAAACGCATATGGCGAAAAAGCGCAGGAACGCAAACGCGGACGAAGTGATCGCGGAAAACATCCCCGCGGAAGAACAGCCCGAAGAAACCGCCCCCGCGGACGAGATAACGTCTGACGAAACGGCGGCCGACGGAATAACCGCTGACGAAACGTCGCCCGAAAGCGACGCCTCCGCAACCGACGGGATCGCGCCGGAAGAAGTTACGGACGCGGATTTATACGCGGACGAACCCGATGCGGACGAATTCGTGACCGCGCCGCTGGAGGAACTGCCCGGGGCGGGCTTTGAAGAGACAGTCGAAGACGCCGACGTCACCAAGATAAAAAGCACCTACAAAGGCAAAAAAACGCGCGTGCTCAACGCGTCGTTCTTTATGAGATTCCTGCTGCTCGCGCTGTGCGGCGCGCTGTTTATGTACAGCGCGGTGTCGATCGCCAACCGCTTTGCCGACGATATGAAGAGCGAACAGTTCATAGACGATCTGCGCAGCAATTCGGCGGAGCGTTCCGCGGTGGCGCGCCAGCTTAAATCCAAGGCGTGCGTTTCGCCGCTGTGCCTTTTCGACGCGCTGGGAGTCGACGAATACACGCCCGAGTTCAACGAACCCGAAGTTTCGGACCGCTACGATTCGGTGCTGAACACCATATCCCAGTTAAAGGCGATAAACCCCGAAATCTACGGCTGGATCCGCTGCACCGGCGGTATGCTGAGCATAGACTACCCGGTCATAAAAGCCAAAGATAACGAAAAATATCTGCGCCGCAACATCTACGGCGAATATTCGGTGGGCGGCACCATATTCGTGGATTACCGCGACAGCGACCGCCACGGCGAAAGCTACAACACCATATTCTACGGCCACAATATGACGAACGGCACTATGTTCCGCGCCATCAAGGACTGGTTCGAATCGACCGACCGCGAAGCCACCGCTCCGCTTATCAACGTGGAGATAATCACCCCGCAGGCGACCTACGTTTACGAGATCTTTTCGGCGTACCGTTCGGACGGTTCGGATTTTATCACCGTATCGTTCCGCGACAACGAGACCTATACCAAGTTCTTGAAGACCATACTCAGCCGTTCGGTGCTCAAACGCCGCCCGGCGTACGACGAAAACACGCGTATCATCACGCTGAGCACCTGCACCAATTCCGGCCGCAACGAAGACGAACGCTACGTCGTCCACTGCAAGCTTATAAAGATAATCAAGTACAGCTGAGTCTTCACGCGAAGAACGGAGTCGCTTTGAGCGGCGCGTAGCCGGGTTCCGTCAGCGCGTACACGCGCTCGGCTCCGAGCGCGAACTCAAAATCGCATACGGCTTTTTCGCCCGCCGCTTTATAGTCGGCGGGTTTTGTTATTACGGGGATACCGAAATCCTTTTTGTTTTCGGCAAGGTATTCCCTGCCGCGGGCGTTTGCCGCCAGAAGCAGCGCGTACGACGGAGCCTTACGGGCGAATCCGGGCGTCACGCCGAAATACGAGCACACGAGCGTGCGCCGCACCCGCGCTTTGGTGAGCGTCGCCGAGACCGCTTTTTCGCAGAGCTCTTCCACGCCGGAACATTCCATAGCCGCGGCATTTATGCGGGCGAGCACGCCTTTGTCGGCGCCGTAAACGTCGTTTCGCACGCCGCGCAGGCGCAGGTCGGCGATAAACGCGGCGTCAAGGGCGCGCGTATCGGCGAGCGAACCGGAAAGGGTCTCATACGTCGTCTGCGGCACGAGCTTTTTCCAGCCGCGCGGCATTGCGGCGCGGACCTCGCTTGAAGAAGCGAACTTTTCGGAGCGTTTTACGCAGCAGATCTGCGCTTCCGGCGCGTATTCGGCAGCGGCGCGCAGATATTCCGCCGCGAGTATGTTGTTGGGCTTTGAAAGCAGCGCGCCGTCGGCGCCCGCTTCTGAAACCGCCGCGGCAACGGCTTTGGGGTACGAAAGTCGCTTTTCGCTTTTTATCAGGTCCTGCACGTCGGCGCCCGACGCCGCAGAAACGGCTTGCTTTATAAGTTCAACGTCGTCTTCGGCGCCGAACCCGAACGACTGTGCGCCAAGGGAAACGGCCATCCGCACTCCGGCGCGGGCGAAATCCGGCGCGGCGAGGCACGAAAACGGGAACGGCAGCTCGAACCCCAGGTCGGCGCCGCCCAACACCGCCGCTTTGGCGCGCAGATATTTGTCGGCGCAGGCGGGAGTCCCGCGCTGGACGAACGCGCCCGACATAAGGCAGATAACTTTTCCGTACGAGCGGCGGAGCTCTTTTACGAGATGCGCGTGCCCGCGGGTGAACGGATTGAATTCGGATATTACGAAAACGGCGTTATTCATAGTAAATTACCCTTGCAATTTTACGCTTGTTGCGATATAATCATAACGTATGTGAAAGTATTATAATTTATAAAAAATACATTGTCAAGTAAAAGGAGTTTGCAAAATGTACATTCTCGTCGTAAACGCGGGCAGTTCCTCGCTAAAGTACCAGCTTTTCGATATGGAAAGCAAAAAAGTGATGGCCAAAGGCCTTTGCGAATGCATAGGCATAGACGGCGGCCATATGAAACATCAGGCGGGGGAAAAGAAATTTGAAAAATACGAAAACATCCCCACCCACGCCGAAGCCACCAAGATGATGGTCGCTATGCTCACCGATAAGGAATACGGCTGTATAGATTCGCTCGAACAGATATCCGCCGTGGGCCACCGCATAGTGCAGGGCGGTCCGTGGCTCGTCCAGTCGGTGCTCGTCAACGAGGATTCGCTTGAAAAACTGCGCCGCTGCCTGGACCTTGCTCCGCTGCACACAAGGCCCCATCTGCTGGGAATAGAAGGCTGCCTCGCCGTGATGCCCGACATACCTCANNACCGCTTTCCACCAGACGATGCCGGCAAAAGCCTATATGTACCCCATCCCCTATGAGCTTTATGAAAAATACGCCATCCGCCGTTACGGTTTCCACGGCACCAGCCACAGGTACGTTTCCGGCAAGTGCATAGAATATATGGGCGGCAAAGCCGAAGGCACCCGCATAATCACCTGCCATCTGGGCAACGGGTCTTCGATATCCGCGGTCAAAGACGGCAAAATAATCGACACCAGCATGGGCTTCACCCCGCTGGACGGCATCATAATGGGTTCGCGCTGCGGCGCGGTCGACCCCGCGATAGTTCCCTTTATTATGGAAAAAGAAAACATCGCTCCTTCCGCAATGCAGAGCTGGATGAACAAAAAATGCGGCCTGCTCGGCGTTTCGGGCGTGGACAGCGATATGCGCAAGGTGATGGCGGCGATGAACGCCGGCAACGAGCGCGCCAAGCTTGCTTACGACATTCTGGTTTACGATATCAAAAAATACATAGGCGCCTATTCCGCCGCGATGAACGGCGTGGACGCCATAGTCTTCACCGCCGGCATAGGCGAAAACGACGAGACCGTCCGCGCCGACGTCTGCGCCGATATGGAATATCTGGGCGTTAAGCTCGACGCCGAAAAGAACGCCGCCGTGCGCAGGCTGCCCGAGCCCAAGCTCATTTCGGCGCCAGATTCCAAGGTCCTGGTGTACGTCATAGAGACCAACGAGGAACTCGTCATAGCTTCCGACACTCAGAAGATAGTATTCGGCGACTGAAAAAGGCCGCGAATAAAACGTTTGGATAATGGAGGACACGATATGAACTGGTACAATGAATTCGAAGTGGAAAAAGTCCCGCAGCCGCCCGTGAACCCCGCGCCCGTGTGGAAAGAGATCAATCTCATATCCGGTCAGCCGATATACGGCATACTGCCGCACGGCTTTATGGAACAGCAGTTCTGCACCGAATATTTCAACAGCCGCGAAAACTATAACATCCTCACCGACGGCCGCTTTGCCGAAAAGCCCGATTATCTCGACCCCGCCTATATGCATTTCACCCGCGGAGTGGGCAGGACGATAGTGTTCCGCCTGCCGTACCTTGCGGCGGTCAGCCGCGCAAAGATATATATGCTGCGCCAGGACGACGTGGCGGTGCGTTTGCCGCGCCGCGTGGACGTGCTGGTTTCCGCCGACGGCGAAGCGTGGCAGTGCGTCTGCCGCCTGCGCGGGATAGCGTGCGCCGAAAACGCCGAAAAGCATATGGAAGAAGCGGTCTTCGACGGCGTATACAAGGCGTACTACGTGGCGTTCCGCATAGAATCGGTCGGCCACGTCTGGCTGGATCAGATAGAAGTGTTCGGCACCGAATATTTCCCCGCCGGGACCAAGGACCCCGTCGCCGAAGACACCAACGCCGGCGCCGAGATAAACTTAGTGAACAAATACCCCGATTATTCCGATTTCCTGGGCGTACACAACGTGCTGCTTTCGTACAACTGCTGCGTGCCCGAAAAAGTCGGCGCCAACCACGCGGGGCTGACCGACGAAGAGCAGTATCTTCCCTACGTGGCTTATATCAAAGACGGCAAGATAACCGACACGCTGTTCGACGCGTATCTGTTCCTGCCGTATTCAAACTACACTTATTCCAAGCTTTACAAATGCGCCGAAGGCTGGAGATATTACATAGACAACGTCTTTGCCGAAGGCTACAACCTGGACGCGCTCGATAAGACCGCCGCCCGGGTGGGCGAGGCGCTGGGGATGCCCGATTACAAAGTGACGGTGTTCTTTTCGGTGCTTCACACCAACGTCGGCTACGGCGAGCATCCCGAATCGTTCGGAGACCTCGACGGCGACGGCGTCGAAGAGGATATGAAGACCTTTGAAGACCGCCGCAAAGCGATAAAATGGTGCATAGACGAGCAGATCGCCCGTTACAAGGCGGCGTCGCCGCGCCATTGCGAGCTAAAAGCGTTCTACTGGTTCGAAGAAGCCATAAACTACAGCGACAAATACGAGACCGATCTTCTGGCTTTCGCCCGCGATTATCTTCATTCGCTGGGGCTCAAGCTGTTCTGGATACCCTATTTCCAGGCGTGCGGGTTCCAGGACTGGAAAGAAAACGGCTTTGACATAGCCTGTATGCAGCCCAACTACGCGTTCAACAAGGCCGTCCCCACCGAGCGGCTTTACGAAAACGCCGCCGTGACCAAACAGCTGGGCATGTGCGTTGAGATGGAGATAGGCGGCTTTGACGCTTATCACGTGGAAAAGTTCCGCAACTATATGGACTGCGGCGCCGAGACCGGCTATATGGATTCGGTTAAAATGTATTATCAGGGCGGCATGCCGGGCGAATTCTACCGCGCGTACAAGTGCGAAGACCCCGGTCTGCACGCGCTCTACGACGAGCTTTATCTTTACTGCAAAGAAAAATACGTATCGCGCAAAGACCGCTGAACGACGCGGTCGCCCCGAAAGGAACGCATAATATGAAGATACTGCGCATATCGACCGCCGCGGCGCTGCTGACAGCGCTTGCTCTTTCGCTGTTTTCGTGCAAATTCGTGTTCGACACCCCCGGCTCCAAGCCGGAGGACGGTTCCGACGCGCCCGAAGGCAAGGTGAAGGCGACGTTCACGATACTCGGCGAAACGGTCGGCGAAAGCGACTGGCTCGACCCCGGGACGGTGCTCGAACCCGTCGGAGTGGGCAAAATAGAAGATTCCGCCAACGAATACGAATTCTTGGGCTGGGACGCCGACGGCGACGGGATCGCCGAAGAGTTCCCGTACAAGCTGAACGAAAGCGTCGTTTTCGCCGCGCTGCTAAAAGCTGACCCCAAGATATTCCACTACGATATCTACGTGCGCGGCGAGCTCAAAGTCTCGGCCGACTGCAAATACGGCGACGACATCAACTACCCCGAAGTGTCTTCGTTCATCGAAGACGGCGAGGCTTTCATCTTTATGGGATGGAAGTACGACGGCGCGTTCGACGGGATGATCCGCACCAAGGTGACCAAAAGCACCGTGATAGAGGCGTATTTTGCCGATTCGCAGGTGCTCAAGCTGTATTACGAAGGCGGACTTTACGCCAAGCGCGTGCCGCAGGGCGACCCGATCCCAACGCTCGCCGCCTGGGGCGTGCAGCCGCGCGACGGGTACGAAATAGTATGGTACGCCGATCCCGATTTCACCGCGCGTTCCGAACTTTCCGTTATGCCGCAGGGCAACCTTACGCTCTACGGCAGGCAGGAAAAACAGGGAGGGAGCGGAACGATAAGCGTCAAAAGCGACGAACAGCTGATAAAGGCGTTCGATTCCCTGCTTTTGAAGCGCGAAACGGAAGCGGATATTTCTTTAGATTACGACCATATGCCGCTGCAGCAGCTGCCCGCGTACCTGAGCGCGAACTCGATTTCGCTGTTCGGCTACAGGCTTTCGGCTTCATCTTCGGACGGCCGCACCGTCAAGCTTGCCATAGAATATTCGCCGCTTGCGGTGTACAGATCCGAAAACGTGCTTTACACCCAGCTTCCCAGCGCCAATCTGACGCTTGAAAGATCGGACAGGGGCAGCGGTTACAATTCGTTCGCCATAGAAACGGTCGAAGACTGCGTGCAGGTGACGAATTCCGAAGCGCTGTACTATGCGCTGGAAAACGGCGTGCGCCCCGTGCCGGTGGGAAAAGACGCGGAACAGCTCTACGCGGCGATGAAAGCCGTGTTGCGCGAATACGTTTCGGATTCGATGACCGACGTGCAGAAAGCCGCCGCGATCTACGAATACCTTATAATGAACACCGTCTATGACGGCGAGCTGCTTGAAAAGGTTATAAAAGGCGAAAACGCCGAAGGCTACCGCAGCTTTTGCCTTGAAGGCGTGTTCGTCGACCGGCTCGCGGTGTGCGACGGACTCAGCAAAGCTTTTTCGTGCCTGTGCCGCATTGAAGGCATTGAATGCGTGCGCGTGACCGGCAAAAAGTCGGGCAGCGGCGTGCCGCACGCCTGGAACAAGGTCAAGCTCGGCGGAAAATGGTATATCATCGACGTCACTTCCGGCGGAACGCTTACCGGGAACGAAGAAGTGCTTTCGTACGTCTACTTTATGATGACCGACAAGGCTTACGAAAAGGTCTGCCGCGCCGGATCGGACCCCGCCGCCGATATAAAATGCGATACCGAATACGATATCTATGAACAGCGCGGGCTCAAAGCCGATACGCCCGAAAAAGCCGCGTCGCTGCTTAAAAACTACATTGAAAACGCGCCGGAGGGCCGCTCGTCGTTCGAATTCGAACTGGGCTACAAGATAAGTTCGGATTCCAAAGCGGTGAGCGAAATACTCAAGCTCATAAAATCCAGCGTGAACGTATCGTATCTCTCGAGCGGCAGCGTGTTCTGTTTCATTTACGACAAATAGCTTATAAAATCAGCGCCCCGCGGCGTACTTCGCAAGGAAGTACACCGCGGGACTTTTTTTGTTTTTTGCCCGTGTCAGGTCTGTACGACTCCGTACACCCCGCGGGTGAATTTTTCTAGCGCGGCGAGCTTGTCGACGCGTATCTGGTACTCGTCCTTGTCGTGCTTTTTCATCATCTGCTCGCAGGGGGTCTTGATGCGGTAGATGAAATACGCGTCTATAAGGTCGCGCTGATAGTCGTCGAGCACCGAAAGCCCGGCGGATATCTGCTTGAGCTTGCGTTCCACCATCTGTTTTCGGAATTTCGCGTCGTCGATGAGCGTGATGAGGTTGACGACGTAGTTTTCGTAGCGGCTCGAACCGCCCGGGGCGGTCTCGGGGTCGCACGTATAGTATGAAGAGATCGAATACTTTTCCGCCGAAAGCATTTCTATTTCGTTTTCCAGCGCTTCGCGCGCGGTGATGTATTCGTTGCGGTGAACGAGCAGATCTTTTGCCATGTCTCTGTAATCCATTAAATTCTCCTTTCCCGTTCCGGTCCCTGATGACCGGACGCATTCCCGCCGCGCGCAGCGCGCGGCTTGCTGTTCTCGTCATAAAAACGAACATATGTTCGTTTTTGTCGGCAAAAATGAACTGCCACCCCGGCAGTCGTGTGGATCTGCGCTTTTCCGTATCCCCTCAAAAAAGCGTTGTAAGTTGGTTTGGGCTGTGCTGCGGTCAGTTCGTTTTGCACCTTTCCGCGCCGGAAAAATTTTGCCTTCTCACCCGGCGCGAAACTATTATAGCACAAATGTTCGCAAAATCAATGTGCAAATCGCACAAATGTTCGGATATATTTTTGTATATAATCAATCTTCTTCGGGCCAGAACAGCCGCTCGCCCAAGACGTATTCGCGCAAGATCTCGCAGTCTTCGGCGGTCAGCTCGCCGTCGTTATCCATATCCGCCGCGGCGAACACCGCGTGATCGGAAGTCCCCGCCGTGAGCACGAGCCGCGCCATGATGTAATCTTCGGTATCGACCCTGCCATTGCGGTCGGTGTCGCCCACGACCACCACGGAATATACTATTCCGCCGCTTTCGACCGGCGCGCCGGTATGCACTTCGTCGGGCAGGATAAAATCGCCCACCAGCATACTGCCGAGCGTGTCGACGTCGGTGCCGGTGATGACGCCGGTTATGAGCTGGCGCGCGTGGTCGACGCGAAGCCCGCTTCCCTCCGCGGTGGAAAGGCGCGTTTCAAGAAACGTCAGCGTGCCTTCGGCGGCGGAAAACGCAGCGGGCGAATAGTCGTCGTCGTACAGCTCGCTGCCCTGCAGCCTTATGCCCACCGCGGTCTCGCATTCGCCGTACACGGGCGCGAAAAAGAGCGTGAACAGGTTGCCGGTGTATTTGAAAACGCCGGCGGTTGACGCGAAAGCCACGCGGACCTGCCCGTATTCGTTATCGTATACCGAAACGTAATCGACCGGGCATTCCGCGCAGAGCTCCAGCCGCACGAAACGCACGGCCTCGCGGTCGTATGTGAAATTGAGCGCGCCCGACGCTATTCCGCGGTTTTCGGAACAGTAGACGACTACGCCCGCCTCGTCGGCGTTTACGACGGAGGCGTCGCGGACGCCGAAAGCGTAACGGACGTCTTCGGCCGCCAGCGCGAATACCGCGAAACAAAGCAGCGCGACGCAGAGCGCGATGATTTTTTTGATCATTTTACCCTCTTTTTCAAAGGGGCAACATCAATACGCTTTGCCCCAATAGACCATGTGCTTTGCGGGCTTGCCGCAGCACACGCAGGTGTCGGACAAATGTTCCTGTTCAAACGGGATGCAGCGAGAGCAGACGCCGGTGAGCTCTTTGACCTTGTTTTCGCATTCTTCGTCGCCGCACCACATAGCTTTGATAAAGCCGTCGCCGTCGCGGGCGAGCGATTCTTTTATGCCTTCTATGCTCGTGCACGAATGAGTGTGCTTTTCGCGGTTTTCGAGCGCTTTGGCGTAGAGCCCGTCGCGCACTTCCTTGAGCTTGCGCGCGAGCGCAGACGAAAGATCGGCGAGCGGAACGGTCTCTTTGTTGTGGTCGTGGCGCGTGACTATGACGCATTCGCCGTTTTCGATATCGCGCGGGCCGAGCTCTATGCGGCAGGGGACGCCTTTCATTTCGTATTCGGCGAATTTCCAGCCGGCGGAATTGTCGGTGTCGTCGAGTTTTACGCGGAAATCCTTTGAAAGCGCGTCGTAAAGCTCGCGGCATTTCTCGAGCACGCCTTCCTTGTGCTGGGCTATGGGAACGATCACCGCCTGCACGGGAGCCACGTCGGGCGGGAGCACCAGCCCGCGGTCGTCGCCGTGAGTCATTATGATGCCGCCGATAAGGCGCGTCGAAACGCCCCAGGAGGTCTGGAACGGGAACTGTTTTTTGTTTTCTTTGTCGGTGTACTGGATATTGAACGCCTTTGCGAAACCGTCGCCGAAATAATGACTCGTCCCGGCCTGGAGCGCCTTGCCGTCGTGCATGAGCGCCTCTATGGCGTAGGTCGCCACGGCGCCCGCGAATTTGTCGCTTTCGGTCTTGCGGCCCTTGATGACCGGCATCGCGAGCGAGTTTTCGCAGAAATCGGCGTAGACGTTGAGCATCTGCTCGGTCTCGGCTATCGCTTCTTCCGCCGTGGCGTGGATGGTGTGGCCTTCCTGCCACCAGAATTCACGCGTGCGCAGGAACGGGCGTGTGGTCTTTTCCCACCTTACGACCGAGACCCACTGGTTATAGAGCCGCGGCAGATCGCGGTAGGAATGGATTATGTTGGAATAATGCTCGCAAAAAAGCGTTTCGCTGGTGGGACGCACGCACAGGCGGTCTTCGAGCGGCTCGCTGCCGCCCATCGTCACCCACGCGACCTCGGGAGCGAAGCCCTTTACGTGATCCTTTTCCTTTTGCAGAAGCGATTCGGGTATGAACATGGGCATAAAGACGTTTTCGTGCCCCAGGCGCTTGAATTCGGTGTCGAGTATCTTTTGTATGTTTTCCCAGATGGCGCAGCCGTAGGGGCGCATGACGAGGCAACCCTTGACCGAGGTGTATTCTATGAGTTCGGCTTTTTTGCAGATATCGGTGTACCACTGCGCAAAATCGACGTCCATCGGGGTTATTTCTTCCACAAATTTCTTTTCTGCCATAAAATGTGTCGTCCTTCCGAAAAATTATTACAATTATTTAATACATTTTTATTGCAATGACGGCGGTTTTGTGTATAATTGAATTGATAAAGTTCCAAACAATCACCGCTTGGACTTTCCGCGCGCCGTTCTTTTCACCCAAAGTATAGCAGAAACGCGCCGAATAGTCAAGTGGGCGGAGTTCAATATGGTAAAAAAATCGTTATGTTTCGCGCTCGCCGCGCTCCTTGCCCTGCTTATGTGCTCGTGCTCTTTTATAGACAGCGCAATGGAAGAGGCGGGGCTTGACCCAGACCTGCGCGAAAAGATCAACACCGCCTGGGACGAGGTGGCAAAAGACGGAATAAAGACAGTCATAGACGACGCCTGGCGCGAATACGGGCTGGGGCGCTCGCTCGAATGGCCCGGCAAAGGCAACGGCGCCCTGATCCCCAAGCTGCGCGACGGCAGCACCGAGTTCGCTTACCGTAGCAAAGACGGCGCGTACGGGTGCATCTGCGTTTCCGGCGTTAGCAAAAGCAAGCTTGCGGAATACAAGAAAAACCTTGCAGAGCTTGGATTCGTCGAGACCGTCGCCGCGTGTTCGGTAAGCGAGCTTTACTCGTGCGACGGGCTTATAGTGGGCTTTACCGAATATGAAGGCGACCTGCTGATATGCTACGGCAATTCCGCGGAAGAAATAGAAGCGGCGCACGCCGCCGCGGAAAACGGCGAAAACGCCGCCGGGTCTTAATTTACCGAACAATTCACGGAGGAAAAACAAATGAAAAGATTTTCCGTAATAATATCGCTGCTGCTCGCGTTCTGCCTGCTGTTCACGGCCGGCGTGAGCGTATTCGCCGAAGAAGACGTTTCGGACGAAACCGAAAGTTCCGCCGAGGAAAGCGTTGAAGAAAGCTCGGAGGAAATTTCCGAAGAAAGCTCCGAACCGGAGGAGGAAAGCTCCGAACTCCCCGAGGAAAGTTCCGCCGAAGAAAGCTCTGAAGAGAGCTCCGAGGAAGTTTCTGCCGAACCCGAGCCCATAGGGCTCGTACAGCTCAGCGTCGCCGCTCCCAAAGTGGGCGACGCGCCCGCCGACGCCGTATCGGCCACCGAAGGCGTCGCCGTGACAAACAGCGCGTGGGATCCCGACCACGACGAGTTCGAAAACGGCAAAACTTACAAGCTCACCGTCGAGATCACTTCCGACCGCCCGTTCGCCGAAGACTGCGTCTTTATGATAGGTGGCAAAGACGCGACCGTGGTCTCGGCCGAAGAGACTGCCGCCACAGTTTACGTCGAATACACGCTCGACGAACCCGTGATCCTCACCATCCCCGACACCGAAGGCGGCAGATTCGACGTGAGCAAAGGCTACACCACGTTCAAATACGAAAACGGCGTTTCGGTCTACGGCTTCAAATACGGCGCAAGCGTGACCGTCACCTTCACGCCCGACGAAGGCCTGTTTTTGGAATCGGTCACCGTCAATGGCGCTTCGATACAGGTTTCGGACAGCAAGTTCGAGACCGTGCTCAAATCCAACGTCACCCTCGTCCCCGTCTATTCCTCCATTCCGCTCTGCGACGTGACCGTAAGCACCACGGTCAGCGGCGGAATAACCGATTCGTTCGTTTTCAGCATCGGCGGTTCGCCTGTCGGCGAGACGTTTTCCGTAACTACCGGCAGCAAGGTCACGCTTGAGGTTACCAGCGAGGTCGATCAGGTCTATATCATCTCCTCCGCTTCGTTCGTTTCCGCTTCCGGCGGTTCGGTCGAATGCACGATCACCGAAAACCGTTACATAGAAATAGAAAACGTGAACGAAGGCACGCTGTACGTGGCGTTCGACTATCCGCCCAACGCGGTCATCATCACTCAGGCACCGCACGGTACCATCACCGCGAGCACGCTTCTGCCCCGGGAAAACGAGACCGTCATATTCACGTTCATTCCCGACGAAGGCTACGAGCTCGACGCGGTGGTCATCAACGACATCCCCCGCAAGCTCAGCACCAATACCTATGAAGCGATAGCCGCCGGCACGCTGCGCGTGACCGCGCAGTTCAAGGAGATCGCCGCCGACGTGAGTGTGACGCTCAACGTCACATCCGACGCCACCGGCGCGCACGGCAAAGCCAATATTGTGGGCTACACCACCAACCCCGCAATGATCAAGCAGGGCACCTACATAGGCGTCAACACCGTTCCCGATTCCGGCTATCAGGTCGCTTCCATCACCGTCAACGGGACTTCCGTGACTCCCTCCTCCGACGGCCAGACCAGGATCCGCATAGAGAGAGAAAGCGTTATAAACGTAACGTTTGAAAAGATAAAATACCGCATCACCGCGGTCGTCACCAAGCAGGGCGGCGGCTCCATAACCGCCGATCTGGGCGAGATAGTCAAGAACGTGGTCTACGTCCCCGACGGCGAAAACATCACCTTCACCTTCACGCCCGATATGAACTACCGCATCTATTCGGTAAAGGTCGACTCGGTCGAAGTATACAACGAAAGCATGGGCAAGACCTACACGTTCCGCGCGGTCAAGGCGAACCACACCATAGCGGTCACCTTTGCGAGCAAGGACGACGTGATAATCACCCACAGCATAACCGCCAACGCTTCCGCCAACGGTACCATCACCCCCGCGGGCAGGACCGAGGTCATCCAGGGCGAGACCGTCGTCTACACCGTCACCCCCGACGACGGCTATGAAGTCGATTACGTCAACGTGGACGGTTTGGACGTTTCGCTCGAAGACGGCACCTACACGTTCGAAGCCGTTTCCGCCGACCACACGATACGCGCTTATTTCAAACAGACCGCCACCGTGGACGCAAATCTTATCAACGTGGACGACATAGACTGGACCGCCGGCGTCATAAGGATAGACGCCACGGCCAAGACCAAGGCCAGCAAAAAAGTGTTTGAAAAGCTCGTTATGGATTTCACTTCGCGCACCGCCGTGGTGACCGGTTCCGACCACGAAGTCACTTTCCCGGTCAGCGGCACGCTCATCCCGTACGCGGACGTGGATTTGAGCCTGCTCAGGAATTCGCAGTGCCCCGAATACGCGCAGATAGGCGCGGCGGTGTCTTCGAACCCGCAGTACGCCAACTGCATCTATTCGGTGGTGAAGTTCAGCGATATCTATCCTTCCGGCGCGCAGGCCGACCTGCGGCTGGGGACCGAGTTCGCCGATATGGAAGTGGGCTGCTTTGGCTTTGAAAGCGGCGCGCTGGTACGCGTTTACGAAACGCTCCAGTGCGGCGATGGCGGAAGGGTCCAGATCCAGCTCAAAGAGCACAAGACCCTGGTGTTCATAAGCAAACAGGCCGTCCTGCCCACCTACGACGTCAACGTCATAGTCGGCGAAAACGGCAGCGTCAGCCCCAACGTCACGCAGAACGTGGAATCGGGTATGCCCGTCACGTTCGACATCACTCCGGACAAAGGCTACGTCATCAGCCGCATACTCGTCAACGGCGAAGCCGCCGAGGCGGAAGACGGCAAGCTGACCATAACCGTAACGGGCAACACCACGGTGGATATCCGCTTTGCGCTCGCCGAGGAGACCGAAAGCGGTTCCAAAGCCGGGCTGATAATTTCCATCGTCATAATCGCCATAGCGGTGATAGGCGGCGCGGTGCTGTTCTTCATAAAACTCAAACAGAACAAATACTGAGCCTTAAAAACATAAAGAAAAAGCCGGTCTGCAAAAGATCGGCTTTCTTTTTTTGCGCTTATTCCAGTTCTTCGGCGAATGCGACTATCTGCGCCAGCACGCCCTGTTTGGGGCGCATCAGATACCCTTTGGCGGTCTCGGTGTCGCGGCAGGAGCGGAAATTACCGCTGTCCGTGACGACGACCGTGGAGAATTTGCCGTTGGTTTTGAACACGCCTCCGCGGCGCGCGGTGATCTGAAGCTTGGTGCGGACCACGTCGTAGCCGAAATGCTCGAGCGCTTTTTCGAGCGAATCGAACGACGCGCTCGTTATGCACTCCTCGGTGAGTTCGGAATCGATAAAGCTCATTATTCTTCGTCGGGGGCGCCGGCGGCTTCATCGGCCGCGGGAGCATGGCCTATGTTGCCGAGGTCGATGTNNCTTCATCGGCCGCGGGAGCCTCATCGACTGCCGGAGCTTCGTCAACGGCCGGAGCTTCGTCAACGGCGGGAGCCTCGTCGGCGGCGGGAGCCTCGTCGGCTGCCGGAGCTTCTTCGGTCTGGGGCAGAAGCGCTCTGATCGAAAGGCTTATGCGCTGTTTTTCGGAATCGATAGCCGTGATCTTGGCGTCGACTTTGTCGCCCACTTTGAGCACGGAACCGGGGTTCTGAACGAACTTGTCGGCGATCTGCGAGCAGTGGATGAGTCCGTCCACGCCGGGAATGATCTCGGCGAAAGCGCCGAACGGCATTATGCTCACGATGGTGACGTTAGCCACGTCGCCTTCCTTGAACTGTTCGTTGAAGATGTTCCAGGGATTGGTCGCCTCGGTCTTGTAGCCGAGCGAGATGCGTTCTCTTTCGCGGTCGATCTCCTTGACGGTGACTTCGACTTCGTCGCCGATCTTGAACACGTCGGCGGGGTTGCGGGGCACGCCCCAGAAAATTTCGGAAACGTGGATCATACCGTCGGCGGCGCCGAGGTTTACGAACACGCCGAAATTGGTGATGGAACGCACGGTGCCTTTGAGTTTCTGGCCGACTTCTATGGAAGAATAGAAATCGTCGAGGCGCTTTTTGCGCTCGATGCGGGCGGCGGAGCGGATGGAGCCGACGGCTCTCTTGCGCGCTTCGTTGTATTCAAGGATCTTGACCGATACCTTTTTGCCCTTGAGCGATTCGAGATCGGTGCCTTCGCGGCCGCACTGAGTGGCGGGCACGAACACCCTTATGCCGCTGACGTTCATAATGACGCCGGCGTTGACGACTTCTTTGACGGTGCCCGTAAGGATACCGCCTTCGGCGGCCGCCTGAGCCACTTTTTCGGCGTTTCTTGCCTCGTCGAGGCGCTTCTTGGAAAGGAGCACGGTGCCTTCGACGTCGGAGAATTTGGTACAGACGACATCTATGGGATCGCCCACGTGGAAAGAACTCATATCGACGCTGTCATCTGCAGAGATCTCATCATACGGAAGAATGCCCGTATGCTTGGTCCCCAGGTCGACCTTGATCTCCGCCGGGGTGACGGCAAGGATTGTCCCTGTAACCCTTTCTCCAGTTGTGAGGGTCTTGAACGACTGGTCCAAAAGTTCCTCAAAGCTGAGTTCTTCGTTAGCGATGTTTGCCATGGTTTTGTTTACCTCCTGTATTATAACGCCTGGCGCAGACGCGCCGGCAATTATTACGATTCTGTTTGCTTGTTTGATGACGCCGCGGTATTTTTGCAGGTCGTCCGCCGTCTCGGCGGCGATGGTCCGGGGACACGCCCGGCTGCATACCGTAAGCAGCTTTGCCGTGTTGGAGCTTTGCGGACTGCCCACGACGCAGACCAGGTCGGCGCCGGAAGCCAGTTCATACGCGGCTTTCTGCCGCGTTTCCGTGATATTGCATATTGTATCAAAAATATTCGCGTTTGTATATAGTTTTTTTAAATTGTTCGCAAAAAATTTCCAATCTTGTACGGAAAAAGTCGTCTGCACCGCAAAAAAGCGGTTTTTTGCCGGTTCTTCTTCGTTTTCAAGCGCTTTCAGCGCCTCGGCGGCGCTGCCGAAAACTTTTGTTTTTCCGTGTGCGAACGAGAGTATGCCGCGCACCTCGGGGTGATCCTTGTCGCCAAGGATAATGCATTCTGCGCCGGAACGTGAATTTTCTTCCGCAATGCGGTGTATCTGCCGCACGTAAGCGCAGGTGCCGTCGACCACGCGCCGCCCGCAGAGCGCGAGCTTTTCGTATATCTCCCTCGTTTCGCCGTGGGCGCGTATGAATATCACGCCGTCGGGAGGGACGGAATCGATCTGCGTCTCGTCGATTATCTTCACCCCGCGCGCGACGAGCGATTCGTTGTACGGACGGTTGTGTATGAGCTCGCCGAGACAGAACACCTTTGAACCGGCTTCGAGTTCGCGTTCCAGAAGCTCTGCCGCCCGTTTTACCCCCGGGCAGAAGCCCGAGCCGGGCGCCACGGTGACAGTCGCCATCATTCGCCTTCCTTTTTGAACGGTTCGCAGACCTTATCGAAAAGGTAATACGAAATGTCGGACTTGGTGGGTTTTTCGCTTATGGAAGTATATTCCTTATAGCTCACCGGCTTGTGGATTATTAGCCGCGTGCGGCGAAAAATGCGCGGGCGCAGCGATTTGGTGACTATGGAGACAGGCAGCACGGTGGCTTCCGCCATACAGGATATCAGCGAAAAGCCGGGCAGCGCCTGTTCTTTTTGCGGAACGACGCCGGGCATTCGGGTGCCCTGCGGAAAAATGCCTACGCTGGTGCCTTCCTTGAGCGCGTCTATGCAGGCGTGGAGCGCCGTGGTGTCGAGCCCGTCGCGGTCGATGGTGACGGCGCCGGTTATGCGGAACACCAGCCGCATAAAAGCGTGGTTCGCCAGCTCTTTTTTTGCGAGCCACTTATGCTTTTGCTTGAGCGACGCCGTTATGAGTATGGGGTCGCAGAACGAGGAATGGTTGGCGCAGACCAGATACGGGCCTTCGGGCTCGTTTTCGCGCCCTTCCACCTTAACGCGGTACAAAAGCCGCATGGGGATCTTGAATAATGCCTTTAAAAAGCCGTAAGCGCTCATTTATTATACCTTGCCGTTTATCATTAGTTTTATTGCCTCTACGGCGCAGCGCACCGCCGGGGTGGTGTCGTGGATCTCTTCCTGCGAAAGGCCCGCTTTTTCGCGTTCCTGGTTCCACACGGTGTGGAAGACGCCGCCGCAGGTGACGCCGCGGTATGCCGCTACGACGAACAGCGCCGCCGATTCCATTTCGCTGCAGAGCACGCCCAGGCGTTTCCACGCCTCCCATTTGTTCAGAAGCTCGGCGGAAACGGGTTTGGAATACGGGTCGTGCTGGCCGTAGAACGAATCCTTTGCCTGCACCACGCCGACGTGATATTTATATCCTAATTCTTTCGCCGCCTGTTCGAGCGCGCAGACCGTGCGGTGGTCGGCGGTCGCGGGGTAGCCTTCGGGAGCGTATTCGTAGCTGGTGCCGTCCTGGCGCACCGCCGAAGAGGCGATGACCACGTCGCCGGCGGTGACGTCGAGCGCGATCCCGCCGCAGGTGCCCACGCGGATAAAATGCTTTGCGCCGATGTTGCAGAGCTCTTCCATGGCTATGGCGGCGGAAGGGCCGCCTATGCCGGTGGAACACACGCTGACCTTTTTGCCGCAGAGCGTGCCGGTGCAGACCGTGTATTCGCGGTTCGACGTGACGAAACGCGCGTCTTCAAAGAACGAAGCAATAAGCTCGCATCTGCCGGGGTCACCGGGGAGTATGACGTATTCGCCCACGTCGCCGGCGCGGCAGTTGATGTGGTACTGAAGCTCGCGTTCGTTTGCGTTCATATCTTTACCTTGCTTTCTATGATTTCGGAAGCCGCATCGAGCGTGGCTTCTATGCCCAGCCCGCCGTTGTCGAGCATCACCGCGTCGGGCGCGGGGATCGCGGGGGCTATTTTGCGCGTCTTGTCGTTTTCGTCGCGCCAGCGCATATCCTCGAGCACCTGCTCGAGCGTGACGTCTTCGCCTTTTTCGCGCAGTTCGATAAGCCGGCGTTCGGCGCGTTTTTCGACCGACGCGAACAGGAATATCTTTACCTGCGCTTTGGGAAGTATGACGGTGCCGATGTCGCGCCCGTCCATAACGCAGTCGTTTCTGCGGGCGATGCCGCGCTGGAGCTCGAGTATGTATTCCCTGACCGCGGGGATCTTTGAAACGTCGGAAGCGTAAAGCGAACATTCGGGGGTGCGGAGCTCGTCGCCCATACGCTCGCCGTTTAGCCAGACCACGCCGCCGCCGTTTTCGAGCGTCATTTCTATCTTCATATGCGGGAGCAGCGATATAACGCCTTCCGTATCGGTGCGGTCGACGCCCGCGCGCATCGCGTAAAGCCCTATGGTGCGGTAGATCGCCCCGGTATCGATATAGATGAGGTTGTATTTTTTTGCGAGCAGTTTGGCGAGCGTGGATTTTCCGCTGCCGCTCGGCCCGTCTATGGCTATGTTCAAACGTTTTCTGCGCATTGCCGCCCGTACTCCGTATTCCCAGATTTTGCTGAGTACCATTTTATCACATCAAAGCGCAAAAATCAACAGGTTTTTGAACAAAAAAGCGCGCTTTTCCCGCCCGCGCCGGGCAATATTCCCTTTTTTTGGCGCAAATAAAAGACGGCGCGGTCCGTTTTGCTTTGGGACCGCGCCGCGGTTTTTGATTTATGCGAGCCGTCAGTACAGCTGCGTGAAAGAGGCGTAATGGTCGGACGAATAGTAAATGAGCCCGTCGTTCGACCAGACTATGCGCTTTGAATTGCGCGCGCCGCCCTGATAATCGATATCGCATTCGTACCACACGCGGCCCTCCTTATCGGGCAGCAGTCCTTCGCGGTTTTCGAACACGTCTCCGCCCAGCGATTTTCCGGGCGCGTATTTCCATAAGTCTCCGCTCTTCCAGCCCAGCGCCTTGGCCTGCGCTTTGGTTATAAAGTTGCCGGGCAGTTTTCCGTAGACGTGCAGATACAGCGCGACGTCGTCTTTCGACGTGTATTCGCCGTTTTCGGCGATGCGTTCGATAGTCCCGGTGCGGAGAACGGCGCCGCATTCCATACATTCGGTGTGCCAGACGCCGTCGTGGTCGGGGTCGGGCGCCGAATCGGTGATGCGCATACTTTCGTCGTGGTCGCAAAGCGGAAAGTCCGCCGGAAACAGCACGTGCCTGAGCAAATAGATCGCGTCGGAAGAATCGACCGCGCCGTCGCCGTCCGGATCGGCGTTGACTTCAAGCGGAAAATCCGCGGGAAAAAGCACGTGTCTGAGCAGATAGATGGCGTCGGAGGAATCGACCGCGCCGTCGCCGGTGTAATCGTACCAGTCGGCAAGAGCGGCTCGCGCCTGAAAAGGCAGGAGCGCGCAGATCAAGAGCGCCGCCAGCAGCAGCGATATTCTTTTTATAATGCGGCGGGTCTTCATAAAAGCTGTTTACCTTCCCAAAATGTTTTTAAGATATTCTTCCTCGTACGGCGGGAAGAGCAGCGCGTAGGTCTCGCCTTCGAGAGAAGCGTCTATGCGGATATACGAACCGAGCGTGAGTATTCCGTTGCCGCCGCGCTTGATATTGTACCGTGCGTATTCGGGCGCGCGGTACGAAACGCTCTTGTTCCAGAACCCCAGACCGCATTTGCGTTCGACTGTTTCGATTTCGCCCAGAGCCGAGACCGGCACGCGGATGAGTTCGCGTATGTCGCTTATGCAAAGGTCGCCGTCTTTGACGAACACCTTGCGCGGATAGTTCATAAACAGTTCGGTGCGGAACATGGTATAGGGAGCGGCGACGCCGTCTTTTACGCTGTAAACGCAGTAGAGCGTGTCGATCTCCTTACAGTCTTCGGGGACCCCGAGCTGCTTGTCGGATTCGGCGCCCACTTCGGCGAACGCCTCGTTGGCGCGCTCGCACGCCTTCTCCTGTTCGGGAGTGGTCTTCATCTGCTTTTTCGCCCTTGCGAACATTATCACCGCCGTGACGGCGCTGATCACGACCATCGCCATGGTGACTATCATAGGCGTGCTCGTTATGGAAGACGGGTCGCGTATGAGCCCGAACGCGAGCAGTATCCCCCACACGACGGCGAACACCGCGCAGGTCTGGCCTACCTTGCGAGGCACGGGCGAAACGCGGCACAATTCGTCCGCTTCGCTTGCGAGTTTTGACGCTTGCGCGATTTTTTCTTCGAGTTCCGCGTCCGCGCGGGATGTGACGAAACGTTCGCATTCGAGCGTTTCGTTTTGTTTATCCTGAGTGATATCGGTGCCGAAGAAGTATTTCATACCATTTTTCCTTTCTGTTTTCGGTCGGCGCAGACGCGCGTGAACCAGTCTAACACGGCGCGCGCGTTTTCGTCGCGCCCGAACATCATTTCCGGATGGTACTGTACCGCCAGAAAATCGTCGCGGCTTTCTGCGCATATCGCTTCCGGAATGCCGTCGGGAGCGCGAGCGCAGACGACGTATCCCGGCGCGGGCGTTTTTATCGCCTGATGGTGGAAACTGTTGACTTTTATGCGCTCCTTGCCTATGACTTGCGCGAAAAGCGTGCCGGGGACGATGTCGATATCGTGCTCGGCGCTTGCGTGGACTATATCCGCGCCGTACTGCGAGGGGATGTCCTGCCAGAGCGTGCCGCCGGCGAAGACGTTGAGCGCCTGTATGCCGCGGCAGATCCCGAGCGTGGGCAGGCGTTTGTTTTTAAGCGCTTCGAAAAAGCATTTTTCGGTCAGGTCGCGCGGCGGGCACACCTCGCCGCATTTTTCGTCCTTCTGTTCGCCGTATTCGGCGGGATCGATATCCGCGCCGCCGGTGAAGAGGAACCCGTCGAGCCCCTCCAGATACAGCTCCGCTTCCCCGACCGTTTCGACGTACGGCAGCGTGACGGGCAGCGCGCCCGAAGCGCGCAGCGCGTTGAGGTATGTGAGATTCACCGCCAGGCGGGAATTTTCGAGCATGGAACAGGTCAAACCGATCGTCGGTCTCATTTTTTTAAAAATCCTTTCTCATTTCGCATATAGAAGCGGCGATCAGCTTTGCGGACCCCGCTATGGACGAAATATCGCACCATTCGTCCTTGGTATGGTAGTTGTCGCCTATGGGCCCTATGTCGTCGACGGTGGGGATGCCCGCGAGCGTGGTGTACGCCGCGTCCGAACCGCCGTTGGAATAAAACTCCTTCATCTCGCCGAATCCATATTTCTGCGCCACGGCGTTTATGTGTTCGAACAGCTTCACGTTGGCTTCGGTGCGTTCCATCGGCTTGCGGTCGCTTATCTTCACCACGCGGCAGACCGTGCCTTCCACGCAGACGTGCGACGCCACTTCCTCGAGCACGCTCATCGCATAGTCGTATTCGGCCGTACTGCGTATACGCACGTCGATATACACGCGGCAGATATCCGGCACCACGTTGAGCGCCGTGCCGCCTTCGATGACGCCGCAGTTATAGGTTATGCCGTCTTTTACGCTCTTTTGTTCGAGCTCTATTATCTTGTACGCGGCTTCGCGGATCGCCGAGCGGCCTTCGAAATAGTCGCCCGCGTGCGCGGCGCGGCCCTTTACTTCGAGATACAGGCGGATGATCCCCTTCCTGCCCGTGGTGAGCTTGCCTTCCTCGCGGCATTCGCAGTTGAAGAACGCGCTCGCGCCCGCCGATTCTTCGAGCATAAAGCGGATGGTCTCCATACCGGAATTTACCGATTCGACTTCTTCGTCGCTTTGGAGTATCAGCTTTACCGGGCGTTCCGAGTATCCCGTGCGCTTGAGCGATTCGAGCACCAGCATCCCCACGGCGATACCGCCCTTGCAGTCGATGACTCCCGGGCCCTTGAGTCTGCCGTCTTCCTCTTTTACCGGCGGATATCCGAATTCGCCTTTGGCGAAAACGGTATCCATATGCGCGGATATGCAGACGGGCGGCAATTTCCCGCCGTTTTCGTAGGTTATGCTCGCCACGTCGCCGGCGTTTTCAATACGGCGGCGTTTGACGCCAAACCCCAGCGCGCGCGCTTTTTCGCATACCGCGGTGCAGACGGCGTCGACGCCCTCTTTGTCTTCGGATTTGCTTTCTATGGAGCAGATCTCTTTTAAAAATTCCTTGTATCCGCCCGCAAGCGAATCTATTTGTGAAAACAGTTCTTTCAATTCAGTTCACGCCTCCAAAATCTATATGTTTGATAAACAGCTTCTTGAATCCTTCGTCGGCGGCGAGCGCGACGTATTCGCATTTGCGCGCCAGCTCCTCCAGCGACTTGCGGAAAGACAGATCGGTTATCGCCCGCGAAGCGCCCGCGAGCGCGGCGTTGCCCGCCGGGACGCAGATGTCTTCGTATTCCGGCGGTATCACGCCAAGGACTGCCGCGGTGCGCGGAGAAAGCGCGCTGCCGAAACCGCCCGCAAGATAGATCTTTTGTATTTTGCCGCGCGCGCCGCTTTTTTCAAGCAGCGTTTCGATCCCCGCCCGCACCGCCGCTTTGGCGAGCTGCAGGGCGCGCATATCGCGCTGTGTGAAAAAGACGTTTTCGGCGAGATAATACGTCCCCGCCATACGGCCGGCGTTATCGGCGAAACCGGTTTGGATCAGGAACGCCGCGAGATCGGCGATGCCGGTGCCGCAGAGTCCGCGCGGCTTGACGCCGCCCATGACGGAATATTCGCATTCTCTGCCGTTTGCCGTCGCCTTATACACCGCGCCGTCGCAGGCGGGCATACCGCAGGATATCCCCACGCCTTCGAAACACGGCCCGGCGGAAGCCGAAGCGCAAAGGAAGCCGTCTTCGCCGTCAAAGCAGAGCAGTTCGGCATTGGTGCCTATATCCGCAACTATGCACGGTTCGCCTTTCTTAATGCAGTGAGCCGCGGCGCAGACCGCGTCCGCGCCGAAAAACGGAGCGGCGCAGGGCGCGTAGTACACGCCGTCTTTTTCGTACCCGAAGAGCGACGGCGCCGAAAACGGCCAGGAGTTGAGTCCGGAAGTGTCTTCGCCGCAAAGGAGCGAAAGCATCACGGTGTTGCCGGTGACGACGCATTTTCCGCCGCATCTGAGCGATTCCACCGCCGCGGTTATCTCGTCGCGAAGCGTCTGCGCGCCCCCGCGCGACGCGTATTCCAGGCGGCTCATGATATCGGCGCCGTGGGCGGATTGCGGGTTTGCCGCGCCGCACGAATACAAAAGCTTTCCGTCGCCGAGCGAATAGACCGAGCACGCCAGAGTGGTGGTGCCGACGTCTATTGCGCAGCCGAGCTGATCATTTGCGCCCGAAGGCGCGATTTGCGGCGCATCATTTGCGGATAGCACTTGAATTTTGCTTGCCGTTGTGTTATAAATTATATAGGAGTCGCCGGTGAGCGTGGTGCGGCACGCGAGCGCGTACCCGTCCGCGGTGCGCGGAGTGTATTCGCCCCGTATTCTTACGCGGCATTTGCCGCATATCCCTTTTCCGCCGCAGGGCGCGTAAAGAGAAACGCCCGAATCGGCTATCGCCTGCGACGCGAGCACGGGATGAGAGTATTCGGTTACGTGTTCCGCGCCGTCGGCTATTACGCGCACTTTCAAATAAATCACCGCCTTGCTATATTTTACAACATAAATTTTGATTTTACAATATAAAAATTCAATTTGACGGAGGAAAAACGAAATGAGCAGCGCAGATACCGCTTTTATCAGCACTTGCCGCAACATCATAGACAACGGAACGTGGGTCAAAGACGAAAGGGTCCGCCCCAAATGGGAAGACGGCACGCCCGCTTTTACCAAGAAAGTTTTCGGCGTGGTCAACCGCTACGACCTTTCAAAAGAGTTCCCGCTTCTGACCATTCGGCCCATTTCGCTCAAAGCCGCCGTCGACGAGATACTCTGGATCTGGCAGAAGAAATCCAACAACGTGCACGACCTGGGCAGCCATATCTGGGACGCGTGGGCGGACGAAAACGGCTCCATAGGCAAGGCGTACGGATATCAGATGGGCGTGAAGCACAAGTATAAGGAAGGCGAGTTCGATATGGTCGACCGCGTGCTTTACGACCTTAAAAACAACCCCTGTTCGCGCCGCATACTCACAAACATATACAACTTTGCCGATCTGCACGAGATGGCGCTCTACCCCTGCGCGTATTCCATGACTTTCAACGTCACAGACGGAAAGCTGTGCGCCATACTCAACCAGCGTTCGCAGGATATGCTCGCCGCAAACGCCTGGAACGTGGCGCAGTACGCCGCGCTGGTGTATATGTTCGCGCAGGTGTCGAACCTCGAGCCGGGCGAGTTCGTGCACGTCATAGCCGATTGCCATATCTACGACCGGCATATCCCCATTGTGGAAGAGCTCATCAAGCGCACGCCGTTCCCCGCGCCGAAAGTCACGCTTGACAAGAGTATCACGGACTTTTACGATTTTACGCCCGAAAGCTTTAAGGTGGAAAACTACGAGCACGGCGAAAAGATAGCGCGGTTCCCCGTGGCGGTCTGACGAAAGGAAAACAAAAGTATGAAATTCATTGTGGCAGTAGACAAAGAATGGGGCATAGGCAACAAGGGCGACCTTTTGGCGCGCGTGCGCGCCGATCTCGCCAATTTCCGCCGCGTCACCGCCGGAAAAGTGGTGGTGTACGGCTCCAACACGCTCGCCACGTTCCCGGGCGGGAAAGTGCTGCCAAAGCGGACGAACATAGTGCTCAACTGGGATATGGATTATCATCCCGAGGGCGCGACGGTGGCTCATTCGCTGGACGAGCTGTTCGAAATACTTAAACAGTACGACACCGACGACGTGTTCGTCATAGGCGGCGCAAGCATGTACCGCCAGCTGATCCCCTACTGCGATACCGGCTATATCACGTTCTTTGAAAAGTCTTACGAAAAAGACGTGTATATCCCCGATCTCGACAAAGATCCCGAATGGACGCGCGTGAGCCAAAGCGAAACGTATATAAGTGACGAGACCACCGACACCGAAGGCGGTCTGGAATTTTACTTTACCGAATACCGCCGCGTAAAGCGCGATGCGGACGGCGTGACCGCGCTGGAATGCGGGGCGCCGATGACGGACGAAGCGATAAGCAAAGCGCTCGACCGGCTTATAGAGGCGAAAAAACCGCACAAAACGCTCATCCTTCCGCCCGACCACACGCGGCTGTATTCCGGCGGCGGAATAATAACCGATATGCTGTGGCACAAGCTCAAGGATTCCTGCGAAGTCGATATAATGCCCGCGCTCGGCACGCACGCGCCGATGACGAGGGACGAATGGGAGGAATTCTTCGGCGACATACCGTTCGAAAAGATGATCGTCCACAACTGGCGCACCGGCGTCGAGCGCGTGGGCGAAGTCCCGGCGGAATTCGTAAAAGAAGTTTCGGAAGGGATAATGAACGAGCCCGTTCCGGTGGAAATAAACCGCCGTCTGCTCGATAAGTCGTACGACCTTATCGTTTCGGTGGGGCAGGTGGTCCCGCACGAAGTGGTCGGGATGGCGAACTATTCCAAAAACATATTCGTCGGCTGCGGCGGCAGCGGCATGATAAACGCCTCGCATTCGCTGGGCGCCTTCTACGGCATGGAGCGCATAATGGGGCGCGACCATTCGCCGGTGCGCAAGGTCTTCGATTACGCCGAGGAACATTTCATAGCAGATCTGCCCGTGGTTTACGTGCTCACGGTCTGCGCCGGAGGCGGAAAGACCGATATCCGCGGGCTGTATATAGGCCGCGACAGGTCGCTTTTCGAGCGCGCCGTGGCGCAGAGCCGGAAGATAAATCTGGACCACCTTAAAAAGCCCATAGACAAAGCCGTCGTCATGCTCGACGCAAACGAATTCCGTTCGACCTGGCTGGGCAACAAAGCGATCTACCGCCTGCGCATGGCTATGGCGGAAGGCGGCGAGCTCGTCATAATCGCCCCGGGCGTGAACAAGTTCGGCGAAGACGCCGAAAACGACCGCCTTATACGCAAATACGGCTACTGCGGGCGCGAAAAGGTTCTTGAGCTGGTGAAAAGCGAGCCGGAGCTGCGCGCGAATCTTTCGGCGGCGGCGCACCTGATACACGGTTCCGCCGACGGGAAGTTCCGCGTGACCTACTGCGCCGGAGGACTTACCGAACAGGAGATCGAAAACGCCGGGTTCGGCTATATGCCGCCCCGGGAAGCGATGGAAAAGTACCGTGTCGGCGAACTGAAAGACGGCTGGAACGACGTGGACGGCGAAGAAGTTTTTTACGTTTCGAACCCCGCTTTGGGGCTTTGGATATTTGACGGAGAAGAAAAATGAAGACGATAGATCTGCACACGCACACCGTTTGCTCGGACGGTTCGATGACCGCGCGCGAGCTGGTGCGGCACGCAAAAGAATGCGGGCTTTCCGCCGTGGCGGTGACCGACCACGACAGCGTTGACGGCGTAGCCGACGCGCTGGACGAAGGAAAGCGCATAGGAATAGAAGTCATACCCGCCATAGAGCTTTCGGCTCAATCCGAGACGGAAACGCATATTTTGGGCTATTTTATAGACATAAACAACGCCGCTCTGCGCGAAAAGCTGCAGTACGCCAGGACCGTGAGAAACGAACGCCAGAACGAGATATGCGAAAAGCTCAACGCCCTGGGGTTCGCGCTGACGATGGACGAGGTCCGCGAGCTCGCCGGGAGCGACATACTCTGCCGCGCGCATTTTGCGCGGCTTATGGTAAAGAAGGGCTACGTGGGTTCGGTAAAGCAGGCGTTCGACGAATATCTCGCCAACGGGCGGCCGGCTTTTTCGGGCCGCGAGGCGCTGACCGATACCGAGGCGGTGGCTCTTATCAACGGCGCGGGCGGAATGGCGTTCTGCGCGCACCTGCATCTGACCCGCAAGCCGCCGGAGGAACTGGAAAAATTCCTTGTTCGGCTCAAAGCCGAAGGCCTTGCCGGCGTGGAGGGTTATTACACCGAATACACGCCGCAGATGCAGAAGGAATATCAAACTCTCGCCAAAAAGCTTGGGCTTTGCATAAGCGGCGGCACCGATTTCCACGGCGCGTTCAAGCCGCACATCAGCATCGGAAAAGGGCTGGGAGATATGTCTGTACCCTATTCCGTACTTAAGAACATGAAAAAAGCGTACGCAAAAACGAAAGGCGGCACGGTATGAAAAAAAGCGACATAGGTCTTATAGGACTCGCCGTGATGGGCGAAAACTTAGTTATGAACATGGAAAGCCGCGGGTTTACCGTTTCGGTATATAACCGCACTTCCCAAAAGGTGACCGATTTTATCAACGGCAGAGCCAAAGGCAGGAACATCCGCGGCGCGTATTCGCTCGCCGAGCTCGTTTCCACGCTCAAAAAGCCGCGCCGCGTTATGCTTATGATAAAAGCCGGCAGGCCGGTGGACGATATGATAGAGCAGCTGATCCCGCTGCTTGAAAAAGGCGATATCATAATCGACGGCGGCAATTCGCATTTTCCCGACACGTCGCGCCGCACCGCGTATGTGGAATCCAAAGGTCTGCTTTACATAGGCACCGGCGTTTCGGGCGGCGAGGAAGGCGCGCTCAAGGGGCCTTCGATGATGCCGGGCGGTTCGAAAAAGGCGTGGAAACACGTAAAGCCGCTGTTCACTTCCATCTGCGCGCATGTCGAAGACGGCTCGCCCTGCTGCGACTGGGTAGGCGAAGGCGGCGCCGGACATTTTGTAAAAATGGTCCACAACGGCATAGAATACGGCGATATGCAGATAATCTGCGAATCGTATATGCTTATGAAAGATCTGCTCGGTATGACGTGCGACGAGATGCACGAAGTCTTTGCCGAATGGAACAAAGGCGAACTGAAGAGCTATCTTATAGAAATAACCGCCGATATCCTTGCGTACAAGGACAAGGACGGCGAGCCGCTGGTGGAGCGCATACTCGACGCCGCGGGTCAGAAAGGCACCGGCAAATGGACCGCCGAAGCCGCGCTCGACGCGGGCGTTCCGCTGACGCTGATCGGAGAAGCGGTCTTCGCCCGCTGCCTTTCGGCGATGAAAGAAGAACGCGTGCGTGCTTCGGCAATATTCGGCGGAACGAAAAAGCCGCGCTTTACCAAAAAACAGCGCGAAGAATTCCTGGAAAACATACGCTGCGCGCTGCTCGCTTCCAAAATAGTCAGCTACGCGCAGGGCTACACGCTTATGCGCGCCGCCGCCAAGGAATACGGCTGGGATCTGAACTACGGCGGGATCGCGCTCATGTGGCGCGGCGGATGCATAATCCGTTCGGTCTTCTTGGGCAAAATAAAAGAGGCGTACGACAAGACGCCCGATCTGCCCAACCTGCTGCTTGACGAGTACTTTACGCAAAAGATGCGCGGCCTTCAGGAGGGTTGGCGCAAAACGGTCGCCGCCGCCGCGGAATGCGGCCTGCCCGTGCCCGCTTTTTCGGCGGCGCTCGCCTGGTTCGACGGCTGGAGATGCGGCCGCCTTCCCCAGAACCTGCTGCAGGCGCAGCGCGATTATTTCGGTGCGCACACCTACGAACGCACAGATTCGCCGCGCGGCGAATTCTTCCACACCAACTGGACCGGCGAAGGCGGAAACACCGTGTCGGGCGAATACAACGCATAAACGGAGGACAAAGTTATGGAACTTAAGCAAAACGCAAAATGGTCGCTTGTCGTCCCCACCAGCATGGGCGTGCGCATAACTCCGCAAAACCGTCAGCCGGTGCAGGCGAGCGACACGTTCTTTATGCAGGCGACTTCCGCCGAAACAAACGTGGCGAGCGTGGCGTCGTATCTGGGCGAGAACGTGAAAGTGCTCACGGCGTTCGTAAAGGATTCGCCCGTAGCCGCGTTCATCAAACAAAACCTGCGCTCGCGCGGGATGACCTATGAAGCCAAAGAAACGGAACAGGGCGGCCCGTGGGGGTACAGACATCAGTTCAACATAGCCGACAGCGGCTGCGGCGCGCGCGGTCCGCGCGTTCACAACGACCGCGCAGGCGAAGTGGGCAGGATCCTTTGCGCCGCCGATTTCGACACCGACCGTATTTTCGGCGTGGAAGGCGTTAAGATTTTGCATCTTTCCGGGCTTATAGCCGCGCTTTCGCCGAAGACGGGCGAGCTTTGCGTACATCTTGCGAAAGCGGCGAAAAAGTACGGCACGCTGGTTTCGTTCGACCTGAACTACCGCGAATCGTTCTGGCAGGGCAGGCGCGCGGAGCTTGAAAAAGCGTTCCGCACAATAGCCGAAAACGCCGATATACTCGTGGGCAACGAGGAGGATTTTCAGCTTTGCTTCGGCATAAACGGCCCCGAGGCGGGCGGCAGAGATATAGAAGCCAAAATGGATTCGTTCCGCGCGCTCATAGACGAAGCTCAGCGCGAATTCCCGAACGCTTCGGTTTTCGCCACGACGCTGCGCGAGGTGATATCCGCCGAAAAGCACCTTTGGGGCGCCATACTCAAAGCGGACGGAAAGTGGTATTCCGCGCCGGCGCGGCAGATAGACGTGCTCGACCGCATAGGCGGCGGCGACGGGTTCGTGGGCGGCCTGCTTTACGGCGTTATGAAGGGCTGGGATATGGAAAAATGCCTGCAGTTCGGCTGGTCGTGCGGCGCGCTCGCCGTCACCATGCTCACCGACTACGCACAGCCCGCCGACGAAGACCAGGTGTGGAGCATCTGGAAAGGCAACGCAAGAGTAAAGAGATAAAACAAGGTCGAGAACAAAAGAAGAATAATTGCGGATCCAAGAACGCTTGTTACAATATATATTGTAAACGATATGCAGGCAATGCAGAAAAAGGTGCGAGTCTTTACTTTTGCGGCGTCTGACAGACAGAAAGACGTAAGTCATTGGACCCTATTTGTTAATTTTTTGTGAATATTACAAAAAAGGTGAACCGGGCGGGTCGTTTCGACTGTCTGTATATATGGGAGGATGAAAAAGGTGAATACTCGCACAAAGAGGTAATGCATACGGTTGCCGCATTACCTTCTTACAAAAAAACAACCAATCCATATTTACATATTAGGAGGGAAAATATGAAACGCTGTTTATGCTTACTTATGACGCTTGCGCTGTTACTGTGCGCTTTATGCTCTTGTTCGGGAAACATTGAGGTCGACCCAACGTCGAGCAATGATCCGGATCCGCAAAGCAAAGAGACGGATATCAGCTATGAATCGGAAAACCCTAACAGCTCCGATCTTTCAGACGATACAAGTTCCGGCGAAACATCCGACATTTCAGGGGAATCAAGCGAAGAAACGATCCATTACGTAAGCGATTTAGACCGGCATTACCCTGATGAATTGTGCGATACATGGATCGTTTCGAAACTCCGTACAAACGATGATATTAATGAATGGGCCGAATCGGTTTATCTCAAGCAGACTGAGGATGAAATGGATCAGCTTCCCGCTATATATCAAGCAATCAAAGGGTTGGATATCGGCCGCGACGAATTCACCCGAGTAAACGCCGAGTGGATAGCGTTCAACGAAGAGCACGGCACCGAACAATCGACGTATACCGACGAGCAGATAGAGTATATGTTCGGCGACTACGACGAAAACGAAATCAAGCAAAAGCTAAAAAAAGTTACCACGTACTATTATAACGGCCGCGTGTATACGGTCTACGAACTGATGAAAGCCGACGCGGATCTGTTCAACGAGATGATCGAGTCGGGCGGGCTTGAAGAATTCGCTGTTAGTATTGAAAAATACGTGCAAGGAAACGATCTGGCCGACGTCCGGCGCCTTCAGAAAAGGATACGCGGCGAAGACATAACAGATGAATAAACAATAAACGATCAAAGCGGCTTTTCGCCTGTTTACGGGCGGCAAGCCGTTTTTTATATAAAAATGAAGATACTTTGCCCCGACACGGGGCAAAGTATCCACCTTAACTATTCACTATTCACTATTAACTATTCACTCAAACTCTGTTCGCTATCGTCCTTGCGACGTACACGCCGCTCGCCGACGCGTGCGAAAGCGAATGCGTGACGCCCGAGCAATCGCCTATGACGAACAGCCCGCGGTGATTGGTCTCGAGCTTTTCGGAAAGCTCTACTTCCATATTATAGAACTTGACTTCCACGCCGTAAAGCAGCGTGTCGTCGTTTGCGGTGCCGGGGGCGATCTTTTCGAGCGCGTAGAGCATTTCGATTATGCCGTCCAGTATCCGCTTGGGCATGACGAGCGAAAGGTCGCCGGGCGTTGCGCTGAGCGTCGGGGTGACAAAGCATTCGTTGATGCGCGAGACCGTGCTGCGCTGGCCGCGGATGAGGTCGCCGAAACGCTGTACCATCACGCCGCCGCCCAGCATATTGGATATGCGGGCAATGCTTTCGCCGTAGCCGTTGCTGTCCTTGAACGGTTCGGAAAAGTGCTTGGAAACGAGCAGCGCGAAATTGGTGTTGTCGGTGTGCTTTGATTCGTCTTCGTAGCTGTGGCCGTTGACCGTGACTATGCCGTTGGTGTTTTCGTTTACGACTATGCCGTGCGGGTTCATGCAGAACGTGCGGACCACGTCCTGGAACTTTGCCGTGCGGTAAACGATCTTGCTTTCGTAAAGCTCGTCGGTGAGGTGGGCGAAAACCTCGTACGGCAGCTCGACGCGCACGCCCAGGTCAACGCGGTTGGAACGCGTGGGGATATCCATGTCGCGGCAGACGCTTTCCATCCATTTACTGCCGCTCCTGCCCACCGAGATGATGCAGTTTTCGCATTCGAATTCGCCGCGGTCGGCGCAGAGCACGAAAGATCCGCCTTTTTCCGCCACGCTTTGCACCGGAGTTTCAAAATAGAAATCCACCTTGTTTTTGAGCTCGTCGAACAGGTTCCTGAGCACCACGAAATTGATGTCGGTGCCCAGATGGCGCACCTGCGCGTCCAGCAGATGCAGGTTCGACTGCAGGCAGAGCCGCTTTATTTTTGAATTGGCGGTGGAATAGAGCCGCGTGCCTTTGCCGCCGTGTTCCACGTTTATGCCGTCGACGTAACGCATAAGCTCAAGCGCCTTTGCTTTGCCGGTGTATTCGTGCAGCGTGCCGCCGAACTGATTGGTTATGTTGTACTTGCCGTCCGAAAAAGCTCCCGCGCCGCCGAATCCGTTCATTATGGCGCAGCTTTTGCAGTTGACGCACGACCTGACTTTTTCGCCGTCTATGGGGCAGACGCGCTGTTCGAGCGGACGCCCTTCCTCGAGCACCGCGATTTTTTTGCCGGGGCAGAGCTTTGTGAGCTCGTAGGCCGAATAGATCCCACCGGGGCCGGCGCCTATTATTATGATATCGTAATGTTTCATGCCGTTTTTCCTTTCAGTTCAGTCGTCAACGCGGCGGTCGATACGCTCGACTTCCGCTTTTTTCCATTCGGCGTAGGTGCCGTCGTCGAGATGCGCGCGTATTTTTTCCATAAGATCGTTATAATAATACAGGTTGTGCAGCACGCACAGCCGCATCGCCAGAAGCTCGCGCGCTTTGAACAGGTGGCGTATGTACGCGCGCGTGTAGGTGCGGCAGACTTCGCAGCCGCAGTTTTCGTCTATGGGGCGATCGTCCAGCAGATATTTGTTGTTGTTCAGGTTCATAAACCCTTTGGAGGTGAACAGGTTGCCGTGGCGCGCGTTGCGCGAAGGCATGACGCAATCGAAAAAGTCTATGCCGCGTTCCACGCATTCCAGTATGTTCACCGGCGTGCCGACGCCCATTAGATAGCGCGGGCGGTCCTTTGGCATAAACGGTTCGACCTGTTCTATAGTCTCGTACATCACGTCGTTGGATTCGCCCACGGCGAGCCCGCCGACGGCGTAGCCGGGAAGGTCGAACTGACTTATGCGGTCCATATGCTCGCGCCGCAGGTCGGGATACACGCCGCCCTGGTTTATGCCGAACAGCAGCTGCGAACGGTTGATCGTTTCGTCAAGCGAATTGAGCCGTTCCATTTCGCGCTTGCAGCGTTCGAGCCAGCGCGCGGTGCGGTCGCAGGAATCCTTGATGTATCCGCGTTCCGCCACCGAGGACGGGCATTCGTCAAAAGCCATGGCGATAGTCGAAGCCAGCTTTGACTGTATCTGCATGGAAACTTCCGGCGACATAAAGATGTGCGCGCCGTCCATGTGCGACTGGAAATGCACGCCTTCTTCCTTGATGTTGCGCAGATTCGCCAGCGAAAACACCTGGAATCCGCCCGAATCGGTCAGCACGGGGCGATCCCAGTTGAAAAATTTGTGTATGCCGCCCAGCTTGTACACGACGTCTTCGCCGGGGCGCACGTGCAAATGATATGTATTGGAAAGCTCCACCTGACACTTGAGGTTTTTGAGGTCGGCGGTGGAGACCCCGCCCTTGATGGCGGCGGAGGTGCCGACGTTCATAAACACCGGGGTTTCGATCACGCCGTGGACGGTCTCGAACCTCCCGCGCCGCGCGGAGCCGAGTTGCTTTAATAACGTGAATTTTGCCATAAGTTACCTGTCAAAATACCTTTCGAGTTCGCGTTTGCCGATTTCCTTTATGAACGGCCTGCCGTGCGGGCAGTAGCCGAGCTTTTCTTTTAGTATGTTCGCTATCAGATATTCGTTTTCTTCGGCCGAAGTCTTTTCGCGGGCGCGGACCGCCGCCTTGCACGCGACGGTGTAGAGCGCCTTGTCGACTTTTTCTTCGAACGGGATCGAAGAGCCGTCGGTGATATCGCGCGCGAAGCGTTCGAGCATTGGCGCTATGCCGTCCACGCCCTTGAGCGCGGAAGGTATTTCGCGCACGGCGACGGTCCCTGCGCCGAATTCTTCCACCAGAAAGCCGAACGATTCCAGATACGCGGCGTTAGCGAGCAGAGTCTGCGCTTCCGCCGGCGAAAGCGTCACCGTCACCGGGAACAGCAGCGTCTGCGGCGCGACCCGGCGGCCGGTGCGCAGCCGTTCGTAAAGCAGGCGTTCGTGCGCGGCGTGTTTATCGACAATGAGTATGCGGTCGGCGAGCTCCGCGAAAATGAACGTGTCGTACGATTCGCCTATTATTCTGAATTCCGGTATGTCCGCAAACGTCTTCTGCGCTTTTTCGTCGGCGGGCTCGTCGGTCGATACCGTGACGTACGGCGAGTTGTTCTTACGGAGCGCGCCGAGCTCGGAATCGGCTATATCCGCCGTAAAGACTTCCCTCTTACGTTCGGGCGCGGCGTCTTCACGTTCCGCGGGAAGATCCTGCGGGCGGACGAACACCCCCAGGTCGTAAAAGCCGGTCGGCCTTTCTTCGGGCCGGCGCGCCGCGTGCGGACTGACTGAAGGATTTTCGAAAAGTTCCTTGCTTTGCACTTTGACTTCGCCTGCGGGCGAAAGCGACGCGCGCACCGCGTAATAGACCGCCGAAAACAGCTTGCGCTCGTCGGCGAATTTGATCTCGGTCTTGGCGGGATGGACGTTGACGTCCACGCTCATACGGTCGAGAGTTATCATAAGCGCCGCGGCCGGGAATTTACCCGAAGGAATGTACGAACGGTACGCTTCTTCCAGCGCCGCCTGTACGGTGCGCGACTTTACGTAACGGCCGTTAACGAAGAACGACTGCATCCCGCGCGTGCCGCGGGGCGATTCGGGCCTGGAAACGTAACCGCTGACCGAAATGCCGTCCTGTTCGTATTCCACGGGCATAAAGGTCTTGGCATTGGCGGCGCCGTAGACCGCGTAAAGCGCGGAATAGAGCGAGCCGTCGCCGGGCGTGCGCAGCTTTTGAACGCCGTCGCAGAACACCGTGAACGAAACGCCGGGGTTGGAAAGCGCCATGCGCTCGCATACCGCAAGGCAGGCGGCCTGCTCGGACGAATCTTTTTTCATAAACTTGCGCCGCGCCGGGACGTTGTAAAACAGATCGTTTATGATCACCGTGGTGCCGTCGGGACAGCCCGCTTCGTACAGCTCCACGCCGGTCTCGTCGGCGGTGAGGCGGCTGCCGTCGGATTCGGAAGAGGTTTTGGAAACGATCTCCATGCGGCTGACCGCCGCCGCGGCGGCGAGCGCTTCGCCCCTGAACCCCAGAGTAGCGACTCCGTCGATATCGTAGCCGGTCCTTATTTTGGATGTGGCGTGGCGGTAAAGCGTCTTGGGCAGGTCCTCGCGCAGTATGCCTTCGCCGTCATCGGTCACGCGTATGCGCGCGTTGCCGCCCGCCGTGAGGTCGACCGTAATGTTTTTTGCGTTTGCGTCAATTGAATTTTCTATAAGCTCCTTCAGCGCCGAAGACGGCCTGTCGACGACTTCGCCCGCCGCGATCATGTTGGCGGACGCGGCGTCGAGGATGTTTATTTTGCCCATGCTTTGCTTCACCGTCCTTTCTACGGATCCTGTCTTTTATTTTTCCGCGTCTTTTTTGAGTTCGTACAGCATCGACATCGCTTCGATAGGCGTTATGGTGTTGATATCTATGTCTTTGAGCCGTTCGATCAGCCGCTGTTCGGCGAGGTCGGCGAACGACACGTTGTCGTCTTCTTCCGTCTCGCGCACGGGCAGCTCGCGCCTCGGCGCGGACGATTCGAGCTCTTTGAGTATCTTCTTCGCGCGGCTGACCACTTCGCCGGGGACTCCGGCGAGAGAAGCGACTTCTATGCCGAAACTGTCGTCAGTGCCGCCTTTGACTATCTTGCGCAGGAAGATGATATCGCTGCCGCGCTTTTTGGCGGCGATGCTCAAGTTCACCACTCCCTGCTCGGTGTTTTCGAGCGTGATGAGTTCGTGGTAATGGGTGGCGAACAGCGTTTTGCATCCTATGCGGCGGTTGGTGTATTCCAGCACCGCGCGGGCGATTGACATACCGTCGAACGTGGAAGTACCGCGCCCGATCTCGTCGTAGATGACGAGCGAGCGGCGGGTGGCGTTGGCGAGGATATACGCGACTTCTTTCATTTCGAGCATAAACGTGGAATCGCCGCCCGAAAGGTCGTCGCCCGCGCCCACGCGGGTGAATATCTTGTCGGTGACGCCGATGTGCGCTTCCGAAGCCGGCACGAACGAACCGATCTGCGCCATAAGCGTGATGAGCGCGACCTGACGCATATAGGTCGATTTGCCCGCCATATTCGGACCGGTGATTATGACCGTGCGCGACGAGGCGCAGTCCATATCGGCGTCGTTGGGGACGAAATAGCGGTCTTTTACGAACTTTTCCACGACCGGGTGGCGGCCGTCTTTTATGTAGAGGACGTCGGACATATCGACTTCCGGGCAGACGTAGTTGTATTCGTCAGCCGCGGCGGCGAGCGAGCAGAGCACGTCGATCTCGGCGATGTCGCGCGCAGTCTTGCTTATGGGGTCCTTGGACTGCAGTATGTGCTCGCGCAGCTTGGTAAACAGCTCGTATTCGAGCTGCGCGTCGCGTTCGTGCGAGGTGATGACGCGCGATTCCATCTCTTTGAGCTCTTCGGTGACGTAGCGTTCCGAACCGGTCAGAGTCTGGCGGCGGATATACGTTTCGGGCACCTGATCTATAAACGATTTGGAAACCTCTATGTAATAGCCGAAGACCTTGTTGTAGCCCACTTTCAGCGTGCGAATGCCGGTGCGCTCTTTTTCGGTCTGTTCTATTTTGGAAATGAACTGCTTGCCGTCGGTCATCATCGAGCGCAGCTCGTCCACCGCCGCCGAAGCGCCGGGGCGGATGATGCCGCCTTCGCGTAAAGTGACGGGGGGATCGTCGGCTATGTTCTGGTCTATGGATTCGCCCACGTCGTCGAGCAGATCGAAATTCCGAAACAGCGCCACGAGCTTTTGAGAATTGAACTGCGCCAAATTTTCTTTTACCGCGGGCAGCGCCGAAACGGTCTGCGAAAGCGCGAGCAGGTCGCGCGCGTTGGCGGTCCCGTAGACGAGCCGTGTGAGCAGGCGTTCTATATCCACGGTCTTTTTGAGCGCGTCGCGTATTTCGCCTCGGCGCACTGACGACTCCGCAAGCTCGCGCACCGCGTCCTGACGGGCGCGTATGTCGTTTACCGAAAGCAGCGGTTTTTCTATATAACTGCGCAAAAGCCGCGCGCCGCACGAAGTGCAGGTCTTATCGAGCACCCACAAAAGCGACCCGCGTTTTTCACGCGTGCGCAGCGATTCGCACAGCTCGAGATTGCGCCGCGTCTGCGGATCGAGCGAAAGATAGGTGTCGGCGCGGTAGAACGAAAGCGTTTTTATGTACGAAAGGTCGGTCTTCTGGGTCTGTTCCAGATACAGCATCAGCGCCGAAACGGCGTACGCCGGCTTGGACGACGGGTTGACGCCGCCTTCGCCGAACCGCCCGGTGACTTCGCGTTCGATGATCTCGGGCGTGAACGCGCTTTCGTCGGCGGGAGTGATTAAGGTGCCGAAGCGTGAAACGAACGAATCCTTTACGCTCTGCGGTACTTCCTTGCTTGCGAGCAGCTCTTTCGGCTCGAACGACGCCGCCTCGGCGATTATCTTATCGTGGATATTATCGCCGTTGAGTTCGGTGACGTTGAGCGCGCCGGTGGAGATATCGGCGAACACGAGCCCGTAGCCCGCGCCGTCGAAATAGCAGGAACATATATAGTTGTTGCGCTTTTCGTCGAGGCATTCGCTTTCTATGACCGTGCCGGGCGAGACCACGCGCAGCACCGAGCGTTTGACCAGCCCTTTTGCCAGCGCGGGATCTTCGACCTGGTCGCAGATGGCGACCTTGTATCCCTTGGCTATGAGCCGCGAAAGATAGGTGTCGACGGCGTGGAACGGCACGCCGCACATGGGCGCGCGCTCTTCCAGCCCGCAGTCCTTGCCGGTGAGCACCAGCTCCAGCTCGGCGGAAACGAGCTTGGCGTCGTCGAAGAACATCTCGTAAAAATCGCCCACGCGAAAGAACAGGATGCACCCCGGGTACTGTTTTTTGGTATCGAAATACTGCTGCATCATTGGGGAAAGTGCCATATCGTTTACTCCCGCATCAAAAATCGTAAAGTCTTTCGTTTTATCAGTCGCAGCCGTGGCAGCCGGCGCAGTCGCCGCCGCAGTGACGGTGCTCCTCGGGCACCACGAGCGATTGCAGGCGGTTCACTATTTCGCCGTACAGCGCGTTGACGGCGTCTTCGCTTTCGAAAAGCGCCTTTGCGGTCTGCGACGCGGCGATCTGTTCGTAAAGTTTGTCGAGCCGCGCTTTTACGGAATCCAGAAGCAGCGTGTCGGCTTCTTCCTTTGAGCTTTCGGTCTCGTATATCTCGCGCTGGACGTTGTATTCGTTGGCGAGGCGGACTATTTCTTCGTCGGCTATATACGCCGCTTTCGCCGCGATATAGTTTTTGACCGCGGCTTCTTCCGCCAAAGCGGCGCGCAGTTCTTCGGTGAGTCGTGCGATTTTGTCGTTCATTTTTATTTATCCTTTCAAGGTCTTATTATTTTCGCTTCCAGATTCGCCGGATGCGCGGCGGTTATTCTGACGTTCACGAACTCGCCCGCGGGGATACCGGCTTTGAAATCCACCGTCGTTCCGCCTTCGGATCTGCCGATGCCCTCGCCTTCCGAAAGCACGCGCAAAACTTTCCCTATATGGCGTTCGTTGCGTTTTATGGTCATATCGAGCTGGAGCGCCGAAAGTTTTTCGAACCGGCGCAGTTTTTCTTCGTACGGTATCTGATCCGTTCGCGCGGCGGCGGCCGTTCCCGGGCGCGGCGAATAGATGAAGGTGTAGAGCATATCGAACTCCGTTTGCTTTACGAGCGAAAGCGTCTGTTCGAAATCTTCTTCCGTTTCGCCGGGGAAACCGCAGATGATATCCGACGTCAGCGTGACGTCGGGGATCTTTTCGCGCAGGTACGCGACTTTTTCAAGGTATGTATTCCGCGTGTAGCGGCGGTTCATCGCCTCGAGCACTTTGTCGCTGCCCGACTGCACCGGCAGATGGAAATGCTTGCAGATATTGGGGTTTGCCGCCATTACGTCAATAAGCTCTTTGGACGCGTCCTTGGGGTGGCTCGTCATAAAGCGCAGCCGGTATTCGCCGCCGAACGACGCGCATTTTTCGAGCAGCCGCGCAAAGCTCACGCCGCCCGAATAGCTGTTGACGTTCTGTCCTAACAGAGTTATATCCTTGTAGCCGTTTTCCACAAGCTGCTTCACTTCGGCGACCACGTCTTCGTAACGGCGGCTGCGTTCCCTGCCGCGGACGTACGGCACTATGCAGTATGTGCAGTAGTTGTTGCAGCCGTACATCACCGAGACCCACGCCTTGTATTCGCTTTCGCGCAGAGCGGGGATGTCTTCGGCGATGACGCCGAAATCGCTGTGCGGCAGCGAATTGACGAGATAAGCGCGCTTGCGCGTTTGCATTACGTTTTGTATTATCTCGGGCAGGCGATGGTTGGAATCGGTGCCCACGACCGCGTCTATATACGGGTAGGAACGCTTTATCTTTTCGGCGATACCCGTCTCCTGCGCCATGCAGCCGCAGAAGAGTATTATGAGTTCGCGGTTTTGTTCCTTTAGCTTTTTGTACGCGCCGGTGCACGAAAACGTGCGCTTTTCGGCGTGTTCGCGTATGGCGCAGGTGTTGACGATTATAAGGTCGGCGTTCGCCGGATCGCCGGTCTTTTCGTAGCCGCACATCAAGGCGAGCCCCAGCATCTTTTCGGTGTCGTGCTCGTTCTGCTGGCAGCCGTAAGTGCGTGCAAAGACGAGCGGGCGTTTGTTTTCTTTTTTAAAACGCTCGCTTAGCGTGCGCGCTATGGCTTTTTGTTTTTCTGTTTCTGCTTGAGGGACGAAAATTTCCATTAAAACACCGTTTTGCAGCAAACTATGTTGTTTGCGCACCATTCGCTGTAATCGCCGTCTTCTTTGTTGAGCGAGCCATAGCACACGCGCGCGCCGGAAGACGTCGCGTGTATGAAGCGGCCGTTTTCGATATGCACCGCCACGTGCCCCGGGAAGAATATGAGATCGCCCGGCTTCAGCTCTTCCTTGCTCACCGTGCGTTTGTCGGCGAACATCCCGGGGTCGGCGTCGCGCCAGATCGTTATCCCCGCGGCGCGGTACGAGGTGAACGCCAGCCCGGAGCAGTCGATGCCCGCGTGGGTGCGTCCGCCCCAGCGGTACTGCACGCCCAAGAAGGTCTGCGCGGTGCGGCAGACAGTCTCTCTCGCGGTCTCTTCGTCTTTGAACACGGGTATCTCGCCCAGCTGCTCGGCGCGGACCCAGAACATACGCTTATCCGGCAGCACTATCATAGCGTAGCGCGGATATTCGCGCGGGTAGCCGGCGTCGACCAGCGAGCCGAACGGCAGCGTCAGTTCGGGCGCGTAACAGTTCACGGGCTCGCGCACAAGATCCGCCCACATCGCAGTAACGACGCGGTTCGGTTCGGCGAGTTTTTCGGCGAGTTCGCTTTCCCGTACATACCCTTCGTAGCCGTACGACGTGCGCACGCGGCAGAATCCCGCAAGGGAATCGAGTATTTCGCATTCGGTGCCGTAAACGGCGTCGTCGGTGTGTTCGCTGCGCGCATCCGGATATCGGAAAACCGTCGCGCACGGTACGCTGATTATCATTGCTGTTCCTCACGTTCTTTCATCGCCTGATCGTACACGGCTTTCGCCACTGCGGGGCAAACGCGCGGATCGAAGGCGTTGGGGATAATGTATTCCGCGCTGAGTTCCTCGTCCGAAACGAGCCCGGCGAGCGCGAACGCGGCGGCGGTCTTCATGCCTTCGGTGATCTGAGCCGCGCGCGCGTCGAGCGCTCCGCGGAATATGCCGGGGAACGCCAGCACGTTGTTTATCTGGTTGGGAAAATCGCTCCTGCCCGTGCCGACCACGGCGGCGCCCGCCTCTTTGGCTTTGTCGGGCATTATCTCGGGCGTGGGGTTCGCCATGGCAAAGACTATGGGGTCTTTCGCCATAGACCGTATCATTTCTTCGTTTATAAGGTTGCCGACCGAAACGCCTATGACGACGTCCTTGCCGACCATCGCGTCTTTGAGATATCCGCGCACGCCGGACTTGTTGGTACCGACGACGGTCTGTTTCTGGGCGTCGGTCATATCCTCGCGGCCTTCGTAGAGCACGCCGTTCTTATCGCAGAACGTGATATCGGTGACGCCGATATTTCTGAGCATTTTGCCTATGGCGGTGCCGGCGGCTCCGGTGCCGTTGATGACCACGGAAATTTCTTCTATCTTTTTGCCCGTGACCTTGCAGGCGTTGATGACCGAAGCCGAAACTATGACGGCGGTGCCGTGCTGGTCGTCGTGGAAAACGGGGATGTCGCAGCACGCTTTCAGGCGGTCTTCCACCTCAAAGCAGCGGGGCGCCGAGATGTCTTCCAGATTCACGCCGCCGAACGAGCCGCAGAGGAGGCGAACGGTGTTGACTATCTCGTCCACGTCGTTGGAGCGGATGCACAGCGGTATGGCGTCGATATCGGCGAACTCTTTGAAAAGCAGGCACTTGCCTTCCATGACCGGCATGCCGGCCTCGGGGCCTATGTTGCCCAGCCCCAGAACGGCGCTGCCGTCGGTGATGACCGCGACGGTGTTCCAGCGGCGGGTGAGTTCGTACGATTTGGAAATATCTTTTTGAATCACCAGGCAGGGTTCGGCGACCCCGGGCGTGTACGCCAGCGAAAGTTCTTTGCGGCTCTTTGCATGGGTGCGCGCGGCGATCTCGATCTTTCCTTTCCATTCGTAATGCTTGGCAAGCGATTCTTCGCGAATGTCCATTTTGTTTTTTCCTTCCTTTATTTGCATTGAATTTATGTTCGGCGCAAGTCAATAATATATGTGTGAACGGAGTGATGCTTTACGCGTAAATTTTTATTCAGGCTCGCCGGCGCGGCGGCGGCGATAACGATGCTCATAAGCGCCTCGAAATCGCAAAACGGCGAATACAGCTGGTTTTTCAAACCGGCGGGGCACGAACAGCCGGTGTGTTTCGGCGGCGACGGGCTGCCCGGAGAATACGGCGCGCTGTATCTTGGCGACCCGGACGAAAAAGTGGTCTATCTGACATTTGACGCCGGCTACGACAACGGAAACGTGGCGCGCACGGTGGAGATACTGCACGAAAACGGAGTGACGGGCGCGTTCTTCATACTGCCCGAGATGGCGCGCTCGCACGCGGACGTGCTTTTGAAAATGGCGGAATACGGCGACCTGATATGCAACCATTCGGCGACTCACCGCAATATGGCGAAAATAGCCGATTACGAAACGTTCGCCGAAGAGCTGCGCGGCTGCGAGGAGGCGCTGGAAGAGTATACCGGACTTAAAATGGCGAAATATTTCCGCCCGCCGGAGGGCGCTTTCAGCAAAAAGACGCTGGAGTTCTGCCGCCGCGCGGGATACGCGCCGGTGTTCTGGTCGTTCGCCTACGCCGACTGGGACAATTCCGCCCAGAAAGACGCCGAATGGGCGTATAACAAGATACTCGACAACCTGCACAACGGAATGGTGATGCTGCTGCACCCCACGTCCGCGACCAACGCGGCGATACTCGACCGCGTGATAAAAGCGATAAAAGCTCAAGGCTACCGTTTCGGGACTCTGGACGAGCTGGCGTTTTACGCAAAGACGGGCTTTTCGTTTGCGTCCGCGCAAAGCGGGAACGCGCTGAGCCGCAACCCCGGCCGCGCCGACTGCGTGGCGCTGACGTTCGACGACGGTCCGCATCCCGAATACACGCCGCAGATACTGGATATCCTTAAAAAATACGGCGTAAAGGCGACGTTTTTCGTAATAGGCAAAAACGCCGAAGCGCACCCGGAGCTCGTGGAGCGCATAATCGCCGAAGGCCACGAAATAGGCAACCACACGTATTCGCACCCGTACCTTAAAAACTGCGGCGCCGAGGAATACGTAAAAGACGCGCAAAAGCTGCAGGATCTATTGACAGAGCGGTTCGGCGTGACGCCGGCGTTCTTCCGCCCGCCCGGAGGCGGATACCGCGAAGACGTCGCGCGCGGGATCGAAGGATTGGGGCTAAAATACGTCCTTTGGGCGTGGCGCACCGACGCGCGCGACTGGGCGTCGCCCCCGGCGGCGAGCGTGGCGAAGACGGTGCTTTCGACAGTCGAAGGCGGCGACGTGGTGCTGCTGCACGATTACGTAGCCGGCAAAAGTCCCACGCCGGAAGCGCTTGAACGGATAATCCCCGAACTTATTGCGCGGGGGTACGGGCTTGTGACTTTGAGCGGACTTTTTTGCGGATGAACGCTCCCGCCGCCGCGAGCAGCGTGAACAGCGAGACGAGTTTGGATATCTTCTGCACGGCGGTGCCTTCGTAACGCACGGTCACCGTGCCGCTCTGGGTGTTGCCCAGATATACGCGGAGCGCGCTGCCGTAAGACGCGGAATACGTTTTGCCGTCGATCTTGACGTCGCCGCGGAGTATGCCGTCGCCGGTCTTTAACACGGTGCCGTCCAGATACGCGGCGTAGCCTTTGTAATTTATAAGCGGAAGATCAATATACGTCTGGGCGGAAGTGTTGCCCGAAAACGTCACTTCCATACCGCCGTAAGTGCGTTTTATCTTTATGTGCGCCGATTCCAGCGTGTTGGAAGTCGCGGTCTTTGTCTTTTGCGAAAACAGCGATTTGAGCCCGGTGACGAGTTCGGAATACGTTCCGTCGTCGCCCGCGGAATTGCGCACGTACGTATTTTCGTTCATTATCAGGTATTCCCCAGCGCCCACGCTGGAACGTCCCGCGGCGACGGTCTTTTCTTCGCTCGCGTTTTTGAACATCTTACCGTAATACGAGCCGGAGGCGGCGAAGAACGAAAACAGCGAGCACAGCGCCACGACGAGCGCGCACACCGACGCGAGTTTTCCGTTTTGTATGCTCTTTACGGTCAACCCCGCAAAGATCGCGAAAAACAGGGTGGCGAATACCATAAGCCGCCACGGGAACTGCATAGTCCCGGCGACAGACTGGAGCGTTTTCCAGGGGAAAAGGTCGCTGACGGCAAACAACGCGAACAGACCCGCTCCCAGAAACGCCGCCGCGGCGCGCGGGATGCGTTTGTTTTTATACCACGACACGCCGAAGAACACCGCCGCCGCCACGGGGAAAAGCCCTATGCCGTTGGGGATCCAGGCGTTTATTTTATCCGTGCCCATACAGAAATCCGAAAACACGCTGCTCCACGGCATCGCGCGGCGCGCGAGCGTGCCCCAGCGGACAGCAGAGATCCCGTTGGTGGCGATATATTCGCCGTTCGCCAGCTGTTCCAGCATAGGGAACAGGAAGAACGCCGAAACGCACAGAAACAGTCCGACCGATTTTATCAGCGCGAGTAAGCGCTGTTTTTCTTTGAATATGCGCACGCACATAAACAGCGCGGCGACGAACATCAGGATCACCGCCACGAACGCCGTGAGCACGTGGCTGACGATACAGCCGGCGAGCCCCAGCGGCAGGACGTACCAGTATCTGCAGTCTTCGCGGACTATGTTGTAAAACCCGTAAATTATAAGCGGCAGGAACACGAACGCCTGCAGTTCGCCGAGCGCGACGCGTATGACCATATCGGTGAAAAAGTAACCCGAAAACACGTAACACACCGAAGCGAGCAGCGCCGCGCGTTCGTCTTTGAACGCCTTGTTGGCGCACCAGTAAGCCGATATCGCGCACGCGGCGGTTATGATCATAAAGAACAGCCGCAGCGCGGGTTCCTCTTTCATCCCCAGGCAGACCGCCGCGGCGGGGATATACAGGAACAGGTCGCCGTAAAATGCGGGCGACGCGTAGCCCGCGTCGTAGAGACCCGAAAAATAGATCTGCGAAAACCACTTGCCGTTCTGGATATTATCGGCAAGGCAGCGTATGCGCCCTATGTGGTAACTGAAATCGTGCCCCGTGGTGATGACCGAAAACATCAGCGGCACCACGCACAAAAGCAGCACGCACAGCGCGAGGATATAGCGGTACTTATTGGTTTTTATGTGATTTTTCACACTCAGGACGTCGCCCTTGAGTTCGTCTAGCAGAGTCATACGGCACCTATATCCTTATCGCGCCCACCGGGCAGGCCGGGACGCATTTTCCGCAGCCGATACATTTTTCAATATCTATCTGCGCATGGTTGTCGAGCAGCGTTATCGCGCCGTTTTCGCAGGTGCGCACGCATTTTCCGCAGCCTATGCATCCCGCCGAGCAGACGGCGCGCGTTTCGCCGCCCTTGTCGGCGTTGCGGCAGGCGACGTGCGCGTAATTGCCCGCGTAAACGAGCGTTATGAGCTTTTTGGGGCAGGCGGCGGCGCACATGCCGCAGCCCACGCATTTGGAACAATCCACCACGGCGACCCCGTTCTGCACGGAAATCGCGCCGTATTTGCACGCCTCCACGCAGTCGCCGAGCCCGGCGCAGCCGTAGGCGCATTTCTTTTCGCCCTTGCAGAGCAGGTTTGCGGCGTAGCAGGTGGGCACGCCTTTATAATCGGCGCGCTGTTTGGCGTGTTCGCAATCGCCCGCGCACTGCACGAAGGCGACTTTTTTGCGCGTTTCGCCGGCGTCGACGCCAAGCACCGCGGCTATTTTTTTAACGCCTTCTTCGCCGCCCACCGGGCAGAGCGTTATCTTGACCTTGCCGGTGGCGAGGGCGCGCGCGTAATCGGCGCAGCCCGCGAACGAGCACGCGCCGCAGTTGGCGCCGGGAAGGATCTCAAGCAGTTTTTGTTCTTTTTCGTTTTGTTTGACCGAAAACACAATAGAAGCTATGCCGAGCAGGATCCCCGCGGCAAGTCCTATGCCCGCGACTACGACGGCGGCTATAACTATACCGTTCACAGCATTACACCCCCAGCAGATTTTCGACCATGCCGCCGAACCCCAGGAACGAAAGCGCGAGGATAGAAGCGGCTATGAGAGTTATTGGCATGCCCTTGAGGAATTCGGGCACGTCGCTGTTTTCCATTTTTTGTCTGACGCCCGAAAACAGCACCATTGCGACCATATATCCGGCGCCCGAACCCAGCGCGTTGACGAGCGCCGAGCCGAAACCGTAGGTGTTGCCGTAGATGACGGTCCCCGTCCTGCCGGCGCAGAGCACCGTGACGGCGAGCACCGCGCAGTTGGTGGTGATGAGCGGCAGGTAAACGCCCAGCGCGCGGTAAAGCGCGGGGACGTATTTTTTGAGTATTGCCTCGACGAGCTGCACCAGCGCGGCTATTACGAGTATGAAGACTATGGTCTGAAGATATTCGAGCCCGAACTTTTCGAGCACGAAATGCTGTATGGGCCAGGTGACCGCGACCGCCATCGTCATAACGAACGTGACGGCGAGCGACATCCCCACCGCGGTGCCGGTCTTTTTGGAAACGCCTAAGAACGGGCATATGCCTATGGACTGCGCCAGCACGTAGTTTTCGGTGAGTATGGAAGAAAGCACTATGGCGAGCAGCGATATAACGGGAGATATCATTTGTCTTCGCCTCCTTCGCCGCATTCACGCTTGTCTTTGCTTTGGCAAAGCGAAGCCATGGGGCAGGAAGCGCAGCCCGGTTCGGGATTCCTGCGCTTTGCTATTTTGTTGACGAGCGCTATGAGTATGCCGTACACGAAGAACCCGCCCGCCGTCATTGCGAAAATGCCTATGGGTTCAACGATCTTGTCGGTGACCGATATGCCGAACAGCGTTCCGCTGCCCAGAAGTTCGCGTATGACGCCCATCGCGGTGATGGCGAGCGTGAATCCGCAGCCCATTCCGAGCCCGTCGAGCACCGAAGGCCAGACTTTGTTTTTGGAAGCGAACATCTCCGCCCTGCCCAGGATTATGCAGTTGACGACGATGAGCGGCAGGAATATGCCCAGCGATTTGTCGAGCGCCGGAACGAACGCCTTGATGAGCATCTGTATGATGGAAACGAACGAGGCGATGACGGTTATGAACGCGGGTATGCGCACCGAATCGGGAATGAACTTCTTGAGCGCCGATATGACCGCGTTGGAGCAGACCAGCACGAGCGTGGCGGCGACACCCATCCCCAGACTGTCGAGCGCCGAAGACGAGATGGCAAGCGTGGGACAGGTGCCCAGAAGCAGTACCAGCGTGGGGTTTTCTTTAATGAGCCCTTTGGTGAACTCTTTCATATTGCCCGCCATATCATTCCCCTCCTTTCAGCGCGTTATATTTTTCGCACGCGGCGTTGACCGCCTGAGCCACGCCGTTGGTGGTGCGGGTGGCTCCGGTCCAGCCGTCGATGTTTTTGCCCTTGACGAACGTCTGCACCGGTTTGCCCGTGTATTCGTCCGTGAAATCGTTCTTTATCGCTTTTCCGCCGTAGGACGACGTTTCGGAATGCGAAAGCACCTTGACTCCGGTTATGACTCCGTTCACGTCGATACCGGTCATAACGGATATCGTTCCGCCGTAGCCCTTGCCTTCGGTGACGAAGACGTAACCGGCGACGTTATTGTTTGCGTCGTACGCGAGCGCGTAGCCGTCTTTTTCTTCGAACCGTTCGGCAGCGGGGCACACGACCGTGCGCTGCCGTATCTCTTCCTGCTTAGCCGCGTCGGCTATCTTTTGGTGCGTCAGCTCGTTCGTCAGCGCCAGGAGCAGCGCCGAGACCAGGCAGATGCAGAAGAGCGAGAGCGCCGGAATGAAGACTTTTTTGAATTTTCCGTTCATTTCGCCGCCCCCTTGCCCGCGCCCAGAGGACGCGCGTAATATATGTCGTCGAGCCGCGGCGAGATTATGTTCATAAGCAGTATGGCGTACGAAACGCCTTCCGGCAGCGACGCGTAAACGCGTATGAGGATCGTGATTATACCGCAGCCGATCCCGAAAATGAGCTTGCCCACGAAGGTGACGGGAGACGTGGCGTAGTCTGTCGCCATAAACACCGCGCCGAAAAGCAGCCCGCCCGAAAGCAGCTGGTAAGGCACGTCCTGGCCGCAGATGAGCGCCATGACCGCCGCCGATCCGAGATACGCGAGCGTGATGGTGGGAGTCACGACCTTGCGGGCCAGCAGATAAACAAAGCCCAGAAGGATCGCCGCCGCGCAGGTCTCGCCCACGCAGCCGGGAGTGTTGCCCAAAAACACGTCGAGCAGCGAATAAGCGCCTTTTTCAGCGGCGAGCGGGGTGGCCGAAGTCACGGCGTCCGCCATATATACAGTCTTGGAAAACTGCGAAACTCCCGAAAACGAGATGAGCAGCACTATACGCGCGGTGCACGCCGGGTTGGCGAAGTTCTGACCTATGCCGCCGAACATCTGCTTTACAACGACTATCGCCACCACCGAACCGAACGCCGCTATTATCAGCGGGCAGTCGGCGGGAAGTATGAGCCCCAGTATCACGCCGGACACAAGCGCCGAAAGGTCCTGCGCCGTCTGTTCGCGTTTCATAACGATGCGCGAAACGTATTCTGCGAGCACCGCCGAAGCCGCCGTGACCGCCACGACGAGCAGCGCGCGGAACCCGAAATAGACCGTTCCCGCGATAACGCAGGGCAGCAGCGCTATGAGCACGTCGAGCATTATGTTCTGCGTGGAACGTCCGCCGCGTATGTGCGGCGATGAAGAAACGTTGAGTTTATCCATTTTTTCCACTCCTTACTTCTGCTTTGATTCGCGCAGTATGGCTTTCGCCACGCGCATCTGCTGGGTGATATACCGCTTTGCGGGGCAGTTGTAGGTACAGCACCCGCATTCTATGCAGTTCATAACGCCGAGTTTTTCGAGCTCGGCGACGTCTTTGCGCGCCGCCGCGCGCTGGATGCGCACCGGCTGTAGCCGCATGGGGCAGGAGGTGATGCACCTGCCGCAGTTGATGCACGCCGTTTCGGGCGGGACTTCGGCGTCCTTGCCCGAAAACGCCAGGATGGCGTTGTTCTGTTTGAGCACCGGCGTGGAAAGATCCGACACCGCGACGCCCATCATCGGACCGCCCATAAGCACTTTTTCGGCGTTTTTGACTTTACAGAAATCGAGCACGTCGGCTATGGGAACGCCCACGGGGACTATATAGTTGCCGCGCATCCCCACGGCGGAGCCGTCGACGGTTATGCGCTTTTTGATAAGCGGCACGCCGGTCTTTAAATAATCGGCGATGAACGAAAGCGTGGTGATGTTTATGACCACGCAGCCGGCGTCGAGCGGGAGCTTGCCCGCCGGTACCGTCCTGCCCGTACACGAGCGGACGAGCACTTTTTCGGCGCCCTGGGGGTAGTTGGTCTTGAGCTTGAGCACTTTTATGCGGTCGTGCGGATCGTACGTTTCGCTTTCGGCTATGCTTTCCAAAAGCTCGATGGCGTCCGGCTTGTTGTTTTCAACGCCTATTATCACGCGCTTGAAACCCAAAAGTTCCTGCAGCGTGTAAAGGCCGCTCATTATGTTCCACGAATTTTCGAGTATCTCGCGGTGGTCGCAGGTGATGTACGGTTCGCATTCCGCGCCGTTGACGATAAGCGTATCGGCTTTGTCGGGCGTGACATTGAGCTTGACGTGAGTGGGGAACCCCGCGCCGCCGAGCCCCACGCAGCCGGAAGCGCGCACGGCTTTGAGCAGCGATTCGCGGTCGTTGACCTCGGGCGGCTTTATATCCGGCGAAAGCTCCTGCAGTCCGTCGGGTTCTATAAACACCGCGTCGCAGGGGGAGCCGTTGGGCATCCGTATCCTTGCGATCTTTTTGACGGTGCCGGACACCGAAGAATGCACGGGCGCGGACACGAACGCGGTGGTGTCGGCGATCACCTGCCCGACGAGCACCCGGTCGCCGGCCTTTACGCACGGCACGCACGGCGCGCCGATATGCTGCTGAACGGGCAGCACTATCATCCCCGGCAGCGGGACGGATATCGATTCCCTGCCGCAGGTGTTCTTATAATGGGGCGTCTTTGCGCCGCCGCGGCCGGAATACGGCTTTTTAGGAAAAACGGCTTGTTCCATATCGTTCCCTTTCTTTACCGCTGAAAATCGCGGTCAATGTTTATGTTCGGCGCCGTCAAGGCGCGTAATCGCGTTTTGAAATGAATCTGAGCGCAAGGTCGAGCAGTATCCCCGTGAGCGCGCCGCAGAATGAGCCGAGTATGAGCAGATACGGCAGATACCAGAACGCCGCCGTGCCTATGATGAGCGAATACACGCACACCTGCGCAAGGTTGTGGAACGCGGCTGACGCCACGCCTATGCCGATGCAGCCCACTTTTCCGCGTGCAAAGCGCAGGAGCAGCACCGTCACGCACGCCGAGACCAGGCCGCCCGCAACCGAAAGCAGGAACGCCGTGGTCCCGCGCGTTATGAGCACGAACACGCTCTTTATTATCGCCACGGCGAAAGCCGCAAGCGGCGACACCGCGGCGGCGGCGGTCATTGAAGCCACGTTTGAAATACCTATTCTGAACCCCGGCGGCGCGAACGGCAGCGGAGGGATGAGCGATTCCAGCGCGCCGGACGCCACGGCGAAAGCCGAAAGCATGCCCGCGAGCGCGACTTTTTCGCCGCGTTTCATCCCGTCACCCCGTCGTATTCGCCCTCGCCGGCTATGCGCACCGAAACTCCGGCGGGCATACACACGGCGACCTGACCTTTTTTATTCAAAAGCCCGAACTCCACGCAGCGTTTGTCGGGGCAGGGCGAAGACAAAAAGCGTATCCCCTGCGGCGACACTTCTATAACGACTTCGAGATCGCCTTTTACCGTAAAAGTATATTCTTCCTTGACCGAATCGAGATCTATGACCTTTACCGTTTCGCCGCGGTATTCCACGACCGCCGTGCGGCCGCCGCCTTGCGAAAGCGATATGAGTAACAGCGCGGCAATTCCCGTGATAAGTACGGCGAGCGCGATGAACAGATCGGCTTTTTTGAACAGTTTCGTCTTCACGGCAGCACCTCGTACGATTCGCATTCAACGTACGGCGCAAGCTCTTTTGTGACGAACACGGCGCCGTCTTCGCGCACGAACAGCGCCGACGCGGAGTATTTTTCGAGCAGCGGCAGACTTTTTTCCATTCCCATGCAAAAGCAGGCGGAAGAAAGCATATCCGAAAGCGCGCCGTCGCCGCAAACCACGGTGACGGATATAAGCCCGTTGTGAACGGGGTAACCGGTGGAAGGGTCGAGCAGATGATGGTATTCCGCTCCGTCGGCGAAAAAGCGTTTTTCGTAGCTGCCGGAGGTGGAGACGTAAGTATCGGTGAGCGTGAGCACCGCTATCGCGTCCGCGGGGTCGAACGGGCTTCTGACGGCTATTCTGAACGGGCTTCCGTTTTTGGTTCCGAAAACGCCCACGCTGCCGCCCACGGTGACCACCCCGCCCGAAGCGCCCCGGGCTTTGTACGTTTCCACGGCTTTTTGGCAGGCGGCGCCTTTTCCGGCGGCGGAAAGATCGATCTGCGCGCCGTTCGCAAGGCGTATCCCGTCCGCGCCGAATATTATGTTTTCGCCGCCCGTTATCGCGAGCGCGGACGCGAGCTCGCTTGCGGCGGGAATATGCGGTTCGCCGGAGTCGAAACCCCACGCGCGGACCAGAGGCAGCACGGTGATATCGTATGCGCCGCCGGTTTCGCGCCAGAGCTCGACGCTTTTTACTATAATGCCGTACGCGTCGCCGCCGTTTACCGTTTTGCCCGAATTGAGCAAAGCGACTCCGCCGTCTTTGCGGTACGAAACGTCTTCTTCAAGCGCAGCTATCGCGTCAAACGCCGCTTTCAGGCAGTCTTCGCCCGCGCCCCATACGGTCTGCGTGACCTCGGCGCCCATGGCATATTCCACCGCTCCGCGGTAAGGCGCGGCGCAGGAAACCGCGAGCGTCAGCGCGAGGGACACCAGAATGAGCGCGGCTTTTTTCAACGCGTAGACCTCCAACCATAATTTATCACGTTATTATACCACGAAATATATGTTAATTCAATATATATTATCAAAATAACGCGCGCAAAACGCAAAAACACTTCCCCTCTTTGCGAATACTCGGGCGCAAAGGCGCCGAAAATAGAAAGGGGTGTTTTTATGGCGGCGATTTTTCTGCGCACGCTGATACTTTATATAACTCTTACCGCGGTGATGCGGCTTATGGGCAAGCGCCAGATAGGCGAACTGCAGCTGCCCGAATTCGTGGCGGCGGTGATGATATCGCAGATTGCGTCCATTCCGGTGGCGGACCGCGACATTCCGCTGCTGCACGGGCTCGTCCCGGTGCTGACGCTCGGCGCGCTGGAGGTAACGACCGCTTTTGCGTGCAAAAAGATACCGCGTCTGCGCCGGCACATATACGGCGAGCCGCTGGTGCTTATGGAAGACGGCAGAATAGACGAAAAAACGCTTGAAAAAGCGCGGATCTCGGCGGAAGAGGTGCTTGCCGCCGTGCGGAGCGCGGGGCTTTCTTCGCCCGACGACGCCGAATGCGTGATACTGGAGCAATCCGGAAAACTGACGGTGCTTACGCGCAAGAGCGCGTCGCCGCTGACGTTCGAGGGCGCGGGGATTTCCGCCGAAGAGACCGGCGCAGAGCTTCCGGTGATGACCGAAGGCGCGGTGATCCGCCGTTTTGCCGAGGCGCGCGGAAAAGACGAAAAAGCGATACTTGAAGAGCTGAAAAAGCGCGGGATAAACCCCGCGCAGACGTTATATATGACCGTGGACCGCAAAGGCGGCATCAAGACCGCGCAAAGCGAAAAGGGCAAAAAATGAAGAGATTTCTAATATCGGTCCTGCTTCTTGCCGCAATTCTCGCACTCGTATGCTTAAGCGGCGCCCGCAACAAACGGCGGGCGGAAATTTTATGCGAAGCGGCGCGCGAAATGACTCCGCAAACGGTGGCGGAATTTGAAAAAGAGTGGAAGAACGCGCGAAAACGCTTTGCACTCAGCGTCCGCGAATGTATGCTGGAACGGGTGGACGGCGCGGCGTGCGACGCGGCGAGCGCGGCGAGCGCCGGCGACGAAACGGCGTTCATAACGGCGAAGCGCCGCCTTGTGGCGGCGCTGGAAAATATCGCCGGCGGCGATGCGTGGGATTTTTTGAACGTCTTTTGATATTGACAACAACACGCCGCGAGTATATAATGAATGCGTGGGCGCGCCGGATGAAAAACCGTTGGTTCCTTTGCCTTTCACTTCCGCGCCGGCGCGCGGCACGCAGGGTCTTTATAAAAGCAAAGATTTGCCTTTACATTACATTCTATGTCGTTAACAGGCGAAAGGAAACGAATATGCGAAAAAAAGAGATATTGCTGTCGCCCTCGCTGCTTTCGTGCGATTTCGCGCGCGCGGGCGAACAGCTGAAAGAGCTTGAACGCCTTGGCGTGAAATGGCTGCATCTGGACGTTATGGACGGCGCTTTCGTGCCCAACATTTCGTTCGGCATACCGGTGATAAGATCCATACGCAAATCCACGCGCCTTTTCTTCGACACCCATCTTATGATAGACGCGCCCGAACGTTACATAAAGCAGTTCGCTTCCGCGGGGAGCGACTGCATAACGTTCCACATAGAGGCGACGTCAGATCCTTCCGCCGTACTGGATATGATCCGCGCCGAAGGCAAGCTGGCGGGCGTTTCGGTAAAGCCCGGCACAAAGGTGCAGAGCGTGTATCCGCTGCTTGAAAAATGCGACCTTGTGCTGGTGATGAGCGTGGAGCCGGGGTTCGGCGGCCAGAGCTATATGGATCCCGCCACCGAAAAGATACGGCTGCTCAAGAATCACATAAAACGCAAGGGGTACAAAACGCTGGTCTCGGTCGACGGCGGCATAGATATAAAGACCGCGCCGGTCGCCGCTGGAGCCGGAGCCGACGTGCTGGTGGCAGGCAGCGCCGTTTTCGGCAAAGGCGATATTGAAACGGCGGTCGAAAACCTTCGCGCCGCAGTAAAAGGGCTTGTGTAACCGTAAAAAAGTAAAACCGGATGAACGTTGCGTTCATCCGGTTTTTTCATTCAAATTCCTTCTTCAAAAAACCGTGCCGGCGCTCGAGCCAGTCCTTGAGCTCTTCCGTCGCCTGGGCGTGCGAGCGGTAAACGGTCCGGCTTTCGTAGGGCGAAGCGTGCGAACCGATATCCCAGCCCGCGTCGCTGTAGTTGCGTTCGAACGCCGCGCCGTGGAGATTTACCAGCGTGTCGATATACCCGCCTTCGGCGTAAAGATCTTCTATGACCGGCGTGAGGGATGCGTACTTTTCTTTTACAAGCTCTGCAAAGAACGGCGCGTTATACAGTTTTTCAAGCCATTCCTGCCGCGCCCAGACGCCGAGCGCGCTGTCGCCGCTGCCGTCGCCGTACGGATAAACGTTGTTATAAATATAATACTTTTCTTCGGGATGGATATCCGAAACGTTGCCGGCGGAAAGGTCCATATCCCATACCGGGCCGAAAAACAGCACGCCGTTTTTGCAGCAGATATACGTTGAGCCGTACGTGAGGTCGCAATCCTTGAGCAGCTCGTGGACGACGTACATGGCGGCGAACGAATCGACGTCTATGCACTCCCTTATGCGTTCCTCGTCGCCCGAAAGTATGGCCTGTTCGGCGGCGTTGAGGACCGATTTGGCTTTTTTTATATCGGCGGCGTATTCTATATCGAACCTCAGCCCCAGTTCGCGCGTGGTCACCGTGTCCTGCGCGCCGGGCGCCCACGCCTTTACGCGCTCGGCGATAAAATCGCCCGCTTCGGTATCGATATCCGCGCGGTGTTTGCCGTCGGTGACGGGCTCGCAGACGAGGTAGCTGCCTATGAGTTTTCCGTTCAGATATACTTCGGCGAACCGCGAATCGGGCGCGGCGTATCCGCCCGCTTCGGCGGCGAGATAAAACGCGAGTTCGTTGCGTATGAGCGTTTTGTCGAAGTGGTTGGCGAGCAGCGCCCACTTGGAGCCGCTTTCCATGCCGAGCACGCGCATATCCGCGGAAAGCTTTATATTGTAAGGCTTTTTTTCGGCGCCGGCGGTCGAGTTGCCGCGCACGCGTATCTGTGCGGAAGTATCCTTGCAGGAAGGTATTCCGCCGCCTTCCTTATCGACGAACGACACCGTGCATTTGCAGTATCTGTCTTCGCGCACGGTCCCGTTCACGTTGATATACACGCGCATCTCGTCGCCGCGCAGATAATCCACCGCGTCGCGCGCGGCGATCATTTTTTCGTAAAGCTCATAGCACTTTTGCAGATAATCTTCGTCTTCCCTGTTGTGCCGCAGATACATGACCGCGTCGGAGCACGCGTCTTCGAACGCCGCTGCCGCCGACCTGTCGTAGGCGCCGTTTTCAAAGCGGGTGCGGCGCAGTTCGTATATCGCTTCCTCCGCCTCTTCGTACGAGCCGAACGCCTTTGCCTGCGGCTCCGCGGAGCTTTCTTCGACAACGCTCGTTCCGGACGCGGAGTTTTCGGTTCCGTCCGCGTGCGAGCAAGCGAAAAAGGCGGCGAGCGCAATGGCCGCCGCCATAAAAGCCGAAAATATTCTTATAACGTTATAACGTATCTTCCGCATTTCAGTTCTTTTTCGCGCGTGCCGTCTTCAAACGCGCCGCTTTGCAGGACGATCCTGCCCGTGGCTTCGCCGGGGGCGACGGTGAGCAGTATCTTATTGCCCTTGCGGCGCCATTCGGCCCTTACTCCGCAGGTCTCGCCTCGCGCAAAATCCAGCCCGGGGATGAACGCGGGCGAGATCACCGCGCGCGGAACGCCGTCGAACCGCGAATAGTCTATGCCGGCGATATGCTTGATAAAGAAAGCCGATATATCGCCGAAGAAATGGTGGTTGCGCGACTGCGGCTCGCCGAAGTTTTCGTACATCGACGTAGCGCCCTGCGCGACCCATTCGCCGAACGAAGGCCCGTCGGTGCGGCAGATCATATCGAACGCCTTTGCGGCGTCGCCGTGTTCGGCAAGCAAGCGGAACAGCGTGCGCGCGCCGAAAATGCCGCCGTCGAAATGTCCGCCCGTTGAATCGATCATGTCGTTAAGCACTTTGTACGCCCCGTCGAACTCGTCTTCGTCGAATATGCCGTAATACAGCGTCATCGCCTGGGAGGTCTGGCATTCGCCCGCGGCGGTATAACCGTTTATGAGTTCTTTGCGTATAGCGGCGCGTAAACGCGCGGCTTTTTCTTTCGCCTTTGCGGCGCGGGATAGCATACCGAGCTTTTCAAATATCTTTTCGCCTTTGCAAAGGATATCGTAAAGCGTGCAGGAATCGGTGAGCTTGAGCGGCGCCTTGATGACCATACCCACGGGGCACCAGTCGCCGAGACCGAACTCGTACAGCCCGTCGGGACGGACTTTGGTATCGAGATAATCAAAGTATTTGTCTATCATATCGGCGTTGTCGCGCAAGATCCCGGTGTCGCCGTCGAATTTCCACGCCGCGTAGGGCAGGTTCACGCAGACCGCGTCCCAGCCGGGGCCGTTGCCCCAGGCGAATCCCCAGCCGCCGGTGGGTATTATCCCCGGCAGCTCGCCGCTCGGGCGCTGGGCTTTCTGAATATGTTTGAGCCATTCGGCGAACGAATCCAGGCATTCGAAATTGGTCATAAACTGTTCCGCCGATACCGAAGCGTCGCCGGTCCAGCCGTTCTTTTCGCGCTGGGGGCAATCGGTGGGAAAATGCACGAAATTGGCAAGATCCGACCGGATGCAGTTGGCGTAGAGCGCGTTTGCGACCGGATTCGAGCAGGCGAAGAAGCCGCGCCGCCTGAGATCGCTGTGGCACACGCCGAAATCTATATCCAGCTCTTTCGCCTGTTCTTCGTCTATGCCGCTTATCAGGCAGTAGCGCGCGCCGAAATAGGTGAACGACGGCGCGTAGATATTTTCGCCCCCGCGGCAGATCAGCACGGCGCGGTGGTCGTAGCCGTGCGGCAGGAAATACATCTGCGTGATATCGAGCACGCCGTTTTCGAACACTTCGCCGAACTGAAGGATGACCTTCTGCCCTTCGCGCGCGTTGAGGCGCACGCGGAACATACCGGCGGTGTTGAAGCCGAAATCGTAGACGTAGCCGCGAGTCACGACTTCGTCTTCGGGCAGCGGGAAGCTGCAGTTTTTGACTATATTCTTATCCTCGGGCTCCTTGAATCCGCCCGTGCCTATGAGTTTACCGTGCAGGTAATGCGAGATCACCACGGGGTCGGAAACGCGGGCGCGTTTTTCGCCCTTGGGCGTTTCGGCGATCATCACTTTTTTCCACGCGGAATCGTCGTAATCCGCGTCGAAGACTTTTTCGTCGTAAAGCCGCATATCGTATCTTTCGCCCGAGCGCAGATCGTCGAAAGTTATGGGCGAATCGGCGCAGACTGCGTCTTCCATCGAAGCAAACACCGTTTCGCCGTCGCATTCGAGCGAGCACGCGAGCTTGGGCGAAGACCTGAACGCCGCCGTCTCAAAATCCCACACTCTGCCGCCTATGCCGTTCTGCATACCGTTGCCGAGTATGAACGTCACCGCGTTTTTGCCGGCGCGGAGCACGTTTTTGAGATCGTATATGTCGTAGCAGCACATATCGTCGGAATTGGAGATATACGGCGCGAGCACGCCGCGGGTGAGTTCCCTGCCGTTGACGAACATACGGTAGAATCCCAGCCCGCACACGTTGAGTTCAGCGCGTTCGGGCGTTTCTTTGAGCGTAAAGCTTTTTCTTATATACGGCGCCGGGACGTGGCGGGTAAATTCGTTTTTCTCAGTAGTCGCCGAAACGAAAACTTCGCATAGTTTCATTGTTTCTTCACTCCCGTTTTCTTTTGTTCGATTTTGTTGGAAACTACGACCCAGACGACCACGCCGACGGTGGCGACGCCGCAGATGATGAGCATTATCTCGCCGAGCGAAAGCTTTTTGCCGCCGCCGGACGGACGGCTGCCGTCGGTGATTACTTCAAAGACCGTGTCTTCGTTTATTGTGTAGGTGTATTTGCCGTCTTCGAGCGGGATCTCCGTCCCGTTGGCGTAGACCGTGACCTGCGAGGAACTCTTGCCCGGGTCGAACACCAGATTGAAGCTGAACGAAGTCCCCTTTGCGAGCTTGTTCGGCACGGTGTCGCGCGTGCCGGCGTACACGAAAAAGCAGTTATCGGTGGAAATGCTGAGACTGCACGTTTCGGCCGCGGATTCGGCGCTGATCTCCGGCGCTTCCGCCGCCGCGGCGAAGCACAGGGACGCGCATAAAAGCGCCGCAAAAAGCAGGATGGTTATCTTTTTTGAATTCATAACGCAAAAACACCTCGGATTCGTTTTTTTCGGTACGTCTATTGTACCACGCACGGGCGCGAAAATCAACATTTTTTATTCCTTCCGCGGCGGGATGCGGGCGTTTTTTGCAAAAGAATACAAAATGTTTACATACTTTTGATATTCCGCTATTTACAAAACCGCCGGATTAATGTAAGATAATAACGTAAAAATACCCGTAACAAGGAGGAATAAAAATGAAACACACCGTTGTGACCAAGGAAAATTTTGAAACCGAGGCGCTCAAATACGAACGCCTTGCGGTGGTGGATTTCTGGGCGACGTGGTGCGGCCCCTGCCGTATGATCGCCGCCGAGTTCGATTCCCTGCCCGATACCGACGGAGTCAAGCTGTGCAAAGTCAACGTGGACGAACAGCCCGAGCTCGCCGACGCGTTCCGCGTGAACGCCATCCCCACGCTGGCGTTCATAAAGGGCGGAAAAATGATATACCGCCACGAAGGATATCTCAAAGCCGAGCAGCTCGCAAAGCTGTTCGAACAGTACAGGTGAACGCGATGGTAAAGCTCAACCCCGATAAATCCATTGTGGAAGCCATACGCGAAGGGCTCAAAGCGCGCGGCGGGTACTGCCCCTGCCGCCGCGAATCCACGCCCGACACCAAATGTATGTGCAAGGAATTCCGCGACCAGATAGCCGACCCCGATTTTGAGGGGTTCTGCCACTGTATGCTTTATTATAAGGAAAAAGACGGAAAGGATTGACCGTAATGCTTAGTTGTAAAGACCTTTGCAAGACCTACAAGCCCAAAAAGGGCGTGCCGGTAAAGGCGCTGGACAACGTTTCGCTTACGTTCCCGGACACGGGAATGATCTTTCTGCTCGGAAAATCCGGCAGCGGAAAATCCACGCTGCTCAACGTGCTGGGCGGGCTCGACCGCTGCGACAGCGGCGACATCATAGTCAAGGGGACTTCCACGCGCGATTTTGACCAGTCGCATTTCGATTCCTACCGCAACACCTATATAGGGTTCATTTTTCAGGAATACAACATACTTGAAGAATTTTCGGTAGGCGCCAACGTGGCGCTGGCGATAGAACTGCAAAGCCGCAAAGCCACGGACGAAGAGATAAACCGCATTCTGAAAGAGGTAGACCTTGAAGGCTACGGCCAGCGCCGCCCCAACGAGCTTTCGGGCGGGCAGAAACAGCGAGTGGCGATAGCCCGCGCGCTGGTCAAGAACCCCGAGATAATTTTTGCCGACGAACCCACCGGCGCGCTCGACAGCGCCACGGGGAAGCAGGTGTTCGACACGCTCAAAAAGCTTTCGCACGAGCATCTGGTCATAGTCGTATCGCACGACCGCGAATTCGCCGAAGGCTACGCCGACCGCATAATAGAGCTCGCCGACGGCAGAGTGATCGACGACGTTTCGCTCGTCGCCCGCGCTGCGGCGGCGGAGGAGGAAAAAACGCCCGCAGGCCCCGTATACGACGGCGACACCATCATCATACCGCCGGAATATCACCTTACCGAGGAAGACAGACTGCAGATAAACGAATATCTCGCCGGGCACGAAAAGCGCATAACCGCGGCGAAGCCGGTATCGAAATCCGGCGCCGCGTTCGCGCCGACCGAGCCCGAAAGCATCGTGTCGCAAAAGAATTACGGCTTTTCGCTCATACGCTCCAAGCTGCCGCTTAAAAGCGCGTCCCGCATAGGCGCGAGCGCGCTCAGGCACAAAAAGGTGCGGCTGGTGTTCACGATACTGCTTTCGCTGGTGGCGTTCACGCTGTTCGCGCTTTCGAGCACCTTTGCGAGCTACGACCATATCCGCGCCTGCACCGATTCCATAATCGACAGCAACATCACGTACGCTTCGGTGATAAAGCGCGCCGACCGCTACGGCGTGGGCAAAGACTACCGGCGCTGGGTGTTCGAAGACATCACCGACTCGGTCGTTGCGCAGCTGACCGAAGAGACAGGCCTTACGTTCACCGGATTCTACAAGCCCGACGGCTACCGCGGTGCCATGGAGTTTTCGTCCAATCTGGGCGATCTGGCTTCCGCCGTCACGGAACTGATGCGCAGCACCGACAAATACGCGACCTACGCCGCCGGATTTGTGGAAGCAGACGCGGAGCTGTTGAAAAAAACCGGCTATACGCTGCTTGCGGGCAGTCTTCCCGCCGAAAACGACGCGGAAGGTATCGCCGTGAGCAAATACATATACGACACCTTCGCCGCGTGCGGCTACCGCGCGGCGGGCGAAGAGAAATCCGTCAAAATATCTTCGCCGCAGGACCTCGTGGGAAAGACTCTTTTGCTGCGCGGCACCGAATACACCGTCACCGGCGTGATCGACACCGGGTTCGATATTTCGCGCTACGATTTTATCTGGCGGCTGCCGATCGACGAGACCGACACCAAGGATATGCTTCTGCGCGCCGCGGGCGCGATGGAGCTTTCCAACGAGCTGAATTACAGCCTGTGCTCCGCGCTGTTCACCGGCAAAGGATTCATCAAAAAATATATAGCGCTCAACGCCGGCGACTCCGTATCTGCCCCGCGTATGGGAAAATACGAAAACGAATACACCGTTTCCGTAAGCGGCGAGCGCATAGTGCGGCTCGACGAAGTGCGGGATTCGGTGATCTGGTTCGACGGCGAACGCACGGCTCTCGGCGACCGCGAGATAATCGTCTGCGCCGAAGGGATGTACCTCACCGACATATACAGCGGCACGGAAACGGTAGAAGACGTTGAAAAAGTTGCCGAACTGTTCGCCAAAGCGGGACAAATGGATCTGTATTACAACTATAATTACAGAGAAACGTGTCTCGAAGGCTTTACCGTGGTGGGCGTCATACCGGGACCGGATCCTGACGACCCGGGCTATAACAAGAAAAACATTTACGCCTTTGCGGTGTCGGACGCCGTGTTCGACGAAATGACTTTGCCGGGCGAGACCGTTTACAGCTGCGCCGTGGCGGCGATGCCTTCGACGGCGAGCGGGATAAAGGAACTGGTGAGCTATTGTTATTCGACCGACGACGGAGTCGTCTACCCGCTTCAGAGCGGAGCGACGTTTGAACTGGATTCACTGAACGAGGTGTTCTACGAAATATCGCGCGTGTTCGTGTGGGTGGGCCTGTTCTTCGCGGTGTTCGCCGCGGTGCTGTTTTCGGCGTTCATCGCCTCGAGCGTGGCGTACAAAAAGCAGGAAATAGGCATACTGCGCGCCATCGGTTCGCGCTCCGCGGACGTGTTCCGCATATTCTTCAGCGAAAGCTTTATAATAGCAATGGCTAACTTTTTGCTTTCGTCAGCGGCTTCCGCGATAATCGTGGCGGTCATAAACGCGCGCATACGCAGGGAAGGGCTGCTCGTCACCGTGCTCCATTTCGGGCTCAGACAGCTCGCACTGCTGCTTTTGATAAGCGTGGGCGTGGCGGCGATCGCCTCGTTCCTGCCGGTAAAACATATCGCTTCCAAAAAGCCCATCGACGCCATCCGCAACAGATAGGTTTTTCTGCCATAAACGCAAAAAGCTCCCGAAACGCCGAGTGTTCTTAAGGACAC
>DBXS01000020.1:0-10313 GCA_002310055.1 Clostridiales bacterium UBA1206 | reverse complement strand
ATCCTTGCCTCAGCCGGTTTTTTATATACTGTCCATTAGGACACCTCGCGAAAAGTTTTGACTTTTCGGGAGTTTTTTCTTGTTTGCGCAAGCAAACATATCGAATTCTGTTTATTCGGAGTCCGGCGAGGGTCTCGGGCCGGAAAAGGCCCTTATCTCGGGCGCCAGCCACGAGGTCATTTTACCTATGTCAGCGTTGCCGTAATAATACATCAGCAACTCGCCGGTGGAAGCGTCGACAATGTCAATGGTGCACGCGGCAATATTCATATTTGCGGATTTTTTTATTACCATTTCGTAAACATCGTCTATATAACTGAGCGAAGCCGATTCGAGCACGGAACATTTGAGCGCAAGTGCGACGATCGGAATCTCGTTGTGGGTAACTATCGTTATTTCGGTAAGTTCCATTCCGACAGGAAGGACCGACTTTACCGGTTCAATTAGCGCGGCGGGGTCAGCGCCGTCAGCCGGAATGCGTTTTTCCGCGTTTCTCGAAAAACGGATTAAACTTTGACGCAACGTGTCGCCGTCGTGGTTTATTACCTTTACATTAACGTAGTCGTAAACGTCGCTTGGTATATTATAAATCAAATATGCAAAAGCATCCATATAAAGCATAATGTTTGCTTTCTTGTCGCTGCCGTCCCCATCTGACGGCAGAGTAATATAGACCGTCCTGTCTTCCAGCGCAAGTTCGAATGTCTTTTCTGTATCCTCCTTTACCAGTTTGACGTCGATTTTCTTTACGCTGCTGCCGTTATCGAGAAGACACCCTTGTATTTTTGTAAGCACCGGAACATAAACAGAGGATTCAGGCATTGTGTTTTCGGGTGACAGTTCGGCGTATAACGAATCGTCGCCGAACTCCAGTTTTGTAACTTTCAATCCCAGTTCTTCAACGGCTTTTGATATCTCGTCTGTTACATTGTCTGCCGTTTTGCTTTCGGTTTTTTCCGCAGGGATTTTCGCTTCTTCCACAGGGATTTTTGCGCAGCCGACAAACAGCACCGCGCAAAGAAGCACGACGGTTATTGCTCTTTTCATGGTAATGCCTCCTTTTCATTTTCCGTTTGCGAAAGCAAACATATCGAATCGCCCCGGGCTTTTTATTTCTTCTCGTGGTATTCCTTTTCGGTATTCACGTCCCAGCAGGCGAGCCGGTCTTTGCCGGTCCGTATGGAATCTACTGCCACCATCGCCGAAAGTATGGAATGATCCATATTGTTGTAGCGGTGCTGTCCGTTCCTGCCCACGCAGTAAAGATTTTCAAAAGACTGGAGCCATTCGCGGGCGACCGGGAAGTTTTGGTAGGTGCCAAAATACGAAGGGTACGCCTTGCGCTGTTTCACGCGCACCGCGTCTTTTATATCCGCTTTGTCGACCACGCCTATGTGAGCGGCCTCTTCCTTGGCGAATTCTATAAAATCGGCGTCCGGCATATTCCACAACTCGTCGCCTTCGGTGCAGAAATACTCCAGACCTATCCACACGGTGTGTTCGGGATCGACGACCAGATACGGCGACCAGTTGTTGAAGATCTGCAGCCGCCCCAGCTTTACGTCGCGTTCCTGAACGTAGATCCAGCAATCGGGGACGATGTTGCCCAGCGTTTTGGTCCTGGTCTTGTTTTGTATCGCCATCCTGTCGCACAAAAGCCCCACGGTGATAAAATCGCGGTACGGAAGCTCGCGGGTGACGGCGAGCACGTCTTCGGGGACGTTATGCATACTGTTGCACAGATCCTTTACGGGCATGGACGAAATGAAATAATCGCCGGCGTATTCCCTGCCGTTCGCGCTTACCGAAACGACTCTGCCGTTTTCGGTCTTCACGTCGTCCACGCGCGCGTTCATAACGATATCGCCGCCCAGCCGGCGGACTTCGTCGGCGAGCGTTTCGTAAAACTGGCCGGGTCCGTTTTTGGGGTAAAGGAACTGCTCTATAAGCGACGTTTCGACCTTTTTGGAGCTTTTTTTACGGAACGGAGACGAGATCTTGTTCCAAACCGCTTTGAAAAGCGAAAGCCCTTTTACGCGCTGCGCGCCCCATTCGGCGGAAATGTCTTTGGGATTCACGCCCCAGACTTTTTCGGTGTAGTCTTCAAAGAACATCTCGTAAAGCGGCTTGCCGAAACGGTTTATATAGAAATTGCGCAAATTGGTCTCTTTCTTTTTGAACACCGCCGACCATAAATATCCGCAGCCCGCTTTGAGAGTGCGCCAAAAGCCCATATTCTTTACGGTCTCCCACGAAAGCGAAATGGGGTAGGCGAAGAACTTTTTAAGAAAATATATGCGCGAAACGCGGTTGCGGACCAGCATTACGCGGTCTTCTTTTTCGGGGTCGGGCCCGCCGGCGGAAAGCGGCTTTTCGCGCCCCAGCAGCGCGTCGTCGAACGAAGGCGCGCCCTGCACGGGCAGTATTCTTTTCCACAGATCGTTCACCCTGTCGACTTTGGTAAAGAAGCGGTGGCCGCCGATATCGATACGGTTGCCTTTATAGACCGCCGTCCGTGAAATGCCGCCTATCTCGTCGCTTTCTTCAAGTATGACGGGGTGGATATCGGTCGTTGTGAGCAGCTCGTAGGCGGCGGTGAGCCCCGCGGGGCCGGCGCCGATGATTATCGCGATCTTGTTATTTTCCATTTCGGTTACTCCTGTATGTTGTTTGTGTTGTTGTTATCTGAACAGATTTTCGAAAAGAGCGAACAGCCGCGGAGCGTTAAGGCGTATGCTGTCGGCTTCGTTATCGAATATCAGCGCGCCTGCGATCAGGACCGTAAGCCCCATGCAGATCCACGCCGCCGCGCGGACGTGGACGGCGTACGGCTTGCCGGAGCTGCGCGAAACGAGCTCGACGAGCACGAGCGCGCCGACAAGGCAAAGCGGGAACAGGATATCGCCCATATAGCGCAGATGTACTCCGCCGAGGCAAAAATCGGTGAACGCCACGAACACCGCAGCAGCGACGGCGGAAATATACGTGCCGCGCTTGACGCGGTCGCCCCCGGTCACGGGAAGGGCGGCGAAAACGCCCCACACCGCGGGGAAGTTCAAAGCTCCGTACGACAGGTACGAATACTGGTAGCTGCGGTAGGCGCCGAGACTGAGATCGGACGGCGAAACGAACGGGAAGATACCACTGAACGAAAACGGTTGAACGAAATAGTGGAACATCGCGGGGAAAAACTTATACAGTTCGTACCCGCAATAGCTCATATCGTACCCCGTGAGCTGCCGCGTTATGCCGAAATCGAACGGCGAACCGAACCGGACCGCGTTGTACGTCATTATCGCGGCGGCGCCGGCGATCACCGGGACCGCGGCGAACGCGAGGTCGCACATGCGCTCGGCGAGAGGGCGCGTCTTTTTTATGAAAAATTTTATGAACAGCGGCACGAGCATTACGCAGAACACCAGCGCGGTGGGCCTTGACGCCGCGGCGAGCGCCACGCTCGTCCCGGCGAGTGCGAGCAGTACGCGGCGGCGCGACGCAGTCTGCGCGCAGACTGCGCGGAAGGCGAAATTGAGCGTAAGCGCAAAGAACAGCATTCCGCAAATGACCGCCGTAAAGTACATGGTGGGATGCACGTTGAGCACGAACACGCTTGACCCGCAGACGACCGCGCAAAGCGCAAAGCACAGCGTGACGGGATCGGTCCTGATCTTAAAATACCTGAGCAGCGCCGTCAGCGCGGCGGCAAACGCCGCGACCGCGCAAAGCGTGAAGAACAGGTTCGCCGCTCCGTCGCCCGGCATATAGCCGGTCAGCGCCGTCAGCGGAAGATAGAACAGCAGCACGGGCGCTATACCGAAATACGAATACACCTTGCCCGTTTCCGATACATAGGCGCGGTCCCACAGCGCGGAATACGAGCTCGTTTCGGTCTGCCGGACGCCGGCGTCATAGGGATTTTTGAGCGAAGCCAGTTCCCCGGCGGAAAATTCTATATCAAGATCCAGCCGCCCTTTGAGCAGCGCGTCGGTCTGCTGCTGATAGCAGGAATACTCTTTGACCGGTTTTTCGAACGGATATTTTTCCGGCCGAAAATTCTTCACGGCGCCTATAAGCGCGAAAACGCTGCAAAGCGCGCACGCCGCGCACACGAGCGCCTTTGCGCCGGAGCCGGAAAGATCGAGCGTTTTTGCATACAGCTTATATTCTTTTATGAATACCGCCGCGCAAAAAACCAGAAAAACGAGCAGCCAGCGCAAAAAATTGAAATGAAGTCCGAAAGCGTAATTGAGGATTATCCCGGTGAGCACCACGCCTTTTGCGCCTTGATCGAAATCCAGCTCGAGCGTCGTGACGCCGCCCGCCGAATCGTAATCTATTACGGCTTCGCCGCTGCCCGCGTAAACGCGCTGGTTGTGATACGGGCGCAGCGAATCCCGCCACGCCGCGTCCTTTGCCAGCACGGAAACTTCAAAAAGGGCCGGCTTTTCGACAAACTTCAGCGCTATGTATTCTATTTTCACTCCCTGAAGCGGGATCTTTATCACGGTGTTGCCCTGCAATTTCAGCCCGCCGTTCAATATAACGCCGTTTTTGACGTTCAGGCGGTCGACGGGGATATCGACGCGTACCGCGTCTTTGAACCCCAGAGCAAGGCTCTTGCGCGAAGCGAAGGTCAGTTCGCACAGCGCGAGTATCACCGCGGCGACCGCGATTATCGCAAGCACGCGGCGCAGTTTGCTTTGCGCATCCGACGCGGGAACTTTTGATTCTTCTTTCATAAAACGGGGCCTTTCATGAACGGATGATTCACGCGGTTATAACGTACAGCAGCGCGCTCACGGCGCAGAAAGCGATACACACGGCGGCGACGGCGCGCTTTGCGTGTTTGTTCTGAAGAGTATCGGAATAAAGCCCTATGAACATCGCCCCCACGACAGCCGCGGGCACGATATATCTGAAATCCATAGTGCAGTTGTGCGGAAAATCAAAGCAGAATTTGACGTACATAAGCACGACGGTGATCCAAAACGCGTAGAAGAACGCTTTTACGGACTTTTCGAAACGCTCGAACTTCTTCCTCACCGCGCGCCCCATACACCAGATCGAAAACACTATGAGTATGACGTTGAGTATTATAAGCGCGTAGGCGAGGATCTCGGTGAACGCGCCGCCTTTGCCTATGTCCCATTCGCCGAAGACCGAAGTCTTTACCACGGCGGAGGGGATGTTGTATTCGAAGAACGAATTGGTGTAGCCCTGGTCGGCGCGCGCGAACCAGATCCCTTCGGAAAAGCTGTGCGGTATTCCGAGCAGGCGTTCGGTCACCGAACGGAAGCCTATATACTGGTCGAGCTTATCGGAAAGCTTCATCACGTAGCCGAGCGGTTTTCCGTGCTCCCACAGCATATAGAACGACCACCAGGTGCCGAGCGGCACGCAGACGGCGCCGAAAACGCAGTATTGAAGGAACAGGCGCAGGCGTTCGCCTTTGGATTCGACGAACTTGATCAAAAACAGCATCGCGACCGCGGGCGCGACGTAGCCCGCCGAAAGCTTGGACATCATCCCGAGCCCTATGGCGAGCGCGAGCCACACGATATTGCCGTAACCCGGGCTGCGGTACCAGCGGATGGCGAACAGCAGCGAAACGAGCATAAACAGCACCGAAAGCATATCGTTGTTGTAGCTTGCCGCAAGTATGATGAACGTGGGGTGGAACGCGACGAGCGAAAGCGCGATATTGCGGCTGCGGTCGCTTAAGCCCGCCTCTTTGAATATCGCCGCGCACACCGTAGACGCCGCGCACGAATAAAACAGCGTGAGCGCCGTGACGTAGTGGGTCGCGACGGTTTCGGCGACTCCGGTCCAGGTCAGAAATTTCATCCACAGCGCCTCAAGCCCGTAGTGGAGCGGCGGATGGTACCACATAGACGCTATTTTTTCCGGGAATATCTCGCCGCCGTACATACGGAATATCCTGCCCGCGTGGCCGTTGGAGACTTCGCGGAAGGTGCCGACGTCGTGCTGACGCTCGCCGAGTCCCGTGCAGAGCACGTATGCGAGCTTGACGAGGAAAGAAAACGCGAGTATGAGGAACGTCACGCGCCGCGGCGTGAGCATCCCGTTCGCGTACCAGTACGCCGCGAGAGCAATAAGCGTCAGCGCGGCGAGAGAGAGCAGGACGATGGAAAACGGAGTGAGCTTATCTGCCGTATAATCGAACAGAAAAACCGAAACCAGGCAGGCGAGCGCGGCCGTGACGTACGGATGTCTCAGCACAGCGCCGTCTTCGCGCAGGAATTCTTTTTTCACGTTTTGCCGCTCCTTTCTGTTTTGGCCGTTAATATCAGTTGAGCCCGAAATCTTCGAGCATCCATTCGTTGCGGTTTTCGAACCAGTCGCGCAGATATTCGATCTCGGCATCGTAGGTGCCGTCGACGAGCTCTTTTTCGAGCACGCTGTAGACGGTGTCGGTGTACCACAGAGTGTAGTTGCGGTCTATATCTTTGCGGTATTTTTCGAGCAGGATATCCATCTGGTTCTTGCCCAGCTCGTTATCCTGATAGATGTTGATTATATACGGCTGCAGTTCGAGATAGCGCGCCTTGACCATATCCATTATCTGAGGCACCCTGAACAGGCGGCGGTTCCATATCGCGTAGCAGTGCTGACCCTGCCACGAAAGTCCCGAGCCGCCCACGTTGTTGTAGCCGGTGTAATAGGTGGAAGAGCAGTTGCCGGCGGAAAGGTCGAAATCCCACACCGGGCCTTCGTAAAGCATTCCGTCTTTGAGATAGAAGCGCGTGGAGCTGGTGCCGTAGTCGACCTGTTTGAAGAATTCCTGCACTATGAACGCGTCGACGAACGACTGCAGGTCGACGTATTTGGCTATTTCGCCGTATTTCTGCGAATGGATGGCGTCTTCCATGGCGGTGAAGAATTCCGTCATATAATCGCGCTGCGCTTCGGTGGGCGATTCGGGATCGTTGAGCCCGAGTATGATGCCGTATCTGGGAGTGGTGAACCATTCGGGGTTGGAATACTGCGCCCACGGTTCGAATTCGAACAGGAATTCGTTGCCTTCGATGTCGATATCCACGCGCGTGTCGCCCACGCCTATGGATTCGCAAAGCATATACATTCCGCGGTAGACGCCGTTGACGTAGAGCTCGACGAACGTCGACTGCTGGACGTACGCCATTCCGATAGCGTCCGCGAGATCGTACGCGAGCTTGTTGCGGATCTGCGTTTTATCGTACATATTGGCTATGAGATACCACTTTTTGCACTTGCCGAACCCGAACACGTTCTGTTTTTTATCGAATTTTATGTTAAACGGCTGTTTCGCGCCGCTGGAAGTCGAGTTGCCGCGCACCTTGATGGTGGCGTTGGGATCGGATATGGTGGCGTATTTGCCGGTGGGATCGTAAACGGTGATGGAGCACGAGCGGTATTCGTCCTTGATTATGGGGACGCCGCTCGTATCGACGTAGATCTTGGGGATATCCGAAAGGTTGCCGATCCCCGTGAGTTCAAACCCGCTCACCGTGAGTTCGGACGCCCAGACGTGGTCGGAAACGGTTATATCGGCGCGCAGGAACCTGGCGCGCACGTCGTCGACCGCGAGCTTAAATTCGCCCTTCTTCCAGCTGCCGACGGTGACGAGGTTCGCCGTTCTGACCCTGACGGTGCCGAGCTTGGTGAATTCTATGCCGTCGTCGGAAACGTAATAGGTGACCCTGGCAATGTCGGGGGTGGAAACGCCGTTCTGGCCTCCCCACAGATCAATGTTCGCCTCTTTGATGAGGCAGGTGTGTTCGAGATCGATTATGACGCTCAGCGTGTCGGTCTCGTAACCCGCTATGCGCGACGAATCGCCATTGTCGGCGACGTATCCGTCAGTGAGCTTGAAGCGCGAGCGTATTCCCTGGGAATCGTTGAAGTCGCCGTAGCTGTCGCTGCGGTAATTGCGAGCTTTGGCGGTGTATTTTTTGCCCAGCGCCACGTTTTCGACAGTTCGCAGAGCAAAATAGTCGTCCGGGAAAAGAATGCAGCGCAAAAGCAATATGGCGTCGGCGGAAAGGACCTTGCCGTCGCCGTCCAGGTCGCCGTCCTGGGTGATGGGATATTCTTCACCGAACAGGACGTGCCTGAGCAGGTAGATCGCGTCGTCGGAGCTGAGCGCGCCGTCGTTGTTCATATCGCCGCGGATGACGGCGGGAGGAGGCGTTTCGGTTACGCCGAAGCCCCAGTTCACGTCCTTTGTATCTGCGGAGATCCCGTTGCTGCCGCTGTAATACAGGTTCGTGTTCGCGGCGAGAGGATCAAAGGTCGAAAAATCGACCGACCATACCGTTCTGCCGTTGATCTCGGCGGAGACGCTCGCTATTTCTATGGTGCCTTCGGCGTTATAATACCCCACGCTGACGTTGAGCGCGCGGCACACGGCTCTGCCGTCGGTCACGACAACCTGAGTGTCTTCCCTGCCAAGCGCGTACGAGGGGTTGCCGGGGTCCACTTCATAAGTGAAATCCACCCAGCTGCCCTTGACGGGACCGCCGTTGTCATCCAGATACGCGTTCGATCTTGCGAAATCCACGAAATTGATGAGATATTTGAAATTGCCTATGTGTTCGACGTCGGAATACGCGTAGCAGTTGACGTAAGCCGAACCGTGTTCCTGCTCGTAAACGTCGGTGCCGAAGCGCACCCTCGCGTGCAGCGTGACGGTGCCGTCGTCAGGGATAAGCGATTCGGGCAGCGTGAACGTTATCGACGGGGTGACGCCGTTCGAAGTGGTCATCCACAGATAGTGTTCGGGCGCTTCGGCAGTGAGTGCAGTGGCGTACACGGCGGGAGAAACCGAAAGCGCGAGCGCAAACACGAACACGAAAGCAAGTATCAGCGAAACTGTTCTTTTCATTTTCTCGGGTCCTTTCTTTTAGTAAAACGGCGCGCAGGGCGTTACCTTAACACGCTGTTGAGATTCATATCGCAGACGAAAACTATTATATAATCTACGCCTAAAGCCGCGGCTTCCTCGGCGCTTATTTCAAATTCCCAAAGCGGCTTGTAGTGCGACTCGGACGCGCGTTCCGCCAGCCAGTCGAACAGCATTATGGAATAACTGTCGCGCAGCATAAGGAACGAGGGCTTGCCTTCGCCGTCGGAGTTGGTGAAATCCATTTGATCCATATTGTCGTTGTTTATTACCGTCGCTTCTTCGTGATCGTATTTGAGACGGTCGATCGGAGTGGTGAAAGTTATGTGCGAAAAAGTCGAACGGAACCGCAGCAGATCTTTCCGCATCCCGAGATCGTAATACAGATCGCCCGCTTCGCGGTATTCCTCGGCAAAGCCGAATTCCGAAATATCGCGCGCGGCGGCGGCCGGGAAACGCTTTGCGAACTCGTCGCATATCGCTTTGTACGCGAAATACGCGGCGTATTCGGTCCAGTGCGAATCGGTGTGGTGATAAAGCTCGTGCCCGGTGCTGCCCAGCTGCGCTTTGAGCGCGGGGCCCAGATCTATCACGACGGCGCCGCCTTCGCGGAGCGCTTCCGCCGCCTGTTCGCGCAGGCACACGGTCCCCTGCTCTATGCCGTCGGGCATTTCCTGCGGATACAGCTCGTTGGGGTTGGGGATGAGCACGTAAATGAGCTCGGTCCCGCTTTGGGCGAGCGCTTCGACGCGCTGCTTCGTGCGGTTGACGGCGCGGTTGCGCATGCGCTGTGAAATATCCTCGTTATTGGTGAACTGTTTTTCGGTGTTGTTGAAGAAGAGCCAGCCGTTTTTTCCCACCCAGACCACGCCCGGCGCGGGATATTCGCCCGTGGCGTAGGACTGCAGCTTTACGGCGACCGGCGAAGAGACCGATTTTTGTTCCTCGGAGCAGTAAAGCTTTACTTCCAGCAAACTTTCGCTCTGCGGCAGGGGAAGTTCGAGTATGAACGTGCCGTGGCTGCTCGATGCGTGGCCTATGACTTTGCTGCGCAGCACCGCGAACACCTCGGCGCCCTCGGGGCAGGTGCCGCCGACTATGCCGCGGAAGTTTTCGGCGGTGATATATTCGGCGACTTCGACCTGCGCGGATTGCTCTTCGCCCGTGCGGTAACGTTTGACTTCGGCTTCGGTGCGCGGCAGCGGCAGCTGTTCGGGCTCCGACTCCGCGCCGCTTTCGGTATCCGAAAGTTCCGGCTCCGAGACGCCGGAAAGTTCGGCGCTTTCGCTTTGTTCCGTATCGTTCGCGCACGAAACGGCGAACACGCACAACAGCAAAAGCAAACATATCAGTCTTTTCGTCAAGCGATACCACTCCATTCTGAGGTCTTTGATGCTATTATATCACTATT
>DBXS01000017.1:8473-25590 GCA_002310055.1 Clostridiales bacterium UBA1206 | reverse complement strand
AATTGACAAATCAAATAATACAAGGAGAGTTTATGAAAATCGAAATACGTCGTATCAGGGAAAGCGATTATCCCGAAGTTGCATATATATGGCGAAGCGTTCTTGATATTCCGGTGACGGACGAGTGCCTGTCTGAAACGTATGCAAAAATGAGCTCGGACGATCGGTATTCGACGTTTGTCGCCGAAACCGAAGGAAAAATCGTCGGACTCGTCACGACGGTCACGGCGATGGCGATAGGGCATCCTGACGGATATACAAAGATCAACGGTCTCGGGGTGTTGCCCGAATACAGGAACAACGGCATAGGCGGGATGCTCATTAAAAGGGCGGAACGTGTGGCAGAAGAAAACGGGACCGGATATATCGCTCTGGCGTCGGGATTCCGGCGCGACGAGGCGCACGCCTTTTACGAACATATGGGATACCAAAAAACGTCCTACTGGTTCAGAAAAAGGCTGTAGAGGAACAGATATAAAAGAAAACATAAATACCGTTTTTTCAAAGGAGAATGACAATATATGAAAATCAGACTTGAACCTGTAAGCGACAAAAACCGCGAAGCGGTGCTGAAACTCACTGTACGCGAGGATCAGCCTTTCGTCGCGCCGAACGACGTTTCTTTGAGACAGGCCGATGAGGCCAACGCCGAGGATCCCGGCGTGGCGAGACCGTTTGCGATCTACGCAGATGATAAGCTCGTCGGTTTCTGTATGTTCGCCTTTGATCCGGAGGAAGAGGACCCGGACGACAGATACTGGCTCTGGCGCTTTATGATCGACAAGTCAGAGCAAGGAAAAGGCTACGGTCAAGCAGCGTTAGCCGAAATCATTAAGTACTTCCGCAACAATGGCGCTGATCAACTCTGGTTGTCCACTGAACCGGAGAATGAATGCGGTGTTCACGTTTACCATAAAGCAGGTTTTAAGGAAACCGGTGACATAGACGATGGAGAAGCCGTTTTTGCTTTAATGCTTTGACCTTCGGTTTGACGGAATAATTATATCAATCCGAATGCTCTGACCCAATTGGCTGACGGCGTATGCTCCACGAGGACGGTCGTGACAACAGCGTAGATAACGGCATTTTTATTCACGCTGTTGTCCCAAGGCATGTTGAGACGGTTGTTTTATTACGTCGGAAAACACATCAGAATTAAAAGAGGCGCTTTTATGAACGAAAAAAACAAGAACAATAAGAAAAGCAATAATGCATCCGGTCTTGCGATCGGTATGTGTATAGGCGTTGCGATCGGAACCGCAGTCGGGGCTGCTGCAAATAATATGGGCTTGTGGATGCCTGTTGGCCTTTCGACGGGAATGTGTCTCGGATTGGCTTTAGGTCATAAAAGCGATGATAATGACGATGACGAAACGGACGATCAGGAACAGACATAAGTATTCCGGTCAGTTGAGCGAACAGATCAGATGTGAAAAAAGAAAGAAACAAACCGGCAAACGGCGATTTGCGGAGGAGAACATGAAATACAAAGGAATACTGATCGTTGTTAAAGATTGCCGCTGCGCTCTGAAGTTTTATCATGATTTGTTCGGGCTGCAGCTTGTGCGTGATAATGACGGTAACATGGAGCTGTCGGGAGGATTGTATTTACAGGAAACCGGATACTGGGAAAAATTCACGGGGAAACGTGTATTATCCAGGAACAACAGCACAGAACTGTATTTTGAAGAGGCTGATATTGAAGCTTTTGTTGAGAAGCTTGAAAAACTGTATCCGGATATCGAATATGTGAACCGGCTTATGACACACAGCTGGGGACAAACGGTCGTACGATTCTATGATCCTGACGGCAATCTTATAGAAGTAGGGACGCCTGTCTGACACGGCGGAGATCTGTGATATGACAGAATAAGGTAAAAACGACCGGACAAACCCGAAAGGAAGGTCATGTATGAAATACAGAAAAGACAGATACGGCAAGGAGCTCTCGGTATTGGGATACGGCTGTATGAGATTTGCAAAAAAAGGCGCCTCCATCGATATAGACAAAGCGGAAAAGGAGATCCTGGCGGCGTTTGAATCGGGTGTGAACTACTTCGACACGGCTTATATCTATCCCGGAAGCGAGGCAGCGATAGGCGAGATCTTCGAGAGGAACAACATTCGCGACAAGATCAATATAGCTACCAAGTTGCCTCAGTATTTGATCCGAAACCGCGCGTCGCTCGACAAATACTTTAACGAGGAGCTTTCGAGACTGCGCACCGATCACGTAGACTATTATCTGATGCACCATCTGACCGACGTCGCAATGTGGGAAAAGCTCAAAGCGGTCGGGATCCTTGACTGGATCGAAGAGAAAAAGAAAGCGGGAGCAATAGGGAACATCGGATTTTCATACCACGGCAACACGGATAACTTTCTGAAGATACTTAACGACTATGACTGGGATTTTTGCCAGATACAGTACAACTATCTTGACGACGTGTCTCAGGCAGGCGCGGACGGGCTGAAAGTCGCGGCGGCGAAAGGGATCCCGGTCGTGATAATGGAACCGCTGCGCGGCGGGAAGCTTGTGAGTATGCTGCCCGATAAGGCGAAGCAGGCCATGAAAGACAGCGGCAGAGAATGGACTCCGGCAGAGTGGGCGTTCCGCTGGCTGTACGATCAGAAGGACGTCACCGTTGTCCTTTCGGGCATGAATTCCTTGGAAATGGTCGAGGAGAACTGCAGGATCGCGTCGGTGGCGGAAACGGGAGAGATGACCGGAGCTGATCGTGCCGTTATTGACAAAGTCAAAACAGCCATCCGCGAAAAAGAGAAGGTCGGATGTACCGGATGCAGGTACTGCATGCCGTGCCCGAAGGGAGTGGACATACCCGGCATCTTCCGCTGCTACAATGCGATGTATATCGAATCAAAGGGGCAGGGGAGATCTCAGTTCATTCAGACTGTAGGTCTCACAAAGGAGCCGGCCTTTGCGACGCAGTGCGTCGGATGCGGAAAATGCGAAAGTCACTGCCCTCAGAATATCCCCATCAGAGAAAAGCTTAAAGAGGCGGACAAGGCGCTCCGTCCGCTTCCGTATAAAATGGGTATAGGAATAGCGAGAAAATTCATGTTCAGAAAGCCGGCGCGTTCGAAAAAAAGCTGACCGGTCTTTGTGTTCCGCTGTCAGGCTTTCACCGTAGAGGATCGTATATCTTCTGCGGCACGCCGACTCTCGCATTTTGAGGAGAAAAGCAAATGGAATATAAAATTGCAGATCTTACACAAGAAGAAGCCGAATATATCGGCGAAAAGATCAATGAGATCGTGCCGAGTGAAGTGGATGCGGAAGAGGAAGAGTTCGTGCTCAAAGTCGAGAACGAAAACGGTGAGATCATCGGCGGATGTATAGCCGAAGCATTTGAATTTCACTGGTCGAGGATCTTGCTCGAAACGCTTTGGGTGGATGAACGCTATCGTCACAAAGGGATCGGCTCCATGATCCTCCGCGAGGTAGAGCGGATCGCGAAAGAGAAGGGGTGCAGAGTCGTTACGCTCGGCACCGCCAGCTATATGGCGCGTCCGTTCTACGAAAAACACGGCTACACGGTCTTTACGACACTCAAAAAGCCAAACGGTTATATCTGTTATTCGCTGGTCAAATACCTCGATAAAGAATCGACGGAATATATACCGTCAAACAATGGCGGCGCGCGGTTCAAGATCTCGTTCGGCATCGAAGGCGACGCTGATGTCATTCTGAACGGCCTTGACGCATACAGCGATGCCTTTGAGCAAAAGTGCGAAAATATTGGCTTTTACAAAAAGCTTGTCGACAAAGAAGGCAATTTTATCGCGGGCGTGATCGCGGACGCGGACAAAGGCGAAAGCGGTTTTGTAAATGCGCTGTTTGTCGAAGAGGCGTTGAGGTATCAAGGATTGGGCACGTATCTTTTGAAAAAAGCCGAAGAATTCGCAAAGGAAAACGGCGCTTCTGTCGTTATGACGAACGCGGGCGACTGGAACGTCGAGTTCTTCAAAAAGAACGGCTATTTGCTCAGAGGCGAGCTCAAAGACGTCCCCAAAGGACACGACTGTTTTGAGCTCTACAAAATGATTTGAAGTTTTGCAGGCCGTTTGAAACGGGAGGTACAGTGATATGAAACTTTCGGTTATATTTGAAGACAAACCCAAAAGATGGGGATTCAGAGGCGACCCGTATTTCTGGGACTATCTTAAAGAGAAAGCCGAGAATATGGATATCGTTACGCCCGACGAACTTGAAAACTGGATAAAAGACGAATACTTTTCGCTTTCGGGCAAAGAGTTGACCGATGAATATATGGATTTCGCCGTAATAGAGCAGTTTGCTCACGGAGGTATGAGTTCCGGCGGCGTCGACAACGGATGGTGGACGGAGGAAGGCATCCCTCTGCTTAAAAGCAGACTGAGCGGGCTCTGAAAGAAAGAGCCGAGGCATATGCCTCGCTGAAAAAATAAAGGTGCAATTATGGCTTCAAGCAAAGAATATCTTGAATTTATACTCGAGCAGCTTTCGGAGCTGCCGGAAATTTCGTACCGCGCCATGATGGGCGAATACATAATCTATTACCGCGGCAAGGTCGCGGGCGGGATATACGACGACCGCTTTCTGGTGAAAAACGTTCCATCCGCGTCCGCTTTGATGCCGGACTCGCAGCTCGAGATCCCGTACGAAGGCGGAACTCCGATGCTGCTGGTCGACGACGTGGAAAACAGGGAATTCCTGGCAGAGCTGTTCGAAGCGATGTATGACGAACTGCCGCAAAGCAAGAATAAGGTCAAAAAATGAACGCTGTGCTTTATATTCACGGGATGGGCGGCAGCGCCGGCGAATCCGCTTTTTACGCGCCGCTGTTCCCGGGGCGCGACGTCATCGGGCTCGATTACAAAACGTTTACTCCACGGGAAACCGGCAAAGAGATAAAAGACGCCGTGGTATCGCTCAAAAAGCGCTACGCGGACGTTTTAGTCATAGCAAACAGCATAGGCGCGTTCTTTTTGATGCATTCCGGGACGTGCGGGCTGATATCGCGCGCTTATTTCATATCCCCCGTGGTCGATATGGAAAATATGATAAGCGGTATGATGGCTCGCGCGGGCGTTGACGAAAAAGAACTCGAACAAAAGGGCGTGATCGAAACGGGCGAAGGCGCGCTTTCGTGGGAATACCTCTCTTATGTCAGGACCAACAAGCCGGTCTGGAACACGCCGACGTTTATCTTGTACGGCGGCGGCGACGAGACCGTCGCGTACGGCGACGTCAAACGGTTTGCCGCGACTCATTACGCCCGTCTTACCGTTATGGAAGGCGGCGAACACTGGTTCCACACAGATGAGCAGATGCAATTCCTGCGCAGCTGGATGATAAAAAACGAAAACGGAGCAAAGGCAATGGAAGCGAGCGGGATAGTTATAAGGAACGAAAAGAAGGAAGAACAAAGGGAAGTAGAAGAACTCATAAGGGATTCTTTCTGGAACGTTTACCGTCCGGGATGTCTCGAGCATTACGTTATCCACGTCCTGCGCGGCGACAAAGCGTTCGTTCCCGAACTGGACCTCGTAATGGAAAAAGACGGCAGGATCATAGGGCAGAATATGTTTATGAAGACCGTTATAGAAAACGACGGCGGCGGAGTCACCGACGTGCTCACAATGGGGCCGATATGTATCGCCAACGACCTCAAACGCAAGGGCTACGGCAAGTTCCTTCTTGACCGTTCGCTCGAACTGGCAGCGGAAATGGGGTTCGGCGCCGTGCTGTTTGAAGGCAATATAAAATTCTACGGCAACTGCGGCTTCGATTACGCGCGCAATTTCGGCATAAGATATCACGATCTGCCCGAAGGCGCCGATTCTTCGTTCTTCTTGTGCAGGGAACTCATCCCCGGTTATTTAAAGGACGTGACCGGCGTTTATCAGACGCCTGAGGGTTACTACGTCGACGAAGACGCGGCGGAAGAGTTCGACAAGAGCTTTGAACCTAAAGAAAAACTGCGCCTGCCCGGTCAGCTTTTCTGATATAATAAAAGAAGGATATATTATGGAATTCGAAACCGAAAGACTCATACTCCGCGCTTGGGCGGATACCGACGCCGAGGAATGCTATAAATACGCAAAGGATCCGCGCGTGGGGTATCCCGCCGGCTGGCCCGCGCACAAAGATATTGAAGAAACGAAACGCATAATCCGCGATGTGCTTTCCAAGCCCGAAACGTACGCGATAGTGCTCAAAGAGACGATGCTACCGGTGGGGTGCATCAGCCTGATGTTCGGCGAACGGACCGATCTTGCCGAAAACGAAAACGAATGCGAACTGGGATACTGGCTCGGCGTTCCGTATTGGGGCCGGGGGATAATGCCCGAAGCGGTCGAAGCGATGCTGCGGCACGCGTTCGAGGATCTGGGCGCGGAAAAGGTCTGGTGCGGCTATTACGAAGGCAACGTCAAATCGCGCCGCGTTCAGGAAAAATGCGGCTTCAGCTACGTCCGCACGACTCCGGAAGTCGACGTACCCCGGCTCGGAGAAAAGCGCACCGGCCACGTCAACTGTATGACCCGTACCGACTGGGAAACGCGCGGCGTGGTGCTTTACAAACGGTTCGGCGCCGAACGGATCGAAGAAGTGAAAGCGATCTACGCGCGCGAAGGGTGGCAGGCGTATCTCGGCGACGACGAAAAGCTTGCGCGGGCGTTCGATAATTCGCTTTACATACTCGGTGCCTTTTGCGGCGGCAGACTCGCGGGTTTCGTCCGCTGCGTGGGCGACGGCGAGCACGTCCTGCTCGTCCAGGACCTTATCGTGGACCGCGCCTTCCGCGGCAGGAATATAGGCAAAACGCTTTTCAGTTCGGTAGCGGCGCGCTTTTCCGGCGTACGCATGTTCTGCGTTTTCACCGATATCGGAAACGCGCGCGCCTGCGCTTTTTACCGCTCGTTCGGGATGGAACCGATAGACAGCGGAAATATGATAGCGTTTTTCAGAAAACGTTCGTCCTGAACGGACGGCGCGAATATACTGTTATTGCTTGATTCTTTTAAGAAAGGAACGATGCGAAGTGCTTAACGGACTTTACGAGGGTCTTAACCCGGTCGCTGTAACGATAATATCCGTATCCATAATGCTTATCGGCGGCTTTGCGATGACGCGCCTCACGTCGCTGCTCCGGCTGCCGAACGTCACCGCGTATATCATAGTCGGCATTCTTATCGGGCCTTTCGGACTCGATCTGATACCCGAAAACATCATCGCGCACACCGACTTTTTGCCTGATATCGCGCTCGCGTTCATCGCGTTCAGCACGGCGGAATTCTTCCGCTTTTCCACGCTACGCAAGAACGGATTGAAGGTGCTGCTGCTGACGCTGTTCGAATCTATAGCGGCGTCGCTGCTCGTGTTCGTACTGTCGTATCTGATACTGGGGCTGAATATCGCGTTTTCGGTTGTCCTCGCGGCGCTCGCGGCGGCTACCGCGCCGGCTTCCACGCTTATGACGATCCGTCAGACCGGCGCAAAAGGCGAATTTGTCGAAACGCTTCTGCAGGTCGTGGCGCTTGACGATATCGTCGGGCTCGTCGCATACAGCCTTGCAGTTTCGGTCGCGGTCGCAGTTATTTCGGGCGGCGGGTTCAATATAGGCAGCGTGGGATTGCCGCTGCTCGCAAATCTCGGAGCGGTCGCGCTGGGCGCGCTGTTCGGCTTTATTATGAAACTCGTCATCTCGAAGAGCAAATCCAGCGATAACCGGCTCATCATCGCGATCTCGCTGCTGTTCGCGTTCTGCGGCGTGTGTGCGATGATAGAGATATCGCCGCTGCTCGGATGTATGTCGATGGGCACCGTCTACATAAATATGACTGACGACGACAAGCTTTTCAAGCAGATCAACTATTTCAGCCCGCCCATACTGCTGCTTTTCTTCGTGCGCAGCGGAGTGTCTTTCGATTTAGGCGCGCTTTTCAGCGCGGGCGGCAATATAGGCGACACGCCGCTGATAATCATAGGAGTTTTGTATTTCTTCGTGCGTATCTTGGGCAAATATGCCGGCGCGTTTGCGGGAGCTGTCGTGACCAAACGGTCTTCCGCCATACGTAATTATCTCGGGCTCGCGCTCATACCGCAGGCCGGCGTGGCTATAGGTCTCGCTTCGCTCGGCGCGCGCGCTTTGGGCGGGGGATCGGGCATCGCCTTGCAGACTATAATCCTTTCTTCAAGCGTGCTTTACGAACTCGTCGGCCCAGCCTGCGCAAAGCTTTCGCTTTACCTTTCGGGTTCGTATTCCAATAAGATCGAAAACATCGTCCCCGTGGACGAAGCCGAGGCGAAAAGCAAAAACGAAGTCGAACTGCTTATCGAACGCATCAACGTAATAAGAAAAGAACTGCCGCAGGATAATCCAGCCGAAAAGGCGTTTACCGAAGCGGCGGAAAACTACGATCTGTATTACCCGAACCAAAGAAAAAGAACAGGTAAAAGAAGGAGGTAAATATTATGGATATCATAGGAAAACTGCTCGGCGAATGGTCTCTGGAGCTTAACGTCTGGTCCGTGCTTTTCAGGGTGTGCGTTTCGCTTTTGCTTTCGGCGATGATCGGCTGCGAGCGTTCGAGCAAGCGGCATTCGGCGGGACTTCGGACGTTTATAGTCATATCGCTCGGCACCACTTTCGCAATGCTCATCGACGTGTATCTGCGCGAACGGTTCGAGACTGGGTGGTTCCTCATTTCGGCGGCATCGGTCGTGGCGATCGCGCTCATCACCACAAATTCCATTCTGTTCAGCTCGCGCAATCAGATACGCGGACTCACGACTTCCGCGGGTCTTTGGGCGGTCGGACTTTTGGGTCTCGCCGTGGGCGCCGGACTTTATACCGTCGCGGCGATAGGATTTTTCGCGGTGCTGATAAGCCTCGCCTGCTTCAACGGATTTGAAAAATATCTCAAAAACCGTTCGAATCATTTCGAAGTACATCTCGAGCTCACCAGCAGCACATATTTGAAGGAATTCATCGCCACCATCCGTAAGCTCGGGCTAATCATAGACGATATAGAATTCAACCCCGCGTACGTCAATTCGGGGCTCAGCGTCTATACTATCTCGCTCACCGTGGGCAGTCCGGAGCTCAAAAAGTACAAGACGCACAAAGAGATCATTGAAGCCATTTCTTCCATAGATTACGTTTATGATATCGAGGAGCTGAACGCATAAGCGTTCAGCTTTTTCTTCGCCTGTATTTTGCTTATTTTTTAACAATATGCAAATTTTTGCGCATTTCGTTTACAAACGCTTTCGTTTGTTGTATAATCGCAACGGAGGCGAAAGCATAGCATGAGAAAAAAGTTATCCGTATTTCAGATATCGGCGCTCGCCGTTGCTTTGTCGTCATTGCTGCTGTCTGTAATGCGCGTGATAGTCTTAAAGAACAACATTGAGATCAACGAGACCGAGACCGCAGGTCAAAGCGTCGTTTATTACATAGCGCGCAATTCCGAAACGGTCGTGTTTCTGGTCTTTACCTGCTGCTTCTTCGTCGCTTTCGCCGCTTTGGCTTTCGTGCTCGGCAAAAAAGCGAACTCGTTCATATCGTTCGATTCGTCTCCCGCCGTGTTCGCTTCCTCGCTCTGCGGCTTTATGTTCCTTTCCACGGGACTTTATTATTCCTACCAGTATGTGACCGGAAACGGCGAGCTTTCCAAGTTCGTCATATCGCTCGCGATGGTCGCTTCTTCGGCGATGTTTTTGAATATGGCGCTGCAGAAAGAAGGCAAACAGCGCAAGAGCGTGCTTTATCTGCGCTTTGTCGTATGCGGTTACGCCATCCTGCGGCTCATACTCGAATTTATCGAGCAGAACCGCCGACCGACCAATTCCGCCTCCGCTTTCCATATCATAAGCCTTATAGCTTTTATGCTGTTCATTGTGTACGATTCCAAGACCGAATTCAGCCAGGCGTCGATGCGGCCGTATCTCGCGTCGGGGTATTCGTGCATACTGTTTATGCTCATATACGCGATCCCCAACCTCGCGATAACGCTTTTATACAAGCAGATCGATCCGTACATACTCTTTTCCGCCGCCGACATATCGCTTGCGTTTTACGCGTTTTCACGCGTGTTTTCGGTGTGCAGGGTTTGTCAAAAAGACTAAACGCAGCTTCTTTTAAAGGCATTTTTTGCATATATTTGCAGAAAATGCTTTTTTTATGCACGCGATATTGACATTTGTATATTCTGTGGTATAATCAACGGTAATAATAAAACGGCCGCCCGTTTTCGGCGCGCCGGAATTTTAAAAAGGAAGGTGAAAGCGATGAAACGCGTTCTTACGATTCAAGATATTTCCTGCGTGGGCAAATGCTCGCTCACTGTCGCTTTGCCGATCATTTCGGCAATGGGAGTGGAGACTGCGGTGCTTCCGACTGCCGTACTTTCCACACACACGCAGTTTTCGGGCTTTACGTTCCGCGACCTCACGGACGATATGATCCCCATAGCTGATCATTGGCAAAAAGAAAACCTGACCTTTGACGCCGTATACACGGGCTATCTCGGGTCCGAAAGGCAAATAGATATTGTCGCCGATATTTTCGGCAGATTCGGCGGCGGAGAGACAAAGATCGTCGTCGACCCCGCTATGGCGGATAACGGCTTGCTTTACAAAGGGTTCAAGCCCGAATTCCCGGCGGCGATGTTCAAGCTCTGCGGCAAAGCTGATATAATCCTGCCCAACCTTACCGAGGCCGCGTTTATGCTCGGCGTGCCGTACCCCGGCGAAAACTACGACGAAGCGTATATTAGCAAAATGCTGGTCGACCTCACTTCGTCCGGCGCGCGCGTCAGCGTGCTTACCGGCGTTTCGTTCGAAAAAGGCAAGCTTGGCGTTATGGCGTACGATTCCGCCGCCGGCGAATATTTCAGCTATTTCGCAGACAGGCTGCCCGCGGCTTTCCACGGCACCGGCGACATTTTCGCTTCGGCGTTCACGGGCGCGCTTTCCGGCGGAATGAGCGTTGAAGAATCGCTCAAAGTGGCTGTGGACTATACCGTGGAATGCATAAGAGTTACGCTCGAATCCGGTTCCGAATGCTGGTATGGCGTGGAATTCGAAAAGTGCATCCCGTTCCTCGTTAAGCGCATCTCCGGCTGATCTTTTTTTCGCGGCTTGCGCAACACACATAAAAAACTTGCGTTCCTCGACTCAAAACAGTCGGGAACGCTTTTTTTGTCCCCGATTTAACGAAGGCGAAAAAGCGGTGCGATTGACAAAGCGTATTATATTCGGTATAATAAAAAAGAAAAATATTATTGAAAAATGAACCTTTTTGATTTCAGTTTCGTTATATCGTACGGATCCACCCCACAAGGAGTTAAAGATGACCGGTACCGAGCTCGAAAAAATCATTGAAGAATACGGTGGAACGCTGTCGCGTTTTTGTTACGGACTTTGCAAAAACGAGCACGACGCGCAAGATCTTTTTCAGGACACCTGCGAAAAGCTGTTGAAAAGCAAGTTTTCCGCCGGAACTCCCGCACAGACGCGATCGTTTGCGCTTTCCGTGTGCCTTAACGCATACCGCGACAGGTACCGCGCGCGTAAGCGCGCCGCCGAACTGTTTTCCGGCGCGCTGCCCGACGAGTATTTTGCGCGCATACCCGAAAAGACCGCGGACAAAAGCGAATACGACGCGCTGTACAAAGCGATAGGAAAGCTTTCGTATAAGCACCGGGCGGTCATTGCGCTTTGCTATTTAAAGGATCTTACGATTCAAGACGCCGCTTCCGTGCTTAAAGTCCCCGTCGGCACCGTGAAATCGCGCCTGAACAAGGCGAAACGATTACTGAGAGAGGAAATGATAAAGAATGAAAAATGAAGACCGTATCGACGAGCTCTTGCGAACAGAAGAGAATATTGAATTTGATAAAACTTTTGTGTTCCGCGCGCCGGACGCAGCCGAAAGCAGCGTAAACGCGCGCCGTACCAAAAGATCGCTCGCGGCGGCTTCTGCAATACTTGCCGTCGTTATCGCCGCGGGTGTTGCGGTGTTCGCGTTCCGCCCGTGGAATAAACGCGTTGGCGATGAGGTCGCGGACGAAAGCAGCGGTTCGAGCGTTCAGGTGATAGAAGGGAATGATTCAAGAGATAAAGAAGGGAAAAGCGATCCAGGATCCGGTTCCGAATCAGTCGATATAAGCGAGCCTGTATCCGAGCCCGTATCGGAAGAAGAGCCGAGCAAGCCCGACGCGGGCGTATACGTCGAGATCCCCGAATGGTACGCTCCCGGCAATCTTTTCGTAAAGACCGTCACCGTGGAGCCCGTTCAGGCGCTGTCGCCCGCGTTTGTCCCCGCCGTGCAGGCGCAGAACCTTGCGCTCGATCTGGTTTCCGGACCTCGGAACATAGTCGGCAGCCGCTATCTGGATGTCACCGGCCTGCTCGCTTCGAGCGAGCATAAGAATCACGGATGGGTGTTCTACGATACCGAAAAAGGCGAAGTCGTCTGTTACGAATGTATCGTAAAAGAGCTTATCGCCGATTCTATCGGCCCGAACGACGTCATAGCGATAGATAACGTCACCACTTGCGATCTCCTGTCTTTTGCGCTCGTCAGCCGCGCTGACAGCACCGTAAAACAAAGGTGGATATACGATTTCCGCACGTCTCAGCTTCGCGAGACGCCGGTGATTTCCGAAAGTCTGGGGACGTTTACGCTTTCTCCCGACCTCTGCCACGCGGCGGTGAACGTTTTCACCGCTTACGACGGCGTGGACGACGCCGTCAACCCGTACCGTGATGACGTGTATCTTATAGATCTTGAAACGCTGGAATACCGCGAAGTTTCCGAAGGCAGAGACACATTTGCGATAAGCGCGTTCTCGCCCGACGGCAGAAACCTCCTTGCCGCAATGAAAAACGCGCAAGGGTCCACTTACGGGTTCGAAAACGAAAACTGCATCTTTCTGCTTGTGAACGCATACACCGGAGCTTCGTGCGAATGCGCCGGCAAAGTGCTTTCGTACAAAGATGGCCTGCTCGTTACCTGCTCCGCCGGTGTGTACCGTGTGTACGACCGTGAAAACTGCGTTGAGATCACGCCCGAAGAAGACGTCTTCGCCTGGGATACGCGCAACGGCTCGCTGATTCTCGTGAATGCCCGCAACGGCGAAGAGACCGTTTTGGGGCCCGCTCCCGAAGCGGAGTGCTTGTCTCCTGACGGCTGCTATCTTTTCACTTACACTACCGGCGACGTGTATCTCGAATGCCGCTCGCTCGACGGCGGCTCGTTCCGCGTAGACGTGAGTAAAGAATTTGCCGAAAAGATGACGGATCTGCAGCGGACTCATCATATCTTTTACAAGATAAGCGTAAACGACGCTATGGACGAAGCGCTTATAAGTTACTATGCTACGGAAATACAGATCATTGAAGACGATCCGGAGGTCGACTATTACCATCTGATGTTATCGTCGCTCGTCGATTTGTTCGAGCAATCGTATTCTATAGCCGATATGTACGAAAAACTCGTGCAGACTGCGCCGGACTACGATTATGGGTTTGTGCTTTACAAAGGCGCCGGTTACGTCTATTTGAACTTCGATATATCGCATACGCACAACCGCTCCGAAACCGTAAGCGTTATAGAAGATTACCGCAATAATACGTTCACCGCATTCCGCGATTACGGAAAAAGAGGCTTTCCGCTTTCCCGCACATACGGCGACGCGCGCGTGGTCAAACTTTCGTCGACAGAAGAGCAGACGCTGGCGTTCGTGACGAAAAACAAAATAAAGACCAAAGACGCGGATATGGACTACGCCCTGTTCTTGAAAAACGGTAAGTTCAAAGAGGATAACGTCCCGTACTTGAAAAGTTATATAAGAGAATATGAACCTTACGTGCAGAAAAACGTCAAGGCGGAAGTCGCGGAATCGGCGTATCTTAAGCTTATCGAATGCGTCAACGCGGCTAACGACGCCGAGGGTTACCGTTCGCTTGCATACGTTATAAAAAAATCGGGTCTCTTCAGCAAATACACAGTCAAGTATTTCAGGGATGCACAATACGGGTGGACCGCGCCGTATAAGCTGGTTTACGAAGCGGCGGTCAAAATATGCGGCGGAAAATTCAAAAAAAGCGATTCGTTCGTCGTTGACGAAAAGTTCCGCTACGCCTGTATTACTTTGTATTTCAGAGAATGCAACGTGTATATCGACGTAAGACCTCATATTGACGAAAACGGCGTTTTGACCGATTTCGAAATAGGCGCGTTTGATATTTTCGGCAACTGGTAAAGATATCAAATAAACGAGCCCGGGCTCCTTTGTAAGAGCCCGGGCATTTACGTTTATATATGATATGAGGATAAGCGCGTTTTATTGCGCGACTGCTTCAGGTTCCTCTGAATGCTTGGCGAGGTAAGATTCGACGAGCGTTTTCGGAACGACGAACTTTATGGCGTTAGGGATCACTTCTATTGAGAATTTATTGGTGTAGATCATTTCGCCGTCCACCGATACCGCGAATCTCTCTTCGGGCGATTCGCATTCGATAAGTTTTCCGCGGCGGTAGGTTATGTATTTGGCAAAGCGCGGGTCGTCTAAATGCTCGCCTTTTTCATATGCTTTGACAAGACGCGCGAAAGTGATACGGGATATCGGTCTGAACAGCGATACTTCCGCCAGACCGTCGTTGTTGAGCGACCTGGGCGCGCATTTGAACGATCCGCCCACGTGGGTGCCGTTTGCAACGGTGCAGAGCAGCATGACGTCGTTATTCAGCGCCTCGCCGTCCACGGTCACGACGCACTTGCTTTTCATACCCACAACAAGACCTTTGACTATGCCCGTGGTATAGGAATGCTTGCCGCCGATTATCTTTTTGCGCTTGACTTTAGAAATGGTCTCCGCCACCACGCTGTCGAAACCGAAGTTGATGACGTTGATGGAATATCTGTCGCCTATCTTAAGAAGATCGGCGGGGAAGGGAGTGCCTTCTATGCTGTTGGCTATGTTCATAAATTCGGCTTTCGGGCCGTAATACTTCACGTAGTCGTTGCCGCTTCCGGTGGGAACGCACGCGACCTCGGCGTTTTCGAATCCGGCGGCGCCGTTGACTACCTCGTTCAGAGTGCCGTCGCCGCCGCAGGCGTAAAATCTGACAGGAAGAGTGTAATTGCGACAATATTCGCGTATAAACGCGCAGGCGTCCATGGGAGAAGTGGTCTCGTAAAACTCGTGATCAAAATCCTGACCGCATTCTTCAATGGCCTGTTTTACGGTTTCGTAATAATTCCTGGATCCCGCGGCAGGGTTTATAATAAAGATGTGTTTCAAGAATGCTTCCTCCGTAATATAAATTACCCGATTATTATAAAACTTATATATTAAATAAAGATGAACGAATTGTGAAATTATTTTCGTCGCCCGACGAAGCTTCGACGCAAAAAACAGATCTTTTTTTGCGTCAGCCGAAAAAAATGTGCAAAGACCTTTACAATTCGGCAGTAATGTGTTATTATTACAGAAAATGCATAAACATCCACACGGAGGGAATATATGCCTATTACAGAATATCTGGAACGCAACGCGTCTTTGTATCCCAACGAAGTCGCGCTCGTCGAACTGAATCCCGAAGAAAACCGCAGCAAAAAGGTTTGGAAAGACTACAGTCTTATTGAATCCACCGAAGAAAAAGCGTCGCGCAAGCAGCTCACATGGCGTGAATTCGACGAAAAAGCCAACAGATTCGCCAACGTGCTTATCAGACTGGGCTACGGCAGAGGGAGCAAAGTGGCCATTTTGCTTATGAACTGTCTCGAATGGCTTCCCATTTATTTCGGAGTGCTCAAAACCGGCGCCATGGTGGTGCCTATGAATTTCCGCTATTCTTCCGAAGAGATACAGTATTGCTTGAAGCTTTCGGAATCCGACGTCCTGCTGTTCGGCCCCGAATTCATCGGCCGCGTCGAAGAGTTTGAAGAAACTTACCAGAGCAACGTCCGTATGATCTATGTGGGCGAAGGGAACTGTCCCACGTTTGCCGACGACTATTACGAAATGGTCAAAGGCGCGAACGACAGGTTTTCCACTGTCGATATGTGCGACGAAGACTACGCCGCAATATACTTTTCTTCCGGTACGACCGGTTTTCCCAAAGCGATCCTCCACAAGCATAAAGCGCTCGTCCATTCCTGTAAGACCGAACAGGCGCATCACGGTCAGACTCACGACGACGTCTTTTTGTGCATACCTCCGCTTTACCACACCGGCGCAAAAATGCACTGGTTCGGTTCGCTCATAACCGGGTCGCGAGCGGTGCTGCTCAAAGGCACCAAGCCCGACCAGATCCTTTCCGCCGCGGCGGATGAAAAATGCACCATAGTATGGCTGCTCGTTCCCTGGGCGCAGGATATACTCGCCGCGTTCGACCGGGGCGAACTCAAGCCCGAAGATTACGATCTTTCGCGCTGGCGCCTTATGCACATAGGTGCGCAGCCCGTTCCGCAGAGCCTTATCAAGCGCTGGCTCGCGTATTTCCCGAACCATCAGTACGACACCAACTACGGGCTTTCCGAATCCATAGGCCCCGGCTGCGTGCATCTGGGCGTGGAAAACGTCAACAAAGTGGGCGCCATAGGCAAAGCCGGGTACGGTTGGCAGACCAAGATCTGCGACGAAAACGGCTGCGAAGTCAAGCCGGGCGAAGTAGGCGAGCTTTGCGTAAAAGGTCCGGGCGTAATGGTATGCTATTACAACGACCCCAAAGCCACCTCCGAGGTGCTCAAAGACGGCTGGCTTTTCACCGGCGATATGGCAAAGACCGACGAAGACGGGTTCATCTATCTTGTCGACCGCAAGAAAGACGTCATCATTACCGGCGGCGAAAACCTCTACCCGGTACAGATCGAAGATTTCCTTTCTTCCAACCCCAAGATCCTCGACGTCGCGGTCATAGGGCTCCACGACAGCCGGCTGGGCGAGATCGCCGCGGCGATAATCGAGCTCAAACCCGGGGAATACTGCACCGAACAGGATATAAACACGTTCTGCCTGCGTCTGCCGCGCTACAAGCGCCCCCGCAAGATCATATTTGCGCACGTGCCGCGCAATCCCACCGGCAAGATCGAAAAGCC
>DBXS01000017.1:0-8393 GCA_002310055.1 Clostridiales bacterium UBA1206 | reverse complement strand
ATACGGCAGCCGTTTTGCGTTTTATAAAGTTATTTCAAGTCGTAGGCGCGCATGGTATTTTCCAGAAGCATCGCTATCGTCATAGGCCCTACGCCTCCGGGAACCGGCGTTATATACGCCGCTTTTTCGGCGCAGGAATCGAAATCGCAGTCGCCGCATAGCTTGCCGTCAACGCGGTTTATACCCACGTCGATAACCGCGCAGCCTTCTTTGATCATATCGCCTTTGAGCATTTTCGCTCTGCCTACGGCGACGACGATTATGTCGGCGTTTTTGGTGTATTCGGCGATATCGGGCGTTTTGGAATGGCAGACCGTCACGGTGCCGTTGCGCGCGAGCAGCATATCCGCAACCGGTTTTCCTACGATATTGCTCCTGCCTATGACCACGCATCTTTTGCCGCTTATTTCTACGCCGTATTCGTCAAGCAGCCGTATCACGCCGGACGGAGTGCAGGGCATAAACGCAGGCTCGCCGAGCCGTGAAAGCCCCACGTTCTGCGGGTGGAACGCGTCGGCGTCCTTGGAAGGCAGTATCGCTTTAGTCACCTTCTGCGCGTCTATGTGGCGCGGCAGAGGCAGCTGGACGAGTATGCCGTCCACGTTTTCGTCGCGGTTGAACTTTTCTATTTCGTCAAGCAAAGTCTCTTCGGAAGTTTCCGCGGGAAGTATCACCTGCTCGGAAAGCATTCCGACTTCGGCGCACGCTTTCATTTTGTTGCGCACGTATACCGCGGAAGCCGGATCGTCCCCCACGAGTATCACCGCAAGGCAGGGAATACGTTTGTTTTCCGCTTTGAGCGCTTCTATGCGCTCTTTTATTCCGTTCCGAACTTTCTGTGCAACGGCCTTGCCGTCAATTATCACCGCATTCGCCATCTTCGCCGTCTCCGTTACCGTCTTCGTCTTCGTTTTCGCCGCTCATATCTTTTTCGGCGTTTTCGGGTTCTTCATTGATCTCTTCGCAGTTGAATCCCTCGTTCTGCGCGGTCGCCGGCGCCGAATAGACTTCGCTGTAAGCGCCGAGCTCTTTTTCTTCCTTGTTCGCCTTGACGAGCATTATGATAAGCAGCGTCGTGCAGATAACGAAGCTCGCAAGTCCCACGACCACAAAGAGCTTTTCGCCGAACAGGCCGTGCAGACTGTCGGTGCGCAGGATCTCAATGAGCCCTCTGCCGAGCCCGTACCAGGCGAAATACTGCAGCACGATCTGGCCGTCTTTTTTCTTGTGCTTGTACGCGTAGGAAATGAGTATGAATCCTATGAGGTTCCAAAGAGATTCGTAAAGGAAAGTGGGGTGCGCGACTATCGTGTTCCCGGTATAAGTGAGCACGCCGTCGGTATAACGTTTTTCAACAATAGTCATCCTGAACGGCCAGGTCTCGACGTTCGGCGACCAGCCGTACGCTTCGCCGTTGATGAAATTGCCCCATCTGCCGATTATCTGACCTATCATCATCGCGGGAGCCGCCGCGTCGATCACGCGCAGGAAGGGTATCTTTTTTATCTTGCAGTAGACGAGTATGGTGAGCAGACCGAACAGGATCGAACCGTAGACCGCGATCCCGCCGTTGCGGATGTTTATAACGTCCCAGAACGTTTCGAATTTATCGGAACTGGTAACGACGTAGGTGATGCGCGCGCCGATAATGGCGATCGGGATCGCGAACAGCGCGATATTGAGTATGTCGTTTTCGGGGATCTTGTCGATCTTTACGGTGCGCCTGTAAAAATACAAAAAACCGAGTATGATCCCTACCGTAAGGATGATTCCGTACCACTGGACGTTGATACCGAAAACGGTGAACGCGGTCTCGTTTACGGTGAATTCGAGACCAAAGAGTGGGAATCCTATGGTGTTTGTCGTCATTTTACATCCTCCTTGGGAAAAATGATGGAAATACATATATTCTCGGGCAGAAAACGTTCGCGGAAAAACTCTTCTGCAAATTCCTTGTCCACCGAAGCGACGGCGGCGGGGTATTCAAAGAAGTCGTCGTTTTCCATATGGAACGAAATCACCGAATCCGCAACGCTTTCCGGCGATTCGTAGCTGAAGATCAGATCGCCGTATATGGCTTTTTTGGTGCGTTCGAAATCGGTTTTGTCAAACCCTTTTTCGGCGTATCCTTTTATCTTTGCGCATACGCTTTCTTTGAACGCGTCGGGCGACATAGATACGCCCGAAACGTTGGCGTAAAAGGCGTTCCGTTCGGTCTGGCAGCCGTCGCCTATAGCTTCGAACAGCCCTTTTTCGTACAGTTCGGAATACATATCCGAAGATTTGCCGAATAAGAGATTCATTATGATCTCGACCGCGGCGAATTCTTTTATATCGGCTCTCGCTTTGCCGCCGTCGAGCCGTATGCCCATATTGAAGATCGGCGAAGCCACGTCGCCGTATTCGGCGTGACGTGTTTTTACCGTCTTTTCGGTGATCTCGGGCAGAAGGAACGTTTTACCTTTGCCGCATTTGACGTTTTTAAGCGCCTTCTCTGTCTGCTTTATTATCCGGTCCACGTCGACGTTGCCGCAGACGCACGCAACCATCCTGTCCGGAGTGTAGGCGATTTTTCTGCATCTGTCGAGCAGTTCCGGCGTTATTGCGCGGATATATTCCACGGTGCCGCACGGATCGGCGCTCAAAGCGCATTTGCCGTATAAAAGCTCGAGCATATTCATATGACATCTCCAGCGCGGGTTATCGGCGTACATCATTATTTCCTGGGCAATAATGCCTTTTTCTTTTTCGACTGATTTCTTTGTGTAATGCGCGTTGAAGATCATATCCAGCAAAATGCCGTAATTTTCGTAAAAATTCTCGGTGCAGGAAAAGTTGTAAACCGTCTTGTCGTTCGCGGTATACGCGTTGGCGGCGGCGCCGAGATCGGCGAAAAGCTCAAAAGCGTCGCCTTTTCTGGTCTGGAACATCTTGTGCTCAAGAAAATGCGCGGTCCCCACGGGGAATACCTCGTTCGTATCTGCACAAACGGTATCGCACGAGCCGAAATGCACGCCTATCGCCGCGTAAGCGGAGACGACGTCCTTGGGGATTATATAGCACGTGAACCCGTTGTCGAAAGTGACGCGGGTGTATTTTTCATCTGTATTATCAAAGCGCTTTCCGGTTATTTGCATCAATGCTGCCTTTCAGTAGATAAACGGTATCGAGTACTGCGTTTGCGGCGATTTCCACCGCGCCGTCGACGGAAGTCTTTTTGAGCTTTTCGCATTCTTCGTCGAGCGTGCGGTAGACTCCGCGCCAGACGTGCGAAAGGTAATACGAGCAGAGCGACGAAACGTCGTCGGACTGCGATCTCAGCGCGCTGACGCAGTAGCTAAGCGCGTTGTTGTATTCGGTCTCGCTTATGCGGCGGCGAGCGATATCGTCTATTTGCTTGAGTATCTCTTTTTGGACCTTTTCGCTGTTTTCGGCGTCTATGCCGGCGGAAATGTATATCACCTTGTTGTGCCGGTCGGGGATACCGCTGCAGTAATAGCAAAGCGAAAGCTTTTCTCTTACGTTCATAAACAGTTTCGAGACCGGAGAAAGCGAAAGGATCGCGCCGAACAGCAGAAAATCGTTATAATGTCTGCGCTCTATATCTCCGCCAAGCCGGAACCCCATAACGAGCGTGGACTGCGAAGCCTCGGCTTCTTCCGTGAAGGCGCGCACTTTTTTCGGCACGCGGCGGCGAACGGCTGAACGCCTGATTCCGGCGCGCGGCTCAAAGGGAAGATGACGTTTGATAAGCTCGAGTATCCGGTCTTTGTCGGCGTTCCCGGCGTAAACTATATCCACGGGCGCGCTTTTGACCGTCTTTTCAAAAAACGCCGTGAGTTCGGCGGGAGTGAGACTGCGCACGAGATCGGCGCAGTTATAGATCGAGACCGCCGCGGGCTCGCCTGCGCACATCAGCTGAGCGGCGCGGTACGCGGCGTACGCGGGTTTGTTGCTTTTGAGCGAAGCGATCTGCGCGCACAGAGCAACCTTTTCGCGCTCGGTATAATCCGGGTCGAACGCGCCGTCTTTGAGATAGGGCTCGAAGATGAATTCCGAAAGCAGCTTTACCGCGCGTTCGGCGATATCTTCGCCTTCGAACGCGAAACGGTTGCGCATATACGAAAGCATAAACACGAGCGCCAGCTCTTTGCCCCGCTTCTGAAAAGCTATATCAATGGAAGCGCCGTAGTTGTCCTCGCATTCGCGGCATATGCTCAGTGTGTTGGGGAAGCTCTTTGTGCCGCGCAGCAGGATCTTTGAAACGAGCGTTATGCTCGCCAGATTTCTTTCGTCAAGCGGTATGCGGAAAGAGACGCAAAGCGAATCGGTCTTTCCGCGTTCGGTATAAACGTGGGTATATTTGACTCCTTCGTTTATGGGGATGGGGGAAAAACTCATACAAGTATCCTTTTTGCAGAATCTTTATCGGTATATAAAACGGAGTTGCCGTGTCTGCGCAGAATGGTGCAGGGGCAGTATTCGCCTATTTCGCCTTTGAGCATAGTATAAACGGCGTCCGCCTTGGTCGGCGCCGGCACCACGCAGAAGACGTATTCTGGCGCCATAAGAGTGGGGATCGTGAGCGTTACCGCGTGAGTCGGCACGAGCGAAAGGGAATCGAAACACCCGTCGTGGACCTGCTGCATACGGCATTTTTCGTCGAGCGTCACCACTTTTACCGCTTTGGAATCAAAGAAGAACGCTTCGTGCGGGTCGTTGAACGCGATATGTCCGTTTTCGCCGATCCCCATACACACGATATCCGGCTTCGCTTTTTTCAGAGCTTTGGAATAACGCGCGCATTCGGCTTCTATATCCGCGGCGGTGCCTTTTATGTAATGCACGGATTTGAACTTTACTTTGCCGAACAGGCGGTCGCGCAGGAACTGACCGAACGCTTGAGGAGCGTGCGGGTCCAGACCGACGTATTCGTCCATATGAAAAGCGTTGATGCGCGAAAAATCTATGCTTTTGTCGGCGGTGAGAGATTCCAGAAAATCGTTCTGGCTGGGCGCGGCGGCGAATATCATGCTGATCTCGTCTTTTTCGGCGAGCAGTTTTTTGATCGCGGCGGCGCAGTCGGCGGCCGCGGCCTTGCCCATATCGGCGCGGTTACCGTAAACTCTGTATTTTAATTCGCCTACTTTTCCTCTTTTGATCAAGCTCATTCAAAACACCTTATTTCCTTTAATATATACGGCGCGCATATTGATATTGCCGTCGAACACGCAGATATCGGCGTCGAAGCCGATCCTCAGCACGCCCTTGCGGGGGATGTTCGCGATCCTTGCGGGAGTCATGGTCGCCATTTGCACCGCGTCCGGAACTGTGGCGCCGGCGAGATTTATCATATTCCTTACCAGCCTGTCGGTGGTGGCGACGGAACCGGCGAAACCGGAACGGTCGGGCAGCTTGCCCACGCCGTCTTCGATATCCACCTCGTACCCGTCTTTGAGCGAGCCGATTATCATTTTATCGGAATCCGTTCCCGCGCCGCGAAGCGCGTCTGTTATGACCGCGACGCGCGCCGCGCCGAAATGCCTGTATACGAGCCGCAGCAGCGACGCCGGCAGATGGCAGCCGTCAGCGATGATCTCCACGTTTAAACAATCGATCATATACCCGGTCTCTATGAGTCCGGGCACGCGGAAACCGCCTTTGCGCACCAGCGAAGACATTCCGCTGTAAAAGTGCGTGAGCAGGGTGTATCCGTTTTCGCAGGCTTCGTAGACAGTGTCGTATTCGGCGTTGGAATGTCCTATCGCCGCGAGTATGCCTTTGGCCGAAAGTATACGGCCCAGCTGCATTCCGCCTTCGAGTTCGGGCGCTACCGACCAGCGTTTAATTATGCCTTGACCTTCTTCAAGTATTCTGGTGTAGTGACACGGATCGGGGTGGCGGATGTAACGCGAATCCTGGGCGCCTTTCTGCGCATCCGAAAAATACGGGCCTTCAAGATGCAGGCCGTAAAGGCACGAGACCGGTTTTACCGATTTGAATTTTCTGAAAGCGTCGAACACCGCAAACAGCTCTTCGTCGCTCGAAGTGAGCGTGGTGGCGAGCATCGTCGTGGTGCCGTGGTCCTGATGCACTTTGGCGATCTTGGAATACATATCTATGTCGGCGTCCATAAAGTCGCCGCCGCCGCCGCCGTGCACGTGCAGATCGATAAACCCCGGCGATATGTAGTTTTCGCCGCAGTCGATCACTTCCGCGCCGTTTTTGCCGCGGGATGCGCCTACGTAAGTGATCATACCGTTTTCAAATTCGATTTCGCCGCCGCTTATCACGCGCAGCGGAGTCACTATGTTGCCGCGTAAAACAGTTTTCATTTTTGCTCCTTTTCCAAAAGGCATACCGCGTGGCAGGCGACGCCTTTCCCCGCGATGCCGAGACCTTCTTCGGTAGTGGCTTTTATGTTGATCTCCGAAACTTCCGCTCCAAGCGCCTGCGCCATATTGGCGCGCATAGCGCCGATATATTCGGAAAGGCGCGGCTTTTCGGCGACCACGGTGATATCGGCGCAGCACAAAACAAAGCCCTGTTCTTTAATCAGCGCGCAGATCCTGCCGAGCAGATCCGCCCCCGAAACGCCTTTGTACGCGTCGTCGTTATCGGGGAAATTATACCCGATATCGCGCAGCCCTGCGGCGCCGAGCATGGCGTCGCAAAGCGCGTGGCAGACCACGTCGCCGTCCGAATGGGCGATAAGTCCGCATTTATGCGGTATCTCGGTGCAGCCGAGCATCAGCGGCTTTTTCGAGCCGAATCTGTGAACGTCGTAGCCGTGTCCTATCTTCATCAAAGATCTCCGTGTTCTTTTAAAAAGTATATCGCTTTTGCGATCTTTATATCGTTTGCGTCTGTGAGTTTGATGTTATCTTCCGCGCATTCTTCGTAAAAGACCTTGAAACCGGCGTGCTCCGCCGCGCCCGTGTCGTCGGTGAAGACGATACCGTTTTTGCGCGCCAGCGCGTCGGAAACGAGCCAGATGCTCTTTTTGAACACCTGCGGAGTCTGTACCGCTATGAGGTTGTCCCTGTTCGGTGTATAGAAACACTTTTCTTCCTCGCTGCGGTATTTTACCGTGTCTTTTACCTTGGTGCAGGCGCACGACGCGCCGTGTTCGAAAGCGAGCTTTATAAGCTTTTCAGTTTCTTCGGTCGTGATGAACGGTCGGGCGCAGTCGTGGATGCAGACGTAATTTGCGCGAGTCGCCGCGTTTACGCCGCATTTTACCGAATCCGCGCGCGTCTTTCCGCCGAGCACGAATTTCAACGGCTTTTCGGCTTTGACGAGCGAATCGAACTGTCCCGCTTCGCGTTCGACGACAATTATCTCGTCGATAAGGCTGCATTTGTCAAAAGTTCCCACGACGCGTTCCAGCAAAGTCATTCCGCCAATTTTAATGAGCGGCTTGGCAATGCTGCCCATGCGCGTCCCGCTTCCCGCGGCGACTATCACCGCGGAGACAAAACGTTCAGTCGTCATAGGAATAACCGATCTCGAACGCCTTGAGGTTGAGCTCGGCGAGCTCGGGCTTGGCTTTGGGCGCCGAAGCTTTAAGGCACGATACGAAATAGTCTTTTGTGAATAAGCCGGTCTTCTTTATGATGTAACCCAGCATCACCACGTTTGCGAGCTTGGCGAAACCGCTGATATCCGCGAGCGACGTGGCGGGGATATATTCGGCGGTGATATCGGTGCGTTCGCATTTGGAATCGATAAGCGAAGAATCGATAAACACTCTGCCGCCTTTTTTTACGCTTTTATAGAACTTTTCGTACGAAGGTTTGTTGAACGCGACGAGTATGTCGGGTTCGGTGACGAGAGGCGAACCGACGGGGTCGTCTTCGATATTGACCGAGCAATTGCAGGTACCGCCGCGCATTTCCGGGCCGTAAGAGGGAAGCCACGATACTTCCTTACCGGCGTTCATGCCGGCTGAAACGAGCTGTTTGCCCGCAAAAAGTATGCCTTGTCCGCCGAAACCGGCCAAAAGGATGGACGCCATATCATTCCGCCTCCTTGGTAACGTCTTTGTAAACTCCCAGAGGATAATGCTCTATCATATTGGCGCGCAGCCATTCGAGCGCTTTTTCGGGAGTGAGCCCCCAGTTGGTGGGGCAGGAAGAAAGCACTTCCACTATCGAAAGCCCCAGCTTTTTCTGCTGTATCTCAAAGGCTTTCTTTATCGCCTTCTTCGCGGCGACGACGTTCTTTACGCAGTCGACCGAAACGCGTTCGGCGTATGCGGTGCCGTCGAGCGTGGCGAGCATTTCGCATATCCTTATTGGGTTGCCCTGGATATGCTTGTCGCGGCCGTACGGGGTGGTCGTGGTTACCTGGCCGAGCAGGGTGGTGGGCGCCATCTGACCGCCGGTCATACC
>DBXS01000026.1:158434-158741 GCA_002310055.1 Clostridiales bacterium UBA1206 | reverse complement strand
TCGGGAATACCGAAAATGCCGGTTTCCTTCAGAACCTTGCCGAGCATTATCATATTCGCGAGCCCTTTCAGATCGTTCGTGCGGGCAAGCTCGGTTGCCGGGACAGCAAAAGTCTGTACGCCGTCGACGTCCGAATACTCGGAGATGAGCGAGCTGTCAAGAAAAATCTTTCCGCCCTTTTTGACGCTGGTTTTGAACTTATCGTAAGAAGGCTGATTCATAACGATAATCATATCGGGGCGCGTCACGAGCGGCGAAGCGACCGGATCGTCGCAGAGACAGACCGTGCAGTTCGCGGTGCCGCCGC
>DBXS01000026.1:52185-158356 GCA_002310055.1 Clostridiales bacterium UBA1206 | reverse complement strand
CCCTGCCCGCCGAAACCGGCGATTATGATACTGGTGTCAATCATTTCGCTTCCTCCTCTGCGGTGACGTCCTTGTAAACGCCGAGCGGATAATAAGCCATAAGGTTCTCGCGCAGCCAATCAAGCGCTTTTACCGGGGTGAGCCCCCAGTTGGTCGGGCAGGTGGAAAGGAATTCTACAAGCGAAAGCCCCTTCTTTTCCTGCTGCATCGTGAACGCTTTGCGGATAGCTTCCTTCGCGTGACGCACGTTTTTGACGCAGTCGACGGCAACTCTTTCGACGTAGGCGGTGCCGGTGACCGTCGACATCATTTCGCAGACGCGGATGGGGTTGCCGGAATACTTGACGTCACGTCCGTAAGGCGTGGTCTGCGTGACCTGTCCGGGAAGGCTCGTGGGAGCGACCTGACCGCCGGTCATACCGTAGATGGCGTTGTTGATGAATATGATGGTGATGTTTTCGCCGCGGGTGCCTACGTGCACGGTCTCGGCGGTGCCTATGGCGGCAAGATCGCCGTCGCCCTGGTAGGTGAAGACGGTTTTGTCGGGGTTGGCGCGTTTTACGCCGGTGGCGACTGCTGGAGCCCTGCCGTGCGGCGCTTCGATCATATCGCAGTTGAAATAGTTATATGCAAATACCGAACATCCCACGGGAGCGATGCCTACGGTCTCGCCCTCTATGCCGAGCTCGTCGATAACTTCGGCGACAAGGCGGTGGACTATGCCGTGCGTGCAGCCGGGGCAGTAATGGAAAGGAACGTCGGTAAGCGCGTGCGGTTTTTTGAATACTACCATGATCAGCCCTCCTTTTTTGCGGATAAGCGCAGTATCTCTTCGGTGATCTCTTTTACGGTGGGGATGACGCCGCCGGTCCTGCCGTAATGAGTCACGGGGACGCGGCAATCGGTGGCGACTTTGACGTCGTTGACCATTTGCCCCATATTCATTTCCACCGAGATGAAACGCTTGACTTTGTGCGAAAGCCTTTCAAGCTCTTTTGCGGGGAACGGGTAAAGCGTTATGCAGCGGAAGAGCCCTGCTTTGACGCCCCGGGCCCGCGCTTCTTTTACCGCGGATTTCGCGATGCGCGCGGTGATGCCGTATGCGACTATGACGGTATCGGCGTCGTCGCACATATATTCTTCGTACATAACTTCGTTCTTTTCGACTTCCTCATAACGCTTGAAGCGCTCTTTGACGATGTCTTCGAGAACGTTGGGCTGGATATACAAGCTGTTTATGATGTTGTGTTCGCGTTTGTTTCCGTGGCCGCAGCACGCCCAGGTCTTTTCGGGCAGTTCGCGCGCGGTGCGCTCTTCAAAGTCTACAGGTTCCATCATCTGACCGAGAGCGCCGTCGGCGAGTATCATCGCGGGCATACGGTACTGGTCGGCAAGGTCGAACGCGAGCCCGGTGAGCGACGCCATTTCCTGTACCGACGCGGGCGCGAGCACTATAAGGTGAAGGTCGCCGTGTCCGGGCGCTTTTGTGGCCTGGTTATAATCGGACTGCGCCGGCTGTATGCCGCCCAGGCCGGGGCCGCCGCGCTGGACGTTGACTATAACGCAGGGAAGGTCGGAACCGGCTATGTATGATATCCCTTCGGACTTGAGCGATATTCCGGGCGAAGACGAAGACGTTATTGCACGCGCGCCGGAAGCTGTGGCGCCGAGCACCATATTTATGGCGGCTATTTCGCTTTCCGCCTGCAGGCAAAGTCCGCCGCGCTTGGGCATCTGCTTTGCCATATATTCCGAAAGCTCGGTCTGCGGGGTGATGGGGTAACCGAAAAACAGCTTGCAGCCGGCGCGGATCGCGGCTTCGGCTATCGCTTCGTTACCTTTCATAAGCATCTTGGACATTATTCTACCCCCTTTTCCACGGTTATGACTACGTCGGGACACATAGTGGCGCACATAGCGCAGGCAATACATTTGTCCTGCTCTCTGACCGTCGCCGGGTGATACCCTTTTTCGTTGATCTGCTCTTTGTCGAGGAAGATTATGTGTCTGGGGCAAGCCAGCACGCACAGTCCGCAGCCCTTGCAAAGATTCTTGTCAAAAGTTACACGGTTCATTGCGTTAGACCTTTCTTTATGTAAATGATTAAAACAGCTTTTTAGTGACGTCTTCTATCACCGTACATCCGGGGAAGGCGTTCTTTTCGAACGCGGTCGTCATAACGAGCGGCACACCGGATTCTTTTGCGAACTCTTCCGCTTTTTTCTGCGCGGCAAACACCACGCTTCTGTCTGTCTCGGCGCCGAGATTGGAATTGTTTATAATGCCGGAAAACTTCAACCCGGAAGCGGCTTCTATGGCGCGCAGGGAATAGAGAGAATAATCGGTATTCGCGTTTTCGGGGCGGAACGCGTTAAAAACGTAATACATATCGTAGCCTATGCTTTCATACCGCTCGGCAAAGCCCCTGAGCACGGCGGCCCCTTCTTCATCGCCGCCGACGTCGGTAACCGAACAGCAGTCGGTGGTGAAGATGAGCGGGAACGAAGGCGGGAGCGACGGGATGTCGACGTTGGTGTTGGCAAACTGCGGCAGCAATACGTTGACGCCGCGTCTGCGCAACTCCTCGGCGTTGTCGGCGGTGCGGAAATACGGGTTGACCGTATCGAGGTCGGCGATACAGACGTTTGCGAATCTGTCCGCGGCGGCAAGCGCCAGGTTGACCGCGATATTGGTTTTGCCGGTGCCGAAATGACCGCAGATTATCACCGCTTTGTGTTTGAAAAGTTCAGTTATCATATGCGCGTAAAATGTCGCCCGGTCGTGCGCCGGGTATTTTTATAAAGAATTCCTGTTTGGGACGGGGAGTGGAGTCTATCGGCTCCATATCCTCGTTGTAGATAGCGTCTATATCGATGACTCTGCCGGTGCCGCCCGGCGTGAGCAGTTCGGCTTTGCTGTGCGCAAACATCTTGTTCTTTTGAAAACACCTTGCGAGCGAAGTCGTTTCGTCGTACGAAAGCACGTAGCCGTAGAACGGCTTGTGGCAGATATACCCGGGGCCGGTGACGGCGACCGCGTTTTCGGCGGGCTCGTCGTAGTAGAACCCGGTATGGTATTCGCGGTGGCTCACGCCCTCGACTTCGGCAAGCAGCGCCTTGTCGAACGGCTTGCCGGCGATATGGTCTTTAAGCGCGCATTTATACGCGTTGGTCACGCACGCGGCGTAATACGCTGATTTCATTCTGCCTTCTATCTTGAAGCTGTCGAGTCCGCAGGAGCAGAGGTCGTCCATATGCTCGAGCATACAGAGGTCTTTGCTCGAAAAAACGTAGGTGCCTTCCGAAAACTGTTCGGCGGTGATGAGCTCGTCCGGGCGCTTTTCCTCGCGCAGATAATATTTCCATCTGCAGGGCTGAGCGCATCTGCCCTCGTTGGCGTTCCTGCCGGTGAAGTGGTTCGAAAGCAGGCATCTGCCGGAATACGAAATGCACATCGCGCCGTGTACGAACGCTTCGAGCTCGAGTTCCGGCGGCGTGTTTTCGCGTATCGCCCTTATGGCGTCTATCGTCAGCTCGCGGGCGAGCACTATGCGCTTTACGCCGTTTTCGTACCAGAACCTGCACCCTTCGGCGTTTACCGTGGAAGCCTGCGTCGAAAGGTGTATCGCGGTATCCGGAAAACGTTTTTTGACGATCCGCATCACGCCGGGGTCGCTGATTATGAACGCGTCCGGAACGGATCCAGTAATGCCATCCAGTACTTCGGGAAGCTCCGCGATCTTGAGTTCCGACGGCATAGTGTTCAGCGTGAGATAAACTTTTGCTCCGTGTGAATGCGCGTATCTTATGCCTTGCGCAAGTTCTTCGGGAGTGAAATTGTCCGAAGCGGCGCGCATACCGAATTCGCGCAGGGCGCAGTATACGGCGTCGGCGCCGTAATCGACCGCGAAACGCAGTTTTTCAAGGTTGCCGGCGGGGGAAAGGATCTCGGGCTCATTCTTTTTCATTGGCGTCGTTATCCTTCTTGACCTGTCTCACGTTTTCGTTGTGCTCGCTGAGCGTTTCCGCATAATAGGTCTTGCCGGCTTTGTTGGAGACGAAGAAGTAAGCGTTGATCGCGGTGTCGTCGTCGCGCATAGGCATATCCGGGTAGATCGCCGCGGAGATCGCGTCGAAGCCGGGATTGCAGATCGCTCCCGGAGGAAGCCCTTCGTACAGGCGGGTATTGTACGGATCGTCGATCGCCAGCTGTTCCGAAGTGAGGTCTTCGTTCCTCGTTTCGCCGTGGAGCATAAGCGCGTACTGGACCGTCGCGTCGGATTCGAGCCGCGGGAAGGTGCTCGGATGGCTTAAACGGTTGCGGAAAACGTAGGAAATATATTCAAAGTCTATTTCGAGCTTGGCTTCGCTCTGTATCATCGAAGCCAGCGTGATGATCTCGTCGAACGTCAGCCCGGTCTTTTCGATCTCTTCCTTGAAAGTGGATTCGTAATAGATCCAGAACTTGTTGTTGAAGTTGTTGAGCATCTTGTTGATGACGAGATACTCCGCCGAATCTTTGTAAAAATAGTACGTGTCCGGGTAGAGATATCCTTCGAGCCGGTAGACGCGGTCAGACGAATAGCCGAGCTTTTCGAGCTCTTTTACGAATTCGTGCTGGTAAGGGTATTCGTTGATGGCTTCTATATACTTTTCGCGCGTGCCTATGCCCTGAGAAGTAAGCAGATCGATTATCTGGTCGACGGTGTATCCTTCGGGGATTGTGATCGAGACCTCCTCGAGGTTGCGCTTCACTTCGGTGAGTTCCGAAATGATTTGGCTGTAGTTCATCTTGGCGTTGAAAGTGTGCTCGCCCGTGAGGAACGAGCTTTCGTCGCACCCCTTGTATATGAGGAACAGATTGAACGCCCAGTCGTAGCTGATTATGCCGTTCTTTTCGAGCAGAAAGCTCAGCTCTTTGCGCGTGATGTTTTCGGGGATGGTCACGGTCACTTCGCGGTCGGATTTGACGAACGCCATAACGTCGTTGCCCACGGCGATTATATAGTACGAAAGGAACGCCGAGATAGCGAGCACTATGAGAATATATACGCCCGCTTTGAGCAGAAAGCCGCTGTTCCAGATAAACGACCCCACCTTTTTGACGGCGCGCTTATACCACGGCGCCTCGGGCTCGTCTTCGTTTTTCTGCGCGGGCTGTTCCGCCGCGTCTCCTTCGACCGCCGGCGCTTCCGCGCCTTCGCGGTTGAATTCGGCGAGCTCGGAGGGCGCCTCGTCGGAAAGATGGTTGTCGATATTCAGTTCCTGCGTTCTGCCTATGCTGTCGAGCGCGCTCACATTGGTGAAATGCAAAGTGAGCGGCGCTTCCGGCTCGTCCGTTTCGGGACGCGCCGGCTTTTCGCCGGTGACTTCCGGAAGCAGCAGATCGTCGGGAAGGGCAGGGGACTCGGGAAGTTCGGGTTCCAATGGCGCGGGTCTCTTGTCGGCACCAGCCCTGCTTTCTATCGACGCTATATAGTCGTCAAGCAGATTATTAAGTTCTTCTGACGAAAGTTCCTTGTTCTTATCGTTTTCGCTCATTACGGCTCCTTAAAAAAGAATTATGATAAGCACGAACACAAGCACCAGCCCGAAAAAACCGGGCGAAAGGTAAACGGGCGCGATATTGTCGATGCTTCTTTCTTTTGGACGTTCTTCGTTTTTATCGGCGCGGCGGTAGAAAATGCGTTCGGCTATAGCCACGACGAACACCGTGGAAACGATGAACAGGGTGGCGATTATGAACAGCATAAAGAACTTGCCGCTCTTCTGTACGCTGACGCGCATAAATGAATCGCTTAAGTAAATGCTCAGCACGTTGCTTATAAAATGGATCGCTATGGAAACGAACACCGATTTCGTGACCGCGACTGTCATCCCGAGCACAAGGCCCGAAAAGAAATACAGCGGGAACGCTTCGACGGAAAAATGTATCATCGCAAAGCAGATCGCCGAAAACACGACGGCGTTGAACGTTCCGTATATCTTGTATTCCGCAAGCACCAGCCCGCGGAAGAATATCTCCTCGCACACCGCCGGGACCAGCGCGACGGCGATTATTATGAGCGCGGGCGACACTCCGCTTATGGAAGTGAGATCCGAAACTATGTGGTCCACGCCCGTAGGCTGGAACGAAGAGGATATGTAGTATATGTATTTGATGAGCAGGTTGCCGGCGAGCAGCATAAACGCCGACACGAAAACGAACAGTATGTTGCCGCGGCCTACCGGGGATATCATAAACGGGGTGTTGAGTTTTCTGCCTTTGAAGAAATAATAAACTATGCAGGGCAGTATATAGACTATTATCTGGACAACCGAAAAACGCAGCAGTTTTTCGGTGACCGTGATCTCGGGGTCGCCCGACGAAACGAGCAGCTTGCCGCTCACCGTGAGCAATAGCAGCAAGACCGCCGCAAGGAACGGAACAAATATAGGTGTTAGCGTAAAAACTTTGCCTTTTTTGTTCAATTCTTTTTCTCCTTCGTTTTAGTTATACTGTACCCCTTTTTTGAGTTCGGTGGCGGAATCGGGTCCGAATAGCAGTTCGGTAAGCGCAAAAGCGAACTCAAACGCCGCGCCCATGCCTTTGGCGGTGATTATCCTGCCGTCGCGGCATACGGAAGTTTTTACGACCTTTGCGCCCTCGAGCGCGTTTTCAAAACCGGGGAAGCAGACTGCCTTTTTGCCTTTGAGAAGCCCGAGCCCGCCGAGCACGGAGGGAGCGGCGCAGATCGCGGCGATGATTTTGCCTTCGGCGTCGGCTTTAAGCAGCATTTCCGAAAGTTTTGCGCACGCTTTGAGGTTCAGCGTTCCCGGCATTCCTCCGGGCAGTACGACACAGTCGGGTACCGACGGACCGATATCATCTATAACGGAATCGGCTTCGACTGCAAGTCCGTGGGCGCCGGTCACGCGTTTGGATGCGCTTACGGAAACGAGTTGTACTTCGGCTCCCGCGCGTTTGAGCACGTCCCAGGGGACGAGAGCTTCGGTCTCTTCGAACCCGTCGGCGAGCATAATGTATACTTTCATAAGATAACACACCTTTTTATGTTTATTCAAAATACAGTATAGCATCTAATATATGAAAAATCAATATTTAAATATTAAAATATAATACCGCGCGGGCTATTTTTATTGTTCAAATGATGTAATAACGAAAAATCCGTTTGCGACTTTCGTTCGCGCCGACTTGATTATTGACAAACGGCGCCGAATGATTTATACTGTTTGAGCGGAGGTGCTTTTATGAAAAGAACTTTGGCTTTACTTACCGCGCTGATTATGCTCGTGCTGTGCGTCCCTCGCGTTTATGCGCGCGAAGAGGACAAAAAGCAGCCGTGCCGCGGCGTGGTGCGCCTTTCTTACGAATTTGAACGCGAGACAGAACTTGAAATAAACGGAAAACGCTACGCGCAGGCAGACGTTTCGGAAAACTGCGCCACGGTCCGCGTGACTGCTTCGGGCGTGGATTACACCTGCGGCGTTTTCGTGAACGGAACTATGATAGGTACTTTCGTATCGGGCGGCGATCTCGCCGTTCCGGGCACTCTCATTTCGGAAGGTGCCAACGAGATCACGCTGAGGCCCGAGACCGGCAGCGGCTATTACAATACCGATTTGGTATACGGAAAATTCAACGAGGACGACTTTGAGCTTTTAAGCTTTGAGCTCCTCGCCGCCGACGGCGAAAAGATCGCATTCGATTTTTACAAATATATGCCTATAGCCAACAGCGCCGGCGTGACGCCTGTCCGTGCGGAATACAACGGAAAGTCCGTAAAAGTCGGCGACGGCTGGATACAGGAAACGTATATGGGCGGCAACACGCCCGACGTTCCCGTTATGGTCGGTATGCGCTTTGAAAGCGGTTTCAACAGCGGGAAGATCATTTACGAAATAGATACGACGGAACTTCCCGAAGGGGAAAACGTCATAAAGTTCTACGTCCCCGAAACCGGCAAATATCTTGACGAGACCGATACGATAATCGTAAACAATCAGGCGCCGCGCGCCGAAATAGCGTTTGCGGGAAGGGAGTACCTTACTCCGAACGACGATCTCACGATCACGTTTTCCGACAGCGTTTCGGGCTTTTCAAAGGCGTACGTCACGCTCGACGACAGAAAGGTCTACACCGCATACAAGGCGGGCGAATACGATCTTTCTTCCGCCAAGATAAGCGACGGCAGGCACACGCTGTGCGTTTATACCAAAGACAAGCTCGGCAACGAAGGCTACGCTTATGCGTTCTTTGAATACGCGTCGAACGCGCCCGTTTCGCCGGTATATGAAAACGGCGCTATAAGCGGCGACGGCGATATTTACGGCGCCAAACTTATAAAGAACATAAATCTGTTCCTTGGCGGCAACGCGGCCTGCGGCGACGCGCTCGGCTGCACGGACGAAAGGCTTGCCGCATTCGACGAAATGGACGACGGTTTTTCGCCGTATCAGTCGTTCCTTATAGATCTCGAAGGCGTCGATTCGGATACCGTCTACATCAACTGCACGTCGCAGACGGGCAACGGCGGCAAATACGCGGTACTCGCGTGGAATTACGCGGAGAACGAATGGGAAAAGCTCGCGGTAGCTGCAAGCGGTACCGCCGTGACGGTTCCTCTCGTGATCAAAGAAAGCGGATACGCGAGCGGGGATAAGGCGCGCGTCCGCATAGCGCCCGAACTGATAGGCAACGGGAGCGACACCATACTCTGGCATACCGATACGCAGTATTATTCGACTTTCGACGACCTCAATTTCCTTTACCAAAGCATTTCCGAATATACGGTCGAACAGTACAAAGTCGGCAATATTGCGTACGCGCTTTACACCGGCGACTTCGTCGACGACGCGCACACCAGGGAAGAGGCCGAAAAAGAATACGCCGTCGCCGATAAGATGCAGAAGATAATCGACGACGCCGGAGTCCCCAACGGGGTGCTGGCGGGGAACCACGACGTCGAGCACGACAAACTGAATTACGAGTATTACCACAAGTATTTCCCGGCGTCGCGCTACAGTTCGCAGGAATGCTTCGGCGGCGCGATAAATCAGAACGAATGCCACTACGACCTCATTTCGCTCGGCGGTTACGATTTCGTCATCCTTTGTTTCGGTTACGGCAAAAACGCCGACCCCGACACTGTCGCCTGGGCGAACGCCGTGCTCAAAGCCTACCCGAACCGCAACGCCATACTTGCCACGCACGAGTATATAAACGCGCAGGGAATGCTGCTCAGCGATAAGGCGAGGACTATGCTCAACGAGATCGCCTTCGCCAACGAAAACGTAAAAATGATACTCTGCGGACATTCCGAAGGCGCCTGCAGTCAATGGCGGGAAGTCCCCGGCTCCGACCGAAAGATACTTGAAATACTGCACGATTACCAGTTCGCGGAGCTGAATCGCGGGCCGCAGCACATAATAAACAACTGCACTTGCGACGGCGAAGGATTCGTCCGTCTGCTCACCGTGACCACCTCCGGCCAGCTCGTTTTCAGGACGTATTCGCCTTATTACGATATAGAAAACTATTACGCGCAGTATATAGACAACAACGTCTATCAGCTCGATCTCATATCGAACACGCAGACGGTAAAAACGAGCGCGTTCCGCGTTGCGTACGGCGCCGAAAAGACCCAAATCGCCGAAGGATACGACGTTTGTTTTGCGGTAACGCCCGACGGCGTCTGCTCGGATCTCACTCTTCTGAACGGCGCATTTGCAAACGACGTTTACGTCGTGTCCAACCCCGAACTCACCGTTTCGACCCTTTACGATAACACCTGCGGCGAGATCTGGTGCGCCGGCATTGAGCCCACTCTGTTCATAGGGAATTGCCCCGGCGCGCCTTCGGCAAACGTGGTCGAAATGGCGGTAGACCTTATCCCGCCGAGCGCTTCGGCTCTTACGCGCACAAGCGGAACGAGCACTTTTGCTGCGTCGATCGATGAAAACCGCGCGCTGCATCTTATGCCCACCACGAACGAGTGCAACTGGGTGACCGTAGTGTGGAAACCCGAAAACGCGAATATCAGCGAATACCCGTATCTGTATTTTTCGGTTAGCGTTCCGTACGCCGTCAAATGGGGGATGTGCTTAAACACTTCTTCCGGCAAGCGGCTGCATTTCGCGCTCGATCTTTACGAAAAGTTCGGTTACAAGGACTATTCGATGCCTTCGGATCTGTACGGAAGTATGTACGGATATCTCGATCTTTCAAAGCTCATCCCCGCCGGCGACACTTTACGCCAGGTCAATTTCACCGCTGCCGTGCAGTTCGAGGAAGTGACGTTCAATTACGCCTTCCTGGGCAAGCCCAAGGGGTGTGCGCTCACGTTCGTTTCCGGCGACGCGGTGCGCAGATACGACGCCGCTCAGGGAGCCGATTTCGAATCGCCCGGCGAACCGTATATCGCAGGCAAACGCTTCGTATGCTGGGAAGACGAAGACGGAAAAGAAGTGAGTTTCCCCATAAAGCCTTCTAAGGACCGGACTTTCACCGCCGTGTACGAAGACGTCCCCGAATACGTCCCCGAATGCAGGTATTACACCGAAGAACTTCCGATGGCGGAAGTTATCCCTTCCGGAGAAGCTGAAGAAAGTTCCGCGGGCGAAAGCGGTTCGGGCGGTATGAGCGCCGTAACGGTCGCGTTAATCGCTGCCGCCGCGCTCGCCGTGTGTATGATCGCCGCCGTGCTTATTGCGAAAAAGAAAAAGCAAAAAGCCAAATAGACAAGCGAATCCCGGCGCCTGTTCAGGCGCCGGGATCTTTTTTTGATCGTACCGGTTTATTTGCCGCTATTTTCCATGAGTTCTTTGAAAATGGGCAGCGAGCGTAAGCAAACTTCGGTATCCACGCAATACGATATCCTCACGAAACCGGGGCAGCCGAATCCGGCGCCGGGCACCACGAGCAGATCCTTTTGCTTGGCGCGCTCGCAGAAAGCGTCGCCGTCGTTTTCGGGGGTCTTGACGAACAGATAGAACGCTCCGTCGGGCTTGGCACAGAAATATCCCATTTCGGTCAGCCCGTTGTAAAGGATATCGCGGTTGGTCTCGTATACCGTCAGATCGGGCGGCACGTCGACGCAAGCGGCGATGACGCGCTGGACGAGCGACGGCGCGCAGACGTAACCGTAGGCGCGCGCGGCTCCCGCCACGGCGTCGAAAAGTCTGCGGTTATCCGCGGCGTTTTGCGGGACGTAAACGTAACCGATACGTTCGCCCGGGATCGAAAGCTTTTTACTGTACGAATAGCACACGACCGTGTTCGGGTAGTATTTCGGTATGAACGGGACCTTCACGCCGCCGTACACGAGCTCTCTGTATGGTTCGTCGGATATGATATAGATGGGTTTGCCGTATTCTTCGCTGCGGTGCGACAGCAGTTTGGCGAGGCGTTTTACGGTGAATTCGGTATAAACGACGCCGGAAGGGTTGTTGGGCGAATTCACAATGACCGCCTGGGTGTTTACATTTATGGCTTTTTCGAGCTTTTCAAAATCTATCTGGAACTCTTTTTCGTCTGCATCGACGACGCGCAGCTTCGCACCGCTCGTTTCGGCGAAGCACCTGTATTCGGGGAAAAACGGCGCCAGCGCTATGAATTCCGTGTTATCGTCGATCGTCAGCGCGCCCATGACGGAAGTCAGCGCGGCGGCGGCTCCGCATGTCACGTAGAAATCCTGCGGGTATGCTTCGGTATCGAACGTATCAGCGACGTTGCGCGCGAGCGCGGCCCTGAGCTCGTCGCAGCCGGCGGCGGAAGTGTAGCCGTGAGTTTCGAGCGGGGGAAGTTCCAAAAGCCTTATATACGCTTCTTTAAGCGCCTGCGGCGAGGGAACGCTGGGGTTGCCGAGCGAAAAATCGCAGACGTTTTCTTTGCCCACGACAGAAACGCGCTTTCTGCCGTATTCGAACAGCTCGCGTATCGCCGATCTTTTGCTGCCGAGACCGTACGCTTTTTCGTTTATCATATTTATACACCTCTTTTCTATAATTATAGTTTTTATTTTGACTATGTCAATACAAAATATGCTTTTTTTGGATTGACATATCGGCGCAAATATGGTAAAATCATAAATGCAATAAAAACAGAAAGGAATTCATTATGAGAAAACTTATCGCAATACTCTGCGTATTCGCTATGCTGTTTTCACTGCTTCTGGCTTCTTGCGGAAGCGACAAACCTGCCGAAGATTCCAAAGAAGAAAGTTCCGTTCCGGCTGACGACTCTTCGGCGGCGGATGAATCCAAGACCGAACCTGTTTCGGAAACAACCGATGATCCGTACCGCGATGAAAACGGCGTCTACGTAAACAAAAACCAGCTTCCGTTCAAAGAAGAATGGAAAGACAGAAAAGAGTTCCGCGTACTCGTTTACAACAATAACGTACAAACGACCTATTTCAGCGAAGAGATCGAATCGCTCTATGAGACCACAGACGATAAGATCCGCGAAGCGGTCGATATGCGCAACCGCGAGATCGAAGACAAATACGGCATCACCGTAAAAGCGGTCGCGGTCGACAATGTGGTGACCAGCCTGCGCACTTCGCTCGCAGCCGATCCCATATGTGACGCCGCGATGCCGTTTATGTCCGGCGTTGTTGCGTTTGCGGAAGACGGCAACCTTTACGACCTGTGCGAATTTGAAGGATATCTCGATATCTACGCTCCGTGGTGGGATCAGAACGCCAACGAAAGCCTTTCCATCGCACACAAGATCTACTTTTCCACCGGCGATATTTCCATTATGCAGAGGATCGTTTCCAACGGCATAGCTTTCAACAAAAAGCTTATGGCAAACTATTATCCCGACGTCAACATGTACGATCTCGTCGACAGCGGCGAATGGACCATAGACAAACTGTACGAGATGTCTAAGGCAGTCACACACCAGGTCGAAGACGACGGCGTGATGGACGAACACGATTTCTGGGGCTGCCTCGGCGGCGGCGCTGCGCTCTATTTCGGCAGCGGCGAAATGGTAATGGGTAAAGACGCCAACGATTATCCCATCGTAACTATAGGCAAAAGCGAACGCACTGTCAACGTGGCTCAGAAAGCGCTGACCTACGCCAACGAAAAAGGCACCTGGACCGTCAACGTAAGCGATTTTTCCGATCAGACCGACAAATGGAACAAGACCGTGCAGATGTTCGGCGAAGATCAGGTGCTGTTCTACTGCTTCGCGTTTTCCGCGCTCAAAAAATTCAGACCTTACGACGTCACTTACGGTATAGTTCCCATTCCCAAATACGAAACGGAACAGGAAGGCTATTACTGCAGATGCAGTAACTTGGCTTACGGCGTGTGCATCCCGGAAAATGTCGAAGACGCGCAATTTTCGGCGTATATGCTCGACCTCATGGCGGCGGGCGGCAAAAATTATCTTACCAAAGCCTACTACGACGCGACTCTCAAAGGTAAGGATATGAACACGCTCGACGACGAAAGGATGCTCGATATCATATTCAGCGGTATCCATTACGATCTGGCGCACGTTTACAATATACTCGACGGCGTGTTCAGCGTCTCGTCGCCTGATCAGTTCGTTTCCAACCTCCAGTCGATCCTTCCCGCAGCGGAAAGTAAGATCGAAGAGATAATCGAAAGATACGAAAGCAACTGATAACAAGCAAAACACAACGAAAACCGCCCGAAGCCACGCTTCGGGCGGTTTGATTATTTGTTTGATCAGAGATTGTCTTCGGAATCGGAAATGTCTCTGCTGCAGAGTATATCGAGGTTGCCGTTGAGCACGCGCAGATCGTCGATAAACGCTTTTTCCTGTGAGGCGTCTTTGAGGGAAATGCGGTAGGAAAGCTTGTAGAGCGAACCCATATTGGTCGTGCGGACTTTCCAGAGTTCGTTTTTGGAAGTGTATTTTTCAAACACTTTGTCGAACACGGAGGTGTAATCGAGCGATTCGGGGATCGTGATGCGGAGCTCGCGCTCGCACGTTTTCGCTTCGCCGTAGCCGAGCGTGGTGAGGAGCAGCGTGAAAGCGAGTATCACAATGCAGAATATGACGGCGACCCATATGTACCCGGTGCCGATCGCAATACCCAACGAAGTGTCGAGGAAGACGAAAACGATCTCACGCGCGGAGCCCTGCGCCGAACGGAACCTAACGAGCGAAAACGCGCCCGCTACCGCGATGCCGGTGCCGATGTTGCCGTTGACCATCATTATAAGCAGTTCGACTATCGCGGGGATGACCGCGAGTGTGATGACGAACGACTTGGTGTGACGGTTCTTGTACATAAACGCCAGGCTGACGGCGATACCGAGTACCAGCGCCACGCCCAGGCAGATAAAGAAATACGAAGAAGGCGAGGATTCTTTGGTAATTATGGATTCGAAGAGTTTATCAAACATTGTGCTTTACTCCTTTGTTAATTGCTGTATGTTCTGTGAGGCGCCTGTAGGCGGTGCCGTATTTTGAAAACGAACCGGGGAAGATCCTGTTTTTGTCGAGCGCTTCGGCAAGGCGAAGCGGCATAGAGTTGAGCGTTTTTATCTCCATTATGTAATGGCCTTCGTCGAGCACTTCGTCGCCCCATATGCCTTTTGCAAGTTCCAAATCAGTCGTGCGCGAAAGCACGTCGTTGTCAAACGTGATCCTGAGCCCGTAATCGTTGATGCCTACAAATGATTTCCGGTGGTATGAAATGAACATCGCGGGCTGAAGCGAACGGTAGAGGTCGAAACAGTAGGCGATCTCTTTTTCTATTTGCGAAAGATCTTTCTTACATTTGCCGCCGCTGTTCAAAAACTCCATTGCGTCGGAATACTTTAAGCTTATGCGGCGTTTGTAAACGGTGCCGAGCAGTTTCTTTTTTAGCTCCACGAACACGGGGCTGTCGCCGGTAGGGACGTCGTACGACCTTATGCGCAGTTTTTCCTTGTAAACGGGCTTGTCGAGCGAACGCCGGATGAGCAGGTGGTCGGGCGTGTCGTAATAGACGCTGCATATATCCGATTCGGGGTATATGTCGGGCACGCAAAGCTCGGGGATAGTCTGCATAAGCGAATCGTACTGCGAGCTGCTGATTATATATTTCTTTTCAACGCGTTCGAAAACGCTGCCCGCCATTACGTTCACCTACTTCGCGCGCGGCAAAAATTATGAGCATACAGACGTATGCTCATAAATTATAGAACAAAATGTGAAAAAAGTCAACAAAACTTTGTTAATTTTATTATATTAAGCGATAATATTGACTCTTATAACGCCGTTTATATCGGAAATATCTTTCGCAACCTCGGGAGTCACCTCGGAATCGGGGTCTATGATGGTGACGGCGTAGTTGCCTTTGGAGCGGTTGGACATAGAGTCGATGTTCACTTTGTCGGCGCCGAGCACGGCGGAAACGCTCGCGACCATCGAAGGGATGTTCTTGTGAAGAACGATGATCCGGTGCGCGGTGCTGCGCGGCTGGGATATGGCGGGGTAGTTCACGCTGTTGCGGATATTGCCGTTTTCGAAGAAATCGATAAGTTCGTCGGCCGCCATGCGAGCGCAGTTTTCTTCGGATTCGGGGGTGGAAGCGCCGAGATGCGGGATGCACACGGTGTTCTTGCAGCCGAGTATGTTTTCGTCGGGAAAATCGGTGACGTAGCTTGCGACTTTGCCGGAATCGAGCGCGGCTTTGAGGTCGGCGGCGTTGACGAGGTCTCCGCGCGCGAGGTTGATGATGCGCACGCCGTCTTTCATTTTGGCGATAGCGTCGGCGTTGATCATCCCGCGGGTGGAATCGTTGGACGGGACGTGGATCGTGATATAATCGGAAGCGGCGTACACTTCGTCGTAAGCGTTGGCTTTGATGACGGCTCTCGAAATGCTCCACGCGGCGTTGACGGTGATATACGGGTCGCAGCCGATAACGGTCATACCGAGCGAGGTCGCGGTGTTGGCGACCATGCCGCCTATGGCGCCCAGACCTATGACGCCAAGCGTCTTGCCCAAAAGTTCGGGACCTGCGAACGCGGATTTGCCTTTTTCGACCTGCTTTGCGATATCCGGCGTGCCGATAAGCGATTTGCACCATTCTATACCGCCGGCGATATCGCGCGAAGCGAGGAGCAGCGCGGCGACGGAAAGCTCTTTTACGCCGTTGGCGTTGGCGCCCGGGGTGTTGAACACGACTATGCCTTCGTCGGCGCATTTATCTATGGGGATATTGTTGACGCCGGCGCCGGCGCGTGCGATGGCGCGCAGCGAGGAAGGAAATTCCACGTCGTGGAGCGCGGCGGAACGGACCATTATGCCTTCGTATTCCGCAAGATCTTCGCCGAGTTCGTATTTTTCGGTATCGAAACGGTTTATCCCGGCTTTGTCGATCTTATTGTAAAGCTTTATCTTTGTCATTGTTTGTTGTTCCTTTCGAATTTATCCATAAACTCAACGAGAGCTTTGACGCCTTCTTCGGGCATTGCGTTGTAAATGGAAGCGCGCATGCCGCCCACGGAACGGTGGCCTTTGATGTTGACGAAACCGTTTGCCGCGGCTTCGGAGCAGAATTTCTTGTCGAGATCCGGGTCGCCGGTGACGAAGCATACGTTCATGAGCGAACGGTTTTCTTTTTTTGCCGTGGGCTTGAAGAGTTTGGACTGATCGAGATAATCGTAAAGCACTTTGGCTTTGCGCTCGTTGATCTTCTTCATTTCCTCAAGGCCGCCGAGACCGAGCAGCCACTTGTAGACCAGCCCTGCGACGTAGATCGTGTAAGCGGGCGGAGTGTTGTACATAGAACCGTTGTCAGCCTGGATCTTCCAGTCGAGCATCACGGGCGTTTCGGGACGGGCGAAGCCGAGCAGATCTTCGCGCACGATGACGACGGTGAGTCCGGCGGGAGCCATGTTCTTCTGCGCGCCGGCGTAGATGACGCCGAAATCATTGACGTTGACGGGCTGCGACATTATATAGGAAGACATATCGGCGACGAGAGGGATGTCGCCGGTCTTGGGGACGTAGTGGAACGTGGTGCCGTAAATGGTGTTGTTGTAGCAGATATGTACGTAATCGGCGTCGGGCGAGAATTTGTCAACGTAAGGAACGTAGGTGAAATTATCGGCTTTGGAAGAGGCGAGCACAGTTACCTGACCGTATTTTTCGGCTTCCTTTGCGGCTTTGCCGGAAAACGAACCGCTCACTATGTAATCGGCTTTGCCGGTCTTCATAAGGTTGAGCGGAACGGCGGAAAACTGGGTGGTAGCGCCGCCCTGAAGGAACAGGACTTTATAATTCTCGGGTACGCCGAGCAGCGTGCGGAAATCCGATTCGGTCTGATTGATGATTGCTTCGTAAACGGGAGAACGGTGGCTCATTTCCATAACGGACATACCGGAACCGTTGTAATCCGTCATTTCGCGTGCCGCCTGTTCGAGCACAGGCAGCGGAAGCATTGAAGGACCTGCGGAAAAATTATAAATGCGCATAGCTAAAACCTCTTTCTGTAACATTTTATTCATATTACTACAAAACGCTCTTTTAGTCAATAGGTTTTGAAATTTTAGTTTGATAAAATTCCATTTTCGGCTAATATTTGTAAGGATACACGAATTTTTATTGACTTTTTGAATGTTTGGTTGTAAAATATACCAAGAACGAAAAACGGAGATAATACGAAAATGGCTCAAAAAAGGCTCGGTTTCGGCATAGTCGGATGCGGTATGATATCGGAATTCCATATCAACGCGCTTTCGTCGCTCGCCGATAAAGCAAAGATAACAGGCGTCACCGACGTCAACCGCGATTCGGCGGAACGCGTTTCGGCGTCGCACGGCGGATTGCGCATATTCGATACGCTCGACGAGATGCTCGAATGCAAGGAGATCAATTCGGTGTGCGTCTGCACGCCCAGCGGATATCACGCGGACGCGGTGATAAAAGCGGCGAACGCCGGTAAAAACGTCGTGGTGGAAAAGCCGCTCGCCATCACAAAAGAACAGCTCGACGCCATAGAAGAGGCGTGCCGCCGCAACAGGACGACGCTCGCGGTGATCTCACAGCTGAGGTTCGCCAAGGATATCCGCAAAGCCAAACTTATGCTCGAAAACGGCGAGCTCGGCACGCTCTGCTGCGCCGATATGTATATGAAGTATTTCCGTTCGCAGGAGTATTACGATTCCGGCGCGTGGCGCGGCACTAAAAAGATAGACGGCGGCGGTGCGCTTATGAACCAGGGCATCCACGGAGTCGACCTGCTAATATATCTCGCGGGCGCAGTCAAGTCGGTCTACGCATTCGCCTCCACGCTCGCGCGTAAAATAGAAGTGGAAGACACGCTGTGCGCGGCGGTCGAATTCGAATCGGGCGCGCTCGGCGTGATACAGGCGACGACTTCGGTTTTCCCGGGGTATCCGCGCAGGATAGAGCTTAACGGCTCGAGCGGCAGCATTACTATAGAAGAGACTGCTATAACGAAAATGGATATCGACGGCAGCGTCACCGAAGACCTGACGTTCCGCAAGCCGGTCTACAGCAGCGCTTCTTCGGCGATGAACTTTTCGGGCGATTACCACACGCTGCAGATATCCGATTTCATCGACGCCGTGCGCGAAAAACGCAGCCCGTTCGTCGACCTTGCGGAAGGCAGAAAAGCCGTGGACGTGATACTTGCGATCTACCGTTCCGCCCGCGAGGGAAGAAGAGTGTATCTGGAAGAACTGTACCCCAAACCCAACGATAATTATTGCTGAAACCTGAGCGCGCGTTTCCACGCCCGTTATGCGGTACGCAAAATAATTTTTTATAAAGTGAAAAATGGGGTTGATTTTTCGCTTTGGATGTTGTATAATACCAAAGCAATCGGAGGCGTAGCTCAGTTGGTCAGAGCGCACGGTTCACATCCGTGAGGTCATGGGTTCGAGCCCCCTCGTCTCCACCAAAAAGCAAAAACGCCGTTTGGCGTTTTTCTTTTACATACGTTGCTTCACTCGGCATACTCTGATACCGGAGCGTTTCATATGATAAAAAAGCATTATAACACAGTAATAATCGGCGCCGGGCCGGCAGGGCTCGCGTGTGCGATCACATTGATGCAGAACGGCGTGCGCGACGTGCTCGTCGCCGAAAAGTACAAGTTCCCGCGCAACAAATGCTGCGCCGGATATATCACACAAAAAACGGTCAAGGAATACGCCCGTTTCGGCCTTGATACCGAAGAGTGCGGCTACAGTTATTTTGAAGACTTCAAACTGTTTTTCAAGCATAAACTCAGGCAGCGTATAAAAAACAGGTTCCTGCTCACCAGCAGGGAAATAAACCGCGTGTCGCTCGACTACGCGTTTTTCAGGCTTGCCGTAGATAACGGCGTTCAGATCGAAGAAAACATGCCCGTAACGGGACATTTCCCCGAAAAGAACACCGTTATACTCGGCAGGAACGTAAGCGTGGAATACGATAATATAGTTTTCGCGGACGGCACTTTTGGGTTCGGCAGCGCGTATCAGAAGACCAAACGCCGCAATCTTGCGATGCAGCTCGTTTTCAAAAGCGACATTCGCGACGGTATCGATATCCATTTCGGCGTGACAAAGCGCGGCTACTGCTGGGTAAGCTCACAAAACGGCGTCACCAACGTTGGCATGACCGACGAATACCGCGGATCAAAGGATTATAAAAAGCAGTTCAAAAGCTTTATCAGCGATCTCGGCATTTCTCAAAATACGTCTTCGCTCTATTCCGCTTTCACGCCGATCGGAGTGCGTAAACCAGTTATCGGAAGCAATATGTACTTTGCCGGCGACGCCATGGGCGCGTGCGATCCTTTTACTCTTTCGGGCGTGAGGAACGCGCTTATAAGCGGCGAAAAAGCCGCGCTTTCAATTGCAAGGTCAGATACCCGAATAATCAAACGTTACGCTCGCAAACTCAAATTGAAGTTCTTCTTTATGCGTTTGCTTATGAAGACGTTCTACTTACCATGCGTACGCTGGCTCATGTTCAACGTCGGCTGCCGCTTCCTCGGCGGCATGGTGACGTTCGTTTTCAACCGCTTTCTTAATAAAAAATAGACTCAAAAAAATATGCGTTCCGCAATCCGCCTGAGCTTGACCGAAAACGCTCAGAATATCCCGCGCTGTGCCAAAACGAGAATAAAGGTGCTCTTAAGGAAAGCAAACGAAAACCGGCGGAAGTAAGGAAAATGATCCTTATTTCAGCCGGTTTTTTGTCGTATATCTGAGCAAGCAGGGAATTTGTACAGCAAATTCCAAAGAGGCGATATGTTTTGATTAAACGCAAAACGCGATACAACGGCTTTTGCTGTTGCGATATATCACGCTTCGCTCGATGCGATATGATATTTGCCCTCGTTCGCGAAAGCGAACATATCGCGTTACGCAGTAACATATCGCGCACCGAAGGTGTATATCGCTTGCCCGAAGGGCAAATATCGCTGCCGACTGTCCTTTGGAACGGTCGGCTATGGCGTGCTTCTTTGTTTTTCCAAAACTTTTTTGCAAAATATCAAAAATACTCTTGACAAGCGCAGACTATTGTGATAGTATAGACTATGGCAATAGTCCGGAGGTGCGATATGAAACTGTACGAAAGCGAAATGAAAATAATGGACCTGATCTGGCAAAACGAACCGGTCAGCGCAAAAGAGCTGAGCGTTATCGCTCACAACGAGATAGGCTGGAACAAAAACACGACCTATACCGTTATAAAAAAAGCGATAGAAAAAGGGTACGTAAAACGCGAAGATCCCGATTTTATCTGCACCTCGCTTATCACGCGCGAAGAAGTGAGCAAAAGCGAAACGAAAAGTCTTATCGACCGGCTGTTCGGCGGGTCAAGAAAAGCGTTGTTTTCCGCTTTGATCGAGGATGAGGAGCTCACTCCCGACGAGATTGCGGAAATGCGGAGACTTATAGAGAAGAGGTAACTCCGATGCTTTCAGAGTTGTTTTACTGGCTTTTCAATATGAGCATAGTCGCAACCCTGACCGGGGCGGTCGTTATGCTTTTGCGGCTTATAAAACGTATTCCGCGGCGCGTGATCGCCATGCTCTGGGCGATCCCTTTCATACGCATGTGGATCCCGATAGGGATCGGCGGGAAATACGGTCTTATGGCTGTCATTTCCAGATTCACCACCAAGACGATAACGGTCTATGAAAGCGTATTGCTTCGTGATTTTACTTTGACGAACTCGATCATGGCGGCTGATTCGTATTTTCCCATCACATACAAAGTCGATATCGTAGGCAAGGTATTTCACGTATCTTCTGTAATCTGGGCGGTCGCCGCATTCGCCGTTTTCCTAACGTTTGCCATAGTGTATTTTTCGACCTTGCGCGAGATAAAAAGTTCGTCGCTTTTGTATGAAAACGTTTATGTTTCCGATAAAGTCACTTCGCCTTCTGTCTACGGCGTTTTCCGTCCGAGAATAGTAATACCGCCGGATATTACGGAAAGCGGCGACCTGCGCTATATCCTTCTGCATGAAAAACAGCATATCCGCAGACTCGACAATCTGTGGCGCGTGCTGGCTTTTGCGACAGCCGCGCTCCACTGCGCCAATCCTTTTGTCTGGATATTCCTTAAATGCTTTCTTTCCGATCTCGAGGTCGCCTGTGACGAATCGGTGCTGCAAAAGTGCAATGATGACGAAAAGAAAAAGTACGCCCTGGCGCTCGTTTCGTGCGCCGAACACAAAACGCTGTTCGTTTCGGCTTTCGGCGGCGCAAGGGTCCGCACCCGTATCGAACGGATACTTTCGTTTAAGAAAATGACAGCCGCGTCGGCGGTTTTATCCGCAGTTCTTATCGCCGCGATCGCCTATTTTCTTTTGACGAACGCATATTGAATCATTGAGGAGGACAGTATGAAAAAAACGGTGATCATAGCAGTTTCCGCCGCGGTACTTATAGCCGCCGGGATATTTGTTGCGATAAAGGTGAAATCCGGGCAAGACTTTGACCTGAACGACCCCGAAACGTGGTGCGCCCCCGACGTAAAAAACGACGTTTCGCCGGAAGACGCCGTAAAGATCGGCGTTGGAATGTCTTTTGAAAGGGTAGTCGAACTGATAGGCAGGCCGCTGCGCGACGAGGGCTCGGGAGGCTGGATAATGGTGTGGAAACTTAAAAACGGAGACGATTTTAAAGTAGCGTTCAGGCGCAGGGCGGGTTCTGAGATCGCGGGCGATCTGGTCGCGTTCAGTATCGACCCCGGCAGGCGCGGTCCGGATTATTCGGAACTGAACGCGGAAAACGGACTTGACGTAATAGTATGGCAGATGTCGGCGGGGAGTTACTCATTCGGCTTGATGGAACATTCCGAAACTCCGCGCGGACAGCTGGACCCCGAACTTCGGAACCTTATAGGCGTGAACGCCGAACGGATGAAACAAATACTTGCAAATTATTCCGTCAGCGAAGACGACGTGACTGTCGTCGTGTGGCAGAATCCTTTGTCGAGTTACCTTCCCGAATGCTATATCGATATGGGCGGCGAGGATATGGAAGCGAAGAAGCGCGCGTACGTTGATAATATTTGTAAAATGCTTTTCGACTGACGGGTATTGAGGAGGAAATTGTGGAAAACAAAAAGTACAGAAATTATTGGCTCATCTCAGTCGCGGCGGTTTTGGCGGCGTCTTTCTACCCGCTTTATATGGGCGTGAGAGTCGTCTGCGATATGATCGCCGACGGGACGGTAATGAAGGAAAACTACCCCAAATACATCATCCCCTACACGCCGATAGCGGTCGCGCTAATACTCGGCGTGCTGCTGATGCCGCTCTTTATAAAAGCGTTCAAACGGTATGCGCTCGTCGCGGGAGGGACCTTGTCGATAGGGGCTTTCTTCGGTTTTGAAATGCTGCTCGAAAATAAAGTTGTGGTCATGGCTTCAGAAACGGTCGAAACGGTCCAAACTGTCGTAAAACTCGAAGACTGGCAAATGTATATGTGTTACATACCGCCGCAAAGTACGACGACGGTAACGGAATACGTGACGGAATACAAAACAAAAACCGCAGTTGAGATCCTTATGGGCGATTATAATCCCGCGTTCAAACTGCATTTCTATTTGATTTCCGTCGTGCTGATAATTGCGATACTGAACTGTATCTACGGTTTTGCTCAAATGATTAAGACCGGCGAAAGCGGAAGGAAAAAGGCGCTTATATTGCAGTCGGTCTCCGCGGTTGCGTTTTTGGGGCTGTGCATACTCGCCTGTTTTACGGCGTTCTGGCGCGACGGCAGTATCACGGTATCGCCGCTTTCGGCTTTCATGATGTCGCTTTTCTTTATAATCCTCGGCGTGACCGTGGGGCTGTTTGTAGGGTCGCTTCTTCTTAAAAAGAAAAGGGCGTTCGCGCTCTGGATACCGGCTGCCGCGGCGCTGCTCACGACTTTGCTTATGTATATAGGCGAAATGATCCTGCTGCACGGGCATCTGTACCGGTTCGGGACCGGGTTCTTCTTCGAAGGCATTCCGGGGATAGTGCTCGCGCCTGTTGACATAGCCGTTACGGCGGCTTCCGGGGCTGTAACTCTATTGCTTATGTGCATCACCGCAAAGAAAAACGTTGACGCCGTTTCTGGCCGGTAAGTATACAGAATGTTTACAAAAGGTGTTGTAAATACAACATACTTTGCGTTCGGGCGGTACTATAATAAGACCGTAAAATGAACCCGGAGGTGTATTCTTATGGAAAACAAACTTGTAACAAAAGACACCGTAATAGGTGAAATAGTCAACGAACATCCCGAAGCTGCCGAGATCCTTCTGGGTATCGGTATGCATTGTCTGGGCTGTCCCGCCGCACAGGCCGAAACGCTTGAAGAAGCGTGCGCGGTCCACGGCGTCGACGCCGATATCGTCGCGAAAGCGATAAACGCAAGGATAGCAGAAACCAAGTGACACTTCGTTAATACGTTTTTTCGGCAAAAAAACGCAAAAAAGTCAAACGGAGCGCTGTTATGGGGAATTCCTTCAGCAATATACACATCAGAAAAAACGGCGCGTTTGCCGTCGGCGACGTCGCTGAATATGTCAAATCGGGTCTTACCGCCAAAGGGCTTACCAATGTCGAAAAACCTGATGACGATACTCTGGCCGTCATAATATACGAACCGGAACACAGCGAATGGATATCGGTATATTCCGAGCTGTTTTCATTCGTTTCGCCCGACGATATGTATGAGGAAGCCGCCGGGTATTCCGGCCGTTTCAACGCAGACGTCCTGGCGCTTTTATGTAACGACAGCGACTATTTGTTTATGAACCTCGTCAACATTTCAGATGGCACGGACGCGTGGATGAAGATAGGCTTTACGTACGGCGGAAAAATCGGAAGACGCAGCAACAGATCTGCGTGGAAACCGAAAGTAAACGATTATAAGGCGTTTTCCGCCGCGGTCTCTTCTGCGTATGTATTCGCCGACGAAGCGCTTGTTCCGATAAGCAAAACGCTTTCGATCGACGTGAGCCAAACCGTTCTGGATACCGAAAGATTTTACGACGAACCGCCGGAAGGCGCTGTCACGGTCCTTTACTTCCGTGCCCCCGAGGGCGAAAAAGAGCTCCCTCGACTTGAGTTCAGGACGGGGTCGAACGAAGTGTTTGATGATCTGGAAGACGGGCGCTGGTATTTTTCGGCGCTCAGCAAAGGCGGCGCATCCAAAGGGATCGCCGTGGTACTTAAAATGATAAAAGGAAACGCCATAGAGAACGGCGAGATCACTTTTACGGATACCGCCATCGTCCTGCCGTCAAGTTCCGAACATATTCCGATAAATATGGAAAAAGTCCGGCTGAAAAGCGGCGAATGGGCGTTGAGATGGATAGATAAAGATTTTCGCATTCCTGCGAAGATAAATGATTCCATAGGCGGCGCAAAGCTTTTTAAAGCGCTTACGTCGCATGAAATCACTTTCTTTTACAAGCCACAGGGAAATAAAAGAAAATTCCTCGATATCCTTGCGGTTATTGTCCCTCTGCAAAATGATCCCAAAGGCGCGGCAGTGTATTATCCTTGGATTTGGTTTTCTTCAAAAAGGGAGTATCTCGAACAACAGATCAGCGAACTTAAGATGATGAACGAAAACGGCTGGGGCAGCTGGAAGGTCCCGGACATCGACGATTATGATCTTGACGATTGAACAAATATCAAAACCGCACGGGCAGCGATACCCGTGCTTTTTTGATTATTCGCAGTTGACAATTTATAAAAATAGTGTATAATCGTATACGGTGATATATATGGATATTCTTATTAAAGACGTTAACGCTCTGTTGCGCAAAGGCAGGGGAAGTTACGCCGTTGAAAAAACGAATATTTTGATATCCGGCGGCAAGATCGAATCGATCGGCGAAAACATATCCGTCGATTCCGCGAATACCGTTATCGACGGCGCCGGAAAGCTTGCGATGCCGGGACTTATAAACTGCCACACGCACGTTTACATGACGGTCCTGCGTTCGCTTGCCGACGATCTGCCGTTCGGCGAATGGCTGTTCGGCAGGGTGATGCCCAACGAAGAAAAGCTCACGTCAGACGACGCATATTATTCTTCGCTTTACGGCTGCCTTGAGATGCTTTCTTCCGGCACGACCGCGTTTATGGAAATGCATATGTTCGAAGGTGCCGTTGCCCGCGCGGCGACGGACGCGGGTATGCGCTGCGTGCTTTCGCGCGGGCTTACGGGCACTATGACAGATGGCGGCGGGATGAGGCGGCTGGACGAAGCGATGCGTGAAATGCGCGACTACGCGGGGAACTCACTCCTTTCGTTCGCTTTCGGCCCCCACGCCGTATACACGACCGATCCCGAGTACCTCAAGCATATTGGCGAACTCGCGCGCAAGAACGATATACTGCTCAACGTGCATCTTTCGGAATCGGTGACCGAAGTCAGCGACTGTATCGAAAAATACGGCTGCACGCCGGTGGAATACCTTGAAAAGCTCGGGATATTCGAAAACCGAGTCATCGCCGCGCACTGCGCCAACGTCACGGATAACGATATAAAGATACTCGCTGACAATAAAGTGAACGTGGCGCTCAATATACGCAGCAACATGAAGCTGGGCAACGGCATACCGCCCGTGGCAAAGCTTTTCGACGCAGGCGTGAACCTGTGCCTCGGCACCGATTCCGCCGCGAGCAACAATTCGCTGAACCTTTTCAACGAACTCGCCGCCGTCACGCTCATCACCAAGGGCGTGGAACGTTCGCCCGTGAAGATAACCGCCGGCGAGGCACTCGATATGGCGACGTATAACGGCGCGTCCGCGCTGGGACTTGAAAGCGGCGAACTTGCCGAAGGCAAAAACGCCGATATCGTGCTTCTGGACCTTTGGAGGCCGGCGTTCGTACCGGCAAACGACCTCGTATCGTCGCTCGTGTACTGCGCGAACGGCTCGGAGGTCGACGCCGTCATAGTCGGCGGAAAGACCGTTATAAAAGACGGCAGACATATAAACGCGGATATGCGCGGCGCAGCCTCGCGCGTGTGCGCTATAACAGAAAAATTTGAGGAGAGCAAACAATGAGCGAGATCAGGGATATCAAACTTTGGGAAAGCGGCGCGCAGAAGATCGACTGGGTCAGGCGCAATATGCCGCTTTTGAATTCCATTGAGGAAGATTTTATAAAAGAAAAGCCGTTCAAGGGGCTTAGAGTTGCGCTTTCGGTTCATCTCGAAGCCAAGACCGCTTATCTTTGCAAGGTGCTTGCAAGCGGCGGCGCCGAGATGTTCGTCACGGGGAGCAATCCGCTTTCCACGCAGGACGACGTGGCGGCGGCGCTCGTGCACGACGGGCTCAACGTCTACGCGTGGTACGGCGCCACGGCGGAAGAATACGAGCGTCATATTTCGTGCGTCATCGGTGCCGCTCCGAACGTCATCATCGACGACGGCGGCGACCTGGTGCACGCCATCCATTACACGCGCCCCGATCTGCTGGGGAACGTGATAGGCGGGTGCGAGGAGACCACCACCGGCATCATCCGGCTCAAAGCGATGGACAAGGCGGGCGAGCTCAAGTTCCCGATGATACTCGTCAACAACGCGCAGTGCAAGCATTTCTTCGACAACCGTTACGGCACCGGTCAATCCGTCTGGGACGGCATCAACCGCACGACCAACCTCATCGTGGCGGGCAAGAAGGTCGTCGTCGCCGGCTACGGCTGGTGCGGCAAGGGCGTCGCTATGCGCGCCAAGGGCCTGGGCGCTTCGGTCATCGTCACCGAGGTCGACCCCGTCAAGGCGATAGAAGCGGTGATGGACGGCTTTGCGGTGATGAAGATGGAAGAGGCCGCGAAAGTCGGCGATTTCTTCATCACGGTCACGGGCTGCAACGGCGTTATCTGCGAGAATTCGTTCTATAATATGAAAGACGGCGCAATACTCTGCAACGCCGGACATTTCGACGTGGAAGTCGATATGGCGTGGCTGAACGCCAACTGTGTGCGTAAATACGAAGCGCGTAAGAACATACAGGGCTACGTGCTCAAAAACGGCAAGACGCTGTTCGTTATAGCAGAAGGACGTCTCGTCAATCTCGCCGCCGGCGACGGACACCCGGCAGAGATAATGGATATGTCGTTCGCGATCCAGGCGCTTTCGGCAAGGTATCTCGTGCAAAACCGCGGCAAGCTCAAGGGCGCGGTCGAAGTGCCTGAAGAGATCGACGGCATAGTCGCGGCGAAAAAACTCAAGTATCTGGGGTGTGAGATCGATACGCTCACTCCCGAACAGAAAGCGTATCTCGACAGTTGGCAGTGAGGTGCCCGATATGGAAAAATCCAAGGTATTCTTTACGGATTTCGCGGCGGAGCATATAAACCTTCCGGCGAAACTCAAACGTCTCGTCAAAGCGGCGGGTATCGATAAGATCGATTTCAAAAACAAGTTCGTCGCGGTGAAGATGCATTTCGGCGAACCGGGAAATATTGCTTTTCTGCGCCCCAATTACGCAAAAGCGCTGTGCGACGTGATAAAGGAGCTCGGCGGCAAGCCGTTCCTTGTAGATTGCAACACGCTATATCCCGGCAGACGCAAGAACGCGCTCGAGCATTTGGATTCGGCGTACGAAAACGGCTTTACCGAACTTACTACAGGCGTGCACGTCATAATCGGCGACGGACTCAAAGGCACCGACGACGTGGAAGTCCCGGTCGAAGGCGGGGAATACGTTAAGGCGGCGAAGATAGGCAAAGCAGTGATGGACGCGGATATATTCATTGCGCTCAGCCATTTCAAGGGTCACGATGCCGCGGGGTTCGGCGGCGCTATAAAGAACATCGGCATGGGCTGCGGTTCGCGCGGGGGCAAGATGGAAATGCATTCCGACGGCAAACCCGTGGTGAATCAGTCGCGGTGCGTCGGCTGCCGTATCTGTCTGCGCGGCTGCGCGCATTCGGCTATAAGCTTTGAAACCGGCAAGGCGTACATAGATCACGATATCTGTGTGGGATGCGGCAGATGCATAGGCGCCTGCAACCACGACGCTATCGCCGCCGGCAGCGGCACGCGAAACGTCACGATGTGCAAAAAGATGGCGGAATACACCAAAGCGGTGATAAGCGGCAGACCGTGCTTTTACGTATCGCTCGTATGCGACGTATCGCCGTACTGCGACTGCTACTCGCTGAACGATATCCCCATAGTGCCGGATATCGGTATGTTCGCGTCTTTCGATCCGGTGGCGATCGATCAGGCGTGCGCCGACGCAGTCAACGCGCAGGAGCCTATCAAAGGCAGCGCGCTCGACAGGAGCAATAAGGAGTTTCACGATCATTTCAAAAACGTATCGCCCGACACGGAATGGCAGGCGTCGCTCGAACACGCCGAAAAGATCGGCATAGGGACAAGAGAATACGAGCTTGTGACGCTGGATATAAAATAAGCGGAGGACGGGTATGAAAAGATTTATCGTCCTTACGATGATGATTTTGCTCGCGGCGCTTTGCGTGGTGACGTGTCTTGCGGCAGACGGAACGTTCTATTCTGTAACGCTCGACAGTATAAGCGACGAATATAAGACGGGCGGCGAGTTCTACGTAAAAGTTTCGCTGTGCGATATCACCGCGCCGAACGGCTTTACGGGCGTGGGGATAGAGATAGAATACGACCCCGCGTATCTGACCGTACTCGAAGCGGACGACGGCGGAGTCGTGGAAGCCGCGATACCGGAAGCCTGGAAAGACGGCGGCCGCACTGAGATAGTGGTGACAAGCGAAGACGGAAAGCAGACCGGGCGAATAGTATTGACCTACGCGTCGCCCGAGACGGAAAGCGGATCGAAAGACGCCGCGCTCAAGACCGACGACCTGTACGTTATAGTAAAGTTCAGATCGCTTCGTTCCGGCAAGACGGCGGTAAAAGTCAACGGATCGAACAGCGGAAACTTCTGCACGGGCTATGAAGAAAACGGCGAAAAAGTGAGCTTTACGGGAAAGGGAAGTGAAATGGAATTCACTTTCTCCGAAAACGCCTCCGCCGAAGAAAGCGGCGCAGAAGTTGCAGAAGAAAAGTCGTACGCGCCGTATTACATAATTGCAGCCGCAGCGGTCGCTGTCGCTGCCGCAGTACTTATCATAAGCAAATTCGCAAAAAAGAAATAAACGCTTTATAAAAATTCACGCCGCGCGGCGCATACCGCGCGGCTGTTTTTTGTTTTTGCACAGGATAGCGTTTTCTATTGTGTAAAATGTACAACGCAAAAACGCACTCTTTTGCGCGCTTGAAACTACATATAGTTGTTCGTCATTATGACGGACACAATATCTGCGCCGGTTTACAAGGTTTACATAATAATGTTTACATAATTATTTGTGATAATGCACAATATTTCGGAAATTCCTCAAAAGGGGTTGAAAAACGGCGGCAAATGGTATATTATATATGATACCGCGTATGTCGCTTTCGACCGTTTGCGCGTTTTTACGGGTAACATAATATTTTACGCTTATGTCACGCTCGTTCGTTTTCGTATATTCCGCTGTCAATACGCATAACGTGTACTGATATATGTTGTACGGAGGCGGTTTATTATGTACGGCGGCGCGTGCACTGCTATTGTTCCTTATGTTCCCGTGAAGGCAAAACGTTCCGTATTGACCGGGGTATTTGCAAAAAGATCCGATCTTTACGTTTTTACGTTTTGCTTTATGTGCGTTTTCGTCTTTGCGTCTTACGCGCTTTGCAGCCGTTTCGGCCTGCGGTTTTTTGCGCCTGGTTCCGACACTCACGAACTTATGCGCACTCATCTAAAAGCCGTGCTGCTGCTTTATATTTCGGGTTTTACCGTGTTTTCGCCCGTGTTGTATATGCTTGCGCTTTGCGCGTATTCGTTATACTTCGGCTTTGCTTCTTACGTTTCGCTGCCTTTCGCATATAATATGGCCCTATGCGCGTTTATGTTCGTCACTGCGCTTTATCTTTGCGAAGTCTGTTTATGTTTCGACAAAGCCAAATACGGTATAAGGCAGATCTTTGCGCCGCGTCGCGTGTTCGCGTTTTCCGCGCTGACGCTTGCGTATTTGCTTATCTCCTTATTTTTCTTCGATATCAATATCTTTTCGCAGGTTTAAGATGATAAAATTCCGCACGACCGTAGCCGATTCCGTTCAGGATTATATCGACTATCTTTCACAGACCGACATACCGAATAACACGCTTTCCGCATACCGTCGCGATCTTTCCAAATTTGTCGATTATGCCGCAACCGAGGGCATTGACGATATTTCTGAAGTCGATTCGCAGTTCATTGCTTCTTTCAAGGAACATTTATCCGACAGCGGGCTTTCCGTCTCCTCTTCGAGCCGTACTCTTTCGGCGTTAAGGAGCTTTTTTGCCGTACTCGTCGAAAACGAAGCGCTTGATTCCAACCCCGCAAAAGCCGTCCACAACGACAAGTCCAAATCGCGCGAGACCAATATTCTTTCGCAGAAAGAGATCGATCTTCTCCTCAACCAGCCGGACAAGCATGAACCCAAAGGCGTGCGTGACAGAGCCATGCTCGAGCTTTTGTACGCCACCGGGATAAAGGTTTCCGAACTTATCGACCTCGACGTAGACGACGTGAATTTCCAGATATCGTTCATCAACGTAGGCACTACCGGCAAGCAGCGTTATATCCCGCTTTACAAGCTGGCGCTCAAATCTTTGCAGAACTACGTCAACAACGAGCGCAAGATGCTCGTCGCTTCTCCCGTTCAGAAAGCGCTTTTCGTCAACTGCAGCGGCGAGCGTATGACCAGGCAGGGCGTCTGGAAGATACTCAAGCATTACGCCTCGACCGCGGGTATAAAATCCGATATCACTCCTCATACCATCCGGCATTCCTTCGCCGCCCATCTGCTCCAGAACGGCGCGGATATCCGCGACATTCAGGAAATACTCGGGCACAGCGATATCGCTTCGACTCAGCGTTACGCTCAGTTCTTAAAAGAAAAAGTAAAGGAAAGCTACATCAAATTCCATCCCAGAGCGTGACGAGGGCGATATGTTCAAAACAGAAAACAATAACAACAACAATAAAGAAGGCAAGCTCTTTTCGTTCTTTTCGCCGTCGCGTTCCCGCAACGCGGGGCTTTCAAAAGAACAGGCGCAGTTTGACGGGAAATACAATTTAGTCAATTTCTTCAAGTTCTTAAAGAATCACTTCGGCGATCTTACGATACTGAACCTGATATTCATACTTACCAATTTTTCCCTCGTACTCGTGCTTTTTGCCACTTCCGGCAATACCAACGATTATATAAGCGCGCCTTCTTCTCCTTTTTATCAGCAGATCTACGGCGCCATGCGTTATGCTCAGGGGCCCGACACGAGCGCTTTGAACGCCGTTTTCGGCACTTTTACTTCCGTGTCGGTTCCTACTCTTATAACAAATATCCTTTATTATTCGGCGTTTACGCTGCTTATAACGTTCGGTCTTTCCAACGTGGGCATGGCATACGTCACCCGCGCTATGGTCAGGCGCGAACATACCTTTGTGTGGCACGATTACTGGTACGCCGTCAAGCGCGACTGGAAACAGGGATTGCTCGTGGGAGTCATCGACTGCGCGCTCATATTCCTCATTTCATATGCGCTTATGTTCTATTATTCTAACCTCGCTGTCGGCGGCTTTTATATCAACGTGATGTTCTATTTGAGCATCTTCTTTGCGCTGTTCTATTTCGTGATGCGGCTGTATATCTACCTTATGGTGATCACGTTCAAGTTAAAGACTTTCAAGCTTTTCAAGAACGCAATGATCTTTTCGCTGCTCGGGATAAAGCGCAACCTCTGCGCGCTGCTCGGTATCGGGCTGGTGGCGTTCGTGAGCTTTTATCTCATCCTTATGTTCTCCTCGGTCGCTATGATACTGCCGTTCATCTTTACTTTTGCGCTTATGTATTTCATCGGCACGTACTGCGCGTACCCCGTGATAGTCAAGTTTATGATCGAGCCCTATGAAAAAGAGCACCCCAAAGTTGAAGAAGAGATACCCGAAGAGGAAAAGATCTTCACCGACCGCGGATGAATGAAACGACGCGTACTTACAATGTACGCGTTTTTTTATTTTGCTATTGATTTTTTAAACGAGTTGGCGTATAATGAATTGATTTTTATAGGAGATATTTCGTTTTTTGCGAATCATTGTGTTATATGACTGATCGTATAGACGGACAATTGTTCATACGGCTCGCGTCGATGGGCGGCGCCAATCTGAAGGCGAACGTCAAGACCGTCAACGAGCTGAACGTTTTTCCGGTCCCGGACGGCGATACCGGCACGAATATGACAATGACTCTCGAGCAGGCCGCCGTGGCGGTGGAATGCGAGCAGAATTCGGTTTCGGCGGTCTCGCAGGCGCTGGCGCACAAAATGCTTTATACCGCAAGAGGGAATTCGGGCGTTATTCTTTCGCAGTTCTTCAAAGGACTCGCGTCCGGGCTCGAAGGGCTCGACACCTGCGGCGTGCAGCAGTTCGCCTACGCGCTCGTAAAAGCTTCGGAATCCGCTTATTCCGCCGTGAGCAATCCGGTCGAAGGCACCATACTCACCGTCGCGCGAGAGATAGCCGAGTTCGCTCACAGCCGTTCCGATACTTGCGCTTCGTTCGAAGAACTGCTTGAACTCATACTGCAAAAAGCGCACGAAAGCCTTATAAAGACTCCGGAACTGCTTCCGGTGCTCAAAGCCGCGGGAGTGGTCGATTCCGGCGGCGCGGGGCTCTTCTATATCTTTGAAGGGATGCAGAAATACCTGCTCGGCAGGCCCATAGAATCCGATTCGGCCGCCGTCTCCGTCCCCACGGGTTCGCCCGCCGGCACGTTCGACGAAAACAGCGAGCTCGAATACGGTTACTGCACCGAATTCGTGCTGCAGCTGTTAAAGTCCAAGCCGCAGCGCGCCGAGTTCGATTTTGAAAAAGCCAAGGCGCATCTTTCGGCTTTGGGCGACAGTCTGGATATGTTCGCCGAAGGCACCGCGGTCAAGATCCATATCCACACCAAGACTCCCGCAAACGTGATCGAATACTGCCAGCAGTTCGGCGAATTCGTCACTTTCAAAATGGAGAATATGACCGTCCAGCACACGCAGACGCATATAGCCAACAATTTTGCGGAAGAGTACGTTTCGAATATGCCCCCGCATAAAAAATACGCCTACGTCGCGGTGGTGCTCGGCGACGGGATGGAAAACCTCTACGTTTCCGCCGGCGTGGACCAGATAGTCCGCGGCGGACAGACGATGAACCCTTCGGCGATGGATTTTGTGAAAGTTTTCGATAAGATCAACGCCGATCACATCATAGTGCTCCCAAACAACAGCAACGTCATAATGGCGGCGGTGCAGGCGGCGGAATGTTACGAAAAAGCCGACGTGCGCGTGCTCAGGACCACCTCGATGTGCCAGGGCTATTCGGCGCTGGTGCTGGCTGATCCCAACGCGCCGGATATCGAGACGCAGCTTTCGATAATGGAAGATTCCGCGCGTCAGGTCGTTTCCGCCGAGGTGACTCAGGCGATACGCGATTCCGAAATAAACGGGATCAAGATCCAGAAAGGCGATTATATAGCGATCTGCGACCACGAGATCGTATGCTCCGAAAAAACGCCCGACAAGGCCGCCGAGACGCTTATAGACAAAGTCCTTGCCGAGACCGATAAAGACGTCGTCACCGTGTTTTACGGCAAAAAAGCTTCCGTGAACGCTTATACCAAGCTCAGCGATTATATGCTCAGCAATCACCGTTCGGTCGATTTCGGCGTGGTATACGGCGGTCAGGAAACATACGAATATATCATTTCTCTTGAATAATACCAATAAGACTTCGTACCGCCCGTTTCCGAATACCGCCGGAGACGGGCTTTGCATTGGGAAAAGATATTTGAATTGACAAAAAGATATATTGTGTGTATAATATACGTGAAGATATATACTGTTTTGCGGTGATATAACTATGAGTTTTTCTTTATTCGATATATCGGTCAAACGCCGCGAAGGCGAGACCGAACCGGAATTCCGTGAACGCGGCGGAAGGTTTGCGAGCGCCGTGGGCGTTGTCGCCAATCTGCTGCTCGCGGGCGCCAAGATCGCGTCCGGCGTCATTTCCGGCAGCGTCGCCATCGTAGGCGACGCCGTCAACAACCTTTCCGATATCCTGTCATACGTCATATCCTATATCAGCTTCCGCGTTTCGGCGCGGCCTGCCGACAGGGAACACCCGTACGGACACGCGCGGTTCGAATACGTCGCGTCGCTGTTCGTGGCGTTTATACTTATCGTCGTGGCGTACAGGCTCGGCGCGTCGTCCGTTTCGCGCATCGGCAGCGACGAAAAGCTGGTCTATCCGGCAATCGTCATAGCGTTCCTCGCAGCGTCGGTGCTTGTGAAGCTGTGGCTTTTCGTATTCTACCGCCGGCTGGCGAAACGGTTCGATTCCACAGTGCTGCGCGCCAGCTCCGCCGACTGTATCGCCGACGTGCTTTCGACTTCGATGATCCTTGTTTCGATAGCGATAAGCGAACTGTTCGGCGTGAACACGGACGGCTGGATGGGTCTGCTCGTCGCGGCGTTCATACTGTATTCGGCGTATAAGATAATCCGCGAGGCTATGGATAAAATACTGGGGTCCCCCGAAAGCGACGCCGAAAAAGAGACTATAAGCGAAATGGCTATGTCTTTCCCCGAGGTGAAAGGCGTGCACGACATACTCATCCACAGTTACGGGACGGGTATGCGGTTCTGTTCGCTTCACGTCGAAGTGGACGGGATAAGCGATATCCATACGGGGCACGAGATCGCCGACGGGATAGAGCGCGCGGTCAAGGATAAACTCGGTCTGGAATGCACCGTACACATAGACCCCATTGAGCTGGATTCCGCCGAGTACGAAAATGCCAAAAACGCAGTCGAAGAAGTCAGACGCCGCGTAGGCGCGGAATTTACGGTACACGATCTGAGACTGGTGCGCGCCAACGGCAAAAGCACCGTGGTATTCGATATAGCGGTCCCGTACGAGACGAAGCTTAGCGATACCGAGCTCAGAAACGCGTTTTCCGAAACGTTGAAAGCATACCCCGAATCGTACGATTCGGTCATAACGGTCGACAGACAATAGAGAAAGGGAAGAGATATGAACACACTCAAAGAGTTTTTTCTTGCAAATTCGGCGCAGTTCAGAAAATTCTGGGTCAATCAGATAGCCATTTCGCTTCTGGGCGTAATGATAACCATGCCTATGCTCACGCTCGAAAAGAATCACCCCGAAATAGGCGCGTGGCCCGAACTGCTCGCTGCGTTGTTCTGCGGCGGTTTCTTCTGCTTCCTCATATATGACGTGATGTATGCGCTGGGCGCCAAGGATTATATCCGCGTCACCCATCAGAACGCCGAACCCGATAGACTGAAAGCGCTCAAGATCTGCGTGCTGGCGTATCTGCCCACCATAATCGTTACGCTGTGCGCTGCGATATTCCGCGTTACCGGGCTCGCCGACGCGTACGGCGTTACGAGCATCATAATGAATATGGTCATCCACGCGATGTATTCGGGGCTGTTCTTCTATCTGCCCGATTCTATCAACGTCATCGCTTTCCCCATAGGGATAATCGCCACGCTGTTCTTCGGCTGGCTCGGCTATTATATGTCGACTCACGACAAATCGCTCAGAGGCGTTTTCGGCATAAAGACAAAGCCGTACAGGGAATAATTCACGCGCATTTCGCATAGGTTTTCCCGTAACGTAAAATTCCGTATATGTAGGTGACTTTTTATGGATATGGATACGGACGGGAACAGAAAAGCCAGACTGTGCGTGATACTGTTTTTTGCCGCGGTGCTGCTTATGTGCGTGTTTTTGTGCTTCGCGTCGCTGGTCACGTCGTTGGGATACAAGCAGTCGCTCGCCGCGGAATTCGTCGTGCGCGAGGCTATGGCGTTTGAACGCGCGGGATACACGCTCGTCATCGATCCCGGTCACGGCGGAGAGGATCCGGGCTGCGTTTCGGGCGACCATATCGAAAAAGACATAAATCTCGCCGTTTCTCTTTATTTGGCAGACTTTTTTGCGCTTTCCGAAAACGACGTCCTTCTTACGCGGAGCGACGACCGTCTGCTGTACGAAGAAGGTCAGGAAAAGCGCAAGAAGTTTTACGATCTGCGCAACCGGCTGGATATCGCCGAAAAGGCGGTTAACGGCGTGTATATCGGCGTTCACGTAAACAAGTTCCCGGTATCGAAATACAGCGGGTTGCAGACATTTTATTCCGATAACGTACCGCAGAGCGAACCGCTCGCGCAATGCATTCAGGAATGCGCCCGTCTGCTCGATCCGCAGAACACGCGCACCGTCAGACCCGACGGCGATACCATTTATATTCTCGAAAAGATCACCGTCCCCGCGGTCCTTGTGGAATGCGGGTTCATTTCCAACGAAAAAGAAGCAAGACTGCTCGAAGACGAAGGATATCAAAAACGACTGGCGTTCGTCGTTTTCTGCGGCGTGATGCGCTGGCTGGGAGGTCAAAATGAAAACTAATTACGTTTGCTCGAACTGCGGCGCCGCGTTCGCAAAATGGTTCGGCAGATGCCCGGAATGCGGCGAATGGAACACGTTCGAAGAATGCGCCGCCGAAGAGTCCGTGCCCAAGGCGGGGCCTAAGAAGGCGCGCGCAAAGCTCGCTCCCGAACAGTCGCGCGTGCAGAAACTGAGCCAGATCTCGCAGCCCGACAGGATGAGATATCTTACCGGTATGAACGAATTCGACCGCGTGCTGGGCGGAGGGCTCGTAAAGGGCTCGGTCGTGCTGCTCGCCGGCGAGCCGGGGATAGGGAAGTCCACCCTTCTTTTGCAGATCTGCGCGTTTTTGGGCAGATCGTGCCGCATACTGTATATAAGCGGCGAAGAATCCGCGCCGCAGCTCAAACTGCGCGCTCAAAGGCTTGGAGTCGATACCGATAATCTGCTCGTGCTTTCCGAGACCGAAATTGGTAAAATAATACCCGAGATCGAAGCGAACGCGCCCGACGTGGTGTTCGTGGATTCGGTCCAGACCATATACGACGATTCGCTCAATCCGCCTCCGGGCAGCGTAACGCAGGTCAAAGCCGCGGCGTTAGCGTTCATAGACGCCGCAAAGGAAAACGATATTTCGGTTATCCTTGTAGGCCACGTCAACAAGGACGGCGGTATCGCGGGACCCAAGGTGCTGGAACATATGGTGGACGCCGTCTTGTATTTCGAAGGCGACCGCAAACACACGTACCGGCTCATACGCAGCGCAAAGAACCGTTTCGGTTCCACCAACGAGATAGGCGTGTTCGAAATGGGCGACGAAGGGCTCAACGAAGTGCCTAATCCTTCGGAAATGCTTATGGCTCAGCGGCCGGAAAACGTCAGCGGAAGCTGCGCGGTGTGCGTTATGGAAGGCACGCGCCCCATTATCGCCGAGATCCAGGCGCTTGTCACGCCCACGGTATTTCCGGCGCCGCGCAGACTCACGACGGGGCTCGATTACAACCGCATAAACCTTATTCTCGCCGTGCTCGAAAAGCGGTTGGGTCTGCGTTTCGGAACAAACGACGTCTATGTGAACGTGGCGGGCGGACTCGATCTGAAAGAGCCGTCGAGCGATCTTTCGGCGGCGATGGCGCTTATATCGTCGCTGAAAGACGTTGAAATACCCAAAGAACTTATATGTTTCGGCGAAATAGGGCTCGCGGGCGAATGCCGCAGCGTGATATCCGCCGAACTGCGTGTAAACGAGGCGGTGCGGCTTGGGTTCACCAAGATAGTTATGCCGGCTTCCGCCGCGGGCAGGATCAAAAAGAAATATCCCGGCGTGCAGATAATCCCGGTGCGTTCGGTGTACGAAGTGCTGAGAGTCATAAGCGGGGAATAAGATGCTGCCGAATCTGCCCGAAAAAAGTGTAAGAAAAGCGTTCGTTTCGGCGCTTTTGCCATGCGGGATGCAAAAAGAACTGAACGCGCTGGGCGTGGAATGCGTTTTTCCGCAGCCGGCGAAAAACATTAAAAGCGAGCTGCGTTTTCACCCGGATATAGTGATGTGCAACGTAGATGAAGGCGTTTGGTACGCCGAAAAATCGAACGAACAAACGTTCGATTTTGGGGAATTGAGGCGTCTGGAAAAAGATCTGGGCGAAGAGTATCCCGAAGACTGCCTGCTGAACAACCTTGCGGCGGGAAACAACGTCATCTGCGGCATTAGCGCAGATACGGCGATATTCGGCGGTAAAAACATTATAAAAGTCAGGCAGAGCTACGCCAAATGCTCGACAATCGCCGTTACGGCTGAAGCTTTTATAACGTCGGACACAGGTATTTACAAGGCGCTCAAAACGCGCGGTTTCGACGTACTGTTAGTTACAAATGATCGTATAGAGCTCAACGGTTACGGCTGCGGATTCATAGGAGGATGCACAGGTAAGGTCGGGCGCACGCTGCTGGTTTTTACGGGAGATATAAAAAAGCACGCGCAGTACGAGAATATAAAAAGTTTTTGCAAAAACTGCGGCGTGGATATTTATTCGCTGGGAAATAATTTTCTGTACGATTACGGCGGGATACTGCCGATTTGCTGAACAAACGCCAAAGGGTGGTTTGTGGCTCGAAAAAGGCTGAAACCGGCGCAAAACGCCGAAAAAACCGCTTTTGGGCAATTTTTCGCGTTTTCCACTACCCTCATTTGCAGAAAATTTCTATTTTCTATAATTAGATATGTAATTTTTTCCGGGGCGGGATATATTTCCTGCCCCGGAGTCTTTTTTATAAAAAGGTTCAGCGCGTGACCGTGAGACAATCGATAATAAATCCGATTTGTTCCGTCAGCTTGGTTTTAAGCTGTTCGTCGGCGATCTTCTGAGCGATCTCGAGCAGCTCGTTCATCTGACCGATGGCGCGCTGCAGATATTCCGCTCGTGAAGCGGCGTCCGCCGATTTGAAATCGAACGCGGAAGCGTCTTCGCTAAACGTTTTGCATTTTTCTTCGAGTTCGGTAAGAAGCGCACTTTCCGAAGGCTTTAATTTTTTATACACGTTTTCGCTGTCTTCGAGGAATCTCTGACAGTAAGCGTATACGGCGCCGCTTCCGGAATCGCATCTCGCAGCCGGGCGCGACCAGATGCTTTCTTTGAGCGCTTCGAAGTAATGCTCTTCGTGCTTTATAAGGCTGCCCCAGGAAAACAGATTCGAACCGTTGCAATTTCTGGCCGCGATATCGACCTGTCCCACGAGTATATAGTCGGGCGAGCTTTCGAAGGCTGAAAGGCCTATGGTGTAGAAGCACTTCCCTTTTGTATACCTCGTAAACGTCTTTATGGCGTTGGACGGCGATTCGAGGTTGCTGAAATAGCTCATCGAGAACACTTCGTCTATCAGGCCTTTATCGACCCAGTCGACAAAGTTCTGGCAGATATCCGTTCTGGTGCTCGGATAGTTGGAGCCCACGGCGCAGGATATCGAAAGGTTCGGCTTTGTTTCCTGAACGAGATCGTACACGACTGTGACCCAGTCGTTGATAATTCCTTCGCGGAAACGGCACCATTTTACCAAGTCGGAAGTATTCTTTACGAGTCTGCGCGGATCGGTCTGAATGCCGGTCTCGGCGCGGAACGCTTCGATTATATCGTCGTTGTAACCGAAATCGCCGCCGTCATCGGCTGCCCCCGGGAATCTGATATAATCGAGGTTTATCCCGTCAATATCGTATTTGGTTATCATTTCGCGGTATATGCCAAGCACTATTTCACGCGAACGGGGATCCAGCGGGTCAAGGAACACGAACGGACCGTACATGGTCGTCTGATAATCCTTGCCCTTATTGTCGAGCAGATGGTATTCTTTTGTGGCGTCAACGAGTACGCCGCTTCCGCCGATAAAGAAATTCTCGACCCAGCAATGGACTTCTATGCCGTATTCGTGCGCTATGCGGCAGTAGCCTTCCAGCACGTCGTAATCGCCGTGCGTTGAGACGTGCCTTATGAGCGGATTTTCGGAAAAACCAATAAACTGACCGTTGTACCAGGTTTCGAGATAGACTGCATTTATGCCCATTTGCGCCATAAGCTCGCAGCTTGCGCGCACTTCGTCGTCGTTCTTTTCGTTGCAGCGGTACCACACCGCGCGGTTTTCCACGGGGGCGGATTCATACAGCGAAAAGCGCAGATCTTCGCACATCGAAATTATCGTTCTGCACCTTTCTACCGATTTTTCGGGCGAATCGGCTGACTTATGTTCGATATATGTGTCGTATACGGACTTTATAAGTTCCACTTTGGGTCCGATAGACGAGATATTTATGCACGAAAGGCGTTCGATCGCGTCTTCGTAACCGGCTTTGAGATCGTTATAACGGAACTCGGCGTCGTAGAACAGCGATTCGGGAGTCGTCTGTACCGTGACGTTGTTCCTGCTCTTGTCGAGCGTGACCTTGGCGCCGTAAGAATACGCTTTTTCAAGCGTCTGGATATTGGCGCCGTGAGCCGAAACCACGAATCCGCCGCGCGGGATCTGCATATTTCCGGCGTAGGAACTGCCGGTGATGCTGCCGTTCGCGTCTACCGCGAATTCGTAGCCGTAAACGTTGGTGGCGGTAGACTTGCCGAAACTGTCGTTATAAATGACGATATAATCGGTTTGACGCGTGGCGTTGGTAGCGTTGTAGTGGAAGGTCGTGAATGAATACATATTGCCTCCGAGCGATACGAGCGCCGGATCGCCCTCCGAAGAGCGGTTGGCGACGCTTGCGTAGTTCTGACTTCCCTTTTTGACCGAAAGCACGTAGCCGTTTTCGGGAATCGCGGAGTTTCCGGCTTTGGTGACCGAAACGATCCTGCCGTCTTCAATGGCTATCTCGGCGCAGTCGGCGGAACCCGTGGCAGCGCCGTATTCCGGAGTGTAGAGCACGCACGGATGAGTAGCGTTGACGCGGACGTTGACGGAATCGATTTCGAAAACAAGCCCTTTAACGCGTACGAACATTGCGGGCAGATCCTGCGCGGTAATGAGCAGGTCCTTTACGCTGTCGCCCATTCCCACGCCTTCGCAAAGCGTTTTACTTTCCCCCGCGAAGGTGACGACGTAGCCGTCAGAAGACGGTATAACCACGTTTTCTGAGCCGTTGGTCTTGTACGCGATTTTGCCGCCGCGCACGACGATATTCGTAAAATCGCCTTTTGCGTTCGTCACAGCGGCATTTCCGCTTATTTCATAGAGATAAACTCCGTTTTTGGCGGATTCGGGGTTGACGTTGCCGCGCGGTATGACGATGTATTCGCCTTTGCCGAAAGCGACCGCCGGCGAATCGCTGATCCCGTTCAGCAGTTTTTCATCGTTGAAGCGGACCTCGCCGGAAGCAAAGAATTCTTTTGCGTACGCGGCGTTGTATGCGCCGGTGAACAGGAGCGAATATCCGGCTTCTACCGCGGTACCCGCCGGGACTACGGAATCGATCTTATAATACCCTGCGGAAGGATCGTTCAGTATCACGGACGCGGAATCCTGAGGCACGGTATAACCTTTTTTGCAGAAGTATATCTTCCCTTCTTCGAATACGCCGCTTTCCGGATCGGTCATATTCACACGTCTGGTATTGGCGCGCGCCGAAGGGATCACGGTAGTGAGATCTGTCAGCTCGAATTCCGGATATTCCCAGCCGGACACAGTCACGTTGGACACGCTGTTGGGTTTGTAACCTTCCGGCAGCGCGGAAGTGCTTACCGAAAGTACGAAACCGTTGACCGGAATCGGCATTTTTACGTCTTCGTGTGCGCCTACTTCGCTCGATATCACGGAATAATCGGGCGAACCGTATTTGAACGCAAGTTTGACGCTTATGAGCGTGCGTCCCGCGGCAGATCCGTTAACGTAAAGCACCGGGCCGTTTTCGTCGCGGTAATCTCTGTCGTACAGCAGCGCTTCGTCTTCCGTTCCGGCGGATACGTTTACGGCGTTCACCCAAAAGGTCTGATCGGCGATCTCAACGCGTATCTTCCCTTCCTCTGCGGAAGATTCTTCACTTTGATCGGCGGCGGAATCATCAGCGCCGGAAGAAACGTCCGCAGGATCCTTGGAGCAGCCGGCGAATATCGAGAGGAGCAACGCGATAATTATTGTAAAAACTAACGTCTTATAATATTTTTTATTCATGTTCACGTTTTGATTTTCTGATTTTGAGCAGTACGAACACAGCGATGATCGCGATTATGAACGCGCCGCTTATCCAGTAGAGAGCGCCGGAATCGGAGTCTTCGGTACTGGTGATCTTGAGTTCTGACCACAGAGACGTCATTTTGCTGATAGCTTCGGAAGGAAGACGGTGGAAATAGAAATCGTCGGTGTCTTTGTCAGGATACAGTTCGGTAAGGTCGGGATACAGGATATCCATAGCGTCGTCGTGGAGATCTGCGAGGAATTCCTGATACTCTTCGTTTTCGAGCACCGCTTTGTTGGGGCTGCGGTAGCAGATCTTTTCGGCGTTGCAGACCGCCACGTTGGGGTCGCAGAGGAAGTTGATATAGAGTTCGGCGGCTTCTTTATGCTCCGCAGAAGCGGGGATGCAGCAGGCGTCGACGAATATGTTGGTGCCTTCCTTGGGGTACACGAATGCGAGCTTGTCGTTGTTTTCGTACATGCTTAGATAGTCGCCTGCGTAGTATGCGGAAACCGCGGCGGCGCCGCTTTCCATCTTGTTGTATATCTCATCCATTACGTAAGCTTTGACCAGCGGCTTCTGCTTGAGCAGTTCGTCCTTGGCTTTGGTGAGCTCGTCGAAATCGGTGGTGTTCACGCTGAAGCCGAGCTTGAATTCCGCTATGCCGAAAGCGTCGCGCGGGTTGTTTATCATAAGGATCTGGTCGTTGAGTTTTTCGTCCCAGAGTATATCCCAGGTCTCGGGGGTATAGTCGACGAGTTCGGTGTTGTAGATAATGCCGACCATGCCGCAGTTATAAGCCACGGAATATTCGTTGGTCTGGTCGAAATAAAGGCCTTTGAATTCGTCTTCGATATATTTATAGTTGGGAATATTATCGAAGTTGAGTTTCTGAATCATTCCCTCGTCTATGAGCTGCTGGATCATATAATCCGAAGGGATGATCACGTCGTAGGCGCTGGCGCCGCTCTTGAGCTTTGAATACATATCTTCGTTGGTGGAAAAGTTGGTGTAGTTGACTTTTATGCCGGTGAGTTTGGTGAACTCGTAGTTGACGTCTACCGAATCTTCGGTGCCGTCGGAAATGTATTCGCCCCAGTTATAAACGTTGATGGTTATTCCGGCGTATTTGGAATAATCGATGGCGGCGGTCTCGTCGGTCACCGAAAAATCGGAAGATTCATGCGATTTGCACGAAGCGAGGCCGAAAACGGACATTACGAGGATAACTGCAAAAATGGCGCAAAATACTCTTTTCAATTCTTAGTCTCCTTTAAAATGTTAATTATTTACGTAATAGCTGATGGCGGAAACTGCGCCGTCCTTGAGGAAGAAATTGAGTTTCATTCCCTCTTTGACGTACGAAAAACCGCCGTCTGAGCTTTCCGCGGGTTCGCCGTAGATGGCTTTGACTTCTTCGGGTGTCATACCGATATATGCGCCTTCTTTAGTCGAAACGGAATCGTCTTTGAGATATACGCTGTATATCACGAAATCGCCCGTCTCGTCGTTTGCCGAAACTTCGAAGCTGCCGAAATAATAGACGGTGTCTTTGCCGTTGAACGCGCAGCTGTTGGAAGTGTAGGGCTCGCCCGTCTGCGCGCCGAGTTTGTCGATAACGTCGGCGGCGGCGCTTCCCACGCCGAACGTGACGCCGTTGGATTCAAACAGATAACCCGTGGGCGTGTGTTCGGCGGTATTTCCCGATACCTCGGTCGAAGCAGGCTCCGGCTTGCTTTCATTTTCGCCGGAATTGCAGGCGGCCATCAAACATACGGCTGCCGCGAGCAAAAGGATCAAAAGTGTTTTTTTCATAAAAATCCCCCTTTATATATCAATCCGGAACGGGAAATCCCGTTATGGTACCGGTTTGTTCCAGAATGTCTTGCTGGTACTGCTTCACTTCGTCGTAACGTTCGCAAAGCTTTGCCCAGCTCTGTTCGTAATCGGCCTCTCCCCTTCTGTCGGGAGCGCCGAGAGATGCGAGCTCTTTGCCGAAAAAGCTCGAAAGTTTTTCCGCGCCCCACACGTTGAGGTGCTGGCCTTCGTCGTAGGTGTCGGCGGTGTAATCGATGCCGATCTCGGCGACGCTGTTCAAAAAGTTATAATACGCAAGGCCGTGCTTGTTTGCGTATTCCACTATCTGCGAATCCCATTCCGCATACCAGTAGGGCGCGACGGTAGGCGCTTTCATAAGCACGAGCTTTGCGCCGTTTTCTTCGCACAGGGTGCGTATCTTTTCAAGGTATTCCCAGCAGATATCGGCGAAGGAATAATCCATAAGCTGATGTCCAACGGGCGGATCGGTCTTGAGAGGCCGGCAGTCGACTCGCATCAGATACCCCGCGACCGAAAGCTGCGGCGGCGAACAGAACATATACTTGAGATCGTCGGAATTGAGTTCGTTCCAGCGCGAATGGAAGCGCAGGATCGGGAAAATATACGACATAAGCGATTCTTCGCTCTTCATCGAGGCTTTGATCGCGTTTATTTTGGTGGAAGAAAGGCGCATCCCGTCGAGCGCGAGCCGGTTGTACGCTTCGTTCTGCGGCTCGCCGTATTTCATGGAAAGCACGTTGAAAACGACGATCTTGGGCGTTTCGTACCTCAATGCGTCTTCGAGCATATAGTACGAATGCCATATCAGCTGCTGAGGGCTGCCGCGCACGTACGAGGATATCCCGTATTCGCGCCAGAGCGTGACGGGCGAGATGTTTTCGTAGACTTCGCAGTCGCCGATAAACAGCACGTCGTGATTCTTGTCGCTGCCGTAATATTCTGCGGTGAGCCTGCCTTCTTCCGCTTCACGCGTGTATTTGGGCATAAGCAGCCGCTGCAGGCAGATAAACAGGAGCACGAACACTATTACGCAGATCAGAACGCGCAATATGACTTTTGATCTCATCAGTTTGACCTTTCGTTAAAACTTGCTGTAAATAAAGCTGTTGGAATCGTAGCCGAGCCCGTACGCGCCGAACACGATTATTACGGCGAACAGCAGCGCAAAAACAGCGAGCCGGAAAGCGAATCCCTTTTTGTCGATCATCTCGCGCACGCTGCCGCGCCGCTGGATCATACTCACGGCGAAGATAAGGAGTATCCCCGCAAACGCTATGGCGTAATCCGCCGCAGTAAGCCCCAGGTCCAGAAGTGTTGTGCCGTTCAACATATTGAACGACGGCTTTGTGAACATACTGCCGAACGCTTTGAACGTCGTGGGAACGTCCTTGTAGCAGTCGAACAGGCGCAGGCAGCACATTATGGCGTTGGTCCTGACTATGCACATAGTCTTGTAATACCATTTATTATCTATGTCCGGATGCTTTGCGTGGAAACGTTTATAAAGAGGGGTAAGTTCCTGCGATACGAGGATGACGAAACAGTTGCCCATTCCCCACAGGATAAAGTTCCAGCTCGCGCCGTGCCACGCGCCGGTGCAGAACCAAAGCACTATGGAAGCTACGTATATAGGCACTCTCTTCGCCGCGCCCGCGCCGAATTTGTTCTTGGCAAATTTGGTGAGTTTCATCACCGGCTTTGCGGTGCAGAGCGGATAGAAGGTGTAATCCTTGAACCACGTTCCCAGCGTGATATGCCATCTGCGCCAGTATTCGGCGATATTCTTTGAAAAGAACGGACGCAGGAAGTTTTCGCTCACTTCGACCCCGAACAGATTCGCCACGCCGATGGTGATATCTATGCCGCCGGTGAAATCGCAGTACAGCTCGGCGGCGTAGAGCAGCGCGCCGAACGCGACCATCACACCCGGATATTTTTCGGGATCCGAAACTATCGCGATCACCGCCACGACGAGCCGGTCGGCGATAACGACCTTTTTGAAATAGCCCCACAGTATGCGCTGCAGCGCGAAGCGGGCGCGTTTTTCATCCCACGAATGCTCGCTGAACAGCGTGGGCGCGGTCAGCGGAAAACGGTCTATGGGTCCGTTGAGCAGCGTCGGGAAAAACGAAGTGAACAGCGCGACCTTGAAGATGTTCCGTTCGGCTTCGTATCTGCCGAAATACACGTCGATGATATAGCCCGCGGTCTTGAACGTATAATACGATATCCCCAGCGGGAGCAGGAGTTTATCGAACGTGGGTATCTTCGATTCGATGAATATGCTTATAATGGCGTTTATGTTGCCAATGAAGAAATTTATGTATTTGAGTGCGAAAAGGATGCCGAAATTAAGAAGCAGGCAGGTTATGAGCCACGCCCAGGTCTTCTTTTTCGTTTTTGCCTTATACGCCTTTTTTTCGTCCTTGCCGAGCTCGGGGTGTTCTTGTAAATAAGCGTTCTGTTTTGCTCTGAGCTGCGATATCTTGCAGGCGGCGAAATAGACCGAAACGGTAGTTACGGCTATAAAACCGAAATAACGCAGGTCATACGACGCGTAAAACGCGCAGCTTGCCGTAAGCAGCAGCGGCCATTGCCATTTTTTGGGCAGTACGTAATACAACAGCACCGCCGCGGCGCAGAACAGTAAGAACCAAACCGAAACGAATCCCATTTATCATTCATCCATCAGCGAGCTGACCATCTCCCAGATGGCGCTTGCCGAATTGAAGTTTTCGGGCACTATTTCGCTGGCGGGGACGGTGACGTCGAATTCGTTGAATATCTCGGTGACGAGCGTAACGACGTCTATGGAATTGAGGATACCGTCGTCGACGAGCGAATCGCATTCGACGTCGAGATCGGGGTGGAGCTGAAGCAGCATTTCGATGATTTTATCCATTGTTTATTCCTCCGTACGGGTGAGTTGTTCGGTGTAGTTTTTGGTGAGCGTCACACGGTCGATCTTGCCGTTCGCGGTCTGAGGCAGGAAAGCGAGTCTCACGATATCGGCGGGGATCATATAGCGCGGGAGCTTTTCCTTCAGATATGCGAGCAGGTCGTCTTTTTCGGCGGAGCCGGTGTAGAAAAGGATGATCTGCTGTTTATCCTTTAAGTATATCGCCGCGGTCATCGCGACGTTCTGCATTATGCCGGCGGCGATCTCTATTTCGCCGAGCTCTATGCGGTAGCCCATATGCTTGATCTGGTAATCCTTGCGCGAAACGAAAACGAGTTCGCCTTTTTCGTTGTATTTTGCAAGGTCGCCGGTGCAGTAGATGAGTTCGGGATAATTGCTTTGAAGCGGGTTCTGTATAAAGCATTCGGCGGTCTTTTCGGGATTGTTGTAATACCCGTGGGTGACGCAGGTGCCGCGGATGCATATCTCGCCGACGTCACCAAACGCCACTTCTTTTTTATCGTCGCCGAGCAGAATGATCTCGGTGTTGTCGAAAGGTCTGCCGATTGGGATGGCGTCGGTCTCGGCGAATTCCCTGTCGACTTCGTAATAGCACGACATCCCGGTGCATTCCGTGGGGCCGTAAAGGTTGATGAAACGCGCCGCGGGAAGGACCGCGCGCCATTTGTTGAACTGCTTTATGGGGAACACCTCGGAGCCGAACGCCACGGTGCGAAGATGCTCGGGGCGGACGGTGTCGAACGTGCCGAGCCCCGAAACTATAGAAAGCGCCGAAGCGACCCAGCACACGGTGTTTATCTTATATTCATTCAGGAATTCTATGAGCCTGACAGGGAACGAGAACAGCATTTTGGGGATGAATACCGCCTGCGCGCCGAATTTCAGCGTGGGATATATCTCTTTGAGGCAGGCGTCGGTATAAAGCGGCGACTGGTTGCCGAAGACGGTGTCTTTGTCGACTTTAAGCACCTTGGAAAGCTGTTCGATATAATCTATGACAGATCTGTGGCAGGCGCAGACGCCTTTGGGCGCGCCGGTCGAGCCGGACGTGAAAACGATATAGAGCGGGTCGGTGTCGATCTGCTTTTCCCTTATCCTTGCGAGAAGCGCGTCGTCGGTATCGCATTCCGCGGCTTCTTCGTAGAGATACGACCTGTCGGAATAGCCCATCTTTTCTATCGCCGCCGTGACGCTTTTGTCGGCAATGATTATGAAATCGCGCAGATTGCCGAAAATGAGTTCGATGCGCGAAGCGGGCATTTCGGAATCCATCGGGACGTAATAGCAGCCGGAATACGCGGCGCCTAAGAAGGCGACGACGGTCTGGACTTTTTTAGGCATAAAGACTACGACCGGAACGCGTCTGCCGCCGGTCTTGCGCGCTATGAAAGTGCCTATCGCCCTTGCTGCGGTATAGACTTCCTCAAAGGTGACGGAAGTCTTTTTGTCGCGGTAGCAAACCTTTGCGGCGCTCGAAGGCAGGGTGTTTTCAAGATATTCAAGAACGTTTTTCAACTGTTGCCTCCTGAAGTGCGCTCACTGAGCGATATTGATCCCGTCGTAGATGGGGAGCGAGTGGTCGTATTCGTAATAGTTCGGGTGGCGCGAGGTCTTGAACTGCTCGGTGAACCATTTGAGGTCGGATTCGGTCATTTTGTAAGTCGACCTGTCGAGCGACGCGGGGTGCGCGCAGGAATCTATATGATACCATTTGCCGTTGGAAAACTTGACGAGGTTCCACCAGTGGCGCGTCACGCTGGCGACTCTTTTGACTTCGATATTCGGTATGCCGAGCCTGTCGAGCATATATTTGTTGGAAATATAGTAGGTGTAGCAGTCGCCGGAGTGGGTCTCGAACGCGGCGTATGCGACCCGCAGTTCGTCTTCGTACGAAACGCTGGTGCCGACGTAAGTGATGTTCTGCTTGGTCCAGCGCCATACCGCTTTTATCTTGTCGTCGGTGGAATAGGAATCCTTGATTATTTCGGCGAGTATCTTGTCGCACAGTTCGTCGACCAGCTCCTTGGTGATGGCTTTGACTATGACGGTGCGCGTCTTCTGCGCGGTGTTGCCCGCAGAATCGGTGGCGGTATATACCGCCTGATAAGTTCCCTGCCTGTTGCGGTCGACGCCCGAAACGTCGATGGTGAACGCCACGCTGTTGCCTTTTTCGTCGGTGCAGGTGACGCCGGAACGGTAGGAGATGGTGTCGCCTTCGCAGATCTTAATTGTGTCGAGTCCCGCAAAAACGGGATATCCGGTCTTATCGCCCACGTGAAGGACGGTGCTGTAGCTGGAGCGGTTGCCGTAGAGATCTGTCAGTATGACGGTCACGGCGTGGTCGCCTTTGACGTTCCACTGCGGTTCGGTCTCGAAGACCGTTTCAACGCGGCTGGCGTCCGTTACGTTTACGACGAATGCAGAAGCCGGCAGGGTCTCCCCTACCGTCACCGTCTGTTCGACGGGGGTCGCCGCGGGCGGCGTGGTGTCGGTCACGTTGATGGTGACGCTGTAATATCTGTCGTTGACGGCGATATTCACGCTGCGTTTGCCCGGCACCGAAAGATTCAGCGAGGGCGACGCGGGTTCGGCGAACACGGCGCTGACGCCGCCGTCGTCGATGAAATCGCTGATAGCGACCGTGCCGTAGGAAGCGAGCTCGTAAGTCCGCTCGGTTTCGATATGGAACGCGTAAACTTTTGCCGAACGCTGGAAAAGGTTGCCCTTATAGTGGAAGCGTAGCACGATGTCCTGCCATCCGCGCACCGAAAGGTCGGGCGCTTTGGCGTATTCCACGGTGTAGTCGATGCCGGCGGGTGCGCTGACGAAATCGCCGGGTTCGAGCGGATCGCGGTCGGATACGACGAGCGATACGATATTGATCTCTTTGGGGAAAGTTATATGCTCGTCGCCGGAAACCGTTCCGCTTTCCTGACCGGTCGAGCTGTTTTCAGGGCCTGTCCTGGCGTCGCTGCCTTTTACCGCGAGCGCAAGCAGTACTGCGAGCGACGCGGCGAGCGCGATTATGACAAACACAAGAAACTTGTTTATTTTCATCGGTTTACCTCTGGGATAATGCTTGAATTATTTTGCCGCCTGCTTGTTTTCCTTTGACATAAAATTGCGCACGAGCAGCAGGATGAATATGACCACGAAAATTATCGCGAACAGCGCGTTGATATAAGGCACGACGCGTTTTTTGGTCATAGAGTATATGAAAACGGGGAGCGTCTGGAATGATTCGCCGGTGACGAAATAACTTATTACGAAATCGTCGAGCGAAAGCGTGAACGCCATAAGCAGACCGGAAGCGATGCCCGGCAGGATCTCGAAAAATTCCACCTTGGTGAACGCTTTGAACGGAGTGCAGCCGAGATCCATAGCGGCCTCGGGCAGACTCTTGTCCATCTGCTTGAGCTTGGGCATAACGTTGAGTATGACGTACGGCATATTGAACGTGACGTGAGCTATGAGCAGAGTCCAGAAGCCGAACATATGCAGGCTGTGGAGCAGGCCCGCCACAAAGGCGAAAAGCAGCATCATCGAAACGCCGGTCACGATATCGGGGTTCATGAGCGGAAGGTTGGTGACGTTCATTATCACCTTTTTCATACGCTTGGAACGCATACTGTGGATCCCGAGCGCCGCGGCGGTGCCGAGCACGGTGGAAATCACCGAGGACGAGACCGCGAGTATAAGCGAATTGAGCAGCGCCTGACCCGCGTCCTTGTTATGGAAAAGCTCGTTGTACCAGCGGAAGGAAAATCCGCTGAATTCGGACATACTGTTGGAAGAGTTGAACGAGAAAAAGATCATCACCGCGATGGGAGCGTAGAGTATGACGAAAATGACGGCGATATAGATTTTTCCCGCAATGTTGCGTTCTTTATTCATACCAGCATACCTCCTTCCACGCTTTCGTCCGAGAAGTGGTTCATCACGGCTATGCAGATGAATATCAGCACCATAAGCACGAACGAGATCGCCGAGCCGTAGTTATAGACGCCGGCGGTCGATTTGATCTCGCTTTCTATAAGGTCGCCTATCAACATAAAGTCGGTCGGTCCGAGCTGCTGCGAGATATAAAACGTAGAAACGCTGGGTACGAACACCATCGTTATGCCCGACACAATGCCGGGGATCGACAGCGGCAGCAGTATCTTCCCTATCGTCATAAGGCGGTTGCAGCCGAGGTCTTCGGAAGCTTCTATAAGGTTTTTGTCGATCTTGCTCATCACCGTGTAGATGGGCAGCAGCATATACGGCAGGAAGTTATACACCATACCGAGTATGACGGCGCCCGATGTGTAGATGAGCTTGACCTGTCCGAATCCGATGGATTTGAGGATGCTGTTTATAAGTCCGGTGTCTTCGAGCAGGAACGAGAGCGCGTAGGTGCGCAGCACGAAGTTCATCCACATAGGCAGCATAAACAGCATAAGCAGCATATTCTGGTGCTTTTTCTTTGCCTTGGTGATGAAATATGCGAGCGGATACGCGATGATAAGGCAGATCACGGTGGAAACGAACGCGAACGCCAGCGAGATGAGGAAGACGTGGAGCGTGTCGCCGTTGAACATACGCGCGTAGTTCGCAAACCCGAAATTGCCGTTTCTGTCGGTAAGCGAATAGTAAATGACAAATGCGAGTGGAGCGAGCACGAATATGACGCACCATACCAGGTACGGCGAGGCGGCGTATTTCTGAAGCCAAGTTCTGTTCGTTCCGTTCATTCTTCCGCCTCTTTGTTCTCGGAAAGCTCGTCAAGTTCGTCGCTGTAAGAACTGTAGTCGCCGAATTTGCCGGAGTATTCCGATTTTTTCATTATATGGATATCGTCGGGAGTCATAGTGAGTCCTATGGTGCTGCCGACAGGATAATAATCGGTGGTCTGGATCATCCACTTAAAGCCGCGGATGTCGACGATGATCTCGAAATGGACACCTTTGAAGGTGACCGAGGTGACTTCGCCCACGAGCATTCCCTGCTCCTTGGGGACGACGTCAAGGTCTTCCGGGCGCACCACGACGTCGACCGGTTCGTTTACGCCGAAACCTTTGTCGAGGCACTTGAAGGTATGGCCGGCGAACGTGACGCAGTAATCTTCGCGCATGACGCCGTCGAGTATGTTGCTTTCGCCTATGAAATCGGCGACGAAAGCGTTTTTGGGTTCGTTGTATATATCGAGCGGCGTGCCGATCTGCTGGATGTTGCCGTTATCCATTACGACGACGGTGTCGGACATAGAGAGGGCTTCTTCCTGATCGTGGGTGACGTAAATGAACGTTATGCCCATTCGCTGCTGGATGTTTTTCAGTTCCACCTGCATATCCTTGCGCAGTTTAAGGTCGAGCGCTCCCAGAGGCTCGTCTAGGAGCAGCAGCTTGGGGCTGACCGCGAGCGCGCGCGCAATGGCGACGCGCTGCTGCTGACCGCCCGAAAGCGAGGTCACGCTGCGCTTGTTGAAACCGTTGAGGTTGACTATCGAAAGCATTCTGTTCACGGTCTCGCGGATCTCTTTTTCGGGGCACTTTTTGATGCGCAGACCGAACGCCACGTTTTCGTAAACGTTGAGATGCGGGAACAGAGCGTATTTCTGGAATATGGTGTTCACGGGTCGGCGGTAAGCGGGAACGTCGTTCATAAGCTTGCCGTTGAAATAGACCGAACCCGAATCGGGCGTGACAAAACCGCCTATTATGCGAAGCGTGGTGGTCTTGCCGCAGCCGGAAGGACCGAGCAGAGTCACGAACTCCTTATCTTTGATATCGAGATCGATATTGTTAAGGATCGGTTCTCCGTCAAAACGTACTGAAATGTTCTCCAGACGCAAAAGGGTATTTTCCATTTATCATCCTCCTCAATTTTGCACGGACTGCTTCATTATGCAGATATATAATAATACAATTTTTGTTTGGTTTTGTCAATATAAATCGGTAAATATTTCTGTGCGATTTTTTGAATTTCTTTCTTATTTGTTTAAGACGTACAGCACGGGTCAGAACGGGCGCGCGTATACGCTCTCTTCTCCGCCGCGCACAGGTTCACAAACGCGTTCAAAGCGCGGGAACAAACCCGTGCCGCGATACGCTTTTTTATTCTGAAATAAGCGAATAATTAACACAATGTTAAACACTTTTGAGGGCGTAAGTGATAATATAAACTAAATAAACGATGCAAAGGATGATTCTGAAAAATGATCTCTAAAGCTTTGGAAGTTTTCGCAAAAAGCGTGGGTATGAAAGCCGCGGAAGACTGCGTTTACGGCGTCTACGGCGGGTTCTTTATGACCGTTACCGAAAAGAAGAGCACCCGGACCGTTGAGGTTTCATGCTATATCGGCGACAGCGACGAATATACCGACGATTACGTCAGCATAAACGAGGCTATAAGGAACGTTCTGGAAAAGTATTCCATCACCGATTACGCGGTCGACGAAAACTACGTTTCGGTCAAATCGCACGCCGAACTTTCGGTATTCCGCGAGATGATAGATTACATTGCCGGTATGCTCGATTCCGTGGGCATATATAAATCCGACCATTGTTCCAAATGCGGCGAGGTCTTCAAGGACGCCGCCGACAAACGCGTGGTCACGCTCAAGAACGCAAAGGAATCGCATAAGCACCTCGTCTGCGGCGAATGCGCGCTGGCATACGCCGAATCCAACGGAAGCAAAGCCGACCAGGGCGCCGAAAAAGCCGAAGAAAAGTTCGGTAAGGGGATGCTGTTCGCGGTCCTCGCGGGGCTTCTCGGCGCCGCCGTTTATGCGTTAGTCTGCTGGCTGCTCGGAGTCAACGGCCGTATGGATATGTTCAGGTTCGCGCCCTGCCTGTTCGGAATACTCATAGGCGCGCTCATCACTTACGTTTACCGCGTCGCTGCGGGCAAATATTCCGTTAAGAGCCTTGTTCTGCTCAGCGTGATCACCGGCGTGATCACCGTGCTCGCGCACTACTGCGGCTGCGTACTCGGTTTTATAAAATATCTTTCCGCCGAAAAAGGCATTTATCCTTCCAGCTCGTTTAGCGCTCTGCCGAGCGTGATGAAGATGCAGTTCACCGATCCGTACAATCTTCCCTTCTTTATCATCGGTTCGGTGATCGCGCTCTGCTGCGCGTACATAGCGCTGATATTCATTTACGGCACGCACCTCAAAAAGAAGGCGTCCGGCAAGAAAATGGACGTTTCCATTCAGAGAGTGAAATAAAATGAACATACTTGTGGTAGATGACGAAAAACGTTTCGCCGACGGCATTTGCGAGATCCTTTCACAGCAGAAGATCCACTGCGAGGCGGTCTACGACGGGCGCGACGGATACGATTACGGCGTGAGCGGCATATACGACGTCATCCTGCTCGATATAATGCTTCCCGGGATGAACGGCTTCGAGGTGCTCAAAAAGCTGAGAGCGGCTAAGGTAAGCACGCCCATAATTCTGCTCACCGCGCGCGACGAAGTCACCGACAAGGTCCGCGGGCTCGATTCCGGCGCCGACGATTATCTGACAAAGCCGTTTTTGAAAGAAGAATTGATGGCGCGCATACGCGCCGTCTCGCGCCGCAAGGGCGAAGTGATACTCAACGAGCTTTCTTTCGGCGATATAACGCTGGGGCTCGACAGCTGCACGCTTTCGTGCGCCGGCAATTCGGTCAAGCTGGGGTTCAAGGAGTTTGAGATTCTCAAGCTGCTGATGTCCAACCCGGGTGCCGCGATAAGCAAGGAAGAACTCATCACCAAGGTGTGGGGATATCTTTCCGACGCCGAAGACAACAACGTGGAAGTTTATATTTCGTTCATCCGCAAAAAGCTCGCGTTCGTGGGGTCTTCCGTTTCGATATCGACGGTGCGCCGCGTGGGTTATGTTCTGGAGGCGGGAAAATGATAAAAAAGCTCCGCATAAAGATAACGCTCATAACGCTCGCTCTTTTATGCGTCCTCTTCTACGCCATGCTTGCCGTATTCTATTTTCAGACCGCGCACACTTTGAAAAACGAAAGCGAAGAAGCGCTGCGCAGCTATTCCAGGCAGAACCCCTCTATTGTATTCGACGACAGGTTCAACCGCTATTTCGGCGACACGGACACGTATTCGCGGTACGACATTTTTATAATTGAATACCGCGAAGTGGGAAATATGCTCACGCCGTACGGGTTCGGCACGATAACCGAAGAACAGAAGCAGTACATCTTTGCGCTTATGGACGAAGTGCTCGCCCAGAAGGAAGAGACCGGCGTGCTCGACGGCTACGGTCTGCGCTATATGAAGACTTCCTCTCCCGGATATACCAAAGTTGTTTTTTTAGATAAAAGCCGGGAAGATTCGACGCTCGGTTCGATGCGTATGACGCTGATAGCGATCGCCGCAGCCGGCACTTTGTGTTTCTTTATCATCGCCATCGTGGTGACGCGTATCGCGCTGCGGCCGGTCGAGCGTTCATGGGAACAGCAGAGGCAGCTCGTGGCGGACGTGTCGCACGAGTTGAAGACTCCCGTGGCGGTGATTTCCGCGAATACCGATATAGTCCTATCGCATCCCGAAGACACGGTGGACGGACAGATGAAATGGCTGGGATACATCAAGGACGAGACCGTGAGGATGAACGACCTTATAACCGGCATCCTTTATCTCGCAAAGACCGACGAGACCAAAGCGAGCATTGAAAAGGCCGATTTCGACCTTTCCAACGCGGTGAACGCCGCCGCGCTCCCGTTTGAAAGCGTGTGCTTTGAAAAAGGGCTTTCGTTCGAACTGAACGTGGAGCAGGACATACGGTTCTTCGGCAACAGAGACATGATGATGCGGCTCGTTTCGATACTTATCGACAACGCGTGCAAGTATTCCGAAAGCGGCGGGACCGTAAAAGCGGCTTTGTATAACGCCCCCGAAAAGACGATAATCGCCGTCAATAACCGCGGCGCGCTCATTACGCCCGAACAGGCTAAGCACATTTTCGAAAGGTTCTACCGCGTCGACGAATCACGCACCGAAGCGGGAGGCAGTTTCGGGCTGGGGCTTTCAATAGCGAGTTCGATCACCGAACTGCACGGAGGAAAGATCGAAGTGGTGAGCGACGAAGAAAACGGCAACACGTTTATATGTTCGTTCAAGCGCAGCTAAAAAAAAGCAGACTTTGAACAGTCTGCTTTTTTCGTCGCCGCGTTACAGTTCGTCTCTTATTTTGTTGAGCGCGCTCTTTTCTATGCGCGATATCTGCGCCTGGGATATGCCTATTTCTTTTGAAACTTCGGTCTGCGTTTTCCCGGCGTAAAAGCGCAGCGCGAGTATGCGTTTTTCGCGTTCGGTCAGCTTTTTCACCGCTTCGCTCACCGCGATATCGGTGATCCAGTTTTCGTCGGTGTTGACCTTGTAGCTTATCTGATCCATAACGTAAAGACTGTCGCCGTTTTCGGTGTATACCGGTTCGTACAGCGAGACCGGTTCCATTATGGCGTTTAACGCCGAGACCACTTCCCTTGCCGGAACGCCCAGTTTTTCGGCGATCTCTTCGGGTGTGGGATCGCGCGCGAGTGCGACCGAAAGCTCGTCCTTGACCCTGAGCGCCTTGAACGCGGTATCGCGCACCGAACGCGAGACGCGGATGTGGTTGTCGTCCCGCAGAAAGCGGCGTATCTCGCCTATTATCATCGGCACCGCGTAGGTCGAAAACCTTACGTCCTGTGCGAGATCGAAGTTATCGACCGCTTTTATGAGTCCGATGCAGCCGACCTGGAAAAGGTCGTCTGCACAGGCGGTGCGCGACGAAAACGACTGTATGACCGAAAGCACGAGCTTGAGGTTTGCGTTGATCATCTTTTCGCGGGCGAGCTTATCGCCGGCACGTGCTTTAGCGAGCAGTTCGCGTTTTTCGGTTTCGGATATCGTTATGAGCCGCGAGGTGTTTATGCCGCAGATTTCCACTTTGTTGTACATACGGGACCTCCGTGATATTCGTCGATTACATTCTGCCCCGTATACGTCGGATTAAAATCCGGGCGTAAAAAAGATACAAAATAAAGCGAAAATATTCTTATATGTCCGTATCCGTAAATATTTTGTTAAAACGTAAAAATACTGTTTACAAACGGCGGCGGATAAGGTATTATAATTACAGTCCAAATAAATATAACGGAGGTATCCTTATGGCAGACCGCATAGTACTCAACTCGATCTCTTACCACGGACACGGAGCGATAGAAAACATCGTGCCCGAACTCAAAGCCCGCGGCTTTAAAAAGGCGTTCGTCACGTCCGACGCAGACCTTATAAAATTCGGCGTGACCGCAAAAGTCACCGATTTGCTTGAAAAAGCCGGATTCCCTTATACGGTTTTCAGCGATATCAAACCCAACCCCACCATTGAAAACGTCAAGAACGGCGTAGAGGCTTTCAAACGCTCCGGCGCCGACTGCATCATCGCCCTTGGCGGCGGCTCGAGCATGGACACCGCAAAAGCCATAGGCATTATAGCCAACAACCCTGAATTCGCCGACGTGCGCTCGCTCGAAGGCGTCGCGCCCACCAAAAAGCACGCGGTATTCACCATAGCCGTTCCCACGACCGCCGGCACCGCCGCGGAAGTCACCATCAATTACGTCATCACCGACGTTGAAAAGAAACGCAAATTCGTTTGCGTAGATACCAACGATATCCCCGATATCGCAGTCGTCGATCCCGATATGATGTCTACCATGCCCAAGAGCCTTACGGCTGCGACCGGTATGGACGCGCTGACGCACGCCATAGAAGGATATATCACCAAAGCTCATTGCACCATAAGCGATATGTTCCATCTGGAAGCCATTCATCTTATCGCAAAGAACCTTCGCGGCGCCGTGCAGAACACCCCCGAAGGGCGCGAAGGGATGGCGCTCGGCCAGTATATTGCCGGTATGGGATTTTCGAACGTGGGTCTCGGTATAGTCCACAGTATGGCGCACGGTCTTTCCGCGCTTTACGACACGCCTCACGGCGTCGCCTGCGCTATCCTGCTCCCCGTAGGACTTGATTACAACAAGCCGGTATGCGGCGAACGCTACCGCGCGATAGGCAAAGCGATGGAGGTCAAAGGCATAGATTCGATGACAGACAAAGAGGCCGCCGAAGCGACGATCGCCGAGGTCCGCAAGCTTTCCAAAGACGTGGGGATCCCCGAGAATCTCAGAGGCATACTCAAGGAAGAAGATATCCGTTTCCTCGCCGAATCCGCGTATGCCGACGCCTGCCGCCCCGGCAACCCCAGAGAGACGAGCGTAGAAGAGATAGTCGAGCTTTACAGAAGCCAGCTCTGATAATAAAACAAATAAAAAAGCCGAAAAGCGCGTTGCTTTTCGGCTTTTTTCGCCCCGCGTTCGGTATTGACAAAAAAGCGCGTATCCTGTATAATCAAAGAAAAACGCAAAGGGGAAAAATCAAATGACTGAAGACAGCATAAAGAAACTGACTATCCTGCATTCCAACGACCTGCACGGCGATTTTCTTCCCAAAGAAGAAAACGGCAAGGAGACCGGCGGTCTGTGCCGTCTTTCGGGCTACGTCAACAAAGTCCGCGAAGAAAGGCAGAACGTGATCTACGCCATAGCGGGCGATATGTTCCGCGGCTCCATAATCGATTCCGAATACCAGGGGCTTTCCACCATCGACCTTATGAACAACCTCGGGCCCGACGTCACGACGGTCGGCAACCACGAGGTGGATTACGGCTTTGCACATCTGCTGTTCCTTGAAAAATGCGCCAAATTCCCCATCGTCAACGCGAACCTGTTCGTAACTATGAACAATGCGCGCGTGTTCACGCCGTACATAAATATCGAGCGCAGCGGTATGCGCATACTGTTCATAGGCATACTCACCGACGAAGTGCTGGCTTCCACCAGAAGCGAAAAAATAATCGGCTCTTTCATAGATCTCGAATCCGCGGCTAAGGAAGTTGGCATTATATGCGACAACTACCGCACCGTGAACACCGATATGACCGTGCTGCTCACGCACATAGGCTACGACAACGATATCAAGCTCGCCGAAAAACTCGATCCTGAATGGGGCGTGGATATGATCATAGGCGGGCATTCGCACACGCTGCTTGAAAAGCCGACCGTGGTGAACGGTATCCCCATCGTACAGGCGGGTTCCGGTACGACGCAGGTCGGCCGCATAGACCTTGAATACGACACACAGGATAAAGAGATCAAGGCGTTCAAATGGAAATGCGTCCCCATTAACGAAGATACGGCTCCCAAAGATCCGGTGATGGAAGATCTTATAGACAGCTACCGCACCGAAACCGACAGCAAATATAAACGCGTGGTCACGCGCTTTGCGCGCAAACTCACACATCCCTGCCGCGAACAGGAGACCGAGATGGGTGACCTGTACGCCGACCTTATGGCGTGGGAAGCCAGTTTCGACGTTATGTTCTTCGGCTCCGGCAGTATTCGCAAGCAGGAAATGGGGCCGATAGTTGAATACGCCGATATGCTCGAAAACACGCCGTTCGACGGCCAGATCCATATGGTGGCGGTCACCGGCGCGCAGCTGAGGCAGATGATGCAGTTCCTTATGCGCGATGACGCCTGGGTGGGAGAGACGGAGTTTTATCAGATATCCAAAGCGCTGCGCATAACCTACCGCAAATCGACGCACACCATCGAATCGCTCACGTTCAACGGCGAGCCCGTCACCGAAGATATGATAATCAAGATCGGCCTGCAGCACTATCACTTCAAGAATTTCGACCAGTTCTTCGGGATCCCGCTCAAAGAGGTCCAGAAGAATATGAAACCCAAGACCGTGGCTACTTCCGAGACCAATATTATAGAAGAGTATTTTTCCACCAACGACAACCTCGACGCGAAGATCGACGGCAGGATAACGATACTCGAATGAATAAGGCAAAACAAGGGCGGCGGAGCGTATGTTCCGCCGCTTTTTTGTGTTATATACAAAAAAACGGGTATATTTTTGTATTTTTTGTGCCGAAAAATATTGAAAGATCGATAATTATACGCTATAATATATGAAAATATACACGCGCATACTCTGTACGAGGTGATAAAATGGTAATCAAGATCTTGCTGACCGTGCTGTTCTTTGCGGTCATGGTAGGCGTTGGGCTGTACTGCCGCCGCCACGCCACCGACGTGAACGGATTCGTTCTGGGCGGGCGCAGCGTGGGCCCGTGGCTCACTGCTTTCGCTTACGGAACGTCGTATTTTTCCGCCGTCATATTTATCGGCTACGCCGGACAGTTCGGCTGGAAATACGGTATAGCCGCGACGTGGATCGGGCTCGGCAACGCGCTCGTAGGTTCGCTGCTCGCGTGGGTCATACTCGGCAGACGCACGCGCATTATGACGCAGTACCTCAATTCTTCCACTATGCCGGACTTTTTCGGCAAGCGGTTCGATTCAAAAGGGCTCAAGCTGGGCGCCTCTGTGATCACTTTTGTGTTCCTTATCCCTTATACTGCTTCGCTTTATAACGGACTTTCACGCCTTTTCGAAATGGCTTTCGGCATAGATTACGTCTGGTGCATAGTCGTTATGTCGGTGCTCACGGGCATTTACGTTATAGCCGGCGGATATATGGCTACGGCGATAAACGACTTTATTCAGGGTATGATAATGCTTATAGGTATCGTCGCCGTAATAGCGGCGGTGCTTGGCACGCACGGCGGATTCATGGCGTCGCTTAAAGAAATGGCTAACGTCAGCGATACTGCGGCGAACGATATGCCCGGCGCGTTTGCCTCGTTCTTCGGGCCGGATCCGCTCAACCTGTTCGGAGTCGTGATTCTCACCTCGCTCGGCACCTGGGGACTTCCGCAGATGGTGCAGAAATTCTACGCCATCAAAAGCGAAGAATCAATTAAAAAAGGCACGGTCATTTCCACGATCTTTGCCGTGGTCGTCGCGGGAGGATGCTATTTCCTCGGCGGTTTCGGCAGACTTGCAAATATTGCCACCGCGACCGATGCGACCGGTGCACTCGTACCCGCCGAAGGGTTTGACTCGGTCATTCCGGGTATGCTTTCTTCCCTGCCCGACCTGCTTATCGCTATAGTGATGATACTCGTGCTTTCGGCGTCGATGTCAACGCTTTCTTCGCTCGTCATCGCCTCTTCTTCAACCCTTACGATCGACTTCCTCAAGGGCACGTTCATTAAGAAGATGGACGAGAAAAAGCAGGTGCTGATAATAAGGATATTCATAGTCGTGTTCATAGCGATATCGGCGCTCATTGCCGTATATCAGGTCAAAAGCACGAACGAAGCCGTCAAATATATCGCTCAGCTTATGGGCGTTTCGTGGGGCGCGCTCGCCGGAGCTTTCCTTGCGCCGTTCCTATACGGGCTTTACAGCAAACGAGTCACCAAAGCCGCGTGCTGGGTCTGCTTTGTGTTCGGTTCGGGCGTAATGATAGCGAATATGCTGTTTCGCTCTGCGTTCCCCGCCGTGCTGCAGTCGCCGATCAACTGCGGCGCATTCGCAATGATAGCGGGACTTATCATAGTTCCCGTTGTGAGCCTGTTCACGCCAAAGAGCGATAAGATCGCGGTGGACGGTATGTTCGCCTGCTACGATAAGAAAGTCGAAGTATCGCAGAAGACCTCGCTTATAGATTGAGCTGACTTTTATAAACGATTTCCCCGTCGCTTGCAAAAAAACAAGCGACGGGGTTTTTTCATCCTCCTATAGCGTTTTCGATTATCAGCAGACTTCTTTGCTTTTCGTACACGGGCGTTACCGAGCCGTCCGGTCTGACGACTATTATGCGGCATTCGTCGAGCGCTTTTTGCTTGTCTTCGGCTGTTTCCGCCATAGTATATATATTTGTACCGTCAAACAGCCAGAATTCATAATCTGCGTCAACATCGCAAACGGTACGACCGGATTTGGCGACAGGATCGTAAAGCGCGATGCACATACGGCCGTCTGTTTGCGCGGAATACAGTATACCGCCTGCTGTGATCACCCAGTCCGAAAGCATACCATCGCAAACTATTACCGATTCCTCTTTTGATGCGTCGTATCGATAAATGCCGCCGCTGTTTGAATAGTAGATCGAACCGTTGAAAAACTGGACGTAATCTGTTTCGGCTGAAACTATCAAAGCGTCGTTTAAATACAGGTCTCCGAATCTGTCGGTATAGCACAGTCCTTTGTCGGTTATGCAGAATTCGAGCGGTCTGTTTTCCGCAGAAACGCAAACGCTGAATTTCCCCGTACTGTCGATCGAAACGATCTCGGCGCCGTTTTCTGTCTGAGAATAGAAATACAATACGTCGTTTCTGCATACCGGTTTTCTGATATCCGCTTCGGTTTCATATATTTTTACGGATCCGCTGCCGTCTTCACCGGCGGCGTATATTTCATATACTGCGCCTTGCTGCAAAACCGAAAACAAAACGTTTCCGCCAAAAGCGACGATGACGCATTTTTCGCCGTAAACGCAGTTTTCGTGAGTACAATTCTTATCGCGGCATAAGGAGAACGAGGCCTTTTCGGTCTTATCGTACGCTTTTACACAAGAATCTTCGAAATAATACACATAATGCAAGGAATTGGAAACAGAGTTCTTTATAGTGGAAAAGCCGGCGATGTTTACCGCGTTTTCCTCGAAGGCGGTCTTTAACTGCGCTTCTGCCATCTCGCGGTCGTTTGTGCACGATACCAGCAACAAAACGGCCAGCAATAACAGTATAAAAACTTTATTCTTCATATGCAGCCACACTTTCCGCTATAGCCGTGAGTTCTTCCAATGATTCGAACTCGCCGGAAAGCAAATACTGGTATTCTCCGTCGGTCCACATAAGCGCGGACGTTTTTTCGCTCAGAATGAAATATTCTGCCGTAAGTCCGTTTACGCTGACTCTGACGCTTTCTGTTCCGTCGCTGCGGAAAAGCACGGTGAAATCGGCGGCAAGCTGACTGAAATTGAATCTGCGTGAACCGTCGGTATATTCAGCGTGCGTCATCCCTTTGCTGAATGTCAGCGTGCGCTCAAAGTTTTCGGGTACGGAAGAAGGGATCATAATGCGTTCGACAGTCGTAAGACCTTCTTCGGTTTCCGCGAGCACGCCGCCGCTGAAAACATAGGTGAAAATCTCTTTAACCGCATTGCGTACGGCCGGAACGAGCGCGCAGGCGGAAAGAGCGAATATCAGCGCTGCGGCAGCCGCAATTACTATAATGCGTTTTCTGCTTATAGTCATTCCGGTTGTTATATTCCCTTTTATACGCTTTTTTATGGTTCGTCTTGCAAAAGAGCCTATGGAACGTTTTTCGCCGCAAAACCGTATCAGTTCATTGTGAACGCATATTCCGCAAGCTTCCGCAAGGACAGGATCGGTTTGTTTAGTCATTATAGTTTCTCCTTTAATATCTTTGCAAGTCTGCATCTCGCGCGCACAAGTAAAGTGCGGACGGCTTCCGAGGTGGAACCGATAAGCGACGCGATCTCCTCGCTGGAATAGCCGTAATAGTACTTAAGAATTACAGCCGTCTTTTGCATTTCGGTAAGCCGGTCAATTGCGTTTGCTATGTCGGCGGAGGTTTGAGCGGCGATAACTTCATCGGCAGTATCCTGCGTAATATCGGATACTTCTCCGAGCGGCTCGGCGGAATGGTTCTTCTTTTTGCGGTAAATGTCTATAGCCGCGCATTTGGTGTATATCATAACGAGGCCCGCAACCGAATCGATATCACCGGGCATAAACTTATCGATATGTACGATTATTCTCTCGAAAGCACACATAACGGCGTCTTCCGCGTCGTGGCCGTGCCGTAAAATGGAATACGCTTTTGCATACATATTTTCACCGTATTTTTCGTAAATCTCCGTAACGCGCAAACGTTCTTGTTCGTCGCTTATGGCTGCGATAATAGCTAGTATCAAGTTATCACCTCCGTTTATGAGTATATAACAAAAAACAGTGCAAGTCAAGCCGTCACAAAACGTCGCTTTATGCGTTATATAGAACAGCAAGCCAAAAATATTTTTTTAAAAAGGAGAAAAAAATGAAAAAAATACTTGCAGTGATATTTTGCTTTCTTTTGCTTGCCGTATACGGCTGCGGCAATATCGACGATACGTCGGAACCGGATAATATGCCGGCAAACAATTCCTCGGAAGAACCCGAAAGTTCGAACGCAGGTCAGAGCCTTAAATATATTTGCGAACGGCTTTCGTCTGTTTCGTATGACTATTTAGTTAGTGAATTTGAAAAAGCCGACTCGAGCGCGACATATGTGGAGCCGCTCATTTGCAACACTCCGGGAAAAGTGTATTTCAGGTACGCAGACAAAAAGAATTATGAATCGTACATTTTAGCCTGGGATAAAAAAAGCGGCATCGTGACGTACGCTTGCCCGAATCAATTCTGCGAGCACAGCGATTGCATTTTTGCGTCGTCGCATCTGGATTTTATGCTTTATTATAACGGTGGCCTTTTGATCTGCGGAAGAACGGAGGACGGTCGACAAACACTGTATACTGCAGACGCCAACGGAGAAAATGAAACAAAGATATTCGAAACAAAGCACACCTTGTCTTTGCTGGGCGTCGCCGTCCGCGGTGAAGAGGTCTATGTTTTGCTGCCGGAAAAAAACCCTGCCGGCGAAGTAATATACAGGATCAACGAAATCAAGGAAGGCAAAGCGTATCCGATATCGCCAAAAGACGTTGATATATCGCGATTTGCGGTGACGGAAAACGGAATTTACTGCGTATATGCGGAAAGCTCACTTTTGGTTTACACCGGAGACATATTCGAAACGACTGCGGAAATCGCGGAAAAAGTCATGCACTTCAACGTGACAGAAGCACATTTGATATATAACACGCTGGATCGCGAAACGTATTGCGACGGCGAATATCTTATGGCTTATAACGGCGATATGCAGCTCGTCGGAGATATGCTCTATTTCATTTCGGAAGAAGATGAAAACGAACTGCGGCGAATAAACGTTACAGACGGAACGGAAGAACACGTAATGTTTTTCAAAACCGACGGCGTGGACGATGAGTATAACGATTATTTGGTCGATCCTCTTGGATTTGTTTATACGACGGCAAGCACTTATAAAGACATCTTGAATAACGGCGGCTCGCGTAACGCCGAAGAGCATTTTATGATTTATGATACGGAAGACGGAGATATCGAAGAACGTGATTTTGTTTTTAGGTAAAAACAGAAAAACGCGCTGCTTTTACGGCAGCGCGTCGTTTTATCGTATCATTCAATATACGGCAGCTTGACTTTTCCTTCTAAGAAATCGAGCACCTGCTGTTTATCGGCGCCTTCGGGCATCACCGCCGGTTGATAGTTGTTCATTTTGCCGGTATAGACGTAGCACGGGATGAACACCGGCGTTACGCTTGCGAGCTTTCCGTCGACCACTTCGAGATCGAGCTGGAATATAAGCGTTGCGTTTATGGGGTAATTCTTACCGCCGTAGCAGAAATTGCCTAGCGAATAGACGATATGCGCGCCATTATAGTACTCGTACGGGCGGAGGACGTGAGGATGCGCGCCAAGCACGCAGTCGGCGCCAGCGTCCACTATGGCGTGCACCGCTTTGACAAGCCACGATTCCGGCGCGTACGCATACATCTCGCCGCCGTGAAAGAACACGACCTGATAATCCGAGCGTACCGAAGCTTCTTCTACGCTTTCTATCACGTCGTCGGTCTGATATGAACCGTACAGCGTGCAACAGATCACCGCCACGCGGAAACCGTCCTTAGTGTAATACGATATCCTGCCGTTCACGCCGTAGTTCAGCCCGGCGTTTTCGATAGCTTCTATCGTATCGAGATATCCCTGCCTGCCGTAATCGTTGGCGTGGTTGTTGGCGAACGTAACGCCTTCGACGCTGCCGTGAGTGAGGATGTCGGCGTTAGAAGTCGGCCCTCTATACCAATATACCTTGGAGCCGGATTTTGGGATCTCGGTCAGTTTCTTATCGGTAAGCACGTTTTCGAGATTGACTACGGTAAAATCGTCCGTGCCGAAATAATCCTGCACTTTTTCAAAGAAATACGCGGGGTCTTTTTCCTTTGCGTAATTCTTGAAAGCGTTGGTTGTGTCCCTGTCGCGCTCAGAAGCGAGCATACAGTCGCCCACGAACGACATCACTACGTGTGTGTCTATATGGTTTTCTATGCCCGTAACGGGCGTTTCATCGGGGACTTCAAAGCTCAGCTTTGCCACGGCGCGCGTTTCTTCGGCGCCGCAGAGTTCGCAGACGCGCTTTGATTCGCCCTCCGACGTGAGCGTGGGCTTAACGGATTCCACCCACATACCGTACGAATGCGGGCCGGGGTCGGGCGAAACTTCTTCGTACGTATAGCCGCATTTTTCGCAAGTGTATATCGTTTTGGGGTACTCGAGGCAGGTGCCGGGGATTTCCGTACGGGTATATACGTGCGTGTGCGGGAGTTTTTCCATAACGAACTGTTCGGTATGTCCGCAGCGCGAGCAGGTGTGTTTGCCTATGCCGGTATTTTCTTCGGTGGGCGTGACGATGACGGACGTTTCGCCGTATTCGTGCCCCAGCGCCGGGATCGGCTCTTTTTCGGTATGGCCGCAGTTATCGCAGGTATAGAGTATATACCCTTCTTCGGTGCAGGTGGGGTCGTATATCAGCTGGCTGTAAGTGTGCGGCAGCTTTTCGGTCGGTTCGCGGCTTTCCTCGCCGCAGACCGTGCAGCGGTAGACGTTGGCGCCGTTTTCGGAACACGTGGCGTTTTCGGTATATGTCAGTTCATAGACGTGTTCGTGTTCGCCGGGCCCGCACGAAACGAGCGCGTATGCGATTAACAGCGCCGCAAGCAGCGCGGCCGCCGCTTTGATACTCTTTATTTTCATCTGTTTACCTTTCAGCAATGTACTTCCTGTTTGGTCATTATAACAAACAATGCGCAAAAAAGCAAGTAATAATGCGAAAAATAACGTTAACGCAACGAAACGTTCATTTTTCTGCACAGAAGTCCGTTCAGGCTTCCGCCGATCGCCCACGCGAGGCAGACCGAAGCGGCGTCTTTGAGCAAAAACGGCAGCGATACGGTGAGAAACGCCGTGAGGAAACTTGTCCCGGTGATATGCGAAAACCAAATCACGCCGGGCAGGTGGCACGCTATCAGCGCCGGCGCGCCGAGTATGAGCGCGGGGACGCGTTTTTCTTTGCCGGTGAATATTCCGCATATAAAAGCCATAAAGATAAAGCCTATAAGGAATCCGCCGGTGTAGCTTGCGAACACTCCGGGTCCGCCTTTGAAGCCGGTGAACACCGGAAGCCCGATAAGCCCCAGAAAAAGATACGCGACGACCGATACCGAAGCGTACTTTTTGCCCAGCGTGTACCCGCACAGCGCTATAGCGAAGGTCTGCAGCGTGAGCGGCACGCCCGTAGGCATAGGGATGCTGATTATCGAAAGCACGGCGATAACGGCGGTGAACATCGCCGTAAGGGTGAGTATTTTTATTTTTTCGTCTCTTTTCATTTGCGCCTCGTAAAAAGGATATCGGTCAATGCAGATTATATCCCGTTAAGGCTTGCAAATCTATATGATTTTTGAAATATTAGTTGACAATCGGGCGCAAAAAAAGCGGGCAAGGTAGTTACCCTGCCCGCGCTTTGCGGTATTGTTTATGCTCTGTCTTTTATCTCTTTTGCGATCATTTCCGCAAAATCTTCGGCTTTCATAACCTCGGTCGCGGTGCCGTCGCGGCGTCTCACCGCCACGGTGCCGTCTTCCTGCTCTTTGTCGCCTATAACGAGCATATACGGGATCTTCATCAGCTGTGCTTCGCGGACTTTGTAGCCGGTCTTTTCCTGGCGTTTGTCGGATTCGCAGCGGACGCCCAGCTCTTTGAGCATAGATTCGATCTTATCAGTATACTCGTTGTTTCTGTCGGTTATCGGGAGCAGTTTGACCTGTACGGGCGAAAGCCAGGTCGGGAATTTGCCGGCGTAGTGTTCGATAAGTATGCCTATGAAGCGTTCTATCGAGCCGAAGCAGACGCGGTGGATCATAATGGGCCTGTGCTTGAGTCCGTCCGGACCGGTGTACTCGGCTTCGAACCGCATAGGCAGCTGGAAATCGAGTTGGATCGTGCCGCATTGCCACGTTCTGCCGATGGAGTCTTCGAGATGGAAATCTATCTTGGGTCCGTAGAACGCGCCGTCGCCTTCGTTGATGACATACGGCAGCCCGAGCTCGTCGAGCGCGGCTTTAAGACCGTTGGTGGCTTCTTCCCAGTCTTCGAGCGAGCCGAGATGGTCTTCGGGCATAGTGGAAAGTTCGACGTGATACTTGAACCCGAACTTGCTGTAAACTTCGTTGATGAGGCGAACGACGCCCTTGATCTCGGAAGTGATCTGGTCCTTGGTCATATAAATATGCGCGTCGTCCTGAGTGAAGCATCTCACGCGCATAAGGCCGTGGAGCTCGCCGGATTTTTCGTGCCGGTGGACAAGTCCCAGTTCGCCGAGGCGCAGGGGCAGATCTTTATAAGAACGCGGTTCGAGCTTGTAAACGAGCATTCCGCCCGGGCAGTTCATGGGTTTTACGGCAAAATCGGTATCGTCAATGACCGTGGTATACATATTCGCCTTGTAATGATCCCAATGGCCGGAAGTTTCCCACAGCGAGCGGTTGAGCATAATGGGGGTGGTTATTTCCTTATAGCCTTCGCGCACGTGAAGTTCGCGCCAGTAATTGATAAGCTCGTTCTTGACAATCATACCGTTGGGAAGGAAGAACGGGAATCCGGGGCCTTCTTCCATAAGCGCAAACAGCCCGAGCTCTTTGCCCAGCTTGCGGTGGTCGCGCTTTTTTGCTTCTTCAAGCCGGGTGAGATATTCTTCGAGTTCCTGTTTTGAAGCGAAAGCGGTGCCGTAGATGCGGGTGAGCATCTTGTTCTTTTCGCTGCCGCGCCAGTACGCGCCGGCGACCGAAGTGAGTTTGAACGCCTTTACCGCGGAAGTATAAGTGACGTGAGGGCCGGCGCAGAGGTCGACGAATTCGCCCTGACGGTAAAACGAAAGTTCCTCGTCTTCGGGCAGGTCGTTGATTAGTTCCACTTTATACGGCTCTTCGCGCTCTTCCATAAGTTTTATAGCTTCGGGGCGCGGAAGCGTGAAGCGTTCGAGCTTGAGGTTTTCTTTAACTATTTTTTTCATTTCCGCTTCCAGCTGTTCGAGCTCGTCGGGAGTGAACGGATGGTCGCGGTCGAAATCGTAATAGAAACCGTCTTTTATGGAAGGTCCTATTGCGAGTTTGGTCTGCGGGTACAGGCGCTTGACCGCCTGCGCGAGTATGTGCGAGCAGGTGTGTCTCAGCGAATTCCTGCCGATTTCTTCTTCAAAGGAATGTTCTTCGATATTCCCTTCATGCGTGATGATCTTCATTGTTTACCTCCGGTAAATATATATTTTTATTATTTTTCAAAATAAAAAGCCCTTGAACTTTTTGCATCGAAAAAGCTCAAGGGTGCATATTGCACGGTCCCACCTTGATTTTTAACTCATTTCCCTTTTACGCAGGTTCACGGTGATGCTCGTCGCATACGGCTCCGGAGCGGTCTTCGCCGAAAACGCGCTTTAAGAAGCTCGCAGCATGACGCTTCTCTCTCTGAAAAGGCGTATATCGGTTACTCTTTCCTTCATAGCTTTGTATTATTATTTACCACAACAAAACGGATTTGTCAAGAGTTTTCTTTTCAAGAAGTCCCGTTCCGTCCGCGGCGGCGATATTTAGATCGATTTTATTGCAGTTCTATTGCTTTCCAGTCGAAATAGTCCTTGAAATCTTCGTAGCATTTGGGGCACACCCATACCTTTGCGGAAGGTTCGAAATACCCGACGTCGCGTTTACGAAGGCAGGTATAGCAGAACACGCACTGGGCGGGGGCGTAATCCGTGGTCTCGTATTCGTTGAGCTTTTTGCGGACCAGCGTCTTTTTGACGAGAAATCCCTCTTTACGGAAACTTTGCCAGTCCTTGTTCCACGGTTCGCACCAGTCGGCGTTTTCGGGCAGCCATCTTCCGGACTCTTTGGCGGATTTATCTTTGCTCAAACGCGGACACTCCTTTTTGAAAAATCTGTATGAATAATAGCATACCGCATATAAAATGTCAAGTATCGGGCGCGGCGCGACGCGCGGTTTTTAACTTTGCACTTGACAAATCCGCACGTCGGGTGGTAAAATGCAGACAAGTAAAAGAAGTGAGGCGATAGTATGTTCCCCGGCGGAAAGACCAAAGCCGTGACTTTTTCGTACGACGACGGAATAGTTTCGGATAAAAAACTCGTTAAGATACTCAACGAATACGGAATGAAAGGCACGTTCAACGTGAATTCCGGCATAATGACGCACGCAAGCAACTGGGATTATATGGGCTTTCGGGCTATGCGGATGAACGTTGCCGAGATAGGCGATTTATACGACGGGCACGAGATAGCGACCCATTGTCTTACGCATCCCGACCTAACGATCCAGGATGACGAGACCGTGAAAAACGAGATACTCGTCGACGTTGCAAACCTCGAGAGGATGTTCGGCGGCAAGGTCTGCGGCATGGCTTACCCTATCGGCTACTACGACGACCGCGTAAAGAAGCTCGTCGCCGAATGCGGGATAAAGTATTCGCGCACGGTGGAGTCTACGCATTCATTTGACATACCCGACGATCTTATCGCGTACAACCCCACCTGCCACCACAACGACGAAAAGCTATTTGAACTGGCGGAAGAATTCATTTCGCTGAAGGCCGAAAAGCCGCAGGTGTTCTATATCTGGGGACACAGCTACGAATACGACGCGCAGAACAACTGGGACCGTCTTGAAAAGCTCTGCAGTATGCTCGCCGGAAGAGACGATATTTATTATTGCACCAACGCGCAGGCGTTCGGATGCGACGTCTGACTTTACGGAGGTCATTATGAAAAAGATTTGTTTGTTTATTGCTTTTATCCTTGTGGTTTCCCTGCTTTTTACCGCTTGCGGCAAGGGCGGCGACGACGTTTCGGAAACCGAGTCCGCGGCTGCGTCGGAAGAGCCTTCGGCGGAAGCAGATACGATCGAAGTCAGGGCGCACGGCATAAAACTCACCGTTCCCAAAACTTATAACGTTATACAGGGCGAAACCGTTTATGCGGTGTCGCCGTATGGCACGGACAACTTTTCGATCGTAGCCGCGGCGGGGTCGCTTGACGATTTCACGCGGAATAATATGACCGCGGCGCTGCAGACCGCGTTCGATTTCGATTCGTTCACGAGCTATGAAAAAACCGAAGTCAACGGGACTCCGGCAGTCGTTTACAGCTTCGAGACCGTCGTTAACGGAGTCCAACTGTATTTGAAACAGTTGAACGTCCAGGTGGGCGAAACGGTCGTTTCGGTAACTTACTGTCTGACCGACGTTGCGAACATAGAAGAGTTCGAAAACGTTTTACAGACGGTCACTTTGGAATAAAACAGACCGCACCGCGAAAAGCGGTGCGATTTCTTTTATATAATCCCTGTGCGGCGCAAGTATTCGATAAGCGCAAGCTTTTCGTTGGGGACTTTTTCGTCGATGACCGCGTCGAGCGTCTGACCGAGTATTTCGCCTATTTCGGTTTCTCTTACGCCCAGATGTTTGATATCGCCGCCTTTGAGCGCCAGTTGCCGCAGCGTATAGCATTCGCCCGTAGCGATGACGCGCTTTGCGGTATCGCGCAGTTCGTCGAGGAAAGCCGAACGCTTTGCGTTTTCGATATCCGCCTGCGCAAACATATCCGCGCGCTTCATATCTATAAGGCGCATAAACTGTTTTTCGCCGAGCTTGCGCATCCATTTTCTGACGCTCTTTTTGTTCGGTTCGATTATAGCGTCGTGGTACTTTATAAGTTCCGCGGCGCTTTCTTTGAGCGAGCGGGAAAACCTGAGCCGCGTATACACGGCTCTTGCCGTTTGGGAACTCTTTTCGGCGTGCCCGGAACAGTGACCCACTCCGTCGGGGCCGAGCACGAAACACGCCGGCTTTTCGATATCGTGCAGCAGGAGCGCCGCCGCAACCGCGTCGTCGCCGCCGCGATAATTCGCCACCGCGTGGATTATATGGCAGTAAACGTCGTAGCAGTGGTAGCGGTTGTGCTGTTCGAACCCGATACAGGGCGCGAGCTCTGGGATAATAGCGGTTATCACGTCGCGGTATTCCCAAAGCACCGCGTATGCGTTTTTGCCGGAGCACAGTTTGAGCAGTTCGTCGCGTATCCTTTCTTTGGCGATATGTTCAAGCAGGTGCTTCATAGCGTGGACGGCTTCCGCCGTGCCGCGTTCTATTTCAAACCCGAGTACCGAAGCAAACCTTAACGCGCGCAGTATGCGCAAAGCGTCTTCGCCGAAACGGCGTTCTGGCCTGCCTACGCATCTGATGATCCCGTTCGCAAGGTCTTCCCTGCCGCCGAACGGATCTACGATCCCTTCGCGCGCGTTATACGCCATTGCGTTCACGGTGAAGTCGCGCCTCGAAAGATCCGTGCGGATATCCGAAACGAATTCCACGCTTTCGGGCCTGCGGCCGTCTTTGTATACGCCGTCGATCCTGAAAGTGGTGACTTCGTACAAGCCGTCTTCGGCCTTGACCGTGACCGTCCCGTGTTTTATGCCGGTTTTGATGACGTATCTTTCGCCGAAACAGTCAATTATCTCTTCGGGAATCGCCGAGGTGCAGATATCCCAGTCGTTGGGAGCGCCTCCCGTAAGCGCGTCTCTCACGCAGCCGCCGACAACGTATGCGCCGTGACCGCGGGATTCAAGTTTATTTATTATCACGGCCGCGCCGCGCGGCATTACCTTCAAAAGATCCATAGTCTTTTCCTTTCTTTTGAACATAATAGCATATTTCACGCCTTTATTCAATATCTTTTTGCAAACAAACGGCTTCACGGGCCGCCTTGATACAATATATGGTAGAAATAACAACCGTGCACCGCTAATTATTGCAAAATTCGGCAAAATATCAGTACGATAAATCTTGACATTCGCAAAGGCTGTATGTTATAATCTAAACGTAAATTCAATCAAGTCCTTTCAACTGACGGTTTCCCCGAATTTTTCGGGCAAGTGGAGCACCACGCGGGACAAAGGATCTTAAAAAGCCGACCGTCTGGGCACATTTACCTGCATAAAGTAAGTGCGCCCTTTTTACGTTCATTAAAAACAAGGAGCGGAAATTATGAAAAAAGTCGCGATCATTATGGGCAGCGACAGCGATATGCCCATCCTCAGGAAAACCAAACGCACGCTCGACGAGTTCGGCGTCGTCAGCGAGACTCACGTGTATTCCGCGCACCGCACGCCCGACGAGGCGTCCGCGTTCGCGCGTTCCGCCGCGGAAAACGGTTTCGGCGTGATAATCGCCGCCGCGGGAATGGCGGCGCATCTTGCCGGCGCCATAGCAGCCAACACCACCCTCCCCGTCATAGGCATACCCTGCAGTTCGAACAACTTAGAAGGCATTGACGCTTTGCTTTCCACGGTACAGATGCCGTCCGGCGTTCCGGTGGCGACCGTGGCGATAAACGGAGGCGTCAATGCCGCTTTGCTTGCTGTGCAGATACTCGCGCTCGGCGATGAAAATCTTGCGCAAAAACTCGCCGAAAAACGCGCCTCCGACAAGGCGAAAGCGCTCGCCAAAGACGCCGAAGCCGAACGGATGATCAACGAACAATAATTCAAAATAAAGGAGTATTCTATGGAACTCGTTTACACCGGAAAGACCAAGAACGTCTACGCACTCGAAAACGGAAACTACTTACTCAAATTCAAAGACGACTGCACCGGAAAGGACGGCGTGTTCGATCCCGGCGAAAATTCGGTCGGGCTTACCATCGAAGGCGTGGGCGACGTCAATCTCAGGATGTCGGTCTATTTCTTTGAAAAAGTCAACGCGGCGGGCATAAAGACTCATTTTGTGAGCGCCGACTTGAAAAACACGACGATGGAAGTGCTCCCCGCGAAGGTGTTCGGCAAAGGGCTGGAAGTCATCTGCCGCGACAAAGCCGTTGGCAGTTTTTACCGCCGTTACGGCGAATATATCGAAGAAGGCGCGGATCTGGATTCCTACGTTGAAATGACTTTCAAAAACGACGCCAAAGGCGATCCGCTCGTCACCGAGGACGGGCTTATCGCGCTCGGGATAATGTCGGCGAAGCAATACGACGATATAAAGGATATGACTAAAAAGATCACCAAGATCGTTTCCGACGATATGAAAGCGAAGGGTCTTGTGCTTTACGATATCAAATTCGAGTTCGGTTACGCTCCCGACGGAAGCGTCATGCTCATCGACGAGATCGCTTCCGGGAATATGAGAGTTTACAAGGACGGAAAGTACATCGATCCCATGACGCTTTCCGATCTGTTCTTTGCAAAATAAAAGATAAGGCGGTCGACCAATGGGCGGTTATTTTGGAGCTACGTTAAAGACAAATTGCATAGCGGACGTGTTTTTCGGCACGGACTATCATTCGCATCTCGGCACGCGCCGCGGCGGCATGGCGGCGTACGACGAAACGATAGGGCTGCAGCGCACTATCCATAACATAGAAAATTCGCCGTTCCGCACCAAGTTCGAAAACGTCTTCGGCGAAATGAAAGGCACTTCCGCCATCGGCTGCATAAGCGATTCGGACCCGCAGCCGATGCTGATACGTTCGCATCTGGGAACGTACGCGATATGTATGGTCGGGATCATAAACAACATCCCCGAACTGCTCGAACTCTGCTTTGAGCGTTCCGGCTGCCACTTCGACGCAATGACGGGCGGCAACGTGAATTCGGTGGAACTCACGGCGGCGCTGATAAACAGCAAGACCGATTTCGCCGAAGGCATACGTTACGCGCAGGAAATGATAAAAGGCACGGCCGCCATAGTGATACTGCGCGACGACGGAAGCATCATAGCCGCGCGCGACTTTTACGGGCGGCTGCCGATGCATATAGGCAAAAAAGAAGAAGGCTACTGCGTTTCGTTCGAGTCGTTCGCATACCGCAAGCTCGGTTACGAAGACGACGGCGAACTGGGCCCCGGCGAGATCGCCGAGCTTACGCCCGTTTCCCGCACGACGCTCGCTTCTCCGCGCAAGGAAATGCGCATCTGCTCGTTCCTGTGGTCATATTACGGCTACCCTACTTCGGATTACGAAGGCGTCAACGTTGAAGCCATGCGCTGCCGCAACGGCGAGATAATGGCGGATAACGACAAGGAACTGAACGGCGGGATCGAGCTCGACTACGTTTGCGGAGTGCCCGATTCCGGGACGCCGCACGCCATCGGCTACGCCAACAGGAGCCATTTTCCGTTTGCGCGCGCGTTTATCAAATACACTCCCACCTGGCCGCGGAGCTTTCTTCCCTCCAGCCAGCAGGAACGCGACAGAGTCGCAAAAATGAAACAGGTCCCCGTGCGCGATTTCATAGACGGCAAGCGGCTCTTGTTCGTGGACGATTCCATAGTGCGCGGCACGCAGCTTAAAGAGACCGTCGAATTCCTTTACGAAAACGGCGCCAAAGAGGTGCATATGCGTTCCGCCTGCCCGCCTATAATGTATGGCTGCAAGTTTTTAAATTTCACACGTGCGACGAGCGACCTTGAACTTATCACGCGTCGCGTGATACTCGAGCTTGAAGGCGAACAGGGTTTCGACCATCTCGACGAATACAGCGATCCTTCGAGCGAAAGAGGCAAAAAGATGCGTCGCGCCATTTGCGAAAAATTCCACTTTGCATCTCTCGAATTCCAGTCGCTCGAAGGCATACGGAAAGCGATAGGCATCGACGGCTGCAGGCTTTGCACCTATTGCTGGAACGGAAAGGAATGACAGTTATGAACGATATTTCGAGATCCGAAAGCTACGCGCGCGCCGGCGTTGATATTACCGCCGGATACCGCGCCGTGGAACTTATGAAAAAGCATATCGCTTCCACCGTGACTCCCGGCGTGTGTTCCGACGTGGGCGGTTTCGGCGGACTTTTCCGGCTCGATCTGGACGGCATAAGCAAGCCGATCCTTGTGTCCGGCACGGACGGCGTGGGCACCAAACTCAAGCTCGCGTTCATCGCGGACAAGCACGATACCGTGGGTATCGACTGCGTGGCAATGTGCGTTAACGACGTCGTCTGCTGCGGCGCGAGACCGCTGTTTTTCCTCGATTACATCGCGTGCGGCAAGAACGTCCCCGAACGCATCGCCGACATCGTAAAAGGCGTATGTGACGGCTGCGTGCAGGCGGGCGCCGCGCTCATAGGCGGCGAGACCGCGGAAATGCCGGGATTCTACCCCGAAAACGAATACGACCTTGCGGGTTACTGCACCGGCATAGTCGACGAGGATAAAGTAATTGACAACAGGACGATGCGTGAAGGCGACGTGATAATAGCGCTTCCCTCCTCCGGCGTCCATTCCAACGGTTTTTCGCTGGTGAGAAAAGTGTTCGACGTCGAACGATCCGATATCACAAAACCGCTCGCACGTCTGGGCGGCAGGTCGGCGCTCGAAACGCTGCTCGTTCCCACAAAGATATACGTAAAGCCCGTACTCGCTCTTATAGAAAAGATAAAAGTCAAAGGCATATCGCATATCACGGGCGGCGGCTTTTACGAAAACATACCGCGCTCCATCCCTTCGGGGCTTTGCGCCGTGATAAACAAGAGCGCAGTCCAAGTGCCGGAGATATTCAGACTTATCCAGGAGACCGGCGATATCCCCGAGCGCGATATGTTCAATACGTTCAATATGGGCGTGGGGATGAGCATAGTCGTCGCCGCAGAGGACGCCGACGCGGCGATAGCGATACTCGGATCCTGCGGCGAAAACGCATACGTTATAGGTGAAATAAAACAAGCCGAAGAAAGGATTGTATTATGCTGATATTCAAAAGGATAATGAGCGGATTTGCTTCCGGCGTTCTTATCGGTATAGGCGGCACTGTTTATCTTTTATGCGAAAACAAGGTGGTCGGAGCCGTATTTTTCAGCGTGGCGCTGCTTTGTATCTGCTATAAAGAGTTTTCGCTCTTTACCGGCAAGGTCGGGTATCTGGCGCACAGCAGGACGAGAAAAGATCTTTCGGTGCTGTTTTGCGGTCTGCTCGGCAATTTCGCCGGCGCGTCGTTCACCGCCTTTTTCATAAGTTTCGGATACCGCGGCGCAAAACTTTACGATCCCGCCGCCGCGCTCGCAAGAGCCAAGCTCGCGCAGACGATACCCGAAACGTTAATTCGCGCCTTTATGTGCGGGATCCTTATGTATATGGCGGTCAGCATTTTCAAAAGCAAAAAGACGCCGCTTGGAATCCTGTTCTGCATCCCGGTATTCATACTGAGCGGATTCGAACACAGCATAGCGGACATTTTCTATTTGACCGCGGGGTTTGGATCACACGAACCCTATTTATACAAAGCGCTGCTGTTCGTGCTCCTTGCGATCATCGGCAACGCCGTGGGAGCGATAGCCATTGCTTTGCTGGACAAAACGAAAGAAGAACCCGAAAAGCCGAAAGAGGCAGCAAATGAAGAATAAGGTCGGAATAGCCGTGCTCGTTTCCGGCGGCGGCACAAATCTTCAGGCGCTTATAGACGCGCAAAACTCCGGAGTTATAATCAGCGGAAGAATAGTTTGCGTGATTTCTTCCAAGCCGGGCGTTTACGCGCTCGAGCGGGCCGAAAAAGCCGGCATACCCCATTACGCCTTGGACCGCAAGGCGATCGGCCGGCAGGCGTTCGAAGACGAAACGGCGCGAATAATTGCGCAAAGCGGCGCAAAGCTCATAGTGCTCGCCGGATTCCTTTCGATCCTTTCCGCCGACTTTATAAAGAATTTCCCCGGCAGGATAATAAACGTACATCCGGCGCTCATCCCTTCGTTCTGCGGCAAGGGGATGTACGGTCTCAAAGTGCACGAAGCGGCGCTGGGATACGGCGTAAAAGTCACCGGAGCCACCGTCCATTACGTCAACGAGATCCCCGACGGCGGCGAGATCATAATGCAGAAAGCCGTAAATATCCGCGACGGCGACACTCCCGAAAAACTGCAGAAACGCGTTATGAAACAGGCCGAATGGAAAATACTGCCCGCGTCCGCCGAAAAGGTGTGCGCGGAAATACTGAAAAGCGAGGTAAAGTAAAATGGCAAAGTATGATCTTAAAAAGCTCCTTTCCGAAAATCCGTATCCCGGGCGCGGGATAATCATAGGCGCTTCCGCTGACGGTAAAAGCGCTATGATCGCATATTTCATTATGGGGCGCAGCGTAAACAGCCGCAACCGCGTTTTCGAAATTTTTGACGGCGGTATGCGTACAAAGGCGTTCGACGAATCCAAAGTAGTCGATCCTTCGCTTATAATCTATAACCCCTATCTCGCGCTGCCCGGCGTCGATATAATCACCAACGGAGATCAGACGAACACGATATACGATTTTATAAAAGCTCATCCGGAAGACACTTGCGCTTTTTCCAAAGCGCTCGCCACCCGCGAATTCGAACCGGACGCTCCCAACTATACGCCGCGTATTTCCGGTATCGCTTATTATTGTACCCCGCGTAAGACGTTCACCTATTCGCTTTCCATACTCAAAAGCAACGGCACGCCGGACGTATGCAACCGCTTTACGTTCGATTATACCCCGGTCGCCGGCGTGGGCCATTTCATCCATACGTACAAAGGCGACGGCAATCCCCTGCCCTCGTTCGAAGGCGAGCCGGAGGAAGTCGCGCTTCCGGAGACTGCGAAAGAGTTTGCGGAGCTGATCTGGGAAAACCTCAACCCAGATAACAAAGTTTCGCTGTTTGTGCGCGCCGTGGATCTAACCGCGCCGAACAAATCGTGTGAATTCATATATAACAAAAACAAATAAGGAGCGTTACGAAAATGAAAGAATTTGAACTCAAATACGGATGCAACCCTAACCAGAAGCCCGCGAAGATATTTATGCATGACGGCGGCGATCTTCCGATTGAGATACTTTCGGGACGCCCCGGATATATCAATTTCCTCGACGCTTTCAACTCCTGGCAGCTTGTAAAGGAGCTAAAAGAGGCCCTCGGTATGCCGGCGGCGACCTCTTTCAAGCACGTCAGCCCGACCTCTGCAGCGGTAGGTATCAAACTTTCGGACAAGCTTAAAAAAGCGGTGTTCGAAGACGATATCGAAGGTCTTGACGACTCCCCTCTCGCCTGCGCCTACGCGCGCGCCCGCGGCACAGACAGGATGTGCTCGTTCGGCGACTGGGTCGCGCTTTCGGACGTTTGCGACGTAACCACCGCCACCATGATAAAGCGCGAGGTCTCAGACGGCGTTATTGCTCCGGGTTACGAACCCGAAGCGCTTGAGATACTTAAAACAAAGCGCAAAGGCAATTACAACATAGTTAGAATAGATCCTTCCTACGTGCCCGATCCCGTGGAGCACAAACAGGTATTCGGGATCACCTTTGAGCAAGGCAGGAACAATTTCAAGATCGACCGCGAGCTGCTCAAAAACGTCGTGACCGCAAACAAGGAACTGCCCGAGTCGGCTGTCCGCGATCTTATCGTTTCGCTTATCACGCTCAAATACACGCAGTCAAATTCGGTATGCTACGCGGTCGACGGTCAGGCGATAGGCGTGGGCGCCGGTCAGCAGTCGCGCATACACTGCACCCGTCTGGCCGGTACGAAAGCAGACACCTGGTTCCTCAGACAGCACGAAAAGGTGCTTTCGCTTCCCTTCAGGGACGATATCGGCAGGCCCGACAGAGATAACGTCATAGACGGCTATATCAACAAAAACGAAGAAGACGTGTGCGCCGACGGCGTTTGGCAGCGCTATTTCACGCGCCGCCCCGAACCCTTCACCGCCGAAGAAATGCGCGCGTATCTCGATACGGTCGACGGCGTTTCGCTCGGTTCCGACGCGTTCTTCCCGTTCTTCGACAATATCGAACGCGCACGCAGGAGCGGCGTGAAATATATCGCCGAGCCGGGCGGATCTATACGCGACGACGCCGTGATAGAATGCTGCGACAAATACGGCATAGCCATGGCGTTCACCGGAATGAGACTGTTCCATCATTGATACATATAGTGTTTTGAGGTATAAAATGAAGATACTCGTAGTCGGCGGCGGCGGACGCGAACACGCCATTATAAAGAAACTTAAAGAAAATCCCAAAGTAGAAAAAATATACGCGCTCCCCGGCAACGGGGGCATCGCGCGAGACGCGGAATGCGTGAACATAGGCGCAAAGGATATTGATTCCATTGTGACTTTCGCATACGAAAACCGCATAGATTACGCTGTCGTCGCGCCCGACGATCCGCTCGTCCTGGGATGCGTCGACGCGCTCGAAGCGCACGGCATACCGTGTTTCGGACCGCGCGCGAACGCCGCGATAATAGAAGGCAGCAAGGTGTTTTCCAAAAACCTTATGAAAAAATACGGCATCCCCACCGCCGCGTACGAGGTATTCGATTCGGTAGATCCGGCGCTTGCCTATTTGGAAAACGCACCCATACCCGCGGTCATAAAGGCGGACGGACTTGCGCTTGGCAAAGGCGTTATAATCGCGCAGACGCGCGAAGAAGCGTATGACGCCGTGCGCACCATAATGAGCGAGCGCAAATTCGGCGCCAGCGGCGACCGGATCGTTATAGAAGAGTTCCTCGAGGGCCCGGAAGTTTCGGTGCTCACGTTCACGGACGGCAACACGATAATCCCGATGGTTTCTTCAATGGACCACAAGCGCGCGCTCGACGGCGACAAAGGCCTTAATACCGGCGGCATGGGCACGATAGCGCCCAACCCGTATTATACGCGCGATATCGCCCGTCGCTGCCGCGACGAGATATTCATCCCCACGGTCAAAGCGATGAACGCCGAAGGCAGAACGTTCAAGGGATGCTTGTACTTCGGTCTTATGCTCACGTCCGACGGGCCGAAGGTGATAGAATACAACTGCCGTTTCGGCGATCCCGAAACACAGGTCGTGCTTCCGCTTATGAAGAGCGACTTGCTCGACACTATGATCGCCGTCACTCAGGGGCGGCTTGCCGAGACTGACGTCGAGTTTTACGACGAATGCGCAGCCTGCGTGATAATGGCGTCGCAGGGTTATCCCGAGCATTACGAAAAAGGTTACGAAATAGCTATCCCCGAAGACGAGGCGGAGCACGTATACGTCGCCGGAGCCGCGCTCAAAGACGGCGCGCTCGTCAACTCCGGCGGACGCGTGCTCGGCGTGACGCGGACCGCGCCCACCCTCAAAGAGGCGCTCGAGCTCGCATACGGTTCGGTTGAGCGCATTCATTTTGCAAACGCTTATTACAGAAAAGACATAGGCAAAAAAGCACTTGAAGCAGGAGATAAGGAATAAATGGTTTACAGAGTTTTTTCCGAAAAGAAAAAAGACCTTGCCGTGGAAGCGAAGGCGCTGCTCAACGACGCGCGCGGCATTCTGGGCGTGAACGGGCTTACAGACGTTCGCATCATCAACCGCTACGACGCCGAAAATATCGACGAAGCGCTGTTTGAATACGCCAAGACCGCGGTGTTTTCCGAGCCTCAGCTCGATATCGTCTGCGACGAGCCGGATCTTGACGGCGCGTACGTTTTTGCGGTGGAATTCCTGCCCGGTCAGTTCGACCAACGCGCCGATTCCGCGTCGCAGTGCATTCAGATAATATCGCAGGGCGAACGCCCCATCGTGCGTTCTGCAAAGGTCTACGCGCTGTACGGCGAACTTTCGGAAAAAGATATAGCCGAAATCAAAAAATACGTCATAAACCCCGTGGAATCGCGCGAGGCGTCGCTTGAAAAGCCGCAGACGCTGAAAATAGCATACGATATCCCCACCGAGGTCAAGACGCTCGAAGGATTCACTTCGCTCGATAAAGCGGGGCTTGCCGGATTTATTAAAGAATACGGACTTGCGATGGATGATGGCGACGCCGAGTTCTGCCGCGACTATTTCAGAAAAGAAGGCAGAGATCCAACCATTACGGAAATCCGTATGATCGACACGTACTGGTCGGATCATTGCAGACACACTACTTTCGGCACGCATATCGACAGCGCGCAAATAGATTCCGCCGAAGTGAAAAACGCCTACGCGCGCTACCTTAAAACACGTGAAGAGCTCGGCAGATCCGGAAAACCGGTCTGCCTTATGGATATAGCCACCATAGCCGCGAAATACCTGAAAAAACAGGGGCTTTTGCAAAAGCTTGACGAATCCGAAGAGATAAACGCCTGCACGGTGAAGATAAACGTTGAGATCGACGGCAAGGACGAAGACTGGCTTTTGCTTTTCAAAAACGAAACGCATAACCACCCTACCGAGATCGAGCCGTTCGGCGGCGCGGCGACCTGCATAGGCGGGGCCATACGCGACCCGCTTTCGGGCAGAGCTTACGTTTACGGCGCAATGCGCGTCACCGGCGCGGCGGATCCGCTCGTTCCGGTTTCGCAAACGATAAAAGGAAAACTTCCGCAGCGCAAGATAGTCACAACGGCCGCAGCCGGTTATTCTTCGTATGGTAACCAGATCGGCCTCGCGACCGGCATCGTCGACGAGATTTACCATCCCGGCTACGCCGCCAAACGAATGGAAATAGGCGCGGTCATAGCCGCGGCGCCGCAGAAAAACGTAAGGCGCGAACGTCCGATTCCCGGTGACGTAGTAGTGCTTCTGGGCGGCGACACCGGCCGCGACGGATGCGGCGGCGCCACGGGTTCGTCCAAATCGCACACCGTCTCTTCGCTCGAAACGTGCGGAGCCGAGGTACAGAAAGGAAACGCGCCGGAAGAAAGAAAGCTCCAGCGCCTGTTCCGCGACGGCGAAGCTTCGCGCCTTATAAAGCGCTGCAACGATTTCGGTGCAGGAGGAGTTTCGGTAGCGATCGGCGAACTCGCCGACGGGCTCGATATCGACCTCAACGCCGTTCCCAAAAAATACGAAGGACTTGACGGCACCGAGCTTGCGATAAGCGAATCGCAGGAACGCATGGCGGTAGTCGTTGCAAAAGAAGATCTCGCGCGATTCCTTGAACTTGCAAAGGCCGAAAATTTGAAAGCCACGCCCGTGGCGCGCGTCACCGATACGGACCGCCTCGTTATGCATTGGAACGGAAAGGTCATCGTCGACATAAGCCGCGATTTCCTCAATTCCAACGGCGCGGAAAAGCACGTAAACGTGCGCGTTTCGGCGTGTGAACTCAAAAAATGCGAGTTTGAAGGCGGATTTGCGGAAAACCTCAAAAAACTCGCTTCCGACCTCAATATATGCTCCAAGCGCGGGCTTTCCGAACGTTTCGATTCCACTATCGGCGCCGGTACGGTGCTTATGCCTTTCGGCGGCAGATACCAACAGACGCCGATCCAGGCGATGGTGCAGAAGATATCCGTGGAAAAAGGTCACACCGACGATTGCTCGTATATGGCGTGGGGCTACGATCCTTACGTCACCGAGCAAAGCCCTTACCACGGGGCATATCTCGCCGTCGTCCATTCGGTCTGCAAACTCATAGCGAGCGGCGCGGAATTCAAAGACGTATACCTTACATTCCAGGAGTATTTCGAACGTCTGGGAAAAGATCCCGACCGCTGGGGAAAACCGTTCGCGGCGCTGCTCGGCGCGTATGAAGCGCAGCTCGATCTGGGTATAGGCGCCATCGGCGGCAAGGATTCCATGAGCGGTTCGTTCGAAAATATCCACGTTCCGCCCACGCTCGTCTCGTTTGCCGTCACCACCGGAAAAGCGAGCGAGACCGTGTCGCCGGAATTCAAATCCGCCGGCAACAAACTGTATATTATTTCACCCGAATTCAAAGAAAACGGTATCCCCGACGCGGTTTCGCTCAAAGCCGTTTTCAAGCAGATAACTTCCCTGCTTAGGAGCGGAAAAGCCGTTTCGTGCTACGCGCTGGGGGCGGGCGGTATCGCCGAAGCGGTCATGAAATGCTGTTTCGGCAACGGGTACGGATTCGAATTCGACAAAGCAATGAATGTGAGCGGATTGTTTGAAAAAAGCTACGGTTCTTTCATTGTGGAATGCGTTTCCGCGCCTGATTGCGGCACATTACTTGGGACCGTGACCGAACGCCGTGAATTCATCTGCGGCGGAGATCGTGTCTCTTTGGGCGAAATATACGAAATATACGATAAAAAACTCGAATCTGTTTATCCCCGCACTATTGAAAAAACATACGGCAGGGTGTATAATATACAATATACATCCGAATGTTACAAAGCGCCGGCGGTCAAGTGCGCCAAACCGGTCGTGCTTATCCCCGCGTTCCCCGGCACCAACTGCGAATACGACACCGCCAAAGTCATTCGCGACGCCGGCGGCGATCCGCGGATAATGGTGATACGCAATCTCGACGCTTCCGCTATCAAAGAAAGCACCGCGGCGTTCGCCGAGGCGCTGAAGAGCGCGAACATCGTATTCATACCGGGCGGTTTTTCCGGCGGCGACGAACCCGAAGGCAGCGGAAAATTCATCACGGCTTTCTTCAGGAACGCGCTTATAAAAGAAAGGCTCACCGAGCTTTTGGAAAAACGCGACGGCCTTATGTGCGGAATCTGCAACGGGTTCCAGGCGCTTATAAAGCTCGGGCTCGTTCCCTACGGCAGGATCATCGATACCGACGATTCGTGCCCCACGCTCACGTTCAACACGATAGCGCGCCACCAGTCGATGATAGTACGCACGCGGATCGCTTCCAACAAATCGCCGTGGCTTTCCAAAACCAAGGTGGGCGATATCTACAGCGTACCGATCTCGCACGGCGAAGGCAGGTTCCTCGCGAGCGACGCGCTTATCGCCGAGCTTGCCGAAAACGGTCAGATTGTCACGCAGTACGTCGACCTTGACGGAAACGCCACTTACGATATCGAATATAACCCCAACGGCTCGTGTTTTGCGATCGAAGGCATAACTTCACCAGACGGCAGGATTTTCGGCAAAATGGGGCATTGTGAGCGCGTAGGGAGCAATCTGTACAAGAACGTGTACGGCGATTACGACATAAGGATGTTTGAAGCTGCCATAGATTATTTCAAATAGAAATCAGGAAGGAACACGACATGAACTTTTTTGACGAACTTGTAAAATACGACCCCGCAGTCGCAGACGCGTGCAGGTTAGAACTTGAACGTCAGCAGCACAATATCGAACTTATCGCTTCGGAAAACATAGTTTCCAAAGCGGTGCTGCTCGCCGCCGGGGGCGTGCTCACCAACAAATATGCCGAAGGGTATCCTTCCAAACGTTATTACGGCGGCTGCAAGTGCGTCGATATAGTTGAAGAGATCGCCTGCGAAAGGGCGAAAAAGCTGTTCGGCGCGGAACACGCGAACGTTCAGCCGCACAGCGGCGCAAACGCGAACCTCGCCGCATTCTTCGCGTTCCTCAAGCCGGGCGAGACCGCGATGGGTATGAACCTTCAGCAGGGCGGGCATCTTTCGCACGGGTCGCCGGTGAATATTTCGGGTATGTACTTCAACGTCGTGCCCTACGGCGTGGACGGCGACGGTTTTTTGGATTACGGCGAACTGCGCAATAAGGCGCTCGAATGCAGACCGAAGCTTATCTGCGTGGGCGCGAGCGCATATTCGCGTACGATCGATTTCAAGCGCTGCCGCGAGATAGCCGACGAAGTCGGCGCGTATCTTATGGTGGATATGGCGCACATCGCGGGGCTTGTCGCGGCGGGGCTGCATCCCTCGCCCGTTCCGTACGCCGATATCGTCACTTCCACGACTCACAAGACGCTCCGCGGTCCGCGCGGCGGTCTGATACTTTGCAAGGAAAAATACGCAAAGCAGGTCGACAAGGCGATCTTCCCCGGAACTCAGGGCGGCCCGCTGATGCACATAATCGCCGCAAAAGCCGTCGCTTTCGGCGAAGCGCTTACGGAGGAGTTCAGGAATTATCAAAGACAGATCGTGAACAACGCCGCCTGCCTGGCAAACGAACTGCTTTCACGCGGGATCAACCTCGTTTCCGGCGGTACGGATAACCACCTGATGAATATAAACCTCATCGGGACCGGCGTGACGGGCAAAGAGCTCGAACACAGGCTGGACGAAGTAAATATCACCGCCAACAAGAACACCGTCCCCAATGATCCGCAGAGCCCGTTCATCACGAGCGGCCTTCGCATAGGCACCCCGGCAGTCACCACGCGAGGGTTCAGAGAAAACGAAATGAAGCTCATCGCCGGCTGGCTCGCGGACGCGATAAAGGATTTCGGATCCAACGCCCAGCGTATTAAATCCGAAGTCGCTTCCCTTTGCGCAAAATTCCCTATCTACGCGGAATGAAGATAATAAAAATATTAAGGAGTTGTAATAATGGCTTATCTATCTGACATTGAGATCGCGCAGGCGTGCAAAATGAGACCGATCTCCGAGATCGCCTCCGTTGCGCACATAGACGAAAAATACCTTGAACATTACGGCAGATACAAAGCAAAAGTCGATCTTTCGCTTTTGAAAGAGTCCGACAAAAAAGACGGTAAGCTCATTCTTGTTACGGCAATAACCCCCACGCCCGCGGGCGAAGGAAAAACCACAACTACAATAGGACTTGCCGACGGTCTCAAACGCATCGGCAAAGACGTGACCGTGGCTCTGCGTGAACCGTCGCTCGGACCTGTCTTCGGCATAAAGGGCGGCGCCGCCGGCGGCGGATACGCTCAGGTCGTGCCTATGGAAGACATAAATCTGCATTTTACCGGCGATTTCCACGCCATAGGCGCGGCGAACAACCTGCTCGCCGCAATGCTCGACAACCATATTCAGCAAGGCAACGCTCTTCGCATAGACGTACGCAACATCACATGGAAGCGCTGCGTGGATATGAACGACAGACAGCTGCGTTTTATAGTCGACGGGCTCGGCGGCAAAGCCAACGGAGTCCCGCGCGAAGACGGGTTCGATATCACGGTCGCTTCCGAGATAATGGCGGTGCTCTGCCTTTCGTCTTCGATCACCGACCTCAAAGAACGCCTCTCGCGCATCATAGTCGGCTACGATTACGACGGCAACCCCGTCACCTGCGGTCAGCTAAAAGCCGCGGGCGCCATGACCGCGCTGCTGAAAGACGCGCTCAAGCCCAATCTGGTGCAAACGCTCGAAGGCACTCCCGCGTTCGTCCACGGCGGCCCGTTTGCGAATATCGCGCACGGATGCAACTCCGTTATGGCGACAAAAATGGCTCTCAAACTCGGCGATTACACCGTTACCGAAGCCGGATTCGGCGCCGATCTCGGAGCTGAAAAGTTCCTCGATATCAAATGCCGCATGGCGGGCCTCACGCCCGACGCGGTCGTAATAGTCGCCACCGTGCGCGCGCTCAAGATGCACGGCGGGCTTGCCAAGACAGAACTCGCCACCGAAGACCTTGCCGCCCTTGAAAAAGGCGTACCAAATCTGCTTAGGCACGTTTCCAATATCAAAAACGTTTACGGACTTCCCTGCGTAGTGGCGGTCAACCGCTTCCCCACCGATACCGATAACGAAATAGATTTCATCATCAAAAAATGCCGCGAACTCGGCGTGAACACCGTGCTGTCCACCGTCTGGGCCGAAGGCGGCAAGGGCGGCGAAGCGCTCGCGAAAGAAGTCGTTCGCCTTTGCGAAGAAGAAAAAGGCGATTTCAGGTTCTCGTACGAACTGGATTCGTCTATCGCCGAAAAGATCGAAGCCGTTACGAAAAAAGTTTACGGCGGCAAGGGCGTCAATATCCTGCCGGCGGCAAAGAAACAGATCGAAAAACTCGAATCGCTCGGTTACGGCTCGCTCCCCGTGTGCATAGCAAAAACGCAGTACAGCTTTTCCGACGATCCTAAACTCCTCGGCGCTCCCGAAGGGTTCGAAGTCACCGTCAAAAACGTCAAGATATCCGCGGGCGCCGGGTTTATAGTCGTGCTCACCGGCGATATAATGACCATGCCCGGACTCCCCAAATCCCCCGCCGCGGAACGCATAGACGTCGACGAAAACGGCAGGATAAGCGGACTGTTCTGAGCCTTTTAGCCTTTATAAAATTCTTTAAAAGAGGTAACAAAAATGTCTGAAAACAGAAGACCCGAAACGATGCAAAGGATCAATACGAAAGAACTCGCAGACGCGTTCATAGCCGAACAGATAGCGGCTCTCAAAGCGCAGATCGGCGATAAAAAAGTTTTGCTCGCGCTTTCCGGCGGCGTTGATTCGTCGGTAGTCGCGGCGCTGCTTATCAAAGCGATAGGCAAAAACCTTGTGTGCGTACACGTCAACCACGGTCTGCTCCGTAAAGGCGAACCCGAACAGGTAATAAAAGTTTTCCGCCATGAAATGAACGCGAATTTGATATACGTAGACGCGGTGGACAGATTCCTCGATAAGCTCGCAGGCGTTTCAGAACCCGAACAGAAACGCAAGATAATCGGCGCCGAATTCATACGCGTATTTGAAGAAGAAGCGAGAAAGCTCGACGGCATTGAATTCCTTGCGCAAGGTACTATATACCCCGATATACTCGAATCCGGTCCCGTAAAAGCTCATCACAACGTCGGCGGCCTGCCGGACGACCTCAAATTCGAACTCGTCGAACCGATCAAATTCCTTTATAAAGACGAAGTGCGCGTTGTGGGCAAAGCGCTGGGACTTCCCGATAATATGGTCTACCGTCAGCCGTTCCCGGGCCCCGGACTCGGCGTTCGCTGCGTGGGCGCCATCACCCGCGACAGACTTGAAGCTCTGCGCGAATCCGACGCGATAGTCCGCGAAGAGATCGAAAAACTGCCGTCGGTACCCTGGCAGTATTTCTGCGCCATCCCCGATTTCAGATCCACCGGCATAAAAGACGGTAAACGTTATATGGGCTGGCTCGTCGTGATCCGCGCCGTCAATACCGTCGACGCAGTCACCGCGACCGTCCCCGAGATACCGTTCGCTACCCTCTGCGCCATCCGCGACCGTATAATCGCTTCCGTTCCCGGCGTCAACCGCGTCGCATGGGATATTTCCGAAAAACCCGTGAGCACGATCGAATTCGAGTAAAATTACGGTCGTTTTGAGATAAAACCGGATATTCAATGCATCCGCCTGTTACAGTGTTGATTTACCGTAACGGGCGGTTTTTTGCAGCAATATGTTAATAACGACGATTTATCCGTGTAAAGTGCAAAAAACGCTTGCATTCGAAAGATAAGTGTGATAAAATGATATCGGTGAAAACCAATAATCATATACGGTCTATGAAAGGAGATCTTATTATGACTTTGTGGCAAATTCTCGTTGCGATCCTCATCGGCGCTCTTGTCGGCTGGATCGCGGGAAAACTGATGAAAAGCAAAAACAGCTTCCTTATGAACGCAATACTCGGCATACTCGGCGGCGCGCTCGGCGGCTGGCTCGGCAGCCTTATAGGGATCGCCGGCGGCTGGGTAACGAGTATCGTGCTCGCTATCGTCGGCGCCTGTCTCATTATCTGGGTCTTCAGGCTTCTGTTCAAGAAATAATCTCAAAGCAAAAATCATTCCTTTATATCCGTAAAAAAGGCAGGGACCGTTTCCCTGTCTTTTGTTTTTACATAAAAACGCGCTTTCGTACTTCTTGACAACTCGGCGCGGATTTGATATAATTTAACAAAGAAATAATCTTTGAAGACCGCGTTGAAAAAGGCGGAGGTGTTTATGAAAAAACGTTTTATAAGCGCAATATTATCGTTGCTTGTTTTATTTCTTCTCGTTTCCTGCAAAGGCGATACCGGGTACAAGACCGACAGCGTGACCGGAGAGGTCATTCTGCAGGGCGAAAACCTTGCGTCTGCGGGCGAAAGCGCGGGCAAAGAGCGGGTGTTTTACGAGATATTCGTCGGTTCTTTTTCCGATTCCAACGGCGACGGGACGGGCGATCTGCGCGGGATAATCAACCGAATGGATTACCTGAACGACGGCGATCCGGCCTCCGGCAAAAGCTTGGGCGTTGAAGGAATATGGCTAACGCCGATATTCCGTTCGCCTTCGTATCACAAATACGACGTTACGAATTATTACGCGATCGACGAGAAATTCGGCACGCTTGATGATCTTAAGGAGCTGATTTCCCTTTGCCACGAGCGCGGCGTTAAGATCATACTCGATCTTGTGATAAACCACACGAGCAAGGACAATCTGTGGTTCACCAAATTCTGCAACGCGCACCGTGAAAACGATACCGAAAACGAGTTTTACGATTATTACAGCTACCTGTTGGAAGGAGAAACTTCCAGCAAGAAGTACGGCTATATAACCGGGACGAAAGAACGCTACGAATGCAATTTCGGCGGCGATATGCCGGAGTTGAATTTTGATAACGAAAACGTGCGCAAAGCGGTCCTGGACGTTGCTAAGTATTATCTGGATCTGGGCGTGGACGGGTTCCGTTTTGACGCCGCCAAATACGTCTATATGGGCGACGAGCAAAAGAACGTTGAGTTCTGGAACTGGTATCTCGGCGAGCTGCGCAAAGACTACCCCGATATCTACACGGTCGCCGAAGTATGGGACAGTGATTCGGTCGCCAACGCGTATACGGAAGCGACTTCGGTATTCAATTTCACCGTAGCGCAGGCGGAAGGAAAACTTTCTGCGGCGGCGAAAAAAGGCAACGTGTATCTGTATACCGCGTACGTCGAAAGCCAGGTGTCGCTCATCAGATCAAAAGGCGGCAACGCCGTGTTCGCGCCGTTCATCACCAACCACGATATGGACCGCGCGGCGGGGTTTGACACGCTCGCTTCCGGTTACGCGCAGATGGCGGCAAATCTGCTTATACTCTGCCCCGGTTCGCCGTTCATCTATTACGGCGAAGAGATCGGTATGAAAGGCGTGCGCGGGACTTCGAACACCGACGCCAACCGCCGTCTCGCGATGCTCTGGGGCGACGGCGACACGGTAAAGAATCCCGTCGGTTCCGATTATCCCTCTTCTAAACAGACGAACGGCGACGTCGTCACGCAGTACGCCGACCCGGACAGCCTGTACAATCGCTATAAAATGCTTATAATGGTGCGCAGGGCAAATCCCGAAATAGCGGTCGGAACTTACTTTGCGGTGTCGTTCGACGGGCTGAAGGCCGGCGGCTTTATAAGCGAATACCAAGGCAAAAGCGTGCTCGTAGTACACAACACCAGCGCCTCCGAAGCCACTATGGATATTGCGGAGACGCTCGCGGAGCACGGTTTGAAAGATCCGTACATCAAAAACTGTATCGGCGGCGATTCCGCGCTCGACGGGACCGCGCTCAAGATGCCTCCTCAGTCGAGCGTCGTGATCCGTTTCGGCGACGACTGAAAATAAAACATAAAAATACGGCTATCCGGCAAAAATACCGGATAGCCGTTTTTTAACTGATTCAGTCGGTAAGGCTCTGTTCGGTCTCGGGGTCGAAGAAATACATTACCTTGCCGCGGAAGTTTAAGTAAAGCTCTGCGCCGTAAACGAGGCTTGCGCGTTCTTCCTCGCTCATCTGAACGGTGGGGGTGCGTACGATAAGACGCTCTTCGGATTCGGTCTCGACGTGAAGATGCAGTTCGCTGCCCATCATCTCGTTGACTTCGAGCGTGCAGGCGAAGCTGTTTTCCTGCTTGCTCGGAACGAGCGAGACATGCTCGGGCCTTACGCCGAGAAGGATATCGCGCGATCTGACGCCTTTTTCCGCCAGCTTGCGGTTGTGGTCTTCGTCGACTTCCATCTTTGCGCCGTGGACGAGCACGCTGTAGCGGCCGTCTTCGTACAAAAGCTTGGCTTTCATGACGTTCATCTTGGGCGCGCCGATGAATTCGGCGACGAACAGATTGGTGGGATGCTCGAACACTTCGGTAGGAGTGCCGACCTGCTGGATATAGCCGTCTTTCATTATGACGATCCTGTCGCCGAGCGTCATCGCTTCGGTCTGGTCGTGAGTCACGTAAATGAACGTGGTGTTCAGGCGCTTGCGAAGCAGTATGAGTTCCGCGCGCATAGCGTTGCGGAGCTTGGCGTCGAGGTTGGAAAGCGGTTCGTCCATAAGGAACACTTTGGAATCGCGTACCATCGCTCTGCCGATCGCCACGCGCTGTCTCTGACCGCCGGAAAGCGCGCGCGGTTTGCGCATAAGATAATCGGTTATGCCGAGTATCTCGGCGGCTTCGGTGACTTTTTGATATACTTCTTCCTGCTTTGCGTGTTTAAGGCGCAGGCTGAAAGCCATATTCTCGAAGACCGTGAGATGCGGATAAAGCGCGTAGTTCTGGAAAACCATCGCGATATCGCGGTCTTTGGGCTGAAGGTCGTTGACGACCTTACCGTCGATCTCTATGGTGCCGTCGGATATATCTTCAAGTCCTGCGATCATACGCAGAGTCGTGGATTTGCCGCAGCCGGAAGGCCCGACAAATACGACGAATTCTTTATCTTTGATCTCGAGATTGAAATCGTGTACGGCAACGACGTTTTTGCCGTAAACCTTTTTAACGTCGGTCAATTTAACTGTTGCCATATTATATCATCCTTTCACGGCGCCGCCTGTAACGCCTTCTACATAGTATTTCTGCATAAACATGAACAGCAGAGTGATCGGCAATGCCACGAGCACGCCGCCGGCGCAGAACATAGTGTAGTGCGTGCCGATAGACGTTTTGGTGGTCCAGCTCCATAAGCCGACGGCTACGTTGTAACCGCTGCTCGTCCCGTGCGAGATATACCGGGCGAAAATGAAATCGCCCCAGGGCGCCATGAATGCCGAAAGCACGGTATATATGATTATCGGCTTGGCGAGCGGCATAATGACTTTTTTGAATACCTGGAATCTCGTCGCGCCGTCTACGCGCGCCGCTTCGTCGAGAGACCGGGGTATTGTATCAAAGAAACCTTTTGATACGTAATAGCCCATACCGGAGGAAGCGCAGTAGACGAGTATGAGTCCGGGCAAAGCGTGCGCGCCCGTGAGATTCAAACCGCTGAGCACTTTATAGAGCACTATCATAGTGAGGAAACCGGGGAACATCCCGAGTACGAGCATAACGTTCATAAGGAGTTTTCTTCCCTTGAAACGCAGTCGCGAAAGCGTATAGCTCATACACAGGACGATGACCGTCTGCAGTACGGCGGTACACAACGCGATTATGAACGTATTGAGGTACCAGCGGCCGAAATCGGATTCCTTGAAAAGCCTTATGTAGTTATCGAACCCCCAGACTTTGGGGATGACGTTGCCGGATTGGCCGGGGGAATCGACTCTGAACGATTCGAGCAGTATGCATACGAACGGGAGCAGCCAAATGATGATGAGGATAGCGAGAATGACGTAGATCGCCGTGTTGCCGATGCGCCGCTTGGTCTTCATACTCATATGGCGGCGGTTCTTTTTGACTTTTTTCTCTTTGACTTTTTTTGTGTCTTTCATCACTGGAAATCCTCCTCGTTACGTGTTGAAGGAATAAGGTTGTAAACGACGAGCGAGATGACAGCCACGACGAGGAATATCATAATGCCAATGACGGCGGCAAGTTTATAGTTTGTCTCGGCGCCGGTCGTCATATTGAACAGCCACGTCACAAGCAAGTCCGTATCGCCCGCCGAACCGCCGCTTGTGAGCAGATTCGGGTTCGTCGGTCCGCCTCCGGTGAGCAGGTATATGACGTTGAAGTTATTGATATTTCCTATAAAGCTCGTGAGCAGATACGGACCGGTCACGAAGAGCATATACGGCAGCGTGATCCTCGTATATTGCTGCCAGACGCTCGCGCCGTCTATGCGGGAGGATTCGTACAGGTCCTGAGGGATATTCATAAGGATACCGGTGGCGATGAGCATAAGGTACGGGATACCGATCCAGATATTTATGAGTATGACCGTTATACGTGCGTATGTCGGATCTGTCCAGAACGGGATCGGGTCATTGATCCAGCCCATATCCAACAGGAAACCGTTTATAAGTCCGTTATCTGCGAACATCTTGGAAACGTACAGCAGAGATACGAACTGCGGTATGGCGATGGTCAGCACCAGGATGCCGCGCCACATCTTTTTGAGCTTGATCCCTCTTTTGTTTATCATAATAGCGACGAACATACCGAGGAAGTAGTTGGTGAACGTGGCGAAGAACGCCCACATCAACGTCCAGCTCAGGATCTCGCCGAACGCTGCCGAAAGCTTGCCTGTGCCCGATGACCAGCTGAACAGCTCGTTGAAGTTATCCAGTCCGACCCAGGTGAAAAGGTTGCTGTAGCCGTCGTGCAGCGCGTCGTAGTTGGTGAACGCAACGAGTATCATAAATATGATAGGTATGACGGTAAACACCATAATACCGGTCAGAGGGAGCGCGAGCATCGTCTTGTGGAACTGATCGTCTACGAGCGAATGCAGGTCTTCTTTGCCGCTTTTGATCTTTTTGCCGGATTTTACGATCTTATCGAGTATCTTGTTCTGCTTTACGTTGACGCGCCACGTGTAAATGAGCGCTATGATAAAAATGACGGTGAGCAATCCGTAAAGCAGTATCTTGAACGAATCGTCGCCGGGCGCGGCGATATACGAATCGGTAGCAGGATCGTAGACGTTCGACTGACCGGCTTCGGTGCCGAGCGTGGTGAGCTTGGAAAGCCAATGCCCGCCGGCGATTATCATATAGCCGATGAATACCAGTTCAAACAGCAAAAACAGCACGCCGCGAAGTATCTGGCCGCGGGCTAAATTGCCGAACCCCATAACAAAGTACGAAACTTTTGTCTGCCATGAGCCTTCTTTGAAGGTGGTGAAAATATCGACGAATTCGTTTTTGACGGCGAGCACGCCTTTTTTGATCGTATTCCACACTTTTACGAAAAAGTGCCCGATCTTGCTCGGGATAGAGACGAAAAACCTTTTTATCTTATACCATATCTTTTTGAATTTCCCCATACGGAGATATTCGAGATCGGTTACGCGCGAAGGGTCGAAAAAGCATTTAAGATGATACAATCCCCTGCGCAGCCGATATTTGATCTTTTCTGACCGACTCAGGTCTTTATATTCCGCATCAGTGAGATGTTTCATAAACAGCTCCTTTCTCGAAAATGTAAACAGGCTGCGGCAAAAGCCGCAACCTGTTTGTTTTTCTCTGTGATAAATCAGCCGAGTTTTTCCACAGTGATGGACATAGTGGATTCATCGAAGGTGACTTTGTAAGTACCGGGAGCAAGGAACACCATATTGTTATCGGTACCGCCGTCTTCGGAAAGAAGTTCGGTGCCGGAAGTTACCTGAGCGAGACCTTTATCGGTATCCCATTCACCCGGGCAGACAATACGGCCGCCCATATATTCGGACTCTTCAACGGTGAGTTCGAACGTGTAAACGTCGCCGTTCTTGCTCATCTTGAAGTTGCCGTCGGTGTTGGACCAGCCGTTCCAGGCGCCGACAAGGATGTAACCGGTGGTATCGATATTGAATACGCCTTTGATAGCGTCTTCGTAATCTTTAAGAGCGGCTTTGAGCTGTTCGTCGGTAGTAGCGGTCTGAGCTGCAACGACGGGGGATTTAGCTATGCTCCACCAAGAACCGTGGATCTGGCCCTGAGGGATAGCGTAAACGTTCTGTTCGGAAAGAGCGACAAGAGCAGCGTCGGCTTTAACGGCGTCGCTTGCCTGAGCTTCTTTGTTGGAGGGACCCCAACCGAACTGTTCGAAACGTTCGAGCTGGCATTCTTTGCCGGTGAGATAGGTGGCGAGAGCCTGGAGAACGGCGGCTTTGTTAGCGTCGGTCTGCGGCTTGACGCCCATCAGTTTGCAGCCGGAGAAAGAAGCGAGCTGATAGGTTTTGCCGTCAACGGTGAAGGACGGGAGTTTTGCAACGCCGTAATTTTCGCCGAGAGCTTCTTTAGCGGTGTTGACGTCCCAGGTACCGGAAACGACTACAGCTGAAGGAATAGCGGCGGAAAAGTCGGCGGTGCCGGCTTCGGATTCGGTGTAAGCCTTGGATTTGAGGAGTTTCTGCATACCTTTGAGGGCGATAACGCCGGCGTCACTGTTGAAAGTATCGTTGACGTCGGTGTAGTTGCCGTCAGCGTCGGTGGTCCATTCGGACACGCAGCCGGTAGCGAAGAAGAACGAAGCAGCATACCAAGCGGAAGTCTTTATCTGGAAAGAGAAATTCTTGTTGGCGGCTTCACAGTCGGCGATGATGTCTTCCAGGCTGTTGAGGTGTTCTTCTTTGATAACGGACTTATCATAGAACATAAAGTAGCCGTTATCGTCGGTCATAGGATAGCAGTAAAGCGCGTCGCCGACTTTGGAAGCGGCAACGGAGCCTGCCGAGTTGGCGTTGGTGATCTCTTCACCGGCTTTTACGCCGAGTTTAGCGAGAGCGCCGGCCTGAACGAGACGGGCAAGCTGGTCCTGAGCAAAGCAGAAAATATCTGCGCCGTCTTCAACGCTGGTGATCATATGGGTTGCCGAATCGCCTTCGGAAATGCCTTCGACGGTAGCGTTGATGGTGATGCCGTTATCGGCAGCGAATCTGGCGATCTGCTGTTCGGTGAGCTCTTTAACGCCCTGAACTTCGCTGACCCAAACGGTGATGTTGTAAGTCCCCTCGGGGAGCTTGTTTGAATTTCCGCAGGAAACGAGCACGCCGAGTACCATTACGAGTGCAAGTACCAGGGAAATCAGCGACAATTTCTTTGTCATAGAATAATGCCTCCAAATATAATAATCTGTTAAATTTACCCGGAGTATCCTCCGAGCCTCGTTATTATACATTATATACTGAATAATGTCAACACTTTGGCGCCGATTTGTTATGATGCACAATTAGTACGACAAAATATTGTGCAATATTAATTATGGAAAATTATCTGTTTCGTTTTTATTCGACGTTTTTGACCGAATTGAGCAGCGCGTCGTCGATCTTTCCCCATGCGCCGCTGCCGGAGCCGGAACATTTAACGCGGATCCCCACCGTAAGCGTATCCCCTTCTGCAAATCCGTTTATATCAACCGAGGCGGTGTCCCAGTTGTTATAGCTCGTGATTTGCATAGGAGCGGTTCCCGCAATTTCTCCGTTTACGCGGACGTACGCGTATATTTCGGTATCTCCCGCGTCGCCGCCCATTATGGAAATTGAAAATCTGTAAGAACCGGACGGGAGGTTTTCGACCGTTTGCTCGAGCTCAAAATCCACGCTGTCGCGCGAAGCGCTCCAGAAATGGAAATGTTTGTTCCCTGTAAGCGAATCGGTCTTTTTGTCTTCCACGTAAAGTTCGTCCGCCTTGCCGTATTCCTTGACAACCCAGCCGTCGTCCCCGTCTTCAAAGCTGTAATTCTTTAAGTAATTGTATTCGACCATCGATACCGTGCAGTGCGCCGTCATTCCTCCGGCGTTGCCGGTGTAACTGTATTTGCGCACGCCGCCGTTTTTCATATCTTCGATATCGCTTTCGGTGACGTTCCAGGTGACTGGGACCGGCTGCTTTGAATCGTCGGTCATAACCGCATTTACCGTGGCGGGAAGAGTTATTTCGCCGTTGAGGTCGACGATGAGATTAACGTCTTCGAGCGCGTCGGGAACGGGTTTGATCTCGTTGCCGTATCTAACGAGATTGAACACTTTGAGCGATTCGAGCGCTTTTCCGTTTTTATCGAAAAACGCCTGATTGTCGACTGAACTGCCTCCGTAATACTTTCCGGCGTCGTTGGGATCGTATTCCGAAGCGTAGCTCGTCGCCCAGCCGGAGCCGTATTTTTCCCACAGCGCCTTGTTTTCTTCGTAAGAAGAGCCGCCGACGGTTATCCACGCGCCTTCCCAGTAAACGACGCCTATGCCGTTTTTCGTCTTGTTCGCAATTGTGTCAATTACGTCGCGCACCAGATTCGCCTGCCCCTGTACGGTGTACGGATACGGTTTATCGTACGTTCCGCCGTCGCCTATGGTGTTGCCGAAGAAATCGGTGTCTTCGCCGGTGTAGGCGTACGACGTTTCCATAACCATTACCTGTTTATTATATTTTTCGGCGATATCCGAAAGCACAGACGCGAGGTTATCCATAGTTCCGTGCCAGTACGGATAGTAGGACGAAGCGAACACGTCGTAATCTATGTTATAATAATTTAGCTTTTTGGCGTAGTCTTCATAATTGCTGACTTTTTCGGGATTGGCGAAATGCAGCGCCACGAGAGATTTGGGATAGATCTCGCGTACCGCCTTTGCGCCGGAAGACATCAGCGACTGGATGTTGAACCATATCTTTTCGCCGCAGAAGCTGCCGTTAGTTTCGTTGCCGATCTGCACCATACCGACGTCTACGCCAGCGGATCTGAGCTTTTTAAGGCATTCGACGGTGTAATCGTAGAGCGCCTGCGACTTTGTTTCTATATCCATCCCTTTCCAGGCTTTGGGGACCATCTGCTTGGAAGGATCCGCCCAGAAATCGGAATAATGGAAGTCGAGAAGCAGCCGCATCCCGTTCGCGTTGGCTCTCTTCCCTATTTCGACGGCTTTTTCTATATCGCAGTTTCCGCCGCCGTAGCCGTTGCCTTCGGAGTCGTACGGATCGTTCCACACGCGGACGCGGATATAATTGACGCCGTTTTCGCCGAGCAGTTCGAACAGATCGCGCTTTGCGCCGTCGAACCCGTAAAACGAAACTCCGCTGTCTTCCAGCGATATTATAGACGACACGTCCATTCCGAGTATAAAATCGTTTTTAAGCGATTCCACGCGCTTGACGTAAAGACCGGCGCTTTCTACTTTTGGAAGCGGCGTGATATCGACTTTATTGACGCCGGAGCACCCCGAAAGGGCAAAAGCGGTGGCGATTATGCCGGTGAACGCGAGCGAAAAGGTGCGGAACAGTTTTTTTATCATATGAATATCTCCTTGTTCACTTTCTGCTTTAATAATAACATTTCGCTTTCCGAAAAACAAGAGGATAATGAATATGCGAGCAAATATTTTTATAACCTCTTGACAAAAAAAGAGGAAAGAGTTAGTATTTATGTGGATATACGGCAAGCGGCTGTAAGATAGCGTTTCAAATCACTTTGCCGTATGAGGAGGAACGTATGAAAAGAAAAAGCGGAGTGCTTCTGCATATCTCGTCGCTTTGGGGCGAACGCTCCTGCGGCGCTTTCGGCAAAGAAGCGCGCGATTTTGTGGATTTTCTTGCTTCGGCGGGTTTTTCTTACTGGCAGGTGCTTCCCTTTTGCCTGCCCGACGGATTTTCGTCGCCGTACAGTTCGTTCAGCGCTTTTTCGGTGAACCCTTATTTTATAGATCTTGAGCAGCTTTGCGACGTGGGGCTTATTTCCGACGAAGAGCTTGCGGGATGCAAACAGGAAACTCCGTACGTCTGCGAATTTGACAAACTCAAAAACGAGCGTTTGGCGCTGCTTGAAAAAGCTGCCGCGCGCGTCACTCTCGGCAAAGATTTCTATACCTTTTTTGAAACGCATCCGCATACCGAAAAGTTCTGCGAATTTATGGCGCGCCGCGCCGCCAACGGCGGAAAGCCGTTCTGGGAATGGGAAAACGACCAAAGCGACACAAATGTGTACGATACCTGGCGTTTCATTTGCTACGTATTCGTACGCCAGTGGAGATTGCTCAAAGAGTACGCCAATTCAAAAGGAATAAAGATAATCGGCGATATTCCTATATACGTATCTCAAGACAGTTCCGACGTGTGGGAAGAGCCCGAAAACTTTATGCTCGACGAGCGCAAAAGACCGAAGCGCGTCGCAGGCGTTCCGCCCGATTATTTCAGCGAAGACGGTCAGCTTTGGGGCAACCCGCTGTATGACTGGGATAAAATGAAAAAAGACGGTTATTCCTGGTGGTGCGACCGGATAGCGTTTATGTGCGAGTTCTTCGACTGTATCCGCATAGATCATTTCAGAGGGCTCGAAGCGTTTTATTCCTGCGAACCCGGCGCAGCTAACGCGCGCGACGGCATGTGGATGAAAGGCCCGGGTATGGACCTGATAAAAGCGCTCAAAAAAGTCGTTGGCGAAAAACAGCTTGTCGCCGAAGATCTTGGCGTGATAACCCCCGAGGTTAAAGCGCTTGTCGACGACAGCGGTTTCCCCGGGATGCGGGTGTTCCAGTTCGGTTTCGACGGCGACCCCGAAAATACGCATCTTCCCTACAATTACCCGAAAAACTGCATAGCGTATACCGGAACGCACGATAACGACACTTTGCTCGGATATCTCTGGTCGCTCGACGACGGCGAAAGAAGGCGCATACTTTCGTACTGCGGTTTCGAGGACGGGTACTGGGACAGGCGCGAAGCGTATTATTCCGTGATACGGACGATGCTCGAATGCAGCGCCGATACGGTCATCTTCCCTTTGCAGGATCTGCTTATGTACGGTTCCGATACCCGTATGAACGTTCCCGGCGTGGAGTCGGGCAACTGGGGATGGCGCGTGACCGAAGAACAGCTGCGTTCCATTGATACCGAACGCCTGAAATATCTGAACGAGCTTTACGGCAGGTACGAAGATCCGCAAAAGAAGCAAAAGAAAAATGAAATCAGGTAAAAAACATTGCCCGCGATACCGTTTAGAGTATCACGGGCAATCATTTTTGTTATATTCAGCGCTCTTCTCTGAAATAGGTCATACCGAGCGAGGCGGGGCCTAAGTTTTCTTTCTTTTTGCCGAGCGAAACGATTATGAGCACGATTATGGTGATTATATACGGGAGCATCTGCGCAAGGTCGGTGGAAACTTTGATACCCAGCATTCCGGGCAGGTACTGATAAGCCCAGTAGCATATGCCGAACACGAGCGAGCCCCAAAGCAGGTTGAGCGGTTTCCAAACAGCGAAAATGACGAGCGCCACGGCCATCCAGCCGAACGCCTGGATTGTGCTGATGTCGGCGGTCGCCCAGGCGCCGCTCTTGAATTCCATTACGCAGTACACGCCGGCAAGGCCGGTGATGCCGGAACCGATACAGGAAGCTGCGTATTTGTAACGCGAAACGTTTATGCCGGCAGCGTCCGCAGTGGCGGGACTTTCGCCCACGGCGCGCAGATTAAGGCCTATGCGGGTCTTGTTGAAGACCAGATGCATACCGACGGCGATCGCGATAGTGACGTACAGCATAAATCCGTAAGAGAACAGCAGATCGGAAACGACGCCGAGTTTTTCCGAGACCCACGGTATGAGCGCCGTGAAAACTCTGTTCGCCGGGTCGCATCTGACGTTGCCGGAAGAAGACTGCACGAAATAGATCGATAAGAATTCGGCAAGGCCGCATCCGAATATCGTAAGGACGAGTCCTACGACGTTCTGGTTGATGCGCAGCGTGACGGTAAAGAAGCTGTAGATGAGGCCTATGAGCATTGCGGAAAGGAACGAAACGAGCAGCGTTAAAATGAGTATAATTATAACACTGGGTTCTTCAACCGCCTGGCAGTAGCGGAAAGCCGCGATAAAGCCGGTAGCGGCGCCGACGCACATAGTACCGGGAGTGCCTAAGTTAAGACCGCCGGATTTTTCTGTGAGGAGCTCGCCGAGCGCCGCGAGAGTGATAAGCGCGGCGAATCCTATTGCTTTTTGGATCCAGATGATCATTCGGTTACCTCCTCCTTTTTTGCGGCGCGCGAACGGAACGCCAGCTTGTAGTTGATGAAGAATTCACAGCCGATTATGAGCAGGAGCATAACGCCCACGATTATTTTGGCGGAAGCAGGAGAAAATCCTAAATCACCGTATGTGTTCGCCATAAGCATCGATCCGTTTTCGAGCGCGACGATAAGGATCGATACTCCAACCATAACGAAGGTGTTGAATTTGGAAAGCCAGGCGACGATTATCGCCGTGAACCCGTAGCCGTTGCCCAACGTCGAAGTGATGGTGTGGCTTTGGGAAGAAACGCACAGGAATCCGCAAAGTCCGCATATCGCACCGGATATCGCCATCGTGCGCAGCATAACTTTGTTAACGCTTATGCCGGCGTATTTTGCGGTATTCTGGGAATCGCCGACGACAGCGATCTCATAGCCCTGCTTGGTGAACCTGAGATACAGATACATCAGCACCGTAATAAGGATTATAATGAACATAAAGATAAGGTCTTCGTTGCGGAACCAAGCGGCTTCCTTGCCGCTCCAGATCGAGCGCAGCCATCCGGCGTTTGTGGAGGGGTTTATCATCCCGAGCGCAGACATCGGTCCGCGCCACAGATTATAAAAGTAGTCGACGATCTTCATCGCGATATAGTTCATCATAAGCGTGAAGAGCGTTTCGTTGGTGTTGAATTTGGCTTTGAACACCGCCGGGATGACCGCCCAGACTGCGCCGCAGACGATGCTGACTATAAGCATAAGCGGCAGGAGGATATATACGGGGAGCGTTCCGTAATTGAACATAAGGAATGCGGCCCCCATACCTCCGGCGAGCAGCTGACCTTCGGCGCCTATGTTCCAGAAGCGCATCTTGAAGGCAGGCGCGAGCGCCACGGCGATGAGCAGCAGCTTGCACGCGGTCTTAAGTGTGATCCAGAAATAACTGTCCTTGGAAAAAATGCTCCAAAAAGCGGAAAACGAATCGGCTTTTTCCGCGCCGGGTACGCCGAACGCGCCTTTTATCATAGTTTTGATAAAGGTCCAGGGGTCGATCCCTATAGTTATGAGGACGAATAAGGCGCTAAGAATCAGCGCGGCGAAAAACGCGCCTATTCTTACGGAAAACGCCGATAGTTTTGACATAGGAGGGCGTTTGGTGATATGAAACAACGGTTCGTGAGCGATCTTACTGTTTTTCATCCTGCGCCTCCTGTTCTTCCGGGATATTGGTCATAAGGTAACCGACCTGTTCTTTGGTGGCCGTGCGCGCGTCGAGTATGCCGCTGACCCTGCCGCCGCAAAGGACGAGTATGCGGTCCGAAAGAGCGAGCAGGACGTCGAGGTCTTCGCCGACGAACACAACGGCGACGCCTTTTTCTTTTTGTTCGTTTAGCAGGCGGTAAATGACGTAAGAAGTGTTTATATCAAGCCCGCGCACCGCGTACGCGGTCATAAGCACGGTGGGCGAAGAAGAAAGTTCACGCCCGACGAGCACTTTCTGCACGTTGCCGCCGGAAAGCATACGGACCGGAGTTCCGATAGAAGGCGTTACGACCGCAAGATCTTCGCGGATCTGTTCGGCGAGCCGTTTGGAAGGCTTTTTGTCGGTAAGAGGCGTGGAGCCGCGGTTATACGTTTTGAGCAGCATATTGTCGACCATACCCATACTGCCGACAAGCCCCATGCCTATGCGGTCTTCGGGGACGAAAGAAAGCGAAACTCCCATTGCGCGGATCTTTTTAGGCGTTTTGCCAATAAGCGATTCGTTTTTGCCTTCGGGCGATATATAAACGATCTCTGCGCCGGGTTCGGGTTTCTGGAGCCCGGCTATCGATTCCAGAAGTTCTTTCTGACCGCAGCCGGAAATCCCCGCTATGCCGAGTATCTCGCCCGAGTAGGCGTCGAAAGTGATATCTTTAAGAACTTCTATATTCTCGGCGTTTTTGCAGGAAAGTCCGCGGACGGAAAGTCGAAGCTCGCAGTTTTTGGGTTCGGGTCTGTCGATATTGAGTTCGACTTTTTGACCGACCATCATTTCGGTAAGCGAAAGTTCGGTGGCGTCGCAGGTCGGAACGCTGTCGATATATCTTCCCTTGCGTAAGATCGCGACGCGGTCGGAGATCTCGAGCACTTCCTGAAGTTTGTGCGTGATGATGACGATGGTCTTGCCGGCGTTGCGCATATTCCTTATGACGTTGAAAAGCTTTTCGGTCTCCTGCGGAGTGAGCACGGCGGTGGGTTCGTCGAGTATAAGGACGTCGGCGCCGCGGTAGAGCGCTTTGACGATCTCAAGCGTCTGCTTCTGCGAAACGGACATATCGTATATCTTCTGGTCGGGATCGATCTCGAAGCCGTATTCGCTGCATATTTCGAGAATACGCTTTTTAGCGGTCTTGAGATCTATTACCGCGCCTTCGTCGATACCGAGTATGATGTTCTCGGCGGCGGTGAAGACGTTTACAAGCTTGAAATGCTGATGAATCATCCCTATGCCGAGCAGATACGCGTCGTGCGGGGAGCGTATGGAAACGTGTTCGCCGCGGACGTAGATCTCGCCGCTGTCTGGGTAATAAATGCCCGAAAGCATATTAAGGAGCGTGGTCTTGCCGCTTCCGTTTTCGCCGAGCAGCGCTAAGATCTCGCCTTCGTATATGTCCATCGTAATATCGTCGTTGGCGATAACGCTGCTGCCGAATCGCTTTGTTATTCCTTTTAGCTGTATTACTGGAGTACGTTCAGGTGCCATCGAAACCTCCGGAATGAAATGTTCCATAAACGAGTGAAGCCGCTGGTTGGAGCGGCTTCACTCTATGGTCAAGTGCTATGGATCAGTTGAGTTCGGTTATACCGTCGATACGGATCGAGAACGCGGGAGCGCTCTGTACGTAAGATTCGTGGAACTGGCCGTCGGAAATGACGTTGTTGGCGTCGTTGACCCAGTCGCCGTTGGTGTCGGAAGCGTAAGCCCAGGTAACGGTCTTGCCGCCGACGGTGAATTTGGAAGTGTCGAACACTTTGACAGCGCCGGATTTGATGTTGTTGATGACTTTTTCGACTTCTGCGGCGGTGCCGGCAGCGCAGGCGGTGCCGAGTTCGGTGACGTTAACTGCGTCTTTCTTGTAGCCGGCAGCCCAGTTGGTGGCTATATCCTGGCCGTTGATGGCGCAGGCGAGGGCGTACTGATAATAGACTTTCCAGTTGTTGGAAGCGGAAGTGAGAGCCGCGTCGGGGCAGGCGTCGAGCATAGAGACGTTGTAACCGACGGAGTAGACTTCGATGCCTTTGTTGTGGGCTTCCTGAACAGCGGTAGGAGCGCCGGCGGAGTCGGCGTGCTGGCCTATGATTATGCAGCCTTTATCGATAAGGAGTTCGGCAGCGGCCTTTTCTTTATCGAAATCGAACCAGGAAGAGGTGTAGTAAACGTCCATAACGACGTTGCTGACGACGGATTTGAGTCCGAGATAGAAAGCGGTGTAGCCGGAAACGACTTCGGCATAGTTATAAGCGCCGACGTAGCCGATGCGGATGTTGTCGCCGTCTTTGTTCTTGTCGGCGACTTTGCCGGCGTCGATGAGTTCCTTGAGTTTGAGACCGGCGATGACACCGGAAACGTAACGGGATTCATAAACGGCGGTGAAAGCGTTGCTGAAGTTGCTGAGGTTGGCGGCAGCGGCGGTATCGCCGGTCATAGCAACGAAATGAACGTTGGGGTTGGCCTGGGCGAGAGCTGCCATATAGCTCTGGTGACCGTAAGAGTTGGAGAAGATGTAGGTGCAGCCTTCGTTGATGAGCTGGTTGCCTGCTGCGGTGACAGCGTCGGTCTCGTCGATCTTGTATTTCCAGATGATCTGGCTGTCGGCGATGCCGAGAGCTGCGGCGGCGGCTTTAATGCCGTCCATATGGGCTTTGGTGTAGCCTTCGGTGTCGTCGCCTACGAGGATGACGCCGATCTTGACAGCGGAAACGTCGCCGGTGATGGTGATGTCGGCGGCGGTGGTGTCAACGGCGCCGCAAGCGGCAAGTTCCTTTTCGCCCGAGAAACCGTAAGCGGCGGAACCTTCTTCGGGGGTTTCGTTATTCCCGCAGGAAACGAAAGCCACGCAAATAAGGGCAAGGCAGAGGATAGCAGAGATGATCTTTTTCATTGTTTGCTCCTTTTTTGTTTT
>DBXS01000026.1:51780-52095 GCA_002310055.1 Clostridiales bacterium UBA1206 | reverse complement strand
GCCCGGTAGAGACTTTCTGACCATATTACAGAGGATATATAAGCACGAATTCTATTATTGTATTGATAAATCTATTATACGCGTAATTTCGACAAAGTCAAGAGCGGAACGGCAATTTTAACATTTTTTACGTTTCGCACAATACTCGCCTTAAAAGAAGTCCGATTTACTGCAATAAGATAAATCCGTATGCGCAGGATGCGATCAGAGGAACTCGATCCCCTCTTTTTCGCTCATACTTTTAATGCGCGCGAGAGATTCGATGCGCAGGCCTTCGGCGCGGAGATCGTCGCCGCCGGGCTGGAACGCTTTTTC
>DBXS01000026.1:51274-51732 GCA_002310055.1 Clostridiales bacterium UBA1206 | reverse complement strand
GCAGCCGTTTGCGAGAAAATCGTCGATTATAAGGACGTTTTCGCCGGGTCTTATGAATTCCCTGGAAACGATGACGTTGTTTTCGGTCTTGTGGGTGAACGAAAACGCTTTGGACGAATAGACGCTCGCCGACTGGTTCACGGTCCTCGATTTCTTGGCGAACACCAGCGGGCAGCCGAAATATTTTGCGGTCATTACGGCGGCGGCGATCCCGGAAGCTTCTATAGTTAGCACGCGGTCTACCTTTACGTCTGAAAAGAGGCGGTAAAATTCTGCACCGATGGAATCCATAAGCGCGGGATCGATCTGATGGTTAAGGAACGAATCGACTTTGAGGATGTCGTCGCCGATGATCCTGCCGTCTTTTTTGATCCTTTCTTTAAGAAGCTGCAAAACGAACGCCTCCCTTTAAAGCGGCTTGCCGTCCGGGGTGAACAGCGGCAGCGGTTCGAGGAAGA
>DBXS01000026.1:4888-51197 GCA_002310055.1 Clostridiales bacterium UBA1206 | reverse complement strand
GATTCGCCGGTGGAAATGACGTCGTCGACAATAAGAATGCGTTTGCCTTTCATAGCAGCGGCGTCGGCGCCGTCGAGATACAGGTGCTGTATATGGTCGGTCGTTATGGAACGGACCGCGACATCGAACACGTCAACCATATAAAGTTTTGTGGCTTTGCGTGCGACGAAGTATTTCTTGTCACCGTGCTGGCGCGCCATCTCGTAAGCGAGCGGAATGCCTTTGGATTCGGCGGTGATGATATAGTCGTATTCAGGTGCAATTTTGAGCAGGTCGCGCGCGCAGCAGTTTGTGAGCTCGGGATCGCCGAATATGACGAACCCGGCGATCGAAAGCGATTCGTTGAGCGGGCATATCGGCAGGCGGCGGGTGCAGCCGGCTATAACTGTCTTGTAATACTTTTGCGTGTTCTTTTTCATAACGTGCCTTCTTGTTTTAAAAAAGTTTTATTGCTTACTCAGTATGCCATATTTTGATCATAATGTCAATAGCAACACAATATATTGTGTAAAAAATCGTTATCTTTTTTGTTGACTGCGCCGAACTGTTATGTTATAATACGTTTGCCGCAAAGGCGAAGACGCCGTTTTGGCGCATTTTTCGGAGTAGATGGCTTATGGAGATTGCCGCTCAGATTATCGGCTTTTTCGGGACCGGGATGTCGTTCCTTTCGTTCCTTATGCCGAAAAAGAAACTAATAATAATATTTCAGGTGATAGCGGTCGCTTCTTTTACGCTGCATTATTTTCTGCTCGGCGGCTATACCGGAGCGATAATGAACGTGATCGCGCTTTCCAAGATCGCGCTTTACTATTTTGAAAACAAACCGTGGTTCAAAAACGTGCTGTTCACTTGTATCTATCTTGCAGTCATCGTGGTCACTGCTGTCTTTACCTGGCAGGATATTTCTTCGCTCTTCCCTCTGTTGGCGATGATAATACACACGCTGGTATACAACATCAAAAGCGAAAAGTGGCTGCGTATCGGACTCTTCCCCGCATCGCTTCTGTGGATGGTATACGCCATAATGAAAGGCAGCATCCCCGCGCTTATAGGTGAAATACTCAACACATCTTCGATAATCGCCGCGTTCATCCATTATGATATATTGAAAAAAGGCCCTAAAAAGCCGGTCGAAGAACAGTGATAAAAACGCCCCGACTGCCGTTCGGCAGCGCGGGGCGTTTGGTTTTTTGTCAGGTCATTTTTTCTTGCTTTATTTTTTTGTCTATTACGTGCCGCGACGCGAGTTCGGAATAGATATCGTCTATGCCGATACCGGCTTCCGCCATAAGGACGAGAACGTGGTAGGTGAGGTCCGCGATCTCGTAGACGGTCTCTTTTTTGTCGCACGCTTTGGCGGCGATGATGACTTCGGTAGATTCTTCGCCGACTTTTTTGAGTATCTTGTCGAGTCCTTTTTCGAACAGATACGAGGTATACGAGCCGTCTTTCTTTTTTTCCTTGCGGCCTTTTATGAGCTGCATAAGCGATTCGAGCGAAAATACGTTGTCTTCCCCGCTGCGCCATAGCTCGTTAGTAAAGCAGGAATACGAGCCCGTGTGGCACGCCGGACCGTCTGGCAGCGCCGAAACGAGCAGAGTGTCGCTGTCGCAGTCGGAAGTCACCGATACTACGTGCAGAAAGTTTCCGCTCGTCTCACCCTTGGTCCAGAGCTCTTTCCTCGAACGGCTCCAGAAGCAGGCGAGCCCCGTCTGTTCGGTTCGTTCGATACTTTCCTTGTTCATATAAGCCATCATAAGGACTTTTCCGTTCCTGCTGTCGGTGACGATCGCAGGGATAAGTCCGTTTTCGTTGAATTTGAGTTTTGACGTGTCGATCATATACAATACCTCACATTCTGACCGGGATCCCGTTTTTGTGCATTTCGCGTTTGAGATCGATGATATCGACTTCGTTAAAGTGGAACACCGACGCGGCGAGCCCGGCGTCGATATCCGGCACATTTTTGAACAGGTCGATAAAATCTTCTATACAGCCGGCGCCGCCGGACGCGATGACCGGCACGCTGACGGCTGAACAGACCGCGTTAAGCAGCTCGATATCGAATCCGTGCTTTACGCCGTCGGTATCGATGGAATTAACGACAACTTCGCCGGCGCCGTTAGCCACGCAGCGCTTTATCCATTCGATCGCTTCGAGCCCGGCGGATTCTCTGCCCCCTTTGGAAAAAACGCGGAATTCGCCGTCTACGCGCTTTATATCGCAGGAAATGACCACGCACTGGCTGCCGTACAGTTTCGCCGCTTCGTAAACGAGCGAAGGGTCGCGGATGGCGCCGGAATTCACGCTGACTTTATCGGCGCCGCATTTGAGCACGCGGTCGAAATCGTTCACGGTATTTATACCGCCGCCGACGGTGAGCGGGATAAACACGCTTTTGGCGGTCTCGCACAGGATATCCGTAAACAGAGCTCTGCCTTCGGCGGACGCGGTGATATCGTAAAACACGAGCTCGTCCGCGCCGCATTCCGAATAGCGCTTTGCGAGCGAAACGGGCGAATCTACGTCGCCGAGCGATTTGAAATTGACGCCCTTTACCACCCTTCCGTCTTTGACGTCCAGGCACGGGATTATGCGTTTGGTTATCATTTTGCCTCCGATATCGCTTCAGCGAGATCTATCGCTTTGGTATAGTAGGCTTTGCCGATTATAGCGCCGTACAGGCCGCATCCGGCGAGCGCTCTCACGTCGCCGAGCGTAGTGACGCCGCCGGACGCCGTGATGTTTACGTTATACTTTTTGCTTAAACGCGAATACAAATCGAGCGAAGCGCCTTCTTGCGCTCCGTCTTTTGAAATGTCGGTGCAGATCACGGTCTTTATACCGTAAGATATCATTTTATCAAACAGTTCGTCGGCTGTAATACCGCTGTCCTTGAGCCATCCGCGCACCGCGGCTCTGCCGTTTTTGATATCTATGCCGGCGGCGATCTTTTCGCCGAATTCTGAGACGGACTTTTTGACGAGCGTTTCGTCTTCGACTGCGGCGGTACCGAGTATGACTCTGTCGATACCTGCGTTTATATATTTTGCGATGATTTCCATACTGCGTATGCCGCCGCCGATTTCGCAGAACATTCCGCTCGCTTTCTTTATCTCACGCACGACGTCGAAATTGGGAGTGCCGCCGTCGCGCGCGCCTTCGAGGTCGACGATATGCAGATGCGTAGCGCCTTTTTGATGCATTCTAAGCGCGACGGAGACGGGATCGTCGCCGTAAACGGTCATTTTGGAATAATCGCCTTTATAAAGCCGTACGGCTTTTTTTTCATAAAGATCTATGGCGGGGAAAATTATCATTTGGTTTGCTCCGTTTCGGTAAACGCTTTGAGTATGGCAAGTCCGACTTTTCCGCTCTTTTCGGGGTGGAACTGGCAGCCGTAGACGTTGCCGCGTTCGACGGACGCAGTAACGTCGACGCCGTATTCGCTGACTGACGTGACATATTCGCCGCAGCCGCTTGCGTAATAAGAGTGGACGAAATAGACGTAATCGCCGTTATTGATGTATTTGAACAAGACGGACGGCTTTTTGAATTCGAGCGCGTTCCAGCCGATATGCGGAATTTTCAAGCTTTCGTCTATCTTCCCGGCGAGGGGGATGACGGTGCCGGGGATGAGCCCGAGCCCGTCGTGCTCGCCGAATTCAAGGCTTTTTTCGAACAAAAGCTGCATACCGAGGCAAATGCCCAAGATCGGTTTGCCGGAAGACGCGAGTTCGGTCACGGCGCGCGCAAGGCCGCCCGACCTGAGCTTTTGTGCGGCGTCGCCAAAAGCGCCTACTCCCGGGAGTATTATGCGGTCGGCATCTCTAAGCGTTTCTATATCAGAGGTGACGGCGGCGTCTTCGCCGAGGAAATGCAGCGAACTGCGCAGCGAAAACAGATTGCCTACGCCGTAATCGACAATGGCTGTCATCAGAGTATCCCTTTCGTGGACGGTAAGGAGTCGGGGCTCGACGGATCGACCGATACCGCCTGCTTGAACGCGCGTGCGGCGGATTTGAATACCGCTTCGGCTATGTGGTGTGAATTCCTGCCGGAAAACATCTTGAAGTGCAGAGTCGTCTGCGAAGCGCGCGTGAAAGCAGCCCAGAACTCTTCTACGAGTTCGGTATCGAAATCGCCGACTTTCTGGGTGGGAAATTCGACGTCGAAAACGAGATACGTTCTGCCGGAAATATCCAGCGACGAAAGCACGAGCGATTCGTCCATCGGGACCACGGCGAAACCGTAGCGGCTGATACCTTTCTTTTCGCCCAAAGCATCGGCGAACGCCTTGCCGAGACAAATGCCGACGTCTTCCACGGTGTGATGATAATCGACGAACGTGTCGCCTTTGCAGTCGAGCGCCAGCGAGAACCCCGCGTGAGAAGCGAACAAAGTGAGCATATGGTCGAGAAAACCGCATCCGCTTTTTATCTCGATCCTGCCTTCGGAAAGCGCGAGATACAATTTGATCTTTGTTTCGTTGGTTTTTCTTTCGATAGCAGATTCACGCATTTTGTGCCTCCGTGATTTTTCTGATTTCTGAAATAAGTATCTCCATCTGTTCTTTGGTGCCTACGGTTATCCGCACATAATCTTCTATGCGCGGAGTGTTGAAACGTCTGACGAGTATGCCGTTTTCCTTCAGCTTTTCGTAAATATACTTACCTGAAACGTTAGGATGTACGGCAAACACGAAATTGGTCTTTGAATCGGTGACGTAAAAGCCTGATTCTCTCAGTTCGCGTATTGTGTATTCCCTGTTTTCGCATATCGTGCGGCAGTTTACCATATTATAGGAATCGTTTTCCAAAGACGCGATCCCTGCCGCCGCCGTCAGTGCGTTTACGTTGAAAGGATTTGAAGAGTATTTGATCTTTTTAAGGTCGTCGATCAGCGCTTTGCATCCCACGGCGAAACCGAGTCTGGCGCCCGCCATCGAGCGCGACTTGGAAAAAGTGCGTATGACGAGCAGATTGCCGTACTTTTTTATAAGCGGTACAACTGTTTCGCCGCCGAAATCGATATACGCTTCGTCGACGACCACCAGCCGTGACGTATCGGCGTGCAGCAGACGCTCAATTTCGCTTACGGGAAGGAGCAAACCGGTCGGCGCGTTGGGATTTGCTATAAACACGACGCCTTTTTTACCGATATAGTCGTCAACGGAAAGCGTGAAATCTTCGCATAGCGGAATCTCGGCATACGGAACGTGCTTCCATTCGGCGTACACCTTGTAAAAGCCGTATGTGATATCTGCGAACAGCGCCGGAGTGTCGGTATCGCAGAACGCGGTGAACGCGAAATCGAGCGTTTCGTCCGAGCCGTTCGTCATAAGGACGTTTTCAAAAGATACGCCGCAAAGCTCAGCCGTTTTCTGCGTCAGCGCCTTCTGTTCAGGGTCAGGATACAGCGCCAGACGTTCAACCGCGTTTTCTATCGCGCCGATCGCCTGTGGGGGCGGCGGGAACGGCGATTCGTTGGTGTTGAGTTTTATATACTTTTTATCCTGCGGCTGTTCGCCCGGCACGTAAGGCGTAAGCGAATCGAACCTTTTTGATAAAAATGCGCTCATTTCTTTTCCTCCCTGCGAACGCTGACGCTCGCCGCGTGCGCCGTAAGGCCTTCCTTTTTTGCAAAATATTCGACGTCGGACGCGAGCGAATCGAATGCGTCTTTTGTGAAGTAGGTGAACTGGCTGGTTTTTATAAAGTCGTCGACCGAAAGCGGGCTCGAAAAACGCGCGGTCCCGCTCGTGGGCAGAGTGTGGTTAGGCCCCGCCATATAATCGCCGAACGGCTCGGGACAGTATCTGCCCATAAATACCGAGCCGGCGTTAACTACGTCGTCAAGCAGCGCAAACGGATCGTCGACGCAAAGTTCGAGATGTTCGGGAGCTATTGCGTTGGAAATAGTTACGGCTTCGGCGAGATCGGAAACGATAATTATCTTCCCGTTATCGTCGATAGAGGCGCGCGCAATTTCAGAACGCTCAAGTTTTTTGAGCTGAGTCTCTATTTCATCCCTGACGCGATAAGCGAGTTCTTCGCTTTCGGTGACGAGGACTGACGTCGCCATTTTGTCATGTTCTGCCTGAGAAAGCATATCAGCCGCGACAAACGCGGGATTTGAATTTTTATCCGCAATTATAAGTATTTCGCTGGGACCGGCGATCATATCGATCGACACTTCGCCGAATACCTGCTTTTTCGCTTCGGCGACGTAGGCGTTGCCGGGGCCGACGATCTTATCGACCTTTGGCACCGTCTCTGTTCCGTATGCGAGCGCCGCGATCGCCTGCGCGCCGCCGATCTTGAAAATTGTATCTATACCGGCGACGTACGCCGCGGCGAGGATAGCGGTGTTCACTTTGCCTGACTTATCGGGCGGAGTTACCATTACGATCTCGCGGCATCCGGCGATCTTTGCGGGGATTGAATCCATAAGCACTGTCGAAGGATACGCCGCCGTTCCGCCGGGAACGTATATGCCCACTCGTTCGAGCGGTATGACTTTCTGACCGAGTATCACGCCGTTTTCACGCTCGGTAACGAAGCCGGTGCGCTTTTGCGCTGAATGGTATTCCGTTATATTATCATATGCGCGCTTGAGAATGCGAATAAACTCTTTATCGATTCTTTCGACCGCTTCTTTTATCTCTTCGGCGGAAACGCGCAGCGATTCGAGTTTGACTTTGTCGAATCTTTCGGTGAATTCGTAAAGCGCCTTGTCGCCGTCGCGCCGCACGGCGGAAACGATGGTTTCGACTGCCGAAGAGATATCGGCTTTGTTTGAAACGCGCGTGACGATATCGGATTCTTTTATATCGTTGCTTTGTATGATCCTGATCATTTCATTTCTCCGATCTGCGCGGAAAGTTTCGCGACGAGGTCATTGATCTTGGCGTTTTTGAACCTGTATGACGCTTTGTTTGCGATAAGGCGCGCGCTGACTGGCATTATCTCGGCGAAGACCGAAAGGTCGTTTTCTTTTAAGGTGGTGCCGGTCTCGACGATATCGACTATGACGTCTGAAAGTCCGAGTATGGGGGCTATCTCGATAGAGCCGTTCAGCGGGATGATATCGATATCCCTGCCGGTGTTCGCGTAATAGTCGCGCGCTATGCGGCAGAATTTAGTGGCGACCTTTAACGTCTTGCGGGTGTCGTCCTTGAAATCCTTAGGCGCTGCGACGCACACGCGGCATTTGCCGAGCCCGAGATCGAGCAGTTCGTAAACGTCGGGAGCGTATTCCGCGATGATATCCTTGCCGGCGACTCCGATATCGGCGGCGCCGCGTTCGACGTAGACCGCCACGTCTGAAGGCTTTACCCAGAAATAGCGAACGCCGTTTTCTGTGTTTTCAAATATGAGCTTTCTGCCAGGCTGCAAAAGCGAAGGACAGCCGAAACCGGCGTCTTCGAAAAGGCGGTAGACTTTTTCGCCGAGCCTGCCCTTGGGGAGCGCGATATTAAGATATTCCATCTGTTCCCTTCACCTTTCCGTCCTTGAATTCGCAAACGTAACGGCATTTGCGGTCCGCCGCGGCGCTTGATGTGCAAAACACGGTAAGCCCCTTTGAATTGAGCTCTTCCGCCGCTTTGCGTATCAGAGCCGGGTCGGAACCGTTTTCGTAAACGAGCATAACGTCGGAATCGTATTCATCGTCTTCGCCGAACAGGCGCTCGAGCTTATCTAAGTAAAGGGCGAAGCCCACGGCGCCAGAGCGCTTGCCGAGCTTGCGCATAAGCGCGTCGTAACAGCCGCCGGAAAGCACGCTGTCGGGCACGCCGTCCACGTATCCTTTGAAAACGATACCGTTGTAATAATTCATATCGCTTGCGACGGAAAAATCGATCACGATCTTACCGCGTATCGGCGAATCTTTGAAAATCCCGATAGACGACATAAGTTCGCCGATCTCTTTTTCGACGTCGGGAGCGCCTTCTATATTTGCGATTTGTTTCACGACCTGTTCGGGGTCGCCGCTCAGAGAAATAAGTTCTTTGAAAGCGTTTGCCTTACACGCCGGGATCCCTGCGGAAGCGCATACCAAATCGATATCGTGCGTATTCTTTGAAGAGGCGCATTCCAGAAGGCGGTTCGTGATATACTCGTCGCCGCCCACAGATGAAGCGAAAGACGCGAGCACGCCGAGATGCGAGAGCGCGAGCACGTTCTTTGCGGAAACGCGCTCCAGCGTCTGCGAAGCGAGATACATCGCTTCGGAAACGCAGTACTGGTCTGTGTTGCCTATGCATTCGAGCCCGACCTGTTTTATTTCGCGGAACGTACCCGAACTGCGGGTGACGCGATAGACGTTTTCGTCGTAAAAGAGTTTGGAAACGCCGGAGTTTTCGGGGTTGTTCTTTATAATGGAAAGAGTCACGTCGGGTTTGAGCGCCATCAGTTTGCCGTTGGTGTCGGTAAACGTGATGATCTGGTCGGAAACGAGGAATTCCTTGTTGCGGGAATAAAAATCGTATTCTTCGAACTTGCTCATGCGGTATCTTTTATAACCGAATGACGTAAAAAGCTCGCGAAGTGAAAAGACAAGGCGTTCGGTGGGCTCCGTTCTTGACGTTTCGGAATACCGCATATGTTTCAGCTCCCTTGCGAAAAATCTATGGCGCTATTGTATCACTTTATCGCGCTAAAGTCAATAGTTATTTTCAAAAAGTTTGAAATATTCGCAAAAATCACAGAAACCGCCGTGTTTTGCGGCGGTCTGCGTGTGTAAAATGTTATTTTTCTGCGTGTTCGTACTGTAGCATATAGAGGTCGTAATACCTTCCTTTGGCGGCTAGCAGCTGCTGATGAGTTCCCTGCTCGACTATTTCGCCGTGCGAAAGATATATGATATTGTCGGCGTGCTGGATGGTGGAAAGCCGGTGCGCGACGATGAGCAGCGTGCCGATCTTCATCAGCTTTTCGAGCGAATCCTGGATGAGCACTTCGGTCTCGGTGTCGATATTGGCGGTCGCTTCGTCGAGTATCATTATCTCGGGTTTATGTATGATCGTTCTTGCGAACGATATCAGCTGGCGCTGACCTGCGGAAAAGTTGTTGCCGCGTTCGCGTACTTCCTCGTCTAGTCCTTTGGGAAGTTTTTCTATGATCTTATCCGCGTTGACGTAGCGGCACGCCTGCATTATCTCTTCCTGAGCAACGTCTTCCTTGCGCAGCAGGATATTCGAACGGACCGTCCCCGAAAACAGGAACACGTCCTGGAGCATCTGACCGAAATGACTGCGCAGCGACGAGATCTTGATGTTGCGGATGTCGATCCCGTCGACGAGTATCTGCCCGCGCTGGATATCGTAGTTCCGGCACAGAAGCGAAAGGATAGTCGTTTTGCCAGATCCCGTGGCGCCGACGAAGGCTACGGTGTCGCCGGCGTTGACTTTGAACGAAACGCCTTTTAGCACCCATTCGTCTTTGACATAGCAGAACCACACGTCTTTGAACTCTATATCGCCTTTTACGTCTTTAAGCTCGATCGCGTCCGGAGAATCGACGATCTCGGGTTCGATATCGAATACCGTGAATATCTTTTCCGCAGAGGCGAACGCCGACTGCAGCCAATTGAACTGTTCGGCGAGGCTTTGAATGGGGGTGAAGAAACGCGAGATATATAGATAAAACGTGACGATGGTACCGCTAGTGATGAACTGTCCGAGGAACGAGGTGTTGTTGATATAACCCTTGCCGCCGAGGTACATAAGGCACATTTCGGAAGCAATGTAAAGCATATAAACCACCGGGCGGAAAACGCCGAAAACGAATATCTGCGATTTCTTGGCTTTGCCGAGCTCGGTGTTCTTTGCGGAAAACTCCTGTTTCTTGCGTTCTTCGCGGTTGAATATCTGAATGATTTTCATACCGGAAAGGTTTTCCGAAAGGAAGGTGTTTATATCCGTAGTGCCGTCTTTGACTCTGCGGTACGCGCGGCGCGAGAATTTTCTGAATATGAGCGTGAACAGCGCTATGAACGGCGCGAAGCAAAGCACCATCAGCGTGAGCGTATAGTTGAGTACCAGCATCGCCACGAGCACGCCGACGATTATGAACATATTCTTTACGAGGTTCACGATTATGTTGGTGAACATAAACGAGATCGCGTTAGTGTCGTTGGTGACGCGCGTGACGAGCTTGCCGACCGGCATGGAATTGAGCTGATCGTGCGATAGCTTTTCGATATGCTCGAACAGATCCTGGCGAATGGCGGAAAGTATCTTTTGCCCCGTTTTCTGCAGCACTATAGCCTGGAAATAGGTGCAAACAAGCGAAACGACGAGGACTCCGGCGTACAGCGCTACGCGGATATAAAGTTCGGAAAGTTCGAACTTTGCCTTGATGGTCTCTTCGATCTCGCCTACGATGATGGGCGAGATTATTTCGTAGGCGATGGATACGACCATAAGCAGCAGCACGAAAAGGAAACTCTTGATATGAGGCTTCGCGTACGCGAGCAGGCGGCGGACTATTTCCGAATCTTTCATATTACGGTCGAAACCGATCGCCGCTTTGCGGTTCTTTATGGAAAAGTACGCCGCGACGAATATGACCGAAAGCGTTCCGAGCACCGCTCCGACGATTATAAGGGGATAGTATTCGCGCATAGTCACGCCCCCTTTCCGCTTGACTTTTCCAATTCGTCAAGCTTCTGAAGGTCGACCATACGGCGGTATTCCCTGCAGCTTTCATAGAGCTCCGTATGAGGACCCACCGCGGTGACGCGTCCGTTTTCTAAGAATATGATTTTATCCATATTCTCGATAGTGGTGATGCGGTGCGCTATGAGTATCGTGGTTTTGCCCGAACGTATGCTTTTTAAGTTTGCAAGAATGTTCTTTTCGGTCTTAACGTCGACGGCGGAGACCGAATCGTCGAGAATGAGTATGGGCGCGTCTTTCATTATCGCACGCGCGATGGATATGCGCTGCTTCTGTCCGCCTGAGACGGTGACGCCCCTTTCGCCGAGTACGGTCTTGTAACCTTCGGTGAATTCGGCGATATTGTCGTGGACGTCCGAAAGTTTCGCGGCGCGGATAACGGATTCGGTATCGTCGTTATCGGACGCGAAAGCGATGTTGTTTTCAATGGTGTCGCTGAACAGGAAGTTATCCTGCGGAACGTACGCGGCGTTGCGGCGCACGCTTTCTATGGTTATGGAGTTGACGTCTTTTCCGTCTATGAACAGCGTTCCGTCGGGGACATTATAGGTTCGCAGAATAAGGTCTACGAGCGTGGTTTTTCCGGCGCCGGTCCTGCCGACGATTCCTACGCTTTCGCCTGCGTTTATAGTGAACGAAACATCGCAAAGTACGTCGCGTTCGGTATCGGGATAACGGAACGTAAGGGATCTGAATTCTATGTCGCCTTTGATTTCACCGGGATCGTCGACGCCGGGTCTGTCCGTGACGTCGGGCTTTGAATCGAGCAGCTTGCTTATTCGCTGCAGCGAAGCCTTGCCGCGCGAGCGCATTTCTATAAGCTGGGATATAGCCATTATGGGCCATACGATGGCGCTGAAATAGCCTATGAATTCCATTAGCTGGCCGGCGTCGAACGTGCCGTTCCACACGAGGTATCCGCCGTAACCGAGAATGACGCATATGACGGATTCGACGAACAGCGTGACGAAAATGTTGAGGGCCACAGAAAGCTTAGTGAAATCCACATTGGCTTTTTCGTTGTCTTTGTTGAGCTTTTTAAAAGCGGAAAGCTCTTTGGCTTCTTTTACGAACGCTTTGATGACGGCTATTCCTGCGAAACTTTCCTGCGAAAAATCCGAAAGCGAGGAAAACGCCTCCTGACGTTTTTCCCATTTTATCATCATATATTTGCCTACGACTGTGCTCGCGACGAACAGCAGCGCCATGGGAATGAGGCAAAGCAGGGTGAGCCCTAAGTTCATAGTCGCCATCTTGATGATGGCGAGCACGCCGAGGAAGAGCGCGTCGGCGAACATAAGTATCCCGGAGCCGAAACAATCCTGCACGGTCTCGAGGTCATTGGTGAACAGCGCCATAAGGTCGCCGACCTTGTTGTGCTGATAATACTCCTGCGAAAGGTCTTTGCAGACGTCGAACATACGCAGCCTGAGATCGGTCTCGGCGTTGATGCCGGCGCCGAAAAAGCATATGCGCCACAAAAAGCGGCATATCACCATCGCAAGGATGATGAGCAGCATCGGCAGGCATATCTTATCTAGCAGGAAGTCCATATCGAACGCGACGGCGGCGCCGTCGATATCGACATATCCGTTGTTTACGCCGTTGATGACGTACTTGTAAAGTACCGGAATGACAAGCTGGAGCCAGTCCACGACGATAAGCGACAGTATTCCCAGAATAAGGCGCGGTGAATATTTAATGTAATAACGATTGATGTTTTTTCCGAAAAGCATAATTTACACTTCACCTTTGTATATATTCATTTTACCATCTTTGCGTAATATTTGCAATGTTATATTTGCACAAAAAAGCCGCATCGCACGTACATATTAGGGATAATGCGCGAGAAAAAAGCGCAAAGGCTTATAAACATTCGGCGCGCGGTATTGACTTTTTGATTATTTCTGGTAAAATCATAGTATAAACAGAAATGCAATAAGAAAGGAGAACGCTATGAAATTTTTATACAAAGGCGGTATGATAGAATATCCGGTCAACGCGCTGTTTTCGGATATCGCAGCAAACGTTCAAAAGGATTACGACGCGCCGATAATACTTGCCAAAGTCGACCAAAAACTGTATGAGCTCAACAAGAAGATATCGCGCGCCGAAGTATACGGCGGCAGCGGAACGTCGCCCGAATTAAGCTTTTACACCACGCGCGACCGCGATGGTCATAGGGCGTACGAACGCGGAGCTGAAATGATGTTCCTGCGGGCGATAACGCATCTGTACGGCAAAAAGCTGAAAAAGCTTAAGCTCGAATACGCCATAGGCGACGCGCTCTATTTCAGCGTGGCTTTCAAAGACGGCGTCAAGATAAAACTCGACGAAAAAACGCTCGGCAGAGTAAAAGCGGCTATGCGCAGATACGTCGATAACGACGAAAAATTCGTCAAGTCCAAGATCCCCACGCGCGACGCGATAGAGTTGTTCCGTATGCACGGGATGACCGACAAAGAGCGGCTGTTCCATTACAGGCGCACTTCCACCACGAATATGTACCGTTTCGGCAACTACTACGATTATTATTACGGCTATATGCCGCCCAGCGCTGGGTATGTAGATATATTCGATCTGCTCCCCGCCGAAGGCGGAGTGCTGCTCGTACTGCCGAATCATTCGCATCCCGAAAAGATAGGGAGCGCCGAGATCCCCAAAAAATTGTTCGCGGCCATGAACAAATCCAACACCTGGGGCGAAAACGTCGGGATCCCTACAGTTGCCGCGCTCAACGACGCAATCTCGCGCGGGGAAGGCAGAGATATCATCCTTTCTTCCGAAGCGTATCAGGAACATATCATAGGCGAGTTCGCGCAGCGCATCAAGGAAGAAAACCGCCGTATCGTTATGATAGCCGGTCCCTCTTCTTCGGGAAAAACTTCGTTTTCGCACAGGCTTTCGATACAGCTGAACAACGTCGGGCTGAAAGCGCATCCCATCGCCTGCGACAATTATTATCTCGAACGCTCGCTTACTCCGCGCGACGAAAACGGCGAATACGATTTTGAATGCCTGGAAGCTATCAACATAGATTTGTTCAACAAGCAGATGACTTCTCTGCTCAAAGGCGAAAAGGTCGAGCTGCCCACGTTCAATTTCAAGCTCGGAAGGCCGGAATTCAACGGAAACGCATTGAAGATGGCTTCCGACGACGTGCTCGTTATAGAAGGCATACACGGGCTAAACGACAAGCTTTCGTATTCCATAAGCCCGGAAGACAAGTTCAGGATCTATATAAGCGCCATAACCGCGCTCAACGTAGACGAACACAACCGCATCCCCACCACGGACAGCCGCGAGATCAGGCGTATGGTGCGCGACGCGCGCACGCGCGGTTTTTCGGCAGTAGAGACTATTGCGCGGTGGCAGTCGGTCCGCCACGGCGAAGAAAAACACATTTTCCCGTTCCAGGAATGCGCCGACGTGATGTTCAATTCCGCGTCCATTTACGAACTCGCGGTGCTCAAGACGTTTGCCGAACCCCTGCTGTTCGCCATCCCGACCGACGCGCCGGAGTATCCGGAAGCGAAACGTCTGCTTAAGTTTTTGGAATATTTCTTGGGTCTTTCCTGCGAAGACGTTCCGCGCAACAGTCTGCTTCGCGAATTCATCGGCGGCAGCGTTTTCCCTGTCGGCTGAACGGCGCTTATACCGGTCGGGCGTGTACCCCGGCCGGTTTTCTTTTAAAATTACTTATAAAATTGCAAAAAGTATTGCACAATTATACATATCGTGCTATAATACCGCATAAGTAAATGCTCGTGTGCGCTGCAGGCGTACGCTTTTGATGAAAAAACGCGATGAATAATTATTACGAGGTCAATATGAGATTAGTCGTAAAAGTCGGGACTTCCACCCTCACCTATGCGAGCGGAAAAATGAATATCAGGCGGACCGAAACGCTCTGCCGCGTGCTGAGCGACCTTAAAAACCGCGGACACGAGATCATACTCGTATCGAGCGGCGCTATCGGTATGGGCACGGGCAAGCTCGGCATTACGGGCGCAAAAGATAATATGGCGCTCAAACAGGCAGCCGCAGCGGTCGGTCAGTGCGAACTGATGTATACCTACGACAAGTATTTTTCGGAATACCGTCACAACGTGGCGCAGATCCTGCTTACCAAAAGCGACTTTGAAAACGAGACTCGTCACGCAAATTTCAGGAACACGGTACATGAACTGCTCAAGCTCGGCTGCCTTCCCGTTATAAACGAAAACGACAGCGTGGCTACGGAAGAGATCGCCGTGGGCGACAACGATTCTCTGGCGGCGCTGGTCGCGGTATCTGTTAAGGCGGATCTGCTCGTTATCCTTTCGGATATAGGCGGACTGTATACCGCAGACCCCAACAAGGACCCCGGCGCGCGGATGATCCACCGCGTGGAAAAGATAGACGATTCCATTATGTCGCTCGGCGGCGGAAGCAGTTCTTCGCTCGGCACGGGCGGTATGCACACCAAGCTCGTCGCGGCGGGTATGTGCCTCGACGCCGGGATAAGCACCGTGATCCTTTCGGGCGAGAATCCCGAAGATATGTACGGCTTGCTCGAAGGCAAACAGATAGGGACCGTTTTCGGAGGAGGCTTGAAATGACAACACACGAACTTCTTGTTCTGGCGCGCGACGCGAAACGTTCCGTCGCCGCTCTGGGAGCCGAAAAAAAGCGCGGCGTTTTATACGATATCGCGTCATCCGTTTTGCGGTGCGAAAAAGAGATACTTTACGCCAACGAAACCGATATAAAAAAAGCTTCGCAGACCGTTTCCCCGGTGATGATAGACCGCCTGAGACTCGATCACGCGCGTCTGAACGCGATCTGCGGCGATATTATCAAGGTTGCCGACCTTGACGACCCGTGCGGAAAAGTACTGGAAAACAGGATCCTGAAAAGCGGTATAAACTTGCAGCGCGTAAGTGTTCCCATCGGCGTTATCGCTATGATCTACGAAAGCAGACCTAACGTGACGTGCGACGCGGCGACGCTTTGCTTGAAAAGCGGAAACGTTTGCGTGCTGCGCGGCGGCAAAGAAGCCATAGAGACTAACAAAGCGATAGTTTCGGCGATAAGAGCCGCGCTTTCCGCTGACGGAGTCGATCCCAACGCGGTCTGCCTTGTGGAAGACGTTACCCGTCAAAGCGCTACCGAGCTTATGGAAGCCGCGGGTTACGTCGATCTGCTCATCCCACGCGGAAGCGCGGGGCTTATAAACGCTTGCGTGGAACACGCAAAAGTCCCCTGCATACAGACCGGCGCGGGGATATGCCACGTTTATATCGATAAATACGCGGATATCAAAAAGGCGCTCGATATAATCGATAACGCCAAAACGTCGCGGCCTTCCGTTTGCAACGCAGCGGAAGTATGCCTTGTCCATAAAGATATCGCAGATACTTTCCTGCCGCTTATGTATGACAGGCTTTGCGCAAAACGTACGGAAAAAGGTCTTGTTCCGGTAGAACTGCGGCTTGACGATAAAGCCGCCGCGATAATCGACGGAAAAGCCGCCGGAGAAAACGATTTCGATACCGAATTCCTGAATTATATCCTCGCTGTCAAGGTCGTAGATTCCGTAGAGGAAGCGGTGGAACACATTTCGAATCACTCGACTTTCCACAGCGAATGCATAGTTACCGAAGACGAAAAATCAGCCGCGTATTTCACCGCCAACGTAGACAGCGCGGCGGTGTACGTCAACGCTTCGACCAGATTTACCGACGGCGGCGAGTTCGGTTTCGGGTGCGAGATAGGCATTTCTACGCAAAAAATGCACGCCAGAGGTCCCATGGGGCTCGACGCGCTTACGTCATATAAGTATATTCTAACGGGAAACGGACAGACGAGGTGATTTGTATGACCGATATAGGATTCATAGGCTCGGGCCATATGGGCTCGGTGCTCATCAGGACCGCCTGCGGAGACAAAAACAACAGAGTTTTTATTTCCGATTGCAACGCAGAAAGAGTAAACGCGCTATCTGCTTTGCTCGGCGCGATCCCTTCTACTAATACGGAAATCGCCGAGACGTGCAGATTCATCTTTTTGTGCGTGCGCCCGCAGGATCTTGAGACCGTGTGCGAGGAAATACGCGGCGCGCTAAGTACGCGGAGCGGTTTCGTGCTCGTGAATATCGCGGTCGGGATAACGATAGATTATACGAAAAAGCTTCTTGATATCCCTTCCGCGCCGGTAATACGTATGATGCCGAACACGCCGATAGAAGCCGGAAAAGGCGTAGTGCTTTACTGTTCGGAAAACCTGCGTTCAAGCGACGAAAACACTTATAAAAAGATACTCGCAAAAAGCTGCAAGATGTATTCGATACCCGAAGAACTGATGGACGGCGCCGGATGCATAAGCGGGTGCGGGCCGGCTTTCGTTTACCGGTTCATTTCGGCGTTTGCCTCAGCCGGCGAAAGTATCGGTCTGCCCAAGCATCTCGCGTATTCGCTGGCGCTGAATACCGTTGAAGGCGCTGCCGCGATGGCGCTTGAAGGAAAATCGACTGCCGACGAGCTCTGCGCGCAGGTGTGTTCAAAGGGCGGCACGACAGAGAGGGGCGTTGCGGTAATAGACGGTTCCGGGCTTGAAAAAGTGATGGCGGATGCCGCCGAAGCGTCGCTCAAGCGCACGATCGAGCTGAAAAAATAAATATTCGACCGTTTTAATACCGTTTAAAGCGGCGCGGCGTTGCTGCGCCGCTTTACATTTTAATAATTTCATAATAATCTTAATAAAATCATAATAAACTATTGCTATTCGACATTTTTCGTGCTATAATGCACAATAGCATTTTATAAATTAGTCGAGGAGCATCAATCATGATCGAGATCCGCGAAGTGAAGACCAAAAAAGAGCAGAAAGAGTTTGTAAGTTTCCCCTTGACTCTGTATAAAGGAAACGAGTATTTCGTCCCTATGCTTTACGGCGGCGAATTCGATATTTTCAAACCGGACTATCCTTTCAACAAGGTATGCGACACGGTTTGTTATATCGCCTATAAAGACGGAAAAGTCGCCGGAAGGATACAAGGTATCATCCAGAGCGAAGCCAACAAAAAATGGGGGCAGAAACGCGTCAGATTCACCAGATTCGACTCGATCGACGACGAAAAGGTATCTGCCGCCCTGTTTGCGAAGGTCGAAAACTGGGCAAAAGAGAAAGGGATGGAAGAGTTTGTCGGACCGCTCGGGTATTCCGATCTCGAACGCGAGGGTCTTTTGATCGAAGGGTTCGATCAGATGCAAACTTATGAAGAGCAGTTCAACTATCCGTACTATCAAAAGCTCATCGAATCGTACGGTTTTGAAAAAGACGTCGACTGGCTTGAATACAAGCTCTACGCGCCCGCGGAAAATGGCGATCGTATAATCGAATTCAGCAGCAAGATGCTCAAACGGTTCGAGATTCGCGTTTATCAGGCTAAGACCATTAAAGAGATCGTCGACAAACACATAAACGGCATATTTGAAATTATCGAAAAGGCCTACTCGCGCCTGTACGGCACGATGCCGCTCAATCAGGAGATCATAGACAATTATATCAAGGATTTCAAGCAGATCGTACGTCCGCAGGATATCCTTATGCTTTACGATAAAAACGACCGGATGATAGGTTTTTCGCTTATGTTCCCTTCTATTTCCGAGGCGGTGCGCAAATCCGGCGGGCATATGACATTGCCGTTTGTAGTGAGATTCCTTAAATCGAAAAAGCACCCCAAAGTGCTCGACCTGGGGCTTATCGGCGTCCTGCCGGAATACGAATCAAAGGGTGTCGCTACGATTCTTATAGGACTTCTCATCAATTTCTTGCGCGAAAGCGATCTCGATCATCTTGAGACAAATCTTATGCTCGAAGACAACCATCATATTCAAAACGTTTTAAAGTATTTTGACATTTGTCAGAACAAGCGCAGACGTTGCTTTAAGAAAAACATATAAGGTGCGGTCGGGAATATGAACTATACAAGCTACAAACAGATAGACGGAGCGCTCTTTGAGAAATTCATAATCAACGGCGCGGCAAAACTCAAAGAAAACGTAAAGATGATAAACGATCTCAACGTGTTCCCTATTCCGGACGGCGACACGGGAGACAATATGTTCCGCACTTTTTCGGGCGGGATAAAGAATATGCAGCAGGAGCAGCAGAATTCCGTAGCCAAAAAAGCGCACGCTCTGGCTGTGGGGATGCTGCTTTCGGCACGCGGCAACAGCGGCGTCATACTTTCGCAGATATTCGCCGGTATGGATAACGGGCTCGAAGGCGTAGAAGTCGCGAATATGTCCGACTTAAGCAAGGCTTTTTCCGAAGGCGTCAAACGCGCGTACGCAACGGTAGTATCGCCGGTGGAAGGCACCATACTCACCGTCGCGCGCGAAGCGCTCGAAGGCACTAACGGAATAATCGACGACAGTATCACGCTCGGCGAGTATTCCGAAGTGATTCTCGACAAAATGAAGACTTCCCTCGCCAACACGCCCGAGCTTCTGGACGTGCTCAAGGAGGCGGGAGTTGTCGACAGCGGCGGCGCCGGTCTTTATATGATAGCACAGGGCGTGCTCGAAGCGATAAAGGGCAACGACAGTGAGTTTACGCTTGAAAACGAACAAAAGCAAACGCAGATTGTCGACTTTTCGCTGTTCGGCAAAGACTCGGTATTCGAGTTCGGTTACTGCACCGAATTCCTGCTCAGGCTTATGACCGCCAAGACCGACGTCGATAACTTCGATATACAAAAAGTCATCGATTACTTAGGCACAATAGGCGATTCGATAGTTGCTCTTAAAGAAGATTCAATTCTTAAGATACACGTACATACGATGACGCCTTCGAAGGTGCTCGAGTATTGCCAGCAGTTCGGCGAGTTTTTGACGATAAAGATCGAGAATATGATGCTGCAGCACAACGAGCACGAAGCCAAAAAGGCGGCGGATATACCGAAGGTGCAGAAAAAACGCACCAAATACGCGTCGTGCGTGGTCACGACCGGTTCGGGCAACATAGAAGTGTTCCGTCAGCTGGGCGCCGATCACATTATCGACGGCGGCCAGGGGAAGAACCCTTCTACAGGCGATTTCATCAAGGCTTTCGACGAGATGAACGCCGACAATATCTTCGTGTTCCCCAACAATACCAATATCTTTATGGCGGCGGAACAGGCGGCCGGTCTTTATACCAAATCTAAGATACACGTCATCCCTTCCAAGAACCCCGGCCAGGCGTACGCCGCGCTCGCAATGCTCGATTACAGTTCCGACGACGCCGAAACAATAAAACAAAACTTTGTTTCGAATATGGAATTCGTCGAGACCGGTATGGTGTGCAAAGCCATCAGGAACGTCGAATACAGGGATATTTCGGTCAAAAACAACGACTACATCGGCTTTACAAACAAAAAGGTACTTTCCGCCGACGAAGACAAGATCGGCGCGCTCGCGACCCTTTGCGAAAAGCTCAAGCTGGAGGATAAGGATATAGTGACCGTCTTCTACGGCGCCGACGCGACCGACGAAGACAAACGCCGCGTAAGAGAACTCATAAACGGCAAATACAAGGACAAAGAGTTTTACGACGTGGACGGCAAACAGGAAATTTACGATTTTATAATCGTACTTGAATAAGGAGGATCTTATGAAAAATTACGTTATTATAACCGATTCGAGCAGTAATATGACGCCGGAACAGATGCGTGAATTCGGCATCGACGCAATAGTTCCGTTCCACCTGTACGCAAACGGAAACGAATACCTGGCCAACGACGGCTGGGCCGGCATGGATCCCGTAACATTTTACGCTGAAGTGGGCAAAGGGCTCAAAATGAGTTCTTCGCAGGCGACTTCCAATCAGTACGAAACCGTGTTCCGCAAGTTCCTCGATCAAGGCTGCGACGTGCTTTCCATATCCTGTGCGGAAGCACTTTCGAGTTCGGTAAAAGAAAGCTTTATTGCCAAAGAACGCGTTGAAAAGGATTACCCCGACGCCAAGATATTCTGCATAGACAGTTATAACTGCTGCTATTCGCTAACTATGCTTGCAACGGAATGCAGCAAAAAGCGCGCGAACGGCGAATCCATTGAAGACGTTTACAACTGGATCCTCGAAGAACGCCTCAATTTTAACGAAGCAGGTACCGTCGAAAGCCTTACGTTCCTGCGCAACGCGGGCCGTGTGAGCGCCTCCGCCGCTTTCTTCGGCGGGATATTCAGCATCAAGCCGCTGATCGTATACGACGGGACCGGCCATAACGTGGCGATCGAAAAGGTGAGGGGCAGAAAGAGTTCGCTTGAAAAGACCGCGGAATATATCATAAAATACGCATATCTCGACAAATACAACACGGTATTTATTTCGCATGCGGATTGTCTTGAAGACTGTAAATACGTTGCCGAGATCGTAAAGGCGCACTTCCCTGATATTCAAATCGATTTCCGTTTCGGTTTTATCGAACCGGGTATAGGATATTCTGTAGGGCCCGGAACGATTATAGCCAATTTCTACGGCGACCCGGCGATAAGGGATCTCAATAAATAACAGATATACGACAAAAACCCGGTACGCCGAACGTACCGGGTTTTTTATGGCTTGATTATGACTTCCAGAGACCGTGCAGATTGCAGTATGCATAAGCGGCTATGGGCTTGTCGCCTTCCACGATCGCGAATGTAGCTTCGGGTTCTTCGCCGGGTGCGAGTTTTACGCGCTGGTTGCCGTGTTCGGTCTCGAGAGCGATCCACTCTATGTAATGGACGTCCTGCATGGGATGAGCCGCGGAGCCGACTTTTACTGTCACGAGCGAGCCTTCTACGGTGATTACGGGGACGTGTTTTTCGACAGAGGCGTCAGTGGTGCCGGGGATGAGTTCCTGCATAGGTTCGCCGCAGCACACTACGGGGACTCCGCTCGCGTGGCAGTAGGCGATGATGTTGCCGCAGCGCTTGCAGCGATAGAATTTCATTGACATTTTGTGTTCCTCCTTTAAAGAACCAGGTTGATTTGAATACGGCCGCGCCGTTTTGAGGCGCGTATTTATTCTTACAGTACTATTTTAACAGAAAAGATTTGGATAGTCAACAAGGATAAACAAAAAATGACTTGATAAAGAAAAATAATTGTGGTATTATATGTACAAAGTCAAAAGGAGATACGACTGATGATTACGGAATATAAGATCGTATGCAAAGGGATCAAAAAGAAAGTGATATATCATTTCAGCGATTCGCACCTTACGGAATACGATTCGCTTTCTACTCCCGAAGAAATAGAAAAAGCGAAAAGCGCGACTGAGGCGTGGGAGCGCGTACGCGAGCATTTCGCGCATCACGGAGGCGAGCCGTACGGCGAATACGAAAAGCTTTCGCCGGCTTTTCACTTCCGAAAACTTATAGATATCGCAAAGGACGGCGACGCGTTGGTACTTGCGGGCGATACTTTCGATTACGTGAGTAATGCAAATCTGCGTTTTGCAGACAAATGTCTTGCTGATTTCGATAAACCGATAGCCGCCGTGTGCGGTAACCACGAAAGCCGCCGCGCGATACCGTCAATGGGAAAACTCGCTGACATGGCATGCGATATACACGTTGTCCGCCTTGACGATATAAACATAATATGCATCGACAATTCGCAGCGCAAAGTAACGGCGGATCAGAACGAGGCGCTTGAATATGAGCTTTCAATCGGCAAAAAAGCGATCGTCGTCATTCACGTTCCCGTTATGTGCGAACAAAATGAAAAACAGCTAAAACCGAGCGGAGTATATTTTCAGTTCAATTATGAAGGCTGCCCCGAGGAAAACCTTGAGTTTATAAAGATAATAGAAAAACACGCACAAAACGTAATAGCGGTGCTTGCGGGGCATCTTCATTTTTCAAATTACGCCCTGCTTCCCGGAAACGTGCCGCAGTTCGTTTCCTCGCAGGCGATAGTCGGGAACATCAACAGATATGTGATCGGAGACGCGGATGAATTACTTTGAATTCAAAAAGCGGTTCAATTTTGAACTTCCCTCTTACGCAGAGGAATTATACGCGAGTTTTACCGCTGAATACGACGGTTCGCCTGTTTTGAGCGAACGTGAAGCGCTTGCAGTAGCAGAAGCCACGGGATTACCGGAAGACGGCAAAAATGAGCTTTTAAGATGCGCGCACGCTATGAACAGTAACGGCAACGCGCGTATTTGCGGCGCGTTTATCAAGTATATAACGGTAAAAAAGCGCAAACCCTGGCAGAATCAGATTTATACCGAAGATCTTTTCAATGCAGAGGGACTTGAAAAAGAGCAGGTCGGCTGGGTCATCGTCGCCGCCGCGCTTGCGGATACTATAATAAACAAAAAACCGCCCGAAGAGCTTAACCGGGAAAACCTTAACGCTTTTCGCGGCTATTCCCGCTCGTGCTATGAAAAGAAAGGCTACTGGGGCATACTCGAATGGAGCTGGAATATGCTATGCGCCGGCGGATGTATGTTTCTGTTCGGCGTGCTCAAGTTCGTACCGGGCGAGTTCGGCAGCGATTTCAAAGTCATTACGGACGGAAAGCGTTACGTTTCGTTTGCGTGCGGCGAGCATTGTATAGACAAAGACGGCGCGCTGACAAACGACATTTCTGCTTCCGTGGGCAAAACCTCTTATACGGAAAACGACGATGAATATATCGTAAACGTGATTGACAAACGCGGTGTAGCCGATACCGGCACGACGCGCTTTTCAAAAGCAAAATGGCACGACTTTCTGGGTAATGGTACCGGCACTCTCAATATCCATATCCCATCCGGAATAGAATACACGCCGGAAAAGATGCGAGAGGCGTTCAAGACCGCGATAGATTTTTACAAAGACTTTTACCCTTCTCTAAAACCCGCGGCTATCGTTGGATATTCCTGGATATTCGCTCCGCAGCTTGAAAAGGTGCTGGATAGCGGCAGCAATATCTTACGTGTGAACAGGAGCGCGTATATCATCCCGACAAAAGGCGAATACGGCGCCGACTGCCGGTTCCTGCGCGAAGGTTCGGGATTACAGAAGCGAATCAAAGAGCAGTCGGAAAACGGCGTGCGTTTCCATTACTCCGTTATGTTCATCCCGATAAACGAAACTGAGACTTTCGGCACAGAGGCCGAATAGGAGGTGTTTATAAATGCATTATACTGTAGACAAGATCGAACGCGAACTCGTGGAACTGCTCGGCGATGACGGATCGGTGCTCGTGGTGCCGAAAGGATCGCTTGGATTTAAAGTGCGCGAAAACGACGTGCTTTTATTCGACACGACTTCCAGGACGTTCGTTCAGGACCGCGAGATTGCGACTGCGAGAAAAGCTTCTTACAAAGAAAGGCTCGAAGGGCTTTTCAAGCGCAAGAATTAAAGTTCAGTTGTGCTTAACTCGTGAGGCTATTCCGCTTTTGTCGGAATAAAACGCCAGATCGGTTATATTGACGAAGTAATCCGCTGAAATAATATCGAGTTCACAAAAGCCGTCGTATCTGACGGCTTTTGCCGTTCTGTACGCCTGTTCGCAAAAGCTTTCGTAATCGATAACGCCGTATATCGCGACGATTTTTTGGACCGTGTTTTCCGTCTCGGCGCCGATTATTCCTCGCTGCAACCGGGCGGATATCACTATTTCGTCGGGCGTTGAACCGTTTTCTGTGAGTTTTTGCCAATACTTTCCGTAGAGCGCGTTCTGCGCGTATGAGATATATTCCGCAAAGTAGCCGTCCGTAAAGACGTTTTCGTCCGGGTCGTAAACTATTTCGGCGCTCACTCCGTTTTTGTCGCTTACGGTAAATGCGTATCTGCCGTTTGCTTTATCGTATCTGTAGGAAACTAGCCTTAAGAGCCCGTTATATTCGTTTTTGCAAATAGAATCGGCTTTTTTATAAGCTATAAGCAAGCAAAACGGATCGCCTTCTATTGAAACAAAAAGGATCAGAGCCGCGATCAGAAACGTAAATATCTTAAACAGTTTTATATCGATCACCGGTAGTATTATTTGCAGCGCGCTAAAATATATATACTGCGGTGAAAGAATGATGCAAAGAAAGAGCAAATATAAACTGAAAGTGTTTTTCGCGATCCTTTTATTGGCATTATTATGCGTTCTTTTTTGCTTTAATTTCAGTCGGGCGGCTAACGAATACGCGGAATATGATGTGAAAAACGCGGTCATAGAATCGATATACGAAGCGTTTGGCACTGTGTGCGACAAGTTTGAGGCGGAATTGCCGAACATACAGCGGGCGATTTTGGTAAACGGCGAAGTGAACGCGTTGGCGATCGATTCCCTGATATTAAATAAAATAACCGCCGAGCTCACTTTTGAAGCGTCAAGGCGGCTTGAAAATATGAGAAGTTCCTTTTCGCTGCCGTTGGGCAACGCGACGGGGATAGAGTTGTTTTCCGGCAAAGGACCCGGAATAAAGCTAACCGTAGTTCCGCTTGGGAGCGTTTGCGCGGCGACAGAAAGTAAGTTTATAAGCGCCGGGATAAACCAGACGCTTCACCGGATAAGCGTAAGGATAGACGTGCTTATAAACGTGCTCGCTCCGTTCTGCAGCGCGGAAAAGGAGATTAGCTGCGTATTTGCATTATGTGAAACGCTGATAATAGGCAAAGTGCCGGAGCTCTACTTTATGCGCGACGAAACGCCGTAAATGAGTATCGACGCGGCAGACGACGCCGAAAGCGACATCTTGTAATCGTTTTTATAATCTATGGATACCGTGACGTCGGCGTAAGACATTATGCTTTTGTTCACGCCGCGCTTTTCGCCGCCGATTATAAGGCAGAGCGGTATATTGAACTCGGCTTTTTCCAAGCTGACCGAACCTTTCGTCTTAGCCGTGCAAATGATGGAAAAACCGTTTTTCTTAAGTGAATCGACCGTATACGAGGGGTCGGAGAATAACGCGATAGGGAGCATTTCAGAGGCTCCTGCCGAAGAGCGTACGACTATTGAAGACGAAGTAAAGTAATTGCGTTCAGGCAATAGGACGCAGTCGCAGCCGCAGGCGTAAGCGGTGCGGAGTATGTAACCGAAATTGAACGGATCTTCGATCCCGTCGAGCATAAGCGCGAACGTTGCGTTTTCAAGCGCTTTATCAATGGAAACGTACTTTCTGTCGCCGACAAGCGCGGCAATGCCGCCGTACGCTTCCCCACCGGTAAGGGATGAAAAATCTTCGGCTGACAAATATTCGACTTCTGCGCCAGTACGCTTTACGTATTTGTTAAGATAGTCGTATTGCGCTTTTTCGGGATAATGATACGAGGCAGAGCTGATGCGGCTCTGCCTGTCTTTATCGATTATGAGTTTATAAAGCGTGCGGCTTTCGTTTTCGATCACCGCGGAAACGGAAATGAATCCGCCTATGAGATATTCCGCCATATCAGTTCCCCGCAAGCTTAGCGAGATCGGAATGCAGCAAACGTCCCGCGTAAGTGTTATAGGTGATTATGACCACGTCGGTAAAACCGTCGCCGGCAAGCATATCGGCAATGCTGTCGTTATATAACTGAGGGTTAATATAGGTGATCTTGCCGTAATTGGGGACCAGGAACGTGATAAAAGGAGCGGCGGATGAATCGCCTATCACAAGCAGGCTGCGCGATGCGTCGCCCGCCGCGGTGATATCGATACGCTTAGCGTCTTCGCCGAGGAACGTGTAGTAGTTATACGAACCGGTATCGGCAAATATGACGCCGGTGCGGTTTACTATCCCGCTGCCGCGGTAGACTTTTTCGGTAGCGGTATACACCTCGTCTATATCGAAATAATCGAACCTGTCGGCGTTTTTCATAACGCGTTCGGAACCGGTGGCGGTAAAGAACTTGCCTAAGAACTGGTTATTGAGCAGTTTCTTCGTGTACATACCCGCGACGATAGGCGTTATGCCGGCTGCTTTGCAGTAATCGAGATAAACGTAGTACGCCGCCAGATGCGTATAGTTGGGGTCGGAATTGAAAAACAGCTTTTCGTCGTAGTGAGTTTCGAAGGTATTGTATACGTCGACGTTAATAATGGATGAATCACTCTTTGCGTAGACGTTGTTCATAAACTTGCGCTGGTTTGCGCAGTAGAAATCGTCTTCCTGCTTGACGGAGGCGGGGATAGTGAAGAATTCGCAGTTAGTAGGCACGAGGATATTGTAAACCCTTTTGGAACCGGCGAGCTGTTTTATCTTGTTGAGAGAATCGGTGTATTTGTTTACGATATTGCTCGAAAAAGTAAACTGTTCAAAGCCGTATCCCTTGTAAAGATAGGTGTAACCGAGATAATTGATCACCCATCCGTGCTCCGGCTCGACGTATTCGCCTGAGCTTTCTTCCACGCTTGATTCGGCAGGGGAGCTTTCGTCTACGTATGAAGGATCGTCCTGCGATTCGCCGGAATACGGTTCGGGAGATTCGTCTGTTACGGATTCGTCGTCGCTTTCTGTATCCGAAATATCAGCGTATGACGCTGGACCTTCGCCGGAATCGTCGTTTACAGACGCCGGTTCGGAGTTATTCTGTGTGTTATTTGAATTTTTGCTGAAAACCAACAGATAAAGAGCAAGACCGACAATAAGGAGCGAAAGAACTGCGATCACTGCGATCATTATCTTTATGCTGTTGTCATTCTTGTTAGCTCTTACCAGCCTATTTTCGTCCATAATTCACCTTTCACTGATAATTATTCGCTTTTGGGAGAGTCTTCGGTTTTTTCTTCTTTTTTTTCTGACTCTTCCGGCGCTTTTTCTTTAGCGTATCTGGCGCGTTTCGCAGCTTTTATGGCGTCGAGTTTTTCAAACGTGGCGTCGGGTTCGAATACCGCGACGAACTGTTCTCTGTCCATGATCTCGTTTATCACGAGATATTCGGCGACAAAATCGAGTTTATCGCGGTTTTCGCGAAGTATCTTTTCCGCCTGTGCGTATGCTTTTTCCACGATGGAATGGACTTCGTCGTCGATCTCGGCGGCGATCTTTTCGGAATAATTGCGGGTGGACGTGAAATCCTTGCCCAGGAAAACTTCGTCGTGACCGGTGCCGAATACGATAGGACCTAAGCTGTCGCTCATACCGTACTGCGTGACCATCTTGCGGGCGAGTTCGGAAGCGCGCTGGATATCGTTGGAAGCGCCGGCGGAAATGTCGTTGAGCACGAGTTTTTCGGCGCATCTGCCGCCAAGAAGCACGGATATGCGGTCGATCATTTCGTCTTTATAAGCGTTGTATTTGTCTTCCTGAGGTATCGCAATGGTATAGCCCATCGCCATTCCGCTGGGGATGATGGATACTTGCTGAACGGTATCCTGCGAAGGAAGCAGGTGCCCCACGATAGCGTGGCCCGCCTCGTGATACGCGGTGTTGCGCTTTTCTTCTTCTTTGATGACGCGGGATTTCTTCTGCGGGCCGACGATGACTTTGATCTCGGCCTGTTCGATATCTTCCATTTCGATCTCGTTCTTGCCTTCGCGCGCGGCGAGCAGCGCCGCCTCGTTGAGGAGGTTGGCGAGATCCGCGCCGGTGAAGCCGCTGGTCGAACGGGCGATGGTTTCAAGATCGACGTTCTTGGAAAGCGGTTTGTTGCGCGAATGGACTTTGAGTATTTCGACTCTTCCCTTGATATCGGGATAATTGATGGTGACCTGTCTGTCGAATCTGCCCGGTCTGAGCAGCGCTGGATCGAGTATATCGGGTCTGTTGGTCGCCGCGATGACTATAACGCCGTCGTTCACGCCGAAGCCGTCCATTTCGACGAGCAGCTGGTTGAGCGTCTGTTCGCGTTCGTCGTGTCCGCCGCCCCAGCCGGCGCCTCTGTGTCTGCCTACGGCGTCTATCTCGTCTATGAATATGATAGCGGGAGCGGTCTTCTTTGCGGTCTCGAACAGGTCTCTCACGCGCGAAGCGCCAACGCCGACGTACATTTCAAGGAAGTCGGAACCGGATATTGCGTAGAAAGGAACGCCGGATTCGCCGGCTACCGCTTTTGCAAGCAGGGTCTTACCGGTGCCGGGAGCGCCGACAAGCAATACGCCGCGCGGTATCTTTGCGCCGAGCGAATTGAATTTGGAAGGATTCTTGAGGAATTCGACGATCTCTTTGAGTTCTTCTTTTTCTTCGTCCGCGCCTGCGACGTCCGAAAACAGCACTTTGTGTTTTTCGTCGGAGCCGAGCTTGGTGCGCGCCTTGGTGAAGGAATTCATCCTGCCGCCGAGTCCGCCGCCTGTACCCGAAGACGAACCGCTTTTACCCGCCGCGCGCGAAATGAACTTCCACCACAGAAAGATGAACACGCCGATGACGATAAGATAAGGCAGGAACCTCACCCACCACGGAAGCGAGGTGGCGGGTTCGTAATCGTAATCCTGTAAAACGCCTCTGTCCTGCTGATCGCTGATGATCTCGTGCAGATCGTCGTAAAAGATCTCGAAATACCTGAGCTGATACTCGACGACCTTGCCGGACTTGAGCTGCATCGTGATGACGTTGTTCTGATCGATAACGAACGCCGTTACGTTTTCTTCTTTAAAATTCTTTACTACGTCGCTGTATTTGACGGCTTTTTCGGTGTTGCCTGAAGCTAACAGCGACGCTATGAAAATGATGGCAACTATTACGATCAGATAAAACCATATGATGCCTCGGTTGGATTTCAATAATTCCACCGCCTTTACTTAAATGAATTACTTTGCGCGCGGCAATTCTATGCCTAAAAACGCGCCGGCTTTCGACGGGTCTTTTGCGTAGAAAGCGTCGTCCGCGCCTATATACGGAACTGCTGCTATCTTGCCGTCTATGAGGATGACCGGTATGAGATCGCGAAGTTCGCGAGGGATCTTTTTATTGATAAGTTCTTTTTTTACGCTTTTAGTCATACCGCGCACGGTGATGCGGTCGCCTTCGCGCCTTGACCTTACGGATACCACGCTTTTAATATTATCAAATATAAACGCGAATGTTGTTGTGTATTTGTAAATTTCGTTAAAATTTTCAACGAATGAAAGCGTAGCGCTTACGCCTTCCGCCAATATATTCTTGCCTTCAGAAAGCACGGTGTATTCAATCTTTTTGCGCTCGCAGACAGCGGGATCGCAAATATCAAAACTTCCGCCGTGCGTACGCAGGATCTTGCGTTCCGGCAAAGTGAACGACGAATCTTTTTTATTCTTTACAGCCGAAACTATGCGTTCCAAAAGTTCCCTGTTCAGAAAGCCGCATTTTTCAATAACGCTTGCCGCGATGATATGATCAGGCGATCCCGAAAGATCGGCGCCTGCCTCGGGAACAGACGATTCAAGTATTTCGTTTAGTCCTGAAAACAGCTTGCTTTCGTTCAGCACGACGTTATCGAGCGAAGGATTTATCCTGCGAAGCTGCGGTATGACGTTGAGGCGCAGTATATTGCGCGAGCAATCGTCGACGAGGTTTGTGGAATCGGTAACATAGGAAACGCCGTAGCGAAGAGCGTATTCGCATATCTGACTGCGTTCGCAGTCGCGCAGCGGCCGGATGATATTGCCTCGTTTGTACGGGATACCTGCAAGACCTTTAACGTAAGTGCCGCGCACGAGGTTGAACAGAACGGTCTCGGTATTGTCGCACGCGTTGTGAGCCGTGGCGACGACGTCGATCTTGTTCTGAAAAGTGCACTCGTAAAAGAAAGCGTATCTTTCGTCGCGCGCGGCCGTCTCGAGCGAAACGCCGCGTTCTTTGGATATCCGAGGGATATCCACCCGTTTGGTAAACAAACGGATTCCTGCTTTTTCGCATACCAGACGCACAAGATCTTCGTCCCTGTCGCTTTCCTTGCCGCGTATCATATGGTTGACGTGAGCGGCGTAAAGCGTGAAAGAATACTTTTTGCGCAGCGTTAGCAGCACGTCGAACAGTACTGCGGAATCGACGCCGCCCGAAAAGCCGAGCAATACGCTTTTAACGCCGTCAAGTAAATGATTATCTTCTATTGTTTTGATAACGCGCAAGCGGAGTTTTGATCTGCTTTTACTGCTCATTTTCTTTGTCTTTGTTGTATGATTCGTCTATCTCGACATATTTGAAATAAGGACCGTACCAGGCGAAATTCACTGTGCCTGTGCTGCCGTGGCGGTTCTTTGCAATAATGCATTCTACCGTTTTCTGGCTGTTATCGGCAAAATTGTTCTTTTCGCCCTCTCCGCTGTCGTATCCTTCGCGGTAGAGCAGCATAACGATATCGGCGTCCTGTTCGATAGAGCCGGAATCGCGCAGATCCTGAAGCTGCGGTCTCTTTTCTTTCAGCCCCTTGGGAGGACGCGAAAGTTGCGATACCAGCAGTACGGGGACTTTAAGATCCTTGGCGAGTATCTTGAGCGAACGGGTGATATCGCCTATTTCGAGAACTCTGTTGTCTTTATGCGATTCTCCGCGCATCAGCTGCAAATAGTCGATTATGATAAGTCCCGGGTCTTTGAGACGGCGGACTTTAGTGACGATATCGGTGACCGAAACGTTGGCGGTGTCGTCGATATATATCTCGGTGCCGCTGAGTTTGGAGCACGCTTCTGCGAGCTCGCCCCACTGCTCGTCCGTGAAAGTAGCCTTTTTGACGGTATAGTTATCGATAAGCGCCTGACAGGAAACGAGGCGGTTAACGAGCTGTTCCTTTGACATTTCGAGCGAGAATACGGCGACGCTCTTTTTGGGGTATCTGAGTCCTACGTTGAGCGCCAAATTGAGCGCGAACGTCGTCTTACCTACGCCGGGACGAGCGCCTATGAGCACCAGATCGCCTTCGTCGAGGCTTATAAAGTATCTGTCGAGTTCCGAATAGCCGGTCTTTACGCCGCTGTACGAATTGGGATTGTGCGCAAGGTACTGGTAACGGGCGTAGTTTTCCTTTACAGTATCGGAAATATGCGTGAGCTCGGTATGATACCGTTCGTCCGCGATGCGGAAAACGAGGTCTTCGGAATATTGAACAATCTGCTTGACTTCACCGGTTCCTTCGAACGCTTTTTCGGATATCTTTCTCGAAGCGTCGATAAGCTTGCGCAGCACGGATTTTTCGGTGATGATGCGCACGTATTCGGCTATGTTGGAGTTTTCGGTGGCGAGATCGCAGATAGTCTTGATGTACTTCGCGGCGTCGAGATCGGCGTCGTTGAAAGAACGCCTAACTTCTTCGACCAACGTTACGACGTCGATTTCGCGGCTTAGAGTATATAGATTCCTTATCGCGCTGAAGATCGCCTTGTGCGTGTCGGTGTAAAAGTCCTCTTCGGTAAGTCCGGCGACGTCGGCAAATCTGTTGGGGTCGAGTATAAGCGCACCAAGGACCGCCTGTTCGGCTTCGTTTGAATGGGGATATTGTTTGATTCCCTCAAATTCGCTCATAAAAGATTCATCCTTCTACAATTACTTTGATTACGGAGCTGATCTCGGGGAACAGCTTTACGGTCACTTTGTATTCGCCGACGGTCTTGATAACTTCGTCGACGGATATCTTCTTCTTTTCGATATCTATACCGAGCTCTTTTTTGATCATTTCGGAGATATCTTTGGAAGTTACGGCAGAATACAGACGCCCGTCGACGCCTCCGGTGGTCTTATAGACGAGGGTCGCTTTGTCGAGTATGGCTTTGTTTTCTATGGCCGCCTGCTTTTCCTGATCGTGGCGGTAATTTTCGGCTTCTTTACGGAGTTTTACCTCGTTGAGCGCCGACGCGCTGGCTTCTTTGGCGAGATTGCGCGGGAAGAGGAAATTCTTGGCGTATCCGTCGGAAACGTTTACGATATCGCCCTTTTTCCCTTGTGCCTTTACGTCCTGAAGCAAAATCACTTTCATAAATCGTATCCTCCTTTAATTGTTGTCGCAGTAATTGACAATGGCTTCGCGCAGCATGGACATCGCCTGTTTCATGCTCGAACCGCTGATCTTTGCGCCCGCGGAATCGAAATGCCCGCCGCCGCCGATCTTTTCGAGGATGAGCGAAACGTTCACGCTTCCGTCGCTGCGTGCCGAGATATGGATGGCGTTTTCGACTTTGGAAACGGTGAACGATGCGTGTATACCGTCGATCATAAGCATACGGTCCGCCACCTGCGCGGCGGTGATGCGGTTTTCGGGATCGTTGTCGTTTTCGTACTGCGTAATTGCGAATATTTTGCGGAAAATGAATATATTACGTTCGAATTCGGCGATCTTTTTGAATTCGCCGATCTGATATTTGAACATCGCCTGCGCGCTCGAGGTGTTAGCGCCTTCGCCGCGCAGATACATAGCCGCCGAGAATGTGCGTATGCCGACGTTGCGGGTGAAGTTCTGCGTGTCGAGCAGTATGCCTGCGAGCATAAGCTCGGCTTCTTCTTTTGCCAGAGTGTTGAGCGGCAGCACGATCTCCAGCATCTCCGCTACGAGCTCGCTTGCGGAAGAAGCGGTGGGCTCTATATAGGTGATAGCGTGGTTCTTGGTGAATTCCTGAGTTTGCCTGTGGTGATCAATCACGACGACATTTTCGGCATTGCGGTAGATCTCGGGGGATTCGAAGATGCTTACGTTGCTGACGTCGGAAATTACGACCAGAGTATCGGGTTTAAGTAGTTCCTGCCCGTACACTTTATCAACGAATATTTTGTCGTATTCTTTGATGCCCGAAAGTTTTTCGCGGCAGATCGAGAAGTTGGGATTGTCGAGGTCTTCGATTATCTTTACTTCCCTGCCTCGCGACATCGCGAGCCGAGCGATGCCCACGCACGAAGCGATCGCGTCGAAATCGGGGTTGGCGTGGCCCATTATAAGTACGTTGGACGACTTGGAAATGAGCGACACGAGTTCGTTGGCGACCACGCGCGATTTAATCTTGGTGCGTTTTTGTATAGTCTTGGTCCTTCCGCCGAAAAATTCATTGTCGTTGCGGTTCTTGACCACTACCTGGGCGCCGCCGCGCTGTAGCGCGAGCTGGAGCGAATTCTTGGCTGCCTCTTCTTTTTCGTCGAGCCCGCTGCCGAAAACCCTGGCGATACCGATGGAAACGGTAAGCGGTACGCCGTCGGTGTCTTCGGAAAGGTCGTTTATCTTGTCGAGAATGTCGAATTTTGATTCGAACTGCTGACCGATATACTTGTCTTCAAAGAATATAAGGTATTTGTCGCGCTCGTATTCCTTGATTATGCCGTGCATCGAGTTGACCCAGTCATTGAGCACGTTATAGATCTTTGCAGAAATTTCGCGGTATCTGTCCTGCTGTATGCCGGATGAAAGCTCGTTGATGTTATCGACCGCGGCGTACGCCACGAGCACGTTTGAATCGATATGCTTTTTGATGAGTTCCTCGTGTTCAGTGCTGTCGATCCACACCGCGAGCCAGAAGTTTTTGCGCATAGTTTCGATATAGTAAGGATGTATGCGGAAATACCTGTTGTCCTTTTTGGCGAGGATATAATTATCGGAATCGGCGTCTTTGCAGGCTTTCTCAAAGCGGCTGATATCGATATCGTCGGAAATGCTCTTTCCGCTGTCGCCGATCTTGAACGTAGTCTCGGAAAAAAGTTCGCGGAACGCGTTGTTGTACCACGAGACGGAACCGCGCGAATCGCACAGCAGCACGGGGACGTTCATATCGGATATAAAATCGAACGTATGAGAGGCGAGCGACTTGCCGGCGAGGTTGTTCTTGATCTCGCCGCTGCCGAAATACGAGTATATCATAACATAAATGATATAGCAGATAAAGAGGATCGTCGAAATGATACCGGCTTTTACGCTGTATACGAAAGCTATGATACATAACGCGATCATAAACGCTATGCTCAGCACGAGCATAAACACGTTATTTTTAAGGAGCTTTTTAAGACTCATAAACATTCCCCCTATTATTGCTTTGGATCACGGGTATTTCAAATAAGAGTCTGCTGCAAAAACTCAACGTCCTCTTCTTCGAATATTCCGCCGGCGGAAGGCAGCGCCGACTTGCGGTAACGGCTTTCCTTCTGGAGCGGTTCTTTTTCTTTGTCGTATATGACGGCGGAAATGACTTTTTGTCCCTTTTTGAGCGTAAAGACAGCGGAACCGTACGACGTGCGCGTGGTCTTCTTTGCGATCTGCTTATCCTTTATGAGCAGCGCGCGCATGGAGTCGGTACGCACCAGATATTCGTTCTTTTCGTTCGAAACGAACACGCCTACGCATGGAGAACCGTCGAAGAACGCGTTCTTGAGCTTGCGGCGGTTTGTCTTGGTCTCGTATCCGGACGCGGGTATCCTAACGGCTTTGCCGTTTTCGAAGAACAGGGCGAAATCGCAGTTGAGATCGTTCAGGCAGATACCGGCGATGACTTTTTCGTCGGGATCGAACCCCAGCTTGACCGGCACGAAAACGCCGAGCGAGCTCGCTTTGGAATCTTCGAATTCCGAAACGCGCGCTTTGTATACCTGCGCTTTATCGGTGAAGAACAGCACCTGTGATTTGTTGGTCGTTTCCTGCACCGAAACGAGGTAGTCGTTTTCTTTGAATTTCTGCACGTCGTTGCCGCGAAGCGACTGCGCGGTGCATTTTTTGAAATATCCTTCCTTGGAAAGGAACACGGTAACGGGATAATCCGGAAGTTCGTCTTCTTCCGAAACCGAATCCGCAAGACCGTCTTCGTAGATTATTTCGGTCTTACGAGGCTTGCCGTACTTGGATTTTACGGCTTCGAGCTCTTTGATTATATATTTCCTTATCTTTGCGTTGCTTTGGATGAGAGAATACAGATCGGCGACTTCTTTTTCGAGCCCCTCGATCTCGTCGATATTATCGAGCAGGTATTCTTTATTTAAGTTGCGCAGTTTGATATTGGCGATATATTCAGCCTGCAATTCGTCGATATCGAACCCCGACATCAAGTTGGGGATGACGTCGGAATCTTTTTCGGTATGCCTTATGATGCGTATCGCTTTATCGATATCGAGCAGTATCTTTTTAAGGCCTTCGAGCAGATGCAGACGCGCTCTTTTCTTTTCCCAGTCGAAAGTGAACACGCGCCTGAGGCATTCAATGCGGAACGCGCTCCACTCTTCAAGCAGATCGGCGACGCCGAGCACGCGCGGGGAGCCGCAGATGAGCACGTTGAAATTGCAGCGGAAGGTGTCTTCCAAATGCGTTCTGGAATTACGGAAAAGGCGGGCCATGAGCTTATCGGGATCCACGCCGCGTTTCAAATCGATAGCAAGTTTCATGCTGTCCTTGCCGATCTCGTCGCGCACGTCGGATATCTCGCGGAAGGAGCCTTCCTTTATAAGCTTGACGATGCTGTCTTTGATGCTTTCTATCGTGGTGGTGTACGGTATCTCGTAGACTTCTATGCAGTTGTCTTTTTTGTCGTACTTGTATTTGGAACGCAGACGCACGGTACCGTGGCCGGTACGGTAGATCTCGAGCAGTTTTTCTCTGTCGTAAAGATACTGTCCGCCGGTGGTGAAATCGGGCGCCTTTACGATATCGAGCAGTTCGTCGTCAGTAAGACCGCCTTTCTGAAGCAGCGCTATGGTCGCGTCGCAAATCTCGTTGAGATTGAACGAGCAGATATTGCATGCTATACCGACGGCGATCCCCGAGTTGGGAGCGACCAGCACGTTGGGGAACGCTACCGGCAGCAGAAGCGGTTCGGTTATCGTGTGGTCGTAGTTATCGGTAAAATCGACCGCGTCTTTTTCTATGCCGCCGAATACGTATTCGCAGATCTTGTCGAGCTTGACTTCGGTATAACGCGAAGCGGCAAATACGATATCCGACCCCTGTTTGCCGAAAGTGCCTTTGGAATCTATAAACGGATGAAGGAGCGCGTCTTTGCCGGTGGTGAGACGGACGAGCGTTTCGTATATAGCGGCGTCGCCGTGGGGGTTGAGCTTCATCGTGGCGCCGACTACGTTTGTAGATTTGGTGCGGTTGCCCGTAAGCAACCCCATTTTATACATAGTATAAAGGAGCTTGCGGTGCGAGGCCTTGAAACCGTCTATTTCGGGTATGGAACGCGAAACTATGACCGACATCGCGTAAGGCATATAGTTGGTCTCGAGTACGTCTGCTATCTCCTGTACCGCGATCTCCGCCGGTTTTTCTTCTACTGGTAACTCCTGCTTTTTTCTCTTAGCCATTCTTTAAACTCCTGTGCCTTAAATATCCGCAAGGGGCAGATATTGGGCGCCGTAATCTTCGATATATTTCTTTCTGCTCACGATATCGTCGCCGAGCAGGATATTGAACATATCGGCGGCGGTGGCTTCGTTATCGAGTTTTATCTGCAGCAAACGCCTTGTGGAAGGCGCCATCGTGGTGCGCTCCATCATATCCGGATCGTTTTCGCCGAGTCCTTTTGAACGCTGGATGGTATATTTTGCGTTGCCGATCTTTTCCATTATCTCGGCTTTTTCTTTTTCGTCGTATGCGAAATAGGTGTCGTCTTTGGTGGTTATCTCGTACAGCGGTGTGAGCGCGATATACACTCTGCCTTCGCGGAGCAGCGTTGGCATAAGGCGGTAGAAAACGGTGAGGATAAGGGTCCTTATCTGATATCCGTCTTCGTCGGCGTCGGTGCAGATGATGACCTTGCTCCAACGAAGCTGATCGAGATTGAACAGCTGCTGCCCCTTGAACTGCTTGCCGTTCATCTCTATACCGCAGCCGAGGATCTTTATAAGGTCCGTGATTATCTGGCTGTCGAATATCTGCGAATAGCTCGCTTTGAGGCAGTTGAGCGTCTTGCCGCGCACGGGGATGAGCGCCTGGAATTCGGCTTTGCGCGCAAGCTTGCAGCTCGAAAGCGCCGAATCGCCTTCCACGATATAAAGCTCGCAGACGTTTTTGTCTTTGGAGCGGCAGTTGACGAATTTTTCGACGGTATTCGAAATATCGAGCGACGTTGTGAGCTGTTTCTTTATATTTATGCGCATTTCGTCGCTTTTCTCGCGCGAGCGCATATTGATGAGCACTTGGCTGCAGACTCGGTCGGCGTCCTGCGGGTTTTCTATAAAGTAGACCTCGAGCGAATGCTTGAAAAACTCGGTCATCGCGGAAGTGATGAACGTGTTCGTGATCGCTTTTTTTGTCTGGTTTGCGTAAGACGTCTGGGTTGAAAACGAGCTCGACACGAATACGAGGCACGCTTCGACGTCGGCGAAAGTGATCTTGTTTTCTTTTGCTTTGTATTTGTTGTTGGATTTGAGATATTTATCGATAACCGAAACGAAAGCGCTGCGCAGCGCCTTGTCGGGCGAGCCGCCGTGTTCGAGGAAAGAAGAATTGTGGTAATACTCGATCATCTGCACTTCGTTGGAAAAGCAGAACGCGAAGTTCATTTTGAGCTTGTAATCGGGCATATCTTCCCTGTCGCGGCCCATACGTTCGGCGGAAAAGAAACGCGGTTCGTTTAGATAGTTGACGCCGACGGTCTCGTTGATGTAATCGACGATCCCGTTTTCATAGAAGAATTCGGTCTCTTCAAAGCTGCCTTTTTCGGTCTGCCACTTGAGCGCGAGCACGAGCCCGGCGTTTACGACCGCCTGCTTTTTGAGCGTGGTCTCGAAATATTCGCGCGGGATGGCGATCTCGGTAAATACTTTTAAGTCGGGTTTCCAATGGATATACGTCCCGCTCTTGTTCTTAGCGCACGGCTCTTTCACGAGCTCACTTGCCGGGTTGCCTTCTTTGAACGAAATGCTGTACTTGGTTCCGTGAGTATACGCGGAAACTTCCATATATTCGGAAGAATACTGCGTGGCGCAGGCGCCGAGCCCGTTTAGCCCCAGAGAATATTCGTACGCGCCGCCTTCGAGATTCTTATACTTGCCGCCGGCGTACAGTTCGCAAAACACGAGCTCCCAGTTATAGCGCTGCTCTTTTTCGTTCCAGTCGAGCGGCACGCCGCGACCGAAATCTTCCACAGTAATGGAATGGTCGCGGAAAACGGTGATATTGATGCGCGATCCGTAGCCTTCGCGCGATTCGTCTATGGAATTGGAAAGGATCTCAAAAAACGAATGCTCGCATCCTTCGAGTCCGTCGGAGCCGAAAATGACGGCGGGACGTAGGCGCACGCGGTCGGCGCCTTTTAACGAAGTAATGCTTTGCTCGTTGTAATCGTTTTTCTTAGCCAATGTTATCCTCCGAAACTGAATTTACGGTCTGTAAAAACCGACTTTTTTATATACCTTTGAAAGCATGCGGTATGCTATGCGACCGGCGTTTTCCGCGCCCTTGGTAATAACGGAATTGAGGTATGCTTTATCGGCAAGCAGACGTTTAGCCTCTTCGCGTATGGGACGTAGCGTTTCGACGACTGCGTCGCCCACGGCGGTCTTGAATTCGCCGTAGCCTTTACCCGAGAAATCGTTTTCGATCTGCTCGTAAGTGTACCCTGTGCAGACAGAATATATCGTCATAAGGTTGGAAACGCCCTTTTTGTTTTCGGGGTCGTACCTTACGCAAGTCTCGCTGTCAGTGACTGCGCGGCGGAACTTTGCCTTAATGATATTGGGCTCGTCCATAAGCAGCACGCTGCCGTTGGATTCTTCGGATTTGCTCATCTTGCTTGCGGGATCGTCGAGGCTCATAATGCGTGCGCCGAGCTTGGGGATGAACGGTTCGGGTATCTTGAACACGTCGCCGTATATGCCGTTGAAACGCGCGGCGATATCGCGGCACAGTTCTACGTGCTGTTTCTGGTCTTCGCCGACAGGAACGAGATCGGCGTTGTAAAGCAGTATATCTGAAGCCATAAGCACGGGATAATCGTAAAGGCCGGCATTGATGTTTTCGGTATGCTTAGCCGATTTCTCTTTGAACTGCGTCATACGGTTGAGCTCGCCGACCATAGTGTAGCAGTTGAGCACCCAGGCGAGTTCGGCGTGCGCCGGAATGTGGCTCTGGATGAAAAGTATATTCTTTTCGGGGTCAAGACCGCACGCGATATACTGCGCAAGCTGTTCGAGCGTGCGTCTGCGAAGCACGGCGGGGTCGTGCCTCACCGTGATGGAATGCATATCCGCAAGCATATAGAGGCAGTCGTATTCGTCCTGAAGCGAAACCCAGTTTTTTATCGCTCCTATATAAGAGCCCAGAGTGAGCTCACCTGTGGGTTTGATCCCCGAAAGTATGCGCTTCTTGGCTGTGTTTTCCATAAATTTACTCCATAATTATTCCAATTATATAATTTCATAATATTGTACCATATTATTTTGGTTTTTTCAATAAAAATTTTGGAAAAAAACATTTACAAGCGAAATTTTATGATGTATAATAGCAAAAGTGAAAATCAAAATAAAGAAAGGACACAAAATGAACAAGATTCTTGTAGAAACATCAGCGCGTCACGTTCACGTAACGCAGGAGACGCTCGAGATCCTTTTCGGCAAAGGACATGAACTCACGGTCAAGAAATATCTTTCCCAGCCCGGCCAGTTCGCATCCGAAGAAAAAGTCGACGTGGTAGGTCCAAAAAACACCATTTCCCGCGTTTCGATACTCGGACCGGTGCGCAAAGCCAACCAGGTGGAAGTTTCCCTTTCGGACGCACGCACGCTGGGCGTTCAGGCGCCTGTGCGCGAATCGGGCGATATCGCGGGTTCCGCCGCCGTCAAGCTCGTAGGACCGTGCGGCGAAGTCGAGCTTACCGAAGGATGCATAGCCGCAAAGCGCCACATCCATCTTACCCCCGAAGACGCAAAAGAATATGGCCTTGAAAACGGCCAGATCGTGAGCGTCGTGCTCAACGATACCGCGCGTCCGCTCATATTCGGCGACGTCGTAGTGAGAGTCAGCGAAAAGTTTTCCGCCGCAATGCATATCGACACCGACGAATCCAACGCCGCGTGCGCTTCCGGCACCGTTTACGGAGAAATATTCAAATAACATAGAAAGGATCGAACTATGCTTAACTATTCAAAAGAAGTTGAAAACATGTGCTGCATAGCCAAGGGCTGCGACCACGGCCCCGCTCCCATCCCCGAAGAAGGCAAATGGGTACAGGCTAAGCAGATAAGCGACATTTCCGCCTACACGCACGGCGTGGGCTGGTGCGCTCCTCAGCAGGGCGCTTGCAAGCTTTCGCTCAACGTGAAGAACGGCATTATCGAAGAAGCGCTCGTCGAGACCATCGGCTGCTCCGGCATGACTCATTCCGCGGCTATGGCGGCGGAAATACTCCCCGGCAAAACGCTGCTCGAAGCGCTCAACACCGACCTCGTGTGCGACGCTATCAACACCGCGATGCGCGAACTTTTCCTGCAGATCGTCTACGGCAGATCGCAGTCCGCTTTCTCCGAAAACGGTCTCGTCATAGGCGCCGGTATGGAAGACCTGGGCAAGGGCCAGCGTTCGATGGTCGGCACTATGTACGGCACCAAAGCCAAAGGCGTGCGCTATCTCGAAATGACCGAGGGTTACTGCACCAGAATGGCGCTCGATGAAAACGATGAAGTGATAGGTTATGAATTCGTTTCGCTCGGCAAAATGACCGATTTTATCAAAAAAGGCATGGAACCGAATGAAGCGTACGAAAAAGCCAAGGGCACGTACGGCCGCTTTGCAGAAGCCGTCAAATACGTCGACCCCAGGCTTGAATAAGGAGGTACTGAAATGGCTAATTTTGAAGGTTACGAAAGACGCGAGCAGAAAATTCTCGGCGTTATTAAACAATACGGTATCTCCTCTATCGACGAATGCAAAGAGATAACGCTTGCAAAAGGCATCGATGTCGATAACATAGTGCGTTCAACCCAGCCGATATGCTTTGAAAACGCTGTTTGGGCTTACACCGTCGGCTGCGCCATCGCCATAAAATCCGGTTGCAAAAAAGCCGCTGACGCCGCCGCTGCGATCGGTGTTGGTCTGCAGTCCTTCTGCATCCCCGGCTCTGTCGCCGAAAACAGAAAAGTCGGCCTCGGTCACGGTAACTTGGGCAAAATGCTGCTTTCCGAAGAGACCGGATGCTTCTGCTTCCTCGCCGGCCATGAATCCTTCGCCGCTGCCGAAGGCGCGATCAAAATAGCGCTCAACGCCAACAAGGTACGTAAGAACCCGCTGCGCGTCATACTCAACGGCCTTGGCAAAGACGCCGCTTATATTATTTCACGTATCAACGGCTTCACCTATGTGCAGACCGAATTCGATCCGTATTCCGAGACCGTTAAGATCGTCTCCGAAAAGCCTTTCTCCAAAGGCCCGCGCGCTGCGGTCCGCTGCTACGGCGCGGATAACGTTCCCGAAGGAGTCGCCATAATGAAACTCGAAGATGTTGGCGTTTCCATCACCGGCAACTCCACCAACCCCACCAGATTCCAGCATCCCGTCGCCGGTACCTATAAGAAATGGTGCGTTGAAAACGGCAAGAAATATTTCTCCGTCGCCTCCGGCGGCGGCACGGGCAGAACTCTGCATCCCGATAACATGGCGGCAGGTCCTTCCTCGTACGGCATGACCGACACCATGGGCAGAATGCATTCCGACGCACAGTTTGCAGGTTCTTCTTCCGTTCCCGCGCACGTTGAGATGATGGGCCTTATCGGCATGGGCAACAACCCCATGGTAGGCGCAACGGTCGCCTGCGCTGTCGCTGTTGAAGAAGCGATGAAATAATCAGAGAAGAAAGCGTGATCTTGTAAGGTTTTTTGCAAGTTTTATCAACTTAAATGAAACTTTCGATCATCTTCTGATCATCTTCAAGACATCATTTTACTAAAATGAGTTGGACACATCATTTCAGGGTTTTCCTGTGTGATGTGTCCAATTGTTTCTATCAACATTATCCATCATTTAAAAATGGACAGTTGAATCTGAGCGAATTTGCGAGAGTCTGCGGCATGAGCAGAACGACGATTTATAAGTATTGCAAGATGATGAAATAGAAATAGCGGGCGTGATATGCGCCCGCCGAAACAATCTTGATGTTATTCGCTAAACCCGAAGTCGCTCATAGTTAATGATAACCCTTTTGATTTAAAATAAGCGTTGAAGAATATCAAAAGTTGTTTGGCATATGCACAAGCATCTTTCTGATATCCATCTACAAAATACTTGAATGCGCCCCCTGAGCCTGCTGAGTAAGATTTATAGTTAAGGGTTTCAGAAGCATTGAGCGAAGATGGATAAATTGAACCGTATATCTGATCTTTAAACCCTCCAATAAAGTTTTCCACTTGAAACAAGTAATCATATCTGTCTACAACTACTCCGTCCTGAACAGAAAACGCGAGGCTTGTAAGCATTGAACTTACATAACCGTAACTAACCAAAAAAACGGTAGTTTTCGTTGATGGATTAAATGTCAAAGCTATGGTCCAACCGCCTTCGTCAACGCCATACCCTGGATAAATCAGTCTACAGTCCTTGCCAAAGTTTTTGGCGTTTTCACGAACCGTATAGCTTCCATCACTATAATCACTTGCATTATTAGTCATAAAATCTGCCAATTCATCAAACTTCGAAGGATTACCTTGCGATTTTTCAGAGCAAGATGAGGCAACAACACATATAGATATCAACATCACAAGAATCAAAACTACCGAGATAATTCTTTTCATTTATACATAACCCTTTCTTTGAACAAAAATCAATTAGTATTTGAACGCAAAATCTTAAAAACTTAATTATATTTACTCCATTCGACTGACATATAGTTAAAAGCTTCAACATCGGAAACATTTCCGTATTCATCAACCCTTGCACTTGCTTTTATTGTCGATTTGTTTTTTCCGACAAGTTGATCACTTGAATTATAATGATATATTTCAATTTCAACATCAAAAATATCATTATATTTCAATTTGGATGTTGCTATGTATTTCATTTTACTATAGTCAATTACACTGTATAAGCCAGTATCTGCATATCTTCTCATATAGTCATTTATATACTCAGCAACAGCTTTGCCCGCAATTTTTTCACGTTCTTTCATAGTTATTACAGACTTTGTGTTAGAGATAGTGTTATTATTTGAATCATTTGTACACGAAGCAAAAGATATAATAACAATAAATAACACTGTCAAAAGAGTAACAAAGGCGATATTTTTCTTTATCATTTCATAAGCCTCCTTTCCAAGAAAATAAGAAACAAAAAGTGCGCCAACCGGAGTCAGCGCACAAAAAACGCAGAACCCCGATTGTCGCCAAACAAAAGCCCACTATCGCAACAAGCATGTGAGAATAGAGCATCTGCATTTTTATCTAATGATAAAAATACACACACTTATTGCGATTTATTCAACTTTTGTTTGGCATTTTCAGTATATCACACGCTTTTTTGTTTGTCAAGTATTATTATACAGAAAAGCACACCGCGTTCGGTGTGCTTTTTGTTTTTTATAAATCTTACAAGCTGTCAATATAGCTGCAGGCGGCGAGTGCGGCGGAAGCGCCGTCGCCTGCGGCGGTAACGATCTGGCGTATGCGTTTTGAACGGCAGTCGCCCGCAACGAACACGCCCTGCGACGCGATACAGCTTTCGTCGGTATCAAAATACCCGTACTTATCGAGGGTTGCGACGTCAGCAAAGCGTTTGTTATCCGGCAGCAGCCCTATGGCGACGAACATTCCGTCGGCGAACAGCTCGGTATGCTCGCCCGTCTTGGTGTTCTTTATTTCAACTCCGGCGAATTTCCCGTCATTGAGAATTAGTTTTTCGCACACGGAATCGAACACCGCGCTTACGTTGGGTTTGGAACGCACGGCGGACGCGAGTTTTGCTTCGCCGGTAAAATCCGAAAGATTCTGCACTATCTTGACCGATTTGCAGATATCAGAAAGCAGCACCGCTTCCTGCAGCGCGGAATTGCCGCCGCCTATCAGAATGACGTCAAGTCCGCGCATGTATCCGCCGTCGCAGACCGCGCAGTAGTACACTCCCCTCCCCGTGAGCTCGTCTTCGTGCTCGAGCCCCAGCGTGCGGTGTTTTACGCCGTTTGCGATGATAACCGCTTTGGATTCGTATTCCGAATAAGTGGTTTTTACTTTTTTGACCGCTCCGTCGGACGTTACCGAAAGCACCTCGTCAAGTTCGACTTCGGCGCCTTTTTCGAGCACGCTTTCGAGCATTTTATCGGCAAGATCTATACCCGAAATCTCGGAATATCCCGGAAAGTTTTCGATCTTGGGAGAATTGGTCATTTGCCCGCCGAAAGCGTTCTTTTCGATTATAAGCACTTTTTTGTCTGCTCTCAATGCATAGAGAGCGGCGGTAAGCCCCGCAGGGCCACCGCCAATCACTATAATATCGTACATTATTTGGATTCCTCTATATATTTACGGATAGCGGAAATGTCGTCGAATTTGTGGAGTTTTCCGCCGCGGACCACTACGAGCGTGGGCGACTGGGTGACGCCGAATTCGTTGACTAGGTCGATATTGCTAACGCAGTCGATCGCGTCGTAAGGAACGTTGGCTTTTTCGAGGAACATCTTTGCCATCTTGCAGCGCGGGCAGGTGGGAGACGTGAACAGATAGGTTATATCGCCGGTATTCGCGGTCTCTTCGTGTTCGCAGCATTCGCAGTGTTCGTGTTCTTTTTTATGCATAACGGAATGCGCAATATCGTATTCCTTGCGCTGCTTGAACTCCTGTGTCTTGCCGGTGTTCCAGTTCTGGATAGGCCTGTAATAGCCGGTTATGCGGGAATAGACCTCGGTACTTTCGCCGCAGTCGGGGCATGTGTAGACCTCGCCGACCTTGTAGCCGTGATTTTTGCACACGGAATACGTAGGCGAAAGCGTATAATACGGCAGACGGTAGTTTTCGGCGATCTTGCGGACGAGGTTCGCGGCGGAGCGCCAGTCGGGGAGCTTTTCGCCAAGGAAGGCGTGGAACACGGTGCCGGAGGTGTAGAGGGTCTGCAGTTCGTCCTGAATGTCGAGCGCGGTGAAGATATCGTCGGTATAGCCGACAGGCAGGTGCGAACTGTTGGTGTAATACGGAGCGCCGCTGTTTTCGCTCGCGGTGATGATGTCGGGATACTTTTCGACGTCGTGCTTGGCGAGACGGTAGGAGGTGGATTCAGCCGGCGTGGCTTCGAGGTTATAGAGATCGCCGTACTGTTCCTGGTAGTCGGAAAGGCGTTCTCTCATATGGTTGAGCACGTCTTTGGTGAATTCCTGAGTCTCTTTGTGAGTGAGGTCTTTGCGAAGCCAGCAGGCGTTGAGTCCGGCTTCGTTCATACCGACGAGACCGATAGTCGAAAAATGGTTGGCGAAAGTGCCGAGATAGCGTTTGGTGTAAGGATACAGGCCGTTATCGAGCAATTTGGTGATGACGTTGCGCTTGACTTTGAGCGAACGAGCGGAAACATCCATCAAATGATCGAGTCGCTTGTAGAACTCCTCGGGAGTTTTGGAAAGGTACGCGATACGCGGCATATTGATTGTCACGACGCCGATGGAGCCGGTGGATTCGCCGCTGCCGAAGAAACCGCCGGATTTCTTGCGAAGCTCGCGCAGGTCAAGGCGCAGACGGCAGCACATACTGCGGACGTCGCTGGGCTGCATATCGGAATTGACGTAGTTGGAGAAATACGGTGTGCCGTATTTGCTGGTCATTTCGAAAAGCAGACGGTTGTTTTCGGTCTCGGACCAGTCGAAATCTTTGGTGATGGAATAAGTAGGTATAGGATACTGGAATCCGCGTCCGTTGGC
>DBXS01000026.1:0-4861 GCA_002310055.1 Clostridiales bacterium UBA1206 | reverse complement strand
TCCATCTCTTTTTTGCAGTCTTTATAGCGGAAAGGCATTTCCTTGCCGCCGACGATGCAGTTGAGTTCAGCGAGGTCGGCGGGGACGGTCCAGTCGAGCGTTATGTTGGAAAACGGCGCCTGAGTTCCCCAGCGCGAAGGAGTGTTCACGCCGTAGACGAAGGATTCGATGGCTTTCTTGACTTGATCATAAGAGAGGTTATCGGCTTTTACGAACGGAGCAAGATAAGTATCGAACGATGAGAAGGCCTGAGCGCCAGCCCATTCGTTCTGCATTATTCCTAAGAAGTTGACCATCTGGTTGCAAAGGGTAGCAAGGTGGCTTGCGGGAGACGAGGTGATTTTGCCGGTGACGCCGCCGAGGCCTTCCTGGATGAGCTGTTTAAGCGACCAGCCGGCGCAGTAGCCGGTGAGCATAGAGAGATCGTGCAGATGGATGTCGCCGTCGGAATGGGCGTTGGCGATCTCCTGGTCGTAGATCTCGGAAAGCCAGTAGTTAGCCGTGATGGCGCCGGAGTTGGAAAGAATGAGTCCGCCCACGGAATAAGTAACCGTGGAATTCTCTTTCACGCGCCAGTCAAGCGAGCCGACGTAATCGTCGACGAGCTTTTTATAATCCAAGAAAGTGGATTTGAGATTCCTGATCTTTTCGCGCTGCTTGCGGTAAAGGATATACGCCTTCGCCACGTCAGCGTAGTCGGATTTGATAAGGACTGATTCGACGCTGTCCTGAATGTCTTCGACAGTGATCTTTTCATCCTTTACTTTATTCTGAAAATCCGACGTTACCTTGAGCGCGAGAAAATCTATCACGTCGTCGTTATACTGTTTCTGCTGTGCGTCGAACGCCATCTTTATGGCGTGCGCGATCTTGGATATATCAAAATCAACTACCTTGCCGTCTCTTTTGATAACCTGATACATATTATCATCCTCCGTATTTTCGTGTCGCATAATATATTAACACGGCGTAAATGATTTGTCAATAGAAAAAAGCACAATAAATTGTGCTTTTTTTCGTAAAAAATGACATACACCACTATATGTTGTGGTGAACACATTGGCGTCAGACTCCGCGCAGACTGACGTTATTCAACACTTTACGCGCATTTTCGGCGCATTTACGCATATCGTCGTCGCTTAGCGGATGCAGCCCTTCGGTTATAAGATCGCCCGAATCCTTGAACTTCTGTATATAATAAACGTCGGCGCCTTCAATCATTTCAGCTATGACAGTAAAATCTTCGGGGTTGTGGAACTCTGCCACGGCGGTAGTACGGAATTCGTATTCCAGACCCGAATGAATGATGTGATCGATGCTTTTATAAACGTTATCGATCGATATCCCTTCGATACCGGTAGTAGCTCCGTATTTTTCCGGGGTGTTTTTGATATCCATCGCAATATATGAAACGTTTCCGCTTTTGATAATATCATATAATAAAGACGGAAAGAAACCGTTGGTATCGAGCTTGACGGCAAAGCCGAGATCATGTATTCGCGCTATGAAATCGAACACATCCTTGTGCAGCAGCGGTTCGCCTCCGGTGATAGCCACGCCGTCGATTATGCCTTTGCGCTTTGAAATATAATTGAAGAATTCTTCTTCCGTAAACTCCGAATCGTCTTTTCGCGTAACGAGAGGCGCGTTATGACAAAACGGACATCTTAAATTGCAGCCGTGGGTAAATACCGTACAGGCGGTACGTCCGGGAAAATCCAGAAGAGTTAGTTTTTGAAAACCGCTGATCTTCATTTGTATTTTTCTCTTTTCTCTATGAATTCATCGAGTATTTGAGCGGCAGAAGCTATATACTCCGCGCACTTGCGTTTTTTATAATAATCTGACGTCCTTGGAGCGGGGCGCGGGTCGTCGTACAGATGGTCAAGTCCCAACAGTTCACGGCAGACGAACGAACCGTTGCGCTTTTTGAATTCGAACGCGAGCGACTGGAACGAAGCGTACAAATTACCTTTTGATTCGATATCCGCGGGCGAAAAATCCCCGTATAGCGCACCTAAGACGAGCGCAATGGCAGAAACGGCGCCGCATGTTTCGCGCAGACGGCACATTCCGCCGCCAAGGCACGATGAGATCTTTGCGGCTTCTTCTTCGCCGTAACCGGTTACGTCGCAGAATGCAAGAAACACCGATTGCGCACAGTTATATCCTTTATAAAAGTAATCTTCCGCTTTTTGTGAATGGACAGACATATTTTTCACCTTGCGGTGATTATAACACTATTTGACTTTTTTTTCAATAGATTTGCCCAAAGCGCATTAAATTTATTAAAATGTTTACTTTCAAATAATAAAATAAGCGCTCTGTTTATTGACATTGTCAGATCCTTGTGCTAAAATAATATAAAATCCAAGAAAGGAAGATTTGAAATGAATAAAAAATTACTGGCTTTAACTCTTGTTCTTGCTCTTGTCTTTTCACTGCTTCTTGTATCTTGCGCAAGTGAAAAAGAAAAAGAACTCACAGAACTTGCCAACACCGACCGTTTTGAGTACGCCAAAAGCGTGACCAGGTACGCGTCCGATGCTGCTGCCGACAGTCTCAACGCTACCAGAGTGCTCAACGAGATCCTGCCCAACAGCAAGATCACCGTCGAAACGGGCACGCTCCTCGGCGAACAGATCAAGAGCGTCACCGCTTACATCAGCGACAAAAAGGCGTATCTTTCCATCGTCGCACCCGACAAATACGAAGGACAGCAATTCGACGTATTTGCCGCAGACGAATACCTCGTACTGGATCTTACCAAAGTCGAAGGCCTCGACAACGGCGTTTACAAGGTCTCCGTCGCCGAACTGTTCAAAGGATTGAGCGAATATATCGGATCGTACGCTGATTACGAGAGCGCTCAACCTATCGAAGTCGACGTGAAAGACGAATCCGAAGCTTTAGAGTTTGTCGAAAAGTTCACTTCCGCTATCGAAGATACCCTGAACTCCGACGTTGCCACCGAAAAGATCGACGCATACGGCAAATCGGTCAAGTGCATCCACACCACCGAGACCTTGAATAACGCCGGCGTCGAAAAACTCATCAATTCGATGTTCGACCTTTTCAAGGATTACGTCAAAGGCGATACCCTCCCCGAAGAAGTAAAGAACTACACCGCGCAGGATCTCATAGATATGTTCAATCAGCTCGGCGTGGTCTTCACCGCCAAAACCGACGATTACGTTGACGCCGAGACCGGTCTCCCCGTAAGAAGCATCTTCACGCTTGACTTTGCGGCGACCCCCGAAAGCTCTTTGGATCTGGATATTCAAAACGCCAAAATCCTTATGACTCTCAATTATCCCGAAGACTGCAAGCTTACCAACAACGCCGATATGACGATCCAGCTCGAAACCGGCAACACTAAAATGAACGCAGCCGTCAAATGGATCGTCGACAAGACTGACGACGAATTCCACGGCAAGCTCGTCCTTTCGCTCCCCGCCGTCATCACCGGCAGCCAGGACGACATCACCGCTTTTAAAGTCGATTATATCAAGAGCACCAAAGCCCTTACCGTAAAAGTCATCGACCAGTACACGCTCAATGCACTTCTCGATTATAATGACGTTTCCGTCGCGCTGACTCTCGTTTCGTTTGAAGATATGGAATACGATTACGATCATTATAATCCCGAAACGTATTCGTACGACAAGATCCTCGTCACCCACGATCTGGGCAACATAAAGATAACCGTCGAAAAGTGCGCGGATTTCCCCAAAGAACCCGAAAACGCTCAGTCCGTTACCTTTGAGGAACTCAAGAACCTTTTCAAATGAGAAAACGTTTAAATCATATAATTTGATCGTTACCCCGTACCGTTTTTCGGTGCGGGGTCTTCTTACGCAAAAAAACAGCCCCGTAAAGTAACGGGGCTGTATTGTTACCGCATAAAAGCTTATTTATGCATTTCTTTTATAGCTGCCTGAGCGGCCGCGAGGCGCGCTATGGGAACGCGGAACGGCGAGCAGGAAACGTAGGTGAGGCCGGCGTTGTGGCAGAATTCCACGCTGGCGGGATCGCCGCCGTGTTCGCCGCAGATACCGAGCTTGATATCTGGGCGGGTCTTTCTGCCGAGATCGGATGCAAGCTTGATGAACGAACCGACGCCGACGGTATCGAGTTTTGCGAACGGGTCGGATTCGAAAATGCGCTTTGCGTAATAATCCTCAAGGAACTTGGCAGCGTCATCGCGCGAGAAACCGAACGTCATCTGAGTGAGGTCGTTGGTACCGAACGAGAAGAACTCGGCTTCGGTGGCGATCTGATCAGCCGTGACGGCTGCGCGCGGGATCTCGATCATCGTACCGACTTTATAATGCATAGTGACGTTGGCTTCGGCTATGATGTCGTCGGCGGTCTTGGTGACGATCTTCTTGACGTATCTGAGTTCGTTTACATCGCCCACAAGCGGGATCATGATCTCGGGTTCTATCGCCATTCCGAGCGTACGGTTGACGTTGATGGCGGCTTCGATGACCGCGCGTGTCTGCATTTCGTAGATCTCGGGGAACGAGACGGCGAGACGGCAGCCTCTGTGGCCCATCATCGGGTTGGTTTCGTGCAGCGAAACGACCTTTGCTTTGAGATCGTCATAGGTGATACCCATATTGAGCGCAAGCTCTTTGATATCCTTGTCGTCGTTGGGCAGGAATTCGTGAAGAGGCGGATCGAGGAAGCGTATGGTGACGGGATAACCGTTCATCGCTCTGAATATTCCTTCAAAGTCGCTTCTCTGCATGGGAAGGAGCTTATCGAGCGCTTTCTTGCGCTGTTCGGAATTCGAAGCGACGATCATCTCGCGCATGGCTTTTATCCTGTCGCCGTTGAAGAACATATGCTCGGTACG
>DBXS01000018.1 GCA_002310055.1 Clostridiales bacterium UBA1206 | reverse complement strand
GCCGCCGTTGACGCCCACGCGGATGGGGATATTGTGAAGGCGGCAGGTATCGCACACCTTTTTCACCCGGTCGGCGCCGCCTATGTTGCCGGGGTTGATGCGTATCTTGTCTATGCCGGCGGCGGCGGATTCGAGCGCGAGCTTGTAATCGAAATGGATATCCGCAACGAGCGGGACTGAGGTATGTTCTTTATAATACGCGATATTCTTTGCCGCGTCAAACGTGTTCACGGTAAAACGCACTATTTCGCACCCTGCGCGCTCCAGCCGCTTTATCTGCCGCAGAGTTGAAGCGCGGTCGGCGGTGTCGGTGTTTGTCATAGATTGAACGGCGACAGGATTGCCGCCGCCGATAAGAATATTGCCGATCTTTACTGCCTTTGTGTTTTTCATCAGAAAAGCCCCACCACGTCTTTGACGGTAACGAACAGCATAAACCCCAGAAGCAGTATCATAAAAGCGGTGTTGATGGCCGCCTCGGTCTTGGGCTTCATGGGTTTGCCGCGTATGAGTTCGATAACGTAAAACAGTATGTGTCCGCCGTCGAGCACGGGTATGGGAAGCAGGTTGAATATGCCCAGGCTCACCGAAATGAGCACCGCCATCATAACAAGACTTATGATGGTATCGCCGAAATTTCTGGTGGCGCTTATGACTTCGCCTATCTGCTCGCCCACGCCCACGGGCCCCGAGACCGCCGCCCAGCCGTATTCGCCGCGCACGGCGCGGAAGAGCGATTCGACGGTCATTTTGACTATGGAGACCGGCTGCCAGAACGCCTGATGCAGGACTTCGCCGAACGTCTTGTTAGCGGCGTAGACCTTGAAATCTATATCGCCCATCGCGACGCCGCCGCTGACCGATTCGGGAAACTGCACGTTTTTGATAACTATCTCGTCGCCGTTCCTAATGACCGTTACGTCGAGCGGGTTCCTGCCGCGGAGCGCCACGAGATAGTTGATATCGTTGAACACGTGCACGCCGGTGCCGTCGATGGCGACGATCTCGTCGCCGGGCGCAAGCCCCGCCGCCTGAGTTGCGGAATCAGCCGAAAATTCGGCGATTATCGTGCTGCCTATGCGGTTGGAAGGCATAAAAGTGACGAGCAGCGCCATGACCACAAACGCGAAAAGTATATTCGTAAGCGGACCGGCGAGCACCACGAGTATGCGCTGCCAGATCGGTTTGGTGTTGAGCCCCGCTTTGCCTTCGTCTTCGGGTTCGGGCTCTTCGTCGGGGTTTTCGCCCACCATCGAAACGTAGCCGCCTATAGGCAGCCAGCGTATGGAAACTTTATTGGTCTTGCATTTCCAGGTGTGTATGGCGGGCCCCATGCCCACGGAAAATTCGCGTATGCCAACCTTGAACGCGCGCGCCACCAGATAATGGCCGAGCTCGTGTATCGTTATAAGGATCCCGAAAATGAAGATCGTCACGAGAATTGTCCATACGGACGAAAAGATATTGGTTAACATAATTATCTCCTTTTGCAGGCGGAAAGCACGTATTCCCGCGCCGCGCGGTCCGCTTCGCGCAGATCGCAGACGTCGGGAGACGCGCAGAAAGGCACGCCGTAAGCCGCCTCGCTCACGAGCGTGAAAATATCGGTGAATCCAATGGCACCTTTCAAAAACAGCGCCACCGCCTCTTCGTTGGCGCCCGACATAGCGGCGGGCATTGAGCCGCCCTTTTCGATCGCCCTGCGGGCGAGTTCCAGCAGCGGGAACGTTTCGGTATCGGGCCTGGAGAACGTCAAGCTGCCCAATTCGCACAGATCGGGCGCGGGCGTGAGCGACGGCACGCGGTCGGGATAAGTGAGCGCGTACTGAATGCAAAGGCGCATATCGGGCAGCGCGAGCTGCGCGATAACGCTGTTGTCTTCGAACCCGACCATCGAATGCACTATGCTTTCGCGGTGGACGAGCACTTCTATGTCCTGCGGCTTTACGCCGAAAAGCCACACGGCTTCTATGATCTCCAGCCCTTTGTTCATCATCGTGGCAGAATCGACCGTGATCTTGGCGCCCATATTCCAGTTGGGGTGCGCCAGCGCCATCTGCGGCGTGACCGTCTTCAAAAAGCCGGCGTCTTTTCCGTAAAACGGACCGCCGGACGCCGTTAAGTATATTCTGCTCGGCTTTCTGCCGCCCATACACTGAAAGATGGCTGAATGCTCGCTGTCGACGGGAAGTATCTTTATTCCCTTTTCCTTTGCGCGCGCGGTGACTATGCTGCCGCCCGCGACGAGCACTTCTTTGTTGGAAAGCGCTATGTCGTGTCCGCCTTCGATCGCGGCGAGGGTGGGCAGAAGCCCGCTGAGCCCTAAAAGCGAGTTGCACACTATATCGCACTTTGCGTCGCGCGCGAGCTCGCACAGCGCGTTTTCGCCGGTGAGCACCTTGATACGGGTATCCGCAAGCGCGGTCTTTAAGTTTACATAATTATCTTCGCCGATCCACACGGAATCCGGGCAGAATTCCCTCGCCTGTATTTCAAGCAGTTTGTAATTGCCGTGCGCGGTCAGCGCGCACACGTTATAGCCCAGGTGTTTTGCCACCTGAAGCGTTTGCGTTCCCACCGATCCGGTGGATCCCAGGACGGCGACGGTCTTTTTCAGCATATGATCTCGAGCTCCGTAAGTATGAACGCGACGAGCGTTATAAGTATGATGGAATCGAACCTGTCGAGCACGCCTCCGTGCCCCGGGAACAGATTGCCGTAATCCTTTACTTCGAAATTGCGCTTGACTACCGACGCCGCAAGGTCGCCGAACTGGCCCGCTATCGAAAGCGGTATCGCGATAAGCGCCAGCAGCCACAGCTGATGGTCCTGACCCAGCGCACAGTTGCAGATGACGCCGAAAACGACAAAGCCGGCGATACATCCAAGCACGCCGCCGATCGCGCCGGCGACGGTCTTTTTTGGCGAGATATGCGGGCAGAGCTTGCGTTTGCCGAACAGCATTCCGCTGAAGTAGGCGAACGTGTCGGTGACCCACGCCGCGACGAAAATGAGCAGATAGCGCGTGGGTTCGCGGTCGCGGACGAGCACAATGAGCCCTATTCCGAAGATCGCGGCGGCAGCCTGGGCGAAAGTTACGCCCAGCGTTTTGCTTTCGAATCTTTCGTAATCGAGCACCTCGGCGACGAGGACCGCGCAAAGCAGCAGTCCCGCGCACGCGGGCAGCAGCGCGGGAAGATACCGCGCCGCGAACGGCACTCCCGCCGCGAGCAGCAGCGAAACGCCGAACAGCGTATAGCTCCTGCGCGTGCCGGTGCAGCCGAAAAGCTCCCACACGGCTATGCACGAAAGCAGAGCCAGCACGATGGGAAAAGCAACGGTGTGCGAAAACCACAGCACCGGGAAAAACAACGCGAGCGCCACAACGGCGGTGATGATGCGTTTTATCATAACGTCACCTGCCAAATCTTCTTTTACGTTTTGAATAATCTTCTATCGCCGCCATAAGCTCGGATCTGTCGAAATCCGGCCACAGCGTGTCGCAGAAATACAGTTCGCTGTACGCACACTGGTACAGCAAAAAGTTGGAAAGCCGCTTTTCGCCGCCCGTGCGGATGAGCAGGTCGGGATCGGGGACGCCGGCGGTATAGAGATACCTGCCCAGCGTTCCGTCGTCGAATTCCCTTTCGCCCGCGGCGAGTGCGGCGTTCGCCGCCTGCGCGAGCTCGTGCCTGCCTCCGTAGCAGAACGCTATGCAGAGCGTCATTCCGGTGCAGTCCTTGAGCTTTTGTTCGGCGGCGCGTATCTTTTGCAGAAGCGAGTCGCCGATCATAGACACGTCGCCTATGACCTTTGCGCGGATGTTCTTTTTGAGCAGCTTTTCGATATATGTATCTATCGCCTTATAGGCGAGCGAAAACAGACCGCTGACCTCCTCGGCGGAGCGGTTGATGTTTTCGGTGGAAAAGGCGTATACCGTGAGGTATTTCACGCCTATATCCGAACATATCTCGGCGATCTCGGCGAAGCGTTTGAGCCCCGCCGCGTGGCCCGCGGTCCGCGGAAGCAGGCGTTTGCCCGCCCAGCGGCCGTTGCCGTCCATTATGACGGCTATATGCGCGGGCAGCGTCTGGTTATCTTTCATTATACTTCGAGTATATCCTTGTTCTTTTTGGCGACGACCACGTCGACTTCTTTGATATACTTGTCGGTGAGTTCCTGGACGCTCTTTTCGGAAGCGGTCTGCTCGTCCTCGGTCATTTCCTTGGAGTTCTTCATATCTTTGATCTTTTTGTTGGCGATCTGACGGATATTGCGGAGCGCGACCTTGGCGTCTTCGCCCATCTTGGAGCACTGCTTGGTCAGCTCTTTTCTGCGCTCTTCGGTGAGGGGCGGGAAGCAGAGGCGTATCGTCTTGCCGTCGTTCTGCGGATTGATGCCGATATCGGCGGCGTTGATGGCTTTTTCGATGTCTTTGATGAGGTTGGATTCCCACGGGGTGATGGCAAGCGTTCTGGCGTCGAGCGTTTTGATGTTGGCGACGCTGGAAAGATCGGTGGGAGTGCCGTAATAGTTGACCTTGACTTTATCGAGTATGCGTGCGGAAGCGCGGCCGACGCGTACGGACGCGTAGTCGTCTTCGAGCACTTTGATGGTCTTTTGCATCTTTTCTTCAAATTCTTTGGTGTCGAGCTTCATTGTTTCTTCCTCCCGTAATTTATGTTTATTTTTGGCTTATGAATTTATTCTATTACCGTGCCTATCTTTTCGCCTTTCACCGCGCGGTAGATGTTTTCGGGGTCGGCGAGCGAAAACAGCAGCATCTTTATGCCGTTTTCACGCGCAAGCGCGGCGGAAGTAAGGTCGATAACGGCGAGCCCGTTTTTTAGTATGGTGTCGTAGCTGACTTTGTCGTAGCGGACGGCGTCGGGGAACTTGCGGGGATCTTTATCGTATACGCCGTCGACCGATTTTGCCGAAAGCACTATGTCCATGCCGAGTTCGGCGGCGCGGAGCACCACGCCCGTGTCGGTCGAAAAATACGGATACCCCACTCCGCAGGAACACAGCACGACGTAACCTTCGTCAAGCAAGTCGCGCGCGCGCTGCTGGCTGTAAGGTTCGCAGAACTGCTCCATGGGGACCGCCGAAAGCACTTTGGCTTTGAGCCCTTCCTGCTCTATGTAGTCCTGCATCGCAATAGAATTGATGAGCGTGGCGAGCATGCCCATATGGTCGGCTTTGAAGCGGGTGACGTTGACCCCGCTCTGCCTTGCGCCGCGCCAGATGTTTCCGCCGCCCACGACGACGGCGACGCTCGCGCCCGCGTTCACGCAGCGCTTGATCTGATGCGCCACTTTTTGCAGGAATTCGCCTTTAAGGATATTGCCGTCGCCCGAAAGCGCCTCGCCGGAAAGCTTGATAAGAACTCTTTTATACATAACAACGGTCCTTTCTGTTTTGTTTTCAGTTATCCGAAAGACTCGCAAACTGTTCGTGGAGCGCGTCTGTGATACCGGTGAGATAAGCGGTGAAGGGCGATATGCCGTAAAGCTCTATATCGTTCCCGACCGCAGACATGATGTCGTTGGGATAATAATGCGCAAGCACGTCCGAAGTTTCCCGCGTGACGTTTTCGCCGTAAAGATCGGTCGCACCGAAAAGGTGGAGCAGCTCGTGCGCGTAAGTCGCCTCGCTGCAGTAGTATTCGTATTTCTTGTCCTCGCTGCGGTAGAATACCGCGCGTTCGCAGGAATACGATTCCCAGTCGAAATCGTCCGTGTCGCATTCCAGCGCGTACGACCTGCCCGGTTTGTTCAGATGCAGGAGCACGCAGTAGTTATCGTATACGCCCAAATCGTAATATTCCTGTATATAATTCTGCAGACTGCCGAACACGGTAGTTCCGAAAAGCAGGTCTATGCGCACGAACCCTTCGGGCGAATCGGGCAGTTTTTCGGCGGTGCTCAAGCGCGGCGACGCGGCGGCCGAACTCACTATGAATTCCGCGTCGCCTCCGTATTCGGCGGCGAAACGGCTTATAAAATCCGCGGCGGCGCGCACTTTGCCTAACGTTTCTTCTACGTCTTTATCGTTCCATTCGGATTCGCCGTCCGAAATGAACACGTTTATAAGAAGGCACCTGCCGCGTATCGCCGAAGCGCTGCCGACGTTCATAGTGGTGAAAAGCGGATGATATCCGCTGCCGCGGCACGCGAAGAAGTACGCGCGGTCGAGCCGCCAGCCTTCGTCCGTGAGCGTGAACGACACTTCGTGCTCCTCGCCCGAAATATCCGGGATCGCGAGCACCGCGGAGTTTTCGCCGAATTCTTTTAAATACGCGCTTTCATATAACGGGGTCAGCGGCGGAGCGGGGTCGAAGTGGTGCGAATATTTCGCGATCTCGCCCGTGAGATCCGCGAACTTTACGCCGTAATCCGGGTAAGAAGCGAATTCTTCCATTCCTTCCGGCGTATATACCGCCGCGAGTTCGTCTTTAAGCGGCTGCGAAAGGTAATAGCGGTTCTGCGGCGACACGGTGTGGGACGCGTATTTGTCTTCCGGCGCGTTGTCGCGCGCGAGCACGCCGGCCGTTATGAGCAGTTCGGTGTAATACGAATCGCGCTCCAGCAGCGATCGTGCCTCGGCGAGGAACAGTTCGCGCTCGTCGGGCTCCTGAACGGAGCTCGATTCGGTCTGCGAAGACTCTTCTTCGCTTTCGGCGGGAAGTTCCGAAACCGGTTCCGATACCTCTTCCGAAACGTCGCCGCCGTTTCCGCAGGCACACAAAAGCAGGCATAACGCCAGCGCCGCGGCAAAAACCGACAGGTATCTCTTTTTCATTATAACATCACCAATTTAATATTGCAAGTTTTTTTGCGCGCCCGGGCGCGCATTTTTGCTTTTTCACACAAGCGCTTCGCCGTCAGACGTGAGCAGCGCGGTGCGAGTCACGCGGCTGTCGGTTATCATACCGCCCAGATAGTCGGTAAGATACCGCAGATTGAGGTGTTCCCCGCTCCCGCACGCGCAGCGGATATACATCCGCACGCCGAGTCCTGTCTGCTCGAACCGCATAGAGCGTATAAGCGGCGAAATATCGGTCAGAGTGTCGCCTTTTTTGGACTTTTTCACCACGTTTATACTGCCCGAAAGCGCTTCTTTTATTTCATCGGCGCTTTTTGAAGTATAAAGATCGACTCTGTAATCGGCGAGCGCGAGCTCGCTCGCTTTCTTCACCGGCGCAGCGGCGCGGATGACTTCGAGGCATTCGGGGAAAGACGCTTTCAGCCTTGCCGTGATCTCATCGTAACTCAGATCGTCTTCCGTAAAGAAATCGAATATCTCGCATTCGCTTTCCTGATACACCGAAAGCGATACGGCGAACGCCAGCTTGATATGGGGGTTGAAACCTTCGGTATAGCACGGGCGGACGCCGCTGCGAAGTATGGCGCGGAACACCGTGCGCTGAAGGTCGAGATGCGAGATATAGGCGGCGACGCCTTGTTTTTTGAAGAAAACTCTTACCGGCAGCACCGTCTTTCACCTCCAAGCTGATTGGCGCCGCAAGCCGAACATTTGGTGCGGCAGTCGGGCGTAGTCTCGCCGCGACGCGCCTTTTCGCTTTCGTTTATCAAAAACCGCTTGCTCACCCCGCACGAAATGTGATCCCACGGCAGGATTTCGCCATATTCGCGGCGGCGGTTGGCGTAGAAAGATTCGTCTATGCCGACGGTTGCGAATATGTCGTGCCAGTTTTCGGCGGAAAAGAATTCGTCCCAGCTGTCAAAGCGCTGACCGCGCCTCACCGCCTCGGCGACCGCTTTGCAAAGCCTTCTGTCGCCGCGCGCGAACACGCCTTCCAAATGCGAAACTTCGGCGGTGTGGTAGTTATATGTTATCTTGCGCGACCTTATCTCGCTTCTCAGAAGCTGCTGCTTGCGCTTCAGCTCTTCCACGGTGTCCTGCGCTTCCCACTGGAACGGCGTGAACGGCTTGGGCACGAAGCACGAAACCGACACGGTGACGCCCACCGCCCTGCCGCCGAATTCGCCTATTATGCTGCCGGCGAGCTTTGCTATGCCGGTTATGTCTTCGTCGGTCTCGGTGGGGAGCCCGTTCATAAAGTAAAGTTTTACGTTCTGCCTTCCGTTTTCGAAAGCCATACGGCAGGAGCGGAGTATCTCTTCTTCGGTCACGTTTTTGTTTATGACGTCGCGGAGCCGCTGGGTGCCCGCTTCGGGGGCGAACGTCAGCCCCGATTTGCGCACCGACATCACCTTTTTCATAAGCTCGGCGTAGAACGCGTCGATACGCATAGAAGGCAGCGAAAGCCCCACTTTTTTCTCCTCGGTCCAGGAAAGCAGCCTGTCGACGAGCTCGTCTATATGCGAATAATCGGATATCGAAAGCGACGCGAGCGACATTTCGTCGTAGCCGGTGGCGGCTATGCTCTGCCGCGCGCATTCGTCCAGCACGTCGACCGATTTTTCGCGGTAGGGGCGGTAGACCATCCCCGCCTGGCAGAAACGGCAGCCGCGTATGCAGCCGCGGAACACTTCGAGCGTGACTCGGTCGTGCACGGCTTCTATATACGGCATTTCGAACGCCGCGGGGAACGGCGCCTTGTCGAGATCGCCGATTATCCGCTTTTCGACCACCGCGGGGACGTCTTCGTACTTAGGCGCGATCGATCTGACCGTTCCGTCTTCATTGTATTCGACGTCGTACAGCGACGGGACGTAAGTGCCTTTTATGTGCGAGGCGAGCCGCAGGAATTCCGCCTTTTTCATTCCCTTTTTGCGGCATTCGCGGTAGAGCGACGCGATTTCGCACAGATGCTCTTCGCCTTCGCCTATTGAAAACAGGTCGAAAAACTCCGCCACGGGTTCGGGATTATACGCGCACGGACCCCCGCCTATGACGAGCGGATCGTCTTCGCCGCGTTCGGCGGAATACCACGGTATTCCCGCGAGGTCGAGCATATTGACGGCGTTGGTGTACGAAAGCTCGTACTGCAGCGTGAACGCCACTATGTCGAATTCGCAGAGCGGATCGCCGCTTTCGAGCGCGTAAAGCGGGAGCTTGTTTTCGCGCAGAAGCTTTTCCATATCGTCCCACGGGGCGTAGGCGCGTTCGCACCACAGAAAGTCGAGCTTGTTCAGGCAGTGCATAAGTATCTTGACGCCGAGATTGGACATGCCGATCTCGTAGGTGTCGGGAAAGCAGAAGCACATACGCAGATCGACCGCGTTTTTGTCTTTGTAAGTGCAGCCGAATTCGCCGCCGGTGTATCTGCCGGGGCGTTCGACTTTTTTGAGCAAGGGCAGGTATTCGTCCTTTATCATTTCTTTTCAAGCACCCCTTTAAGATATTCGCCGGTGGCGGATCCTTCGCACTGCGCGACCTGTTCGGGCGTCCCGCACGCGATGACTCTGCCGCCGTTTTCGCCGCCTTCGGGCCCCAGATCTATGATATAGTCTGCTGTCTTTATGAGGTCGAGATTGTGTTCGATGACTACCACGGTGTTGCCCGCATCGACCAGTTTCTGCAGCACTTCTCCCAGCTTTTCGACGTCGGCGGAATGCAGACCGGTGGTCGGTTCGTCGAGTATATACAGCGTTTTCCCCGTTGAACGGCGCGAAAGCTCGGTGGCGAGCTTGACGCGCTGCGCTTCGCCGCCCGAAAGCGTGGTGGCGGGCTGGCCGATCTTGATATAACCCAGACCGACTTCCTGAAGCGTGGAAAGCTTGCGGTAAAGCGAAGGATAGTTCTTGAAGAACTCCAGACCCTCGTCCACGGTCATTTCGAGCACGTCGTAAATGGATTTGCCTTTGTATTTGATTTCCAGCGTTTCGCGGTTATAGCGTTTGCCCTTGCAGACGTCGCAGGTGACGTAGACGTCGGGCAGGAAATGCATTTCTATTGCTATGGTGCCGCCGCCTTCGCACGATTCGCATCTGCCGCCCTTGACGTTGAACGAAAACCTGCCGTCCTTGTAACCGCGCGCACGCGCTTCGGGCGTGGAGGCGAAGATGGAACGGATGTCGGTGAACATCCCGGTGTAGGTCGCGGGGTTCGAACGCGGATTGCGCCCTATGGGCGACTGATCTATGCTTATGATTTTGTCTATGTTTTCGATCCCTTCGAGCCCGTCGTGCTTGCCCGGCAGCACCGAATAGCGGCCCAGCGCGCGCGCCGCCGCCTTGTACAGCACCGAATTGACGAGCGACGATTTGCCCGATCCGCTCACGCCCGTGACGCAGACAAAGCAGCCGAGCGGGAACTGCACGTCGATACTTTTGAGGTTATTCTCGCGCGCGCCGCGCACGGTGAGGAACAGTCCGTTCCCTTTGCGGCGGATATCCGGGACCGCGATGCTTCTGCGGCCCGAAAGGAAATCGCCGGTGACGGATCTTGTGCATGACGCGACTTCGTCAGGCGTCCCCGCGCAGACGATTTCACCGCCGTGGACCCCGGCGCCGGGGCCGATATCCACTATATAATCGGCTTCGCGCATGGTCTCTTCGTCGTGTTCCACGACTATGACCGTGTTGCCGAGGTCGCGCAGGCGTTTGAGCGTGGCAATGAGTTTGCCGTTATCGCGTTGGTGAAGGCCTATCGACGGCTCGTCGAGCACATACATAACGCCCACGAGCGCCGAACCGATCTGCGTGGCGAGCCGTATGCGCTGCGCTTCGCCGCCCGAAAGCGAACCGGCGGCCCGTGCGAGCGTGAGGTATTCGAGCCCCACGGCGTTAAGGAATCCCAGCCGCGCTTTGATCTCTTTGATTATCTCTTTGGAAATCTTCTGCTCGGTCGGTGTGAGTTTGAGGTTTTCGAAGAAATCGAGCGCCTTGCTCACGGTGAGCAGACAGAGTTCCATTATGTTGAGTCCTCCCACGGTGACGGCGAGCGACTCCTTTTTTAGCCGCATCCCTTCGCATACCGGGCATGGGATGTTTTCCATAAATTCCTCGTAGTAGGCGCGCTGCTCCATGTCGGCGCACTGCTCGTAGCGGCGCTTGATGGTCGTAACGACGCCTTCGTGCTTGGGCTCGCCGAAAGCGCGCCGCCTTCCGCCCGTGTTGCGGATATTGCCGTAAAGAAGCACGTTATACGCTTCCGGGCTGTAGTCCTTGATGGGCGTGTGGATATCGAAACCGTAGAACTTGCCCAGCATATTGAAGAAATTGCCCGAATACGAGCCCGGCTCTATGGATTTGAACCCGTTGACGAATATGGCGCCGTTGAACAGCGAACGCGTTTTGTCGGGGATTATCTTTTCCGGCGAAGGCACGTACGATTCCCCCAGCCCCTGGCACGCCTCGCACGCGCCGGCGGGCGCGTTGAACGAAAACATACGCGGCGTGAGTTCGCCTATAGAAACGCCGTGCGTCTTGCACGCATAGTTCTGCGAATATACCGTTTCGTCTTCCTCGCCGTCCGGCAGGATGACGAGTATCTTCACTATGCCTTCCGAAAGGTTGGATGCGGTCTCTATGCTGTCGGTCAGGCGCGAGCGTATCTTTTCGCGGTCCATAACGAGACGGTCGACCACCACGTCTATATTGTGCTTTTTGTTTTTGTCCAGCTCTATCTTTTCGCCTATGTCGTACATCAGTCCGTCAACGCGCACGCGCACGTAACCGGCGCGGCGGGCGTCGTCTATGACTTTGTCGTGCAGACCTTTTTTGTCCGCCACCACGGGCGAAAGCACCATAAACCGCGTGCCGTCTTCCAATTCCAGCACGTGATCCACTATCTCGTCCACGCTCTGCTGGTCTATCACTTCGCCGCATATAGGGCAATGCGGAACGCCGATGTTGGCGTAGAGCAGGCGCAGATAGTCGTAGATCTCGGTGACCGTGCCCACGGTAGAACGCGGGTTGCGCACGGTGGATTTCTGGTCTATGGAAATAGAAGGCGAAAGCCCTTCTATGACGTCGACGTCGGGTTTGTCGAGCTGTCCCAGGAACTGCCGCGCGTACGACGAAAGCGATTCCACAAAGCGGCGGTGGCCTTCGGCGTAGAGCGTGTCGAACGCCAGCGAAGATTTTCCCGAGCCCGAAAGACCGGTCATGACTATGAATTTGTCGCGCGGGAGCGTGAGCGAAACGTTTTTGAGATTGTGCACGCGCGCGCCTTTAATTACGATGTTTTCTGCCATATCTGCCTCACATCAGCCGCTTTATGCGGTCTCTGAGCACGGCGGCGGATTCGAAATCCAGTTCTTTTGCCGCCTGTTTCATATCCTTGGTAAGTTTATCGATGAGCTTCTTGCGTTCCGCAGCCGTGAGCTTGCCGGTGTCCACCTCTTTGATCTCTTCGGCCGCCGAAACGGCGAGCGGCATGCGGATATCCTTTACTATGGTCTTGGGAATGATACCGTGCGCCTTGTTGTACGAATCCTGTATGCGGCGTCGGCGTTCGGTCTCGCGTATCGCCCTTTCCATGGATCCCGTGACCGTGTCGGCGTACATTATGACCTTGCCGTTGACGTTGCGCGCCGTTCTGCCTATCGTCTGGATAAGCGAAGATTCGCTGCGCAGGAATCCTTCTTTGTCGGCGTCGATTATCGCGACGAGCGACACTTCGGGCAGGTCGAGCCCTTCGCGCAGCAGGTTTATGCCTATGAGCACGTCGAATTCGCCTTTTCTAAGGTCGCGCAGTATTTCCATGCGCTCGATCGTCTCTATGTCGTAATGCATATAGCGGCACTTTATGCCGTAGTTTTCCAAATAATCGCAAAGGTCTTCCGCCATATGCTTGGTAAGCGTGGTGACGAGCACTCGCTCGCCGCGTTCGGACCGCGTCCGGATCTCGCCCATAAGGTCGTCGATCTGCCCTTTGACGGGGCGGACTTCGATCTCGGGGTCGAGCAGACCGGTCGGGCGTATGATCTGTTCGGCGATCTGATAAGAGCGCTCTTTTTCAAAGTCGCCGGGAGTGGCCGAAACGTATATGGTCTGCCCTTTCTTTTTGAGGAACTCGTCGAACTTGAGCGGGCGGTTGTCGTACGCCGAAGGCAGGCGGAATCCGTAATCTATAAGATTCTTCTTGCGCGCCGTGTCCCCGCGCGACATACCGCGGACCTGCGGCACCGTGACGTGGCTTTCGTCGATGAACATAAGATAATCGGCGGGCAGATAATCGAGCAGCGTGTAAGGCGTGGAGCCGGGAGCCCTGCCCGAAAGTATGCGCGAATAGTTTTCCACGCCCGAACAGTAGCCGATCTCGCGGATCTGCTCTATATCGTAATTGACGCGCTCGGTGATGCGCTGCGCCTCCACGTACATTCCCTGTTCTTCGAACCAGGCGGCGCGTTCGGCTTTTTCGCTTTCTATTTCCCTTAACGCTTTTTCGCGGCGTTCCGCGCCGGTCACGTAGTGGCTGGCGGGCCAGATATCTATGTTCTTGAGCCGCGTAACGGCTTCGCCCGTGACGGTGTTTATCACCGAGATGCGTTCTATCTCGTCGCCCCAGAATTCCACCCGCACCGCGTCGGTGGAAGTGTTGGAAGGAAATATCTCGAGCGTGTCGCCGCGCGCGCGGAACGTGTTGCGGTCGAGATCGATATCGCAGCGGTTGTACTGTATGGCGACGAGCCGTTTTATGACGTCGTCGCGCGAAATATTCTGCCCGGCGTACAGCGCGACCATATGGCGCTGATACTCTTCCGGGTCGCCCAGCGAATAAATGCACGACACCGACGAAACGATTATGACGTCGCGCCGTTCGAACAGCGCCGAGGTCGCCGAATGGCGCAGCTTGTCTATTTCCTTGTTTATGGAAGCGTCTTTTTCTATATATATATCCTTGCCGGGGACGTACGCTTCGGGCTGATAATAATCATAATAGCTCACAAAGTATTCCACGGCGTTGTTGGGAAAGAATTCCTTGAATTCCGAACACAGCTGCGCCGCCAGGGTCTTGTTGTGCGCCAGCACCAGCGTGGGCTTGTTGACGTTGGCTATTACGTTAGCCATGGTGAAAGTCTTGCCCGAGCCGGTCACGCCCAGAAGCACCTGGTCGGAATATCCTTTGAGCACGCCTTCCGTGAGCTTTTCTATCGCCTGAGGCTGGTCGCCGGTGGGCGCGTATTCCGAAACGAGTTCAAAATGATCCATTCTCTGCAAGACCTCCTTTTTTCCGATTTTTTATCAGTCTTTTATTATAACACGTTTTTGTAAAAAAATAAAGAGTTTTTGAGGAATTTTTTCGCATACGGCGTTTTGCTTTTTCCCCACGCACTAAACGGCGGCGAACAGCGATAAAACAAAAAGCGGGCGCGTGTTTTACGCGCCCGCAACGGGTGAATGGTATTGACTTTTATTTGATATTTACGCCGTTCGCGATGGCTGCGGCTTTGTATTCTTCATACAAGTTGGTTCTGACACCCGGTGTATACAGATTTGTTATCATCTTTTGGTCGAAACGGATAGCATAAATATGAATGCCGCGTTCTTCTTTTTGCCGACCGTAATAATAATCCGAAAAAGTTTCATACCCGAAATCCCCATAATTGGAAGAAAAAACATAATCGGGCGTCCATATGGAATTCGTGTTATTCAAAAGGAAAAACTTGGCTCTCTGTCCGTCATCGTTTGTGCACTCGTCAAAGCACAGATCCAAAACAGCCAGAAAAACAGCGTAAATATCGTCTTCCGCCACGTTCGCGGGTGCCGTAACGATCATTTTCTCCGCCGATAAACCATATTCGGAATACTCTCCCAAAAAGTACAGGACGCAATCGTTGGCGGTGAATTTGATGCTGCATTCCGTTTTGAACAGCTCCGCGCAAAGCAGATAGATCTCTTCGAGCGTGAACGGCTCGCCGACTCGTTCCGCTTTGAGTTTTGCCCAGTATTCTTCGAGCGAAACGACGGCGGGTCCTGCGGGATCGGGTTCCGGCTCATTCGCCGCGTCGGGACCGACGTTTTTATTTTCCGCCTCTTTATCAACTGCGGCGGCGGATACGGGCTCGTCTTCGTTTTTACTGCCGCCGACTGCGTAAACGACGACGCCGACGGTTATCGCGGCGACAAGCAACAGCGTGATCGTAATAAAAATTGTTTTTTTCATAATTACCATCCTAAAGGTTTTACTATAGAAAAACTATAGTATGTTGTGGCGTTGTGTGAGCTTGCGTTTAAATCTGAAATTTAAACTATATAAACCGTGTCCCCTGTCAAATTGTAAGCGAAAGAGGATACCTCCCCTATTTTCATATATAGGTTAACATATTGCCGCCGGTTTGTCAACCCCCGCGCAGGTTTTTTCTGCGTTTTGCACAGATTTTGCGCGCGAAATGCGTCAACACGCACAACGTTTTCGGTAAAACGGCGCAAAAACGGCTTTGCGCGTTTATTTGCGCAAAGCCGTATGCGTTTTATTCCTTATTCCACGCCGACCGCGAGTTCGCGGATGACGACCTGCTCGTACGCCTTGCCCGCGACATAGACTTTGACGCCGGTGACGAGCACCCTGCCGTCTTTGACGTTCTGCGCGGGGATGCCGAGCTTTGAAAGCGCTATCTTTCCCTTGAGAGTCTGGTTGGGGCCGATATCGCCGACTTCGGTGCACTGCGCGCCGATTCGGCTGTTTATCACCACGTAAGTGCCTTCGGTATACGCAGAAGGCGTGGATCCGTTGAAAAACAGGATTATGCTGGCGTTAACGGCGCCGGTGGAGACGTTGTAATACAGATACCCGTCCTTGACCGATACCGAAACGGGGTTGGCGGGAACGCCTTCGGCGTAAGGCCACAGCCCGTTGGTGTTGGAAAAATGCAGCGCGTTGCCGTAAGACTTTATGGTGAGCAGCGATTTGTCGGCGGTATACCAGGCGTCGGCGCCGAGCTCGCATATGTTCGCCTTGCCTTCGTCGAGCACGAGATATGTGTCTTCTTCCGAAACTTTTTGGGCTTCGGGGTCGTGTTCGTAACGCGATTCGAACCATCCGGCAAGCGTATCGGCGAATATTGCGTTGCCACGGGCCGCGAGATGTATGCCGTCGGAAAGCAGCGTGTTGTAGTTCACGCCATCGCACGCGGCGAACATATCTATAAGCGCCGCGCCGGTCTCTTCCGCCACGCGGCGGGTCACGTCGTTATACACTTCCTCCCACGCGAGCGGATCGCCGCCCACGGATTCGTACATACTCTTGCTCTGCCCCTGCGCGGACCAGAACTTGCCCGGATCGAGCGGGTTCGCGGTGAGCAGAATGGGCTCGGCGCCGCAGTCGCGGACCATCTGCACCAGAGTCTTCATATTCTCGGCGAATTCCTCGGGCGTGACGCGCGGCTTGCCGGCGGCGACCATTATCATATCGTTCATCCCGAACAGCAGCGTTATATAATCCGCGCCGCGGTTGGCGGCGAACGCGGGGAATCTGTCTATTCCCTGCGCGGAGGTTATTCCGCCCATTGCGCCGTTGTAATAATACATATTGAGCCGTTCGGCGGCGGTGCGCCCCCACGAGCCCAGCGCGGTGATGGAATCGCCGAACACAAGCAGCTTTTTGCCGTCGATATACGGGCTTTCTTCCGAAACCTCTTCGGAGCTTTCTTCCAAACTTTCTTCTACGCTTTCTTCCGCGGAAGACTCCGGCGTGACAGAGCTCTGTTCGTTTTGGGACATAGCGCTTTCCTCCTGCTCCTTTTCTTCGCTCCCGCCGCACGCGGCGAGCGAGACCATAAGTATGACTGCGAGAATGATGCTTACGGCTTTTTTCATAATACGCCTCAATTCTGTTTTTTTACAATTTTGTATTCGTCGTAATACTCGTAATACGGGCAGTCGGCGAACGAATCCGAAAGGAATCTGATCATCTCGTCCTCGTCCAGCGACACGCGGCATTCGTAGCATTCGGCCTCTTCGTTATAATCGTAATTCACGCACGTTTCGCAGTTCGAAGCGCACGGTTTTTTTCGGTTTTCCATATTCTTCATCCCCACTGAGTGTCGAGCCACGCGGCGCGTTTTTTAAGGTAATCTTCCAGATGCTGCGCGCTTTTCGACGGATCTCCGGTCCCCCAGCGCTTTCGCTCGGCGGCTATATCTTCGGGATTGTTTTGCGAAAATCCCGGCAGCATTTCCAGCATTGCGTCAAACGTCCCGTCGGAACGTATGCGGCGCCATTTTTCTTTAACTATCTCGCGGAATTCCTCGCACTGGTAGAGCGTGATATACCATGTGGACGAGCGGTTGCCTGCGTAGTTGATGAATTCCTGAGGCTGCCACGCCGACACCCAGAAATGCTCGGTATCGAAACCGTAGCTCGTATCGAACGCCCAGGAAAGGTCCCACGGCGCGCAGAAGGTGAGCACGGGCGATTCGAGCGAAAGGTCGGCGTACATAAAGAAGCTCCCGACCCCTACGTCTTTGTCCGCCGCCAGTTCTTCCACTATATACATCGCGGCGGCGGCGTCGAGATCCATGACGTTGGAAATGCATTCGCCGGCGCTTGTGAATTCGGGCGCTTCGACTATATCGAGCGCGGCGTTGAGCTTGTAATATTTGCTTTTGAAAATTGCGTTATAAATTATGCGGTAGACGTTGTTCAGGTATTTTTCAAGCGTCTTGACCTGTTCGTTCGTGAGCTCGTCGTATTTGACCGAAACGTTCGCATAACGCGCCGTGTGCGAAACGCCGTACATATCGGTGAGGCGCACGTTATCGAACGAAAGCCCGAAATAATGCGACGCGGTCTGCGGATAGTTTTCCAGCTCCATAAGAAAGCCCGCGTCCATGGAAGTGTCGCCGTCTTTGAGCTCGGGGATATCGATGCGGTATTTGTCGATCTGCACCTGGTCGCAGACTTCGTAAACGCCCATAAATTCGCCGTTGACGAACAGCTTGGCGTAGGTGACGTCCGGGCAGAAAACGTATTTGTCGCACAGATTGCGGAACAGATAGAACGGCGCGAGTTCGCGCAGGTAGTTGCCGTCGCCGCGCAGCAGCACCCAGCTTTTGCATTCAGCGCCGCCGTTGAGCCCCAGCATAGGCGTGCGCTCTTCGAATTTAATGCGGTAATGGACCTTGTTTTTCTTTATCCATTCCACGTCGCCGTACATGGAAGAGGCGTTGCCGCGCACGCGCATGCCTGCCTCCGCTCCGGTAAAATCGTATCCGTCGCTGCCGATAACGCTTATAGTACATTTGGAATACTCGTCGCGGCTGTAGACGCCCGCGCCGTTTTCGGTGACGACGCTTATGGCGGGCAGCTCGCCCTTATACGCGAAAAGCGCGTAAATATCGCCGCCTTTGATATCGTAATTGCGTTCGGGCTTGACCGAGCCGTCGCTCCAGCCTAAGAATTCCAGGTATTTGCCCGGAATCGCCTTGAGCGAGAGCGTGCGTTCGTCTTTGGTCTTGACTTCGATCTTGCCGCCTTCGCCGTGGATAGCGGGGACGGTGTCTTCCGCGCCGGCGACGACGCCGAAACCGACGGTGCAGATCTGTTCCCGCACGGTCTTGCCGCACGTTCTGCAAGTTCCGCCCGCGTAATACACGGTCTCTTTCTTGCCGCTTATGAGGAAATACGAGGGGTCGGATATGTCGTGCCCTTTCGCGGGGATTGTCTGCACGAGCGGTTTGCCGCACCGCAGACACATATACGAGACTTTGCCGCTTTCGGTGCAGGTGGGTTCGGTGCGGGAAAGCAGCACGTTTTCGTGCCCGAGCGGATCGGAGAAATCGTCGATATATTCGTCGCCGCATTTGCAGCGGTAAACGGTATATCCGCCGCTTTCGCAGCCCGGTTCCACGCGTGACGAAGCGTATTCGTGGACGTGCGGCGCATTGTTTTCGCACGCGCAAAGGCACAGAAGCAGCGCGCATAAAAGCGTTGCCGCGAGCGTTTTTTTCATATGACCGCACCTCCTTTTTTTATCTATTTCTATTTTACCACTTATTGCGGTTGAATGCAACAGAAAAAAGCGGCGTAACGCCGCTTTTTTCATGATTTGCAATAAAATCAGTCTCCGCTGAAATAATCCACCGTATCCTGCATTTCGCTTTCCATCTTGCCTGTCGCCGATTCGAGCGAAGACGTATAGTTGAACGAAGATCCGTTGCAGACGTTCGCGATGAAATCGCGGCAGCCGCCCCAGTTGAAGATGGAGCCGATGTCGTAGACGCGGGTCGAGAAGATGAGGTCGAGCATGTCGCTGTCTTCCTGGTCGCGCGCTTTCTGCAGTTTGAGTATACGCTCGTAGTAATCGAATTTAACGGTGCTTGTGGAAGCGGCGTTGAGCGCTTCGAGCATCAGCGCGGCTTTTTCGGGTTCGGGGTGGCTTGCGGGGATGACCACGCCGGTGGCGAAAATGACCGAAATATAGGTGTAGTATCTGTCCTGGTCCTTTGAATATTTCGGGGTTATGAGCATACCGAAATTGCAGTCGTACTGCGCCATATTGAGCACTTCGATAAGCGCGGTGCTCACAAACAGGGCGCCGTCGTTGCCGAGACGGTCGCGCGTGGCGGCGTAGCATTCCTTAAAGCCGTCTGCCTGCGCCTGAGCGTTGAAGCCTTCGTCGTAAAGGACCTTGTCGTCGTGGAAAATATCGTAGACCTTTTTGGCGACGGCGGCCTGCTTTTCGCCCGCGAACGCGAGCTCGGGGATGCCTTCGCTGTTCTTTTTGACGAATTTTTCGCCGGAGGCGATATAGAGCGAGTTGGCGTAGTTCCAGTTATAGAAGAACCCGATGGTGTCCTTGTACGAAAGCCCTTCCACGCCGTCGTCGTCCTTGGTGACGGCGCGCGCCATTTCGAGCATCTTATCCATCGTCCAGTCGCCGCTTTCGACAAGCGCGTACGGGCTTTCGAGCCCGTTGCTGGCGATAAGGTTCTTGTTGAAAATGAGTATGTGCGTGACGTCCATCGTCAGTAAGGAAAAGTCGCCGGTGGTCATATACAGCTTGCCGCCCAGCGAAAGGTCTTCGTCGGCGTTCTGATCCCAGTACGGGGCATTAAAATTGATGATATCGTCATAATCGTACAGGTTTAAGAACAGGTCTTCCATTATGAGGGGCGCGCCGGTGGTGAGGTACGGGCAGGCGATATCGAATTCCGGGATATCGAGCACCGCGTTGCGCAGAGCGGCCGTCATATTGTCGGTGCGGATTTCTTCAATGGTGCAGCCGAGTTTTTCTTCTATGAGGTTGTTCCTTTCGAGCACGGAACCGGCGATCTCGGCGCCTCTTTCCTCGTTGGGCATGATCTCGACGGAACCGTATGAGTTCGACGCGCCGTTTTCCACAAGGAACGTTATCGTCTCGCCGTTGAGCGCGAGGTCATCGAGATGGTCGAGCGGCCCGCGCGAGACTTCCTCGGCGGAAGATTCACCGGGGACGGAATCATCGGCGGACGCCGGTTCGGCGCTGCTTTCGCCGGCGGGCTGTTCGGAATTTTCGTTGCCGCCGTTCGAGCAGGAAACCGCCAGAGAAACGGTAAGCAGTATCGCAAGGATGAGTGATATGAGTTTGAGTTTTTTCATAAGTTGCCTCCTTGTGTTATCGTTCGATTCCCTTATAACACAAAACGCCGCAAAAGTCAATATAAAAATGGCGCCGCTATTGACAACGGGGCGGGGTTATGCTAATATCTGCTTATAGAAAAAAGAAAGCAGGGAGATCTATTATGACAAACGGTATAAAGCCCATAACCGGCACCTGGTTTTCGATCTACTGGAAAGACAAACGGCACTATTACTGGAACGGCGCCTGCCTTGAATACACCGATAAGCAATGGGAGGCGCTTATCGCCGACCTGCATTTCGCGGGCATGGAATACATCGTTATGTGCAACACGGTAGCGCTCGACGGACTCGCCGTGTTCAGATCGCGCTACGCGCCGATGGTCGATATGGCGGCGGAAGACCCGCTCGAGACCGTGATGTGCGCCTGCGACAGACTGGATATGAAACTGTTTATGTCCAACGACTATATCGGCGAGACCGCTTTCGGCACGCTGATGAAGTCGGAAAACGTGAAACTGCGCGAGCTTTTGATGGAAGAGCTCGCCGAAAAATACGCGCACCACAAATCCTTTTACGGCTGGTACTGGGCGAACGAATCGTGGCTTTCGCCGTATTTTCAGGAAGATTTCATAGAATACATCAACGCTTCGTCGCGCCATGCGCGCCTGCTCACGCCCGACGCGAAGATACTCACGGCGCCGTACGGCACTTCCAGCGCGGTATGCGACGACAGATTCGTGCGCCAGCTCGACAAGCTGGACGTGGACATAATAGCGTACCAGGATACGGTCGGCTGCTACGCAACGGACATAGCCGGCTCCGAGCGCGCGTTCGCCGAACTGCGCAAAGCACACGACAGAGTTCCCCGCATAGCCCTTTGGGCGGACGTGGAGACTTTCACCTGGGAAGGACGTCCCAACGATCAGGCGACGCCGCTCATACCCGCCGAGTTTTCGCGCCTCGTTTCGCAGCTGAAGGCGGTATCGCCCTACGTCGACCGCACGCTGGTGTTCATCTTCCAGGGATTGTTTTCCAACCCGGATTCCATCGCCCACACCGGTTACGACAAGGCGGCGAAATACTGGAACGAATACACAACTTGGCTCAAAACGAACAAATAAACGCAAACGAAAAAAGCCGTCCGCAGGGACGGCTTTTTTTATTTTTTGAAATCGAATCTTCCGGGCAAAAGCTCGCCTAAAGCGTACGTTACGGGCTTGCCGTTTTCTTCAAGATAGATCTTGAAGTTTTTGCCGCAGAATTCGCTCATCACCTGACGGCACACGCCGCACGGGAAACACAGATCGGTATTCCCGACTATCGCCATGGCGGAAAATTCGCGTTCGCCTTCCGATACCGCCTTGAAGAGCGCAGTGCGCTCGGCGCAGACCGTGGCGGAAAACGACGCGTTTTCTATGTTGCAGCCGGTATATACTTTTCCGCTTTTGCAAAGCAGCGCGGCGCCGACTTTAAAGCCCGAATACGGCGAATACGAAAACGCCTGCGCTTCCTTAGCCGCCTTTATAAGCTGTCTGCCGGTCATATCAGTCCACTTCCTTTGCAAGCAGTTTCACAAGCGCGCTGGTCCCCAGGCGCGACGCGCCCAGATCCAGATACGTTTCGGCGTCTTCGACGCTGCGTATGCCGCCCGCGGCTTTGACCGCCTTGCCCGTGCATTCGTGCACCATCAGCTTTACGTCTTCCGGCGTTGCGCCGTGCTTGGAAAAGCCGGTGGAAGTCTTTATGAAATCGGCGTCGGAAGCGGCGACCGCCTTGCACGCCAGCACTTTCTGCTCTTCGGTGAGCAGGCAGGTCTCGATTATGACTTTGAGCAGCTTTCCGCCGCACGCGGCTTTGACCGCATTGATCTCTTCGACGGCGGCCTTGACGTTGCCGCTGACTATATGGCTTATGTTTATGACCATATCTATCTCGTCGGCGCCGTCAGACACCGCCTGAGCCGTTTCGAACGCCTTGGTCTGCGTGGTCGAATAGCCGTTGGGGAACCCTATGACGGTGCAAATCCTGAGCCTGCCGCAGACGTAGTCGCTCGCCTGTTTGACGAAACACGCGGGTATGCACACCGAAGCGGTGCGGTATTTTATGCCCTCGTCGCAGAGCGCGCGTATATCTTGCCACACGGAAGTCTGTTTGAGATCGGTGTGGTCGCAATGCGAAAGAATGTATTCCGCGGAATATTTGCGCATAATAACAGCTCCTTTACTTTACAGGTCAAAAAAAGTGGGCGTACGCTCACTTTTTAAGAATTGTTTATTTGTATTTTCTCTTGCGAGCGGCTTCGGCCTTTTTCTTGCGCTTGACGCTGGGTTTTTCGTAATGTTCTCTCTTGCGCAGTTCCGAAGGAACGCCGCTTCTGAGGTAGGATCTCTTGAATCTTCTGATCGCGCTGTCTATGGATTCGTTCTCCTTGACCTTGATTTCTGCCATTTATTTTCCCTCCCTCCGCCTGTGGCGAGGATTTCTTTGAACTTTACGCGGTCATTATAACACGGCCGCGTTTTTTTGTCAACCCGCTGCCCGATCAAAGAGCGGCTTTGGCTTTGTCGACGAGCGACGCGAAAGCGTCTTTGTCGCTGACGGCGAGCTCGGCAAGCATTTTACGGTTGATGATGACGCCGGACTTTTTGAGACCGTTCATAAACCTGGAATAATTGATGCCGTTGACCTTGCACTGTGCGGATATTCTGGTGATCCAGAGAGCGCGGAAATCGCGTTTCTTCTGTTTTCTGCCCGCGAACGCGTAGTTGCCGGATTTCATTACGGCCTGTTTGGCCATCTTAAAGTGCTTACTCTTCGCACCCCAGTAGCCTTTGGCGGCCTTTAAAAACTTTTTTCTTCTTTTTCTCGTGGTGAGAGCCGGTTTGATTCTTGCCATTTTCTATACCTCCGACCGAATTAAGAATAAGGGAGCAGACGCTTGAGATCGTCCATTCTGGTGTCACTGACGTAAGAAGCCTTACGGAGCTGTCTCTTGCGTTTGGAATCCTTGAGGCCGAGCTTGTGACGGCGGCCGCAATGGTTCATTTTGACTTTTCCCGTGCCGGTCAGGCTGAAACGTTTAGCGCTGGCCTTGTGAGTTTTCATTTTTCCCATCTTTAGGTTTTCCTTTCTGGTTTTGATTTGCTTTATTAGGCGACACGATCATTATCATATTGCGGCCTTCGAGCACCGGAGGTTTGTCGCAGGTGCCGAGCTCGCCGCAGGCGGCGCGGAAGCGCGCAAGAAGTTCGGTGCCGTGTTCGGTATGCGCCATTTCGCGCCCCTTGAATTTTACCAGCACCTTGACTTTGTTGCCCTGTGTTAAAAAGCGTGTCGCGTGATTGACTTTGGTGTTGAAATCGTGTTCGCCTATGGTGCAGGTGAGCTGCAGCTCTTTGAGCTCCACGATCTGCTGTTTTTTGCGGTTTTCTTTTTCTTTCTTTTCGCGTTCAAAGCGATATTTGCCGAAATCCATAAGCTTGCACACCGGCGGTTTGGCGTCGGGCGCGATCTCGACCAGGTCGAGCCCGGCTTCGTCGGCTGCGCGGAGCGCATCTTCGAGCTTGATGATACCGAGCTGGTTGCCTTCGGGATCGATAACGCGGACTTCGGGAGCCCTGATCTCTTCGTTGATCAATGCTTTTTTACTGATAGTGGACACCTCCAAGAATTCCCCTGTTTTGTAAGGGCGGCGCGCGCCGCGGGAACGGTTCCCGCTGAAAGCGGCGTAAAAGACAAAAAAACGTGCGGAAGCATAGTCCCGCACAGTCAAAAGCAGCCGGTAAAACGGCCGTGCTATTGACCGCGCCTGCTCAAAGCGGCGGGTGAGAACAAAACGTTCTGCTTCCTTGTACTGCGTATATTATCACACAAAGCGCCGTTTGTCAAGCGTTTTTTCAAAAAAATATCACGTTTCGGCTCTTTTTGAATAGAATTTATAAGAGAAAGGGTGTTTTTTTCAATGCCAACAGTATATCTGAGTCCTTCTACGCAGGAATACAACGAATATTACGACAAAAGCGGCAGCGAGGAATACTATATGAACCTCATCGCCGACGCGATGGTCCCGCTGCTCGAACAGCGCGGGATAACAGTCAACCGCAATTCGCCCAATATGACCGCGAGCCAGTCGGCGGCTCAGTCGGCGGCGGGCGAAAACGGGCTGCATCTCGCCATCCATTCCAACGCCGCGGGCGTTGGCAACGCGGGCAACGTGCGCGGCGTGGACGTCTATCACTATACTCCGTCCCGCGAAGGAAAGCGCGCCGCAGAGATAATCGCGCGCGATATGCGGAACATATATCCCGACCCCGCGCTGGTGAGAGTCTTAGGCAACACCGCGTTCGTGGAACTGCGCCGCACCAAAGCGCCCGCGGTGCTTATTGAAGTGGGCTACCATGACAATCCGGCGGACGCGGAATGGATAAAATCCAACATAGACGCCATAGCCGGCGAGCTGACCGACGCCGTGGCGGAATTCCTGGGAGCCGGCGACGCCGTTCCGCCTTCCGGCTACGCGGAGCAGGCGACCGTGGACACCGCGGGCAGCCGCCTCAACTTACGGAACGCGCCTTCGTTCGACGGCGAGATAATCGGCAAGCTGCCCGACGGCGCGACGGTGGGCGTGATAAAGCGCGAAGGCGCGTGGACGTACGTGGAGTATTACGGAAAGAAAGGCTACGTTTATTCGCAGTACCTTTCTTTGGACTGAGCAAAAAAAGAAAGCGGAGAGCGCCTGCTCTCCGCCTGTTTTATCACGCTTTTATTTTGCCTTTTTGACTGCGACCGCGCCGGCCAACGCGAGCACGGCGACGACCGCGAACACGGCGATACCGGAGTCGCCGCTTGCGGGAGTGTTCTTCTTGACTATGACGACTGCGGAATCTTTATCGAATTCCACGGTGCCCTGGTAGTTGATGATCTTGCCCGTGACTTTGATCTTGTCGCCGACTTCGATATCGGGGGCGTCGTCGCCCACCACGCGGAACGCCTTGATGGTCTTGCCGCCGACTTCGAACAGCACGGTGACATTGCCGAATTTATCCTGATATTTTTCGACTATCTTGGTGACCTTGCCGGTGAGCGAATAGGTGCCTTCCAGCTCTTCGCCTTCCGCAAGCGCGAACGCCGCGGCGAGGATCTCTTTTTCGGTCGTGGGCTTTTGAGCGGAAGTTTCGGAAGTTTCGGGTTCGGAAACTTCGGAAGGATCGGCTTTTTCGATTATCTGCGCGGTGCATCCGGAGATGAATTCAACGGTCCCGTTATAATTCTTGAGCACGCCGGTGACGGCGATCTTATCGCCTTTGCCGACTTCGCCGTAGCTCTGAGCTTCCATTTTGAAGCAGAGGATCTCTTTGCCGGCGACAGTCATTTTGACCTGATTGTCTTTTTCGAGCTTTTCGGTCACGGTGCCGGTAAGCGTGTAAGTGCCGGGGAGTATTTCGCCCTTGGGAAGCGCGTAAGCGGCGTCCACGATAGCCTGTTCGGTCGTGGGCTGTGCGGGAGGAGTGCCTTTTTTGACGGTGACGAACGTGGCGCCTTTGTCGAATTCGACGGTGCCGTTGTAGTTCTTGATGGTGCCGGTGACTTTGATGGTGTCGTTGATGCCGACGGTGGCGGCGTCGTCGCCTTTCATAAGATAGCACTGGATTATCTTTTCCGCGCCGTCGTTGCCTTTGACTTTCATATTGACGGAAACGTCTTTTTCGGTCTCGTTATACGGATTCACCATGCCGGAAACCACGCCGGTGAGGGTCTTGGAGCCGTTCAGCGATTCGCCTTTGCCCAGCGCGAACGCGGCGTCGACGATATCGGCTTCGGTCTCGTCCTCGGGCTGGCTCGCGGGCTCGGAGGATTCTTCGCCGGAGCTTTCTTCGCTCTGCGCTTTTTCGACGATGACGGCGGTGTTGCCGCTGTCGAATTCGACGGTGCCGTTATAGTTCTTGATGGAACCCGTGACGGTGATCTTGTCGCCCACGCCTATTTCGGCGTAGTTTTCCGAATTCATTCTGTAGCAAAGTATATCTTTGCCGCCCACGGTAAAGTGGACCTGGCTGTTGCTGTCGGTCTTTGAAGTGACGATGCCGGTGAGCGAATAAGTCCCGGCGAGCGCGGTGTTGACGTCGAGCGCGAACGCGGCGGCGAGGATCTCTTCTTCTGTCTCGGGCGGCTTCTGCTCTTCGCCTTTTGCGATCGTCACGAAAGTACATTTGGCATCGAATTCTATAAGATCCTTGTTGCCGTCTACGTAATGCTTGATAATGCCGGTGACTCTGATGGTGTCGCCGACGCCCACCGTAGCGGCGTCTTCACCTTGCATACGGTAGCACTGGATCACTTTATCTTCGCCGGCGCTGTTTTTGACGGTGATATTGACCGTTACGTTCTTATACTCAGAATTATACGGCGTGACAATGGCTTTGACCACACCGGTGAGAGTCTTACTGCCGCTGAGCGACTGCCCGGCTGCAAGCTCAAACGCCGCGTCGACTATCTCTTCCTCTTCGCCGGCGGATACGGTCATGACACAGGCGATCAGCAATACCGCGACGAGCGCGAGACTGACAAGTTTTTTCATATGTCTGTTCTCCTTTTCGTCCCGCCGCAGAGCGGGACGTTTTTATTCATATTGAATATAACATAAAGCGGCGGTTTTGTCAACACAAATCGCGCCGAAATTTGCGCTCATACCGCCCTTTTTGCGCTCCGTATCCGACGCAGGCGCGCCTTTTATAAAATGTAAGATTTTTACACGGCGTTTTTCGAGTTTTCTATTGTATTTTCGCAAAGGTTGTGCTATAATCTTTCAGAATGAGCAATATATAATTCGTAAACTTATTATTTTCCAAGGAGGATCAATAAATGGCACTTACCAAAGCTCAGATCGAACAGAAAACCAAAGAACTGCGCGAATTCATCGCGGAACACAAGGACGTCCAGGGCCCGCTTATGCCCATAATGCAGAAAGCCCAGGACCTTTTCGGCTACCTTTCGTTCGAGACCCAGACCCTTATAGCCGATTCGCTGGGGATCCCCGTTTCGGAAGTATACGGCGTGGCCACGTTCTACGCGCAGTTTTCGCTTCAGCCCAAGGGCGACTACGTCATAAGCGTATGCACCGGCACGGCCTGCTACGTCAACGGCGCGCAGGCGATCCTTGAAGAAGTTGAAAAACAGCTGGGCATTTCCGCCGGCGAAACCACCCCCGACGGCAAGTTTTCCATTCAGGATACGCGCTGCCTCGGCTGCTGCGGTCTCGCTCCCGTAATGGTCATCAGCGGCGACGTTTACGGCCGCCTCGTTCCCGCCGACGTAAAAGGCATACTCGAAAAATACAAATAACCGCATCTTTGGGTTTTAAAGGTATAAAGAGAAAATGAAAATATCCGAAGTAGCAAAAGTTTTGGACGCGCGCATTCTCTGCGGCGCCGAAAACGCCGATAAAGAAGTCTGTTCCGCCTGCGGCAGCGATATGATGAGCGACGTGCTCGCGTACGTCAAGAACCAGGCCGTTCTGCTCACCGGGCTCGTGAACCCGCAGGTCATCCGCACCGCCGAGATGATGGATATGGTATGCATCGTCTTCGTGCGCAGCAAGGATCCTTCCGACGATATGCTCAAGCTCGCCGAACGCGCCGGGATAGTCGTTATGAAATCCGAATACCGTATGTACGAAGCGTGCGGACTGCTTTACAGCAACGGCCTGAACGGTAAAGTGATATGAGCGAACAGAACGAATGCCTTACATACTCGTTTGACGTAGACGGCGAAAACTTCACCTCCGCGGGCGAAGCCTCGGTCCAGGTGAAGCGCATCCTCCGCCGCATTGGATTCGACCCCGAAACGATAAAACGCGTTTCCATCGCCATGTACGAAGGCGAGATCAATATGGTCATCCACGCCGGAGGCGGAGTTGCGGAGCTTTTCGTTTACGAAGACAAAATAGTTATGAAACTCACAGACCACGGCCCCGGCATAGCCGACGTTTCGCTCGCGATGCAGGAGGGCTTTTCCACCGCGCCCGACAATATCCGTTCGCTGGGGTTCGGCGCCGGTATGGGTCTGCCTAATATGAAACGCTACACCGACGATATGGTCATAGACACCAAGCTCGGAGAAGGAACCACCATAACAATGACTGTGAACGTCTGATATCCGTTTTGCAGTCCGAAAGGGATTCTGATGTCTGAATACAAACACTCCGTCTCGCTCGATCTGGAAAAATGCAAAGGCTGTACCCACTGCCTGCGCAGATGCCCGACCGAGGCGATTAGAATACGCGACGGCCACGCGGTGATAGACCCCGCGCGGTGCATAGATTGCGGCGAATGCATACGGCTCTGCCCGCACAAAGCCAAAAAAGCGATCTACGACAAATTCTCGTCGCTCCCCAAAGACAAATATCTGATAGCGCTGCCCGCGCCGACATTTTACGGCCAGTTCGAAAATCTCGACGATATCGATTATCTGCTCCAGGGACTTCTGGATCTGGGGTTCGACGACGTTTTCGAAGTCGCCTGCGCGGCGGAGCTCGTGACCGACTACACCCGCAAGTTCCTGCATTCGGGCAAGGCGGTCTACCCCGTGATAAGTTCGGCGTGCCCCGTGGTGGTGCGTCTGGTGACGCTGCGGTTCCCCACGCTGGTGCCGCATCTGCTGCCGATACAGCCGCCTGTCGAACTCGCCGGCCGGCTCGCACGGCAGAAAGCCAAAGCCAAGAACCCTTCGCTCAAAGACGAAGACATAGTCACCGTTTTCATTTCGCCGTGCCCCGCGAAAGTCAGTTACGTAAAGAACAGCACGGACGGCGGAAAGAGCAGCATAGATTACGTAGTTTCGATAAGCGATATGTATTTCGAACTGCTGAACGTTATGAAGAATAAGGTCACGCCCGTTCCCTATTCCAAGACCGGCATGGTCGGCATAGGCTGGGCGATTTCCGGCGGCGAATCCTCGTCGCTGATGAACGACCATTATCTCGCCGCGGACGGCATTGAAAACGTTATAAAAGTACTTGAAGACATAGACACCGAACAGCACCCGAATCTGGATTTCGTGGAGCTGAACGCCTGCAGCGGCGGCTGCGTGGGCGGAGTCCTTACCATGGAAAACCCGTATATCTGCCGTGTAAGACTGCGCAACATACGGCGCTACCTGCCCGTTTCGCAGAACCACGCTTCCGAAGGAGACGAACTGCCCGATTACGTCAAGCTCGATTTCGATTCGGAATACGAAGCCGTTTCCAAGCTGGGCACTTCGCGCCGCCACGCGATAAAGCTTATGGCGGATATACAGAACGTGTTCAGCACGCTGCCCGAGCTCGACTGCGGCTCGTGCGGTTCGCCGACCTGCCGCGCTTTCGCCGAAGACGTTGTAAAAGGCAAGGCCGATTACGGCGAATGCATAGCGGTGATGCGCGAAAAACTGCGCGGAAAAACAAACGGAGAAAACAATGACGGTAAATGAACTCGCCGAAAAATTAGGTCTCGAACGCGTATGCGTCGCAGAGCCGGACCGCCTTATAGAAGGCGCCTACGCCGGCGACCTGCTGAGCTGGGTGATGGGAAGAGCCAAGCCCGGCAACTGTTGGGTGACCATAATGACCAACGTCAACACGCTGGCGGTGGCGTCGCTTCTGGATCTTTCGTGCATAATCATCTGCGAAAATTCCGAAATAGGCGCCGAGCTTTGCGAAGCGGCGAGCGCCAAAGGGCTGAACCTTCTGCGCACCGGAATGAACGAATTCGAAGCGTGCGCGGCGCTGAGCAAACTTTTATGAACAGGTATTATTACGACCTGCACATACATTCGTGCCTTTCCCCCTGCGCCGACGACGATATGACGGTCAACAACATAGCCGGCATGGCGGCGATAAAGGGCCTTGGCATAATAGCGCTCACCGACCACAATTCCTGCGCCAACTGCCCCGCTTTCTTCAAAGCGTGCAAGCGAAACGGCGTGGTGCCGGTGGCGGGGATGGAACTGACGACCGCGGAAGAAGTGCATCTGCTGTGCCTCTTCCCCACGCTCGAAACGGCGATGGAGTTCGACGAAGGATTCAAGGCGTACCGCGTAAAAATAAAAAACCGCACCGAAATATTCGGCAACCAGCTCGTGCTCGACGAAGACGACAACGTTATTTCCGAAGAAGAATTCCTGCTGCCGCCCGCGTCGTCGCTGACGCTTGAAGAAGCGGCGGAAAAAGTACGGTCGTACGGCGGCGTGTGCCTGCCCGCGCACATAGACAGGCCTTCCAACGGACTTATCGGAGTGCTGGGCGATTTCCCCGAAAAGCCGCGTTTCGGTTTCGTCGAACTTTCGGCGAACGCGTACGGCGGCGAATACGCCGTCACTCTGCCCGACGTAAGCGCGTACGGGATCCTCAAAAACAGCGACGCCCATCATCTGTGGGATATCAGCGAAGCCGAAAACTACGTTACGCTCGACGACGAGCCGTACAGCGGCGACCTGGTAAGACGGCGCCTCTTTGAATACCTGAAAGGAGAAAAAGCTTGAAAGAGCTTTCGCTTAACATACTGGATATCGTTCAGAACTCGCTTACGGCGGGCGCCTCGCACATAGAGATCGACCTTGCCGAGACCGACGAGACTTTGCGCATCACCGTGACCGACGACGGCTGTGGTATGGACGAAAACACGGTGCGCAACGTGACGGATCCGTTTTACACCACGCGCAAGACCCGTTCCGTGGGGCTGGGGATACCGTTCTTCAAGCTCGCCGCGGAACAGACCGGCGGCGGCCTTACGCTGAAAAGCGTGCCCGCAAGCGAAAGCGACGGCCACGGCACCGTGATAAGCGCTTTGTTTTACAAAACGAGCATAGATTTCACTCCGCTCGGCGACGTCGCGTCCACGCTGTGCACGCTCGTACAGGGACTGCCCGACGGCACCGAAATCACTTTCACCCATTCCCTTCCCGGCGGTACGGTATCTTTAGATACCGCCGAGATGCGCGCGGTGCTTTGCGGAGTGCCGCTTTCCACGCCCGAGGTGATAGTCTTTATAAAAGACGATCTGGCGTCGCAGTACGCCGAAGCGCGGGCTATGAAATGAGAAAATTCAATTTATAAAATAAAACCAAACCGAAAGGACACAGACAGCAATGAAATCATTGGAAGAACTTGCTAAAATCAGAGAACGCATGGCGGGCAAAGTCGCTTTGCGTGAAGGCGAAAACTCCATACGCATAGTCGTGGGTATGGCGACCTGCGGCATAGCCGCCGGCGCGAGACCGGTGCTCAACGCTTTAGTCGAAGAAGTGGCTAAGCAGGGCGTTTCGGACAAAGCCACCGTTTCGCAGACCGGCTGCATAGGCATATGCCAGTATGAACCGGTAGTAGAGGTCTTCGAGCCCGGCAAAGAAAAGACCACATACGTCAAAATGACTCCCGAAAAAGCCGTAAGAGTCGTGGCGGAACACATCAAGGGCGGCAAACCCGTCGTTGAATACACCATCGGCAACACGATAATATAAAACGGAGGATAGATTTATGATACGTGCTCATGTTCTTATCTGCGGCGGCACCGGCTGTACTTCGTCTAACAGCCCCGCCATTGCGAAAGCGCTTGAAGCAGAGCTCGAAGCCAAAGGGCTTCAGGACGAGATAAAGATCGTCCACACCGGCTGTTTCGGCCTTTGCGCGCTCGGTCCCATTATGATCGTTTACCCCGAAGGTATCTTCTATTCCAGAGTCAAAGTCGAAGACGTGCCCGAGATCGTCGAAGAGCATCTGCTCAAAGGCCGTCCCGTCCAGCGTCTGGTATACAGCGACCCCGCCAAGAACGCGGTCGTCAGCGGCGACGTCACCTCGCTTTCCGAAACGCGCTTCTATAAGAGCCAGAAACGCGTTGCGCTGCGCAACTGCGGCGTTATAGACCCCGAAAACATCGACGAATATATCGCGATGCACGGCTACGAAGCGCTGGGCAAAGCGCTCACCGAAATGACGCCCGACGACGTCATAAAAGAGATACTCGATTCCGGCCTGCGCGGAAGAGGCGGCGGCGGGTTCCCCACCGGCAGAAAATGGCAGTTCGCCAAAGCTTCGGTCTCGGATAAAAAATACGTCGTCTGCAACGCCGACGAAGGNNCCCGGCGCGTTTATGGACCGTTCCGTGCTCGAAGGCGACCCCCACGCGGTGCTCGAAGCGATGGCTATAGCCGGCTACGCTATAGGCGCCGACGAAGGCTACATCTACGTGCGCGCCGAATACCCCATAGCGGTCGCGCGTTTGCAGATCGCCATCAAACAGGCCCACGAATACGGTCTGCTCGGCAAAGACATATTCGGCACCGGCTTCAATTTTGATATCAAGCTCCGTCTCGGCGCCGGCGCGTTCGTCTGCGGCGAAGAGACCGCGCTGCTCACCTCCATAGAAGGCAACCGCGGCGAGCCCAGACCCCGTCCTCCGTTCCCGGCGGTCAAAGGTCTGTTCGGCCAGCCCACCATCATAAACAACGTCGAAACGTTCGCCAACGTGGCGCAGATCATCCTCAACGGCGCCAAATGGTTCGCTTCGATGGGCACCGAAAAATCCAAAGGCACCAAGATCTTCGCGCTCGGCGGCAAGATCACCCACACCGGACTCGTCGAGATCCCCATGGGCACCACGCTCCGCACCATTATCGAAGAGATCGGCGGCGGCTGCCCCAACGGCAAGAAATTCAAAGCCGTGCAGACCGGCGGTCCTTCCGGCGGATGCATCCCCGCTTCGCTCATCGACACCCCCGTCGATTACGACACGCTCACCGCAATGGGCTGCATGATGGGTTCCGGCGGTATGATCGTTATGGACGAAGACAACTGCATGGTCGATATAGCCAAGTTCTTCCTGGGCTTCATAGTCGACGAATCCTGCGGTAAATGCACTCCCTGCCGCATAGGCACCAGAAGGATGCTCGACATCCTCACCCGCATAACCGAAGGCAAGGGCCAGGACGGCGATATCGAACGTCTCGAAGAGCTCGCCAACACAATCAAGGCGACCGCGCTCTGCGGACTCGGCCAGACCGCGCCCAACCCCGTACTCGCCACCATCAAATTCTTCCGTGACGAATACGAAGCTCACATTTACGAAAAACGCTGCCCCGCCGGCCACTGCAAAGCGCTTGCGAGATACACCATCGATCCCGAAAAGTGCAAAGGCTGCTCCGCGTGCTCCAGAAAATGCCCCGTCAACGCCATCAGCGGCGTAGTCAAGTCCCCGTTCGTTATCGATCAGGACAAATGCATCAAGTGCGGCACCTGCCTGGACACCTGCAAGTTCGGCGCCATAAGCAAGAAATAAGGGAGGAACGAAAATGAATAAAGTTAATCTTACAATAGACGGCGTAAAAGTTTGCGTTCCCGCTGACTATACCGTACTCGAAGCCGCCCGCGAAGCCAACGTCAACATCCCCACGCTGTGCTATCTCAAAGACGTACAGCAGATCGGCGCTTGCCGTATATGCCTCGTTGAAGGCGGCGGACGCGGACTTCAGGCGGCGTGCGTGCTCCCCGTTGCCGAAGGTATGGATATAAAGACCAACACTCCCAAGATCCGTGCCGCGAGAAAGATCAATCTGGAACTGCTCCTTTCCAACCATAACCGCGAATGCACCAGCTGCATACGCAACCGCAACTGCGAACTCCAGCAGCTGTGCAACGAATACGGCGTCGACGGATATCCTTTCGATTCCGGCAAGCTGCCCGAATCCAACGTGGACGACATCTCGCCTTCCATAGTGCGCGATAACAGCAAGTGCATACTCTGCCGCCGCTGCGTAGCCGCATGCAACAACGTTCAGCAGATAGGCGCCATAGGCGTTTCCAAGCGCGGTATGAAGAGCGTTGTGGGCGTCGTTTACGGCAAATCGCTCGCCGATTCGCCCTGCGTCAACTGCGGCCAGTGCATAGTCGCCTGCCCGACCGGCGCTCTGCACGAAAAAGATTCCACCAAAGAAGTCTGGGCCGCTCTTGCGAATCCCGATCTTCACGTCGTGGTACAGCCCGCTCCCGCGGTACGCGCCGCTTTGGGCGAGGAATTCGGTATGCCCGTAGGCACCTCGGTCACCGGAAAGCTCGCCGCTTCGCTGCGCAGGCTCGGCTTTGACAAAGTGTTCGACACCGATTTCGCCGCCGACGTCACAATAATGGAAGAAGGCACCGAATTCATCGACCGCCTCACGAACAACGGAGTGCTTCCTCTGATCACTTCCTGCTCGCCCGGCTGGATCAAATACTGCGAGACCTTCTACCCCGAGTTCCTGCCCAACCTTTCGACCTGCAAATCCCCGCACGAAATGGGCGGCGCGCTCATAAAATCTTATTACGCCGAAAAGAACGGCATAGACCCCAAGAAGATATTCACCGTTTCCGTAATGCCCTGCACCGCAAAGAAATTCGAAGCCAAGCGCGAAGAGCTTTCCAACAACGGGCTTCAGGACGTCGACGCCGTCATCACCACCAGAGAACTGGCGCGCATGATACGCACCGCGGGCATCGATTTCAACCATCTGCCCGACGAAGATTTCGACGACCTCATGGGCGAATCCACCGGCGCCGCCGTCATATTCGGCGCGACCGGCGGCGTTATGGAAGCCGCGCTCCGCACCGTGTACGAAGTCGTTACCGGCAAAGAGCTTGAAAAAGTCGATTTCAAAGCCGTTCGCGGCACCAAAGGGATCAAGGAAGCCACCATCGACGTGGGCGGCAAAAAGATCCGCGTGGCGGTCGCCAACGGCACCGGCAACGCGAGCAAGCTGCTCGAAAAAGTCAAAGCGGGCGCAAAATATGACTTTATCGAAGTCATGGGCTGCCCGGGCGGCTGCGTGACCGGCGGCGGTCAGCCGATAATCAACTCCAAGGATCTGTGCTATATCGATCCCAAGAAACTCCGCGCAAAGGCGCTCTATTCCGAGGATCAGCGCAAGAACCTGCGCAAATCGCACCAGAACCCCGAGCTTATCAAGCTTTACAAAGATTATCTGGGCAAACCCAACGGACACAAGGCGCACGAACTGCTCCACACCCATTACGTTCCCAGACCCAAATACAAATAATAAGCGCCCGGCGGCGTAAAGCCGCGTGAGCGCAGACGAGTGCAGCTTTTGGCTTTGTGCAAACATACGGCAAAAGCTGCACCGTTTTTAAAAAGAAAAAAGAGGTAAAGGATATGAACGTTAAGACAGCGCTCGTCACCGGAGGGACTTCCGGCATAGGGCTCGCCGCCGCAAAAGCGCTCGCCGAAAAAGGCGTAAAAGTCTATTGTATGAGCCGCCGCGATTTCATTGAGGAGGGGCTTTTGCACGTCCGCGCCGACGTTACCGATTATGAACAGGTAAAAGCCGCCGTGGACGGGATAGTCGCCGCGGAAGGCGGCATAGACCTGGTAGTCAACTGCGCGGGCAGCGGCATTTCGGGAGCCGTGGAATTTACTGCGCCGGAAGACGCAAAGCGCCAGATAGACGTGAACTTCTTCGGCACCGTGAACGTGAACAAAGCGGTCATACCGCATATGCGCGAAAACGGCGGCGGAAGGATAGTCAACATCAGCTCGGTCGGCGCTCCGGCGGCGCTGCCGTTCCAGGCGTTCTATTCGGCTTCCAAAGCGGCGATAAACACCTATACCTGCGCGCTGATAAACGAGCTGCGCCCCTTTGGGATAAGCGTCTGCGCCATAATGCCGGGCGATATCCGAACGGGATTCACCGCGGCGCGCAAAAAAAATCCCGCCGGCGACGATATATACGGCGGCAGGATAGAACGCAGCGTGAGCAAAATGGAGCATGACGAGCAGAACGGGATGTCGCCCGAAAAGGCGGCGAAGACGATATGCCGCGTGTGCTTTAAAAAGCGCGTGAAACCGCTTTACGCCATAGGCTTTTCGTACAAAGCGGTGTGCGTACTGCTCAAGCTGCTCCCCTGTTCGGTGGGCAACCGCGTGATCGGCGGAATGTACGCGAAATGATATCGTAAAATGATAAAACGCCCTGCAAACGCAGGGCGTTTTTATTTACGCTTTATATCAGTGTGAGCAGTTCGGTGTTGAGCTTCACGAATTCCTCGGTCTCTTCGGGAGTGAACCTGCGCGAAAGCATGAGCGCGGACATATAGATCTGCTTCGCCGCGAGCTTGCGGCGCGTTTCGTCGAGCTCGTTCAGACGGGACACCGCTTTGGAATCGGTATTGACGGTGAGCGTTTCGTCGTTGGGCTTTTCGCCGTTCCCTATACCGTACATACGCATCATTTCGTGCATACGGCGCGATTCTTCGCTTACGGTTATCACCGCGGGAGCGGCGTCTTCGCCGAGCGACGCGAACTTGATATATTCGGGCTTTTTGCCCGAAACTTCGGCGAAAAGGCTTGCGAGCGTTTCGTCGTTTTCGGCATCTTCACCCAAAGCTTCCACGCCCGAATCTATGCGGCGGAATTTGATTTTTTCGTTCTTGCTTTCCAAAAACTGCATGAACTGCGTGTCGACCAGCCGCGAAGCTTCGACTACCTTTATGCCTTTTGCGTTATAGGCGGAAATATAATAGCTTTGAGTTTCTTTTTCGGCGGTGTAGTACACCGTGCCTTCGTCTTTGCCTTCAAGATATTCCCCGGCCGTGACGAGCTTTCCGTCGGTCAGGCGGAACATCACGGTGTCCTTGACGCGGTCGTAGAGCTTTTCGTCGCGCATACAGCCGTAGCGCAGGAACAGCGAAAGATCGGCGTAATTCTTTTCGAGCTCTTCCCTTTCGGTATTGAACAGCTGAACGAAACGGTCGGCGACCTTTTTGGAAATATGCTGCGAGACCTTGTTCACGTAGGTGTTGGTCTGCAGATAACTTCTGGAAACGTTGAGCGGCAGTTCGGGACAGTCGAGCACGCCCTTGACGTAGATAAGGTAATTCGGCAGGACTTCTTTGATGCTTTCCGAAACGAAGACCTGGTTGTAGTACAGGCTCACTTTGGGCTCGACCGGTTCGAATTCGTTCTTGACGCGCGGGAAGAACAGTATCCCCTTGAAATTGAGCGGATAATCGGCGTTTATGTGGACGTACATAAGCGGAGATTCGTAATCGCCGGTGAGCTTTTTATAGAACTCGTCGTACTGCTCTTTGGTGCAGTCCTTGGGGTTTTTCTGCCAGAGCGGATCGGTGTCGTTGATCTGCTCGCTTTTGCCGTCTTCTTCGAATAAGACCGGCACGGGCATAAAGGAGCAGTACTTTTTGAGTATCGATTTGATCTTTTCGCAGTCCAGGTAAGAAGTCTCGTCTTCGGAAATATGCATAATGACGTCGGTGCCACGCTCGGCGCGTTCGCATTCCGACATTTCGTATTCGCCGCTTTCGTCGCAAACCCAGCGGACGGCGGGCGAGCCGTCGTACGATTTCGTCACGATCTCGGCCTTTTGCGAGACCATGAACACCGAATAGAACCCCAAGCCGAAATGGCCTATGATGCCCGACGAATTGCCGTCTTTGGATTCGTATTTGTCGATGAATTCCAAAGCGCCGGAAAGCGCGATCTGGTTGATATAGCGCTTTACTTCGTCGGCGGTCATGCCTATGCCGTTATCCGAAACGGTGAGCGTGCCGGCGTCTTTGTCGAGCGAGACGGTGATCTTGTATTCGCCGCCGGATTCGCATTCGCCAAGCGAAACCAGCCGCTTGTGCTTGGTGACCGCGTCGCAGGAATTGGAGACCACTTCGCGCAGGAAAATATCCTTATCGGAATACAGCCAGCGTTTAATGACCGGAAAAATGTTTTGTGTGCTGACGGATATACCGCCTTTTTCTTGCATAACTATTCCTTCTTTCAAAACGATAAAAATCTGCCGGGCACCCGTAAGGCTGCCCGGCAAAAGTTTGGTATTTCGCTTATGTCACGAACAGCCGAATGTTCAGGCGTTTTCGTTTTCTTCGCCGCCGGGTGCGTCTTCGTCGCAGTTGCCGCAGCAGCAATCTTCGCCTTCGTTTTCGAAATTGCAGAAAACGTCGTCTTCGTCGAACGATTCGCCGAAGAGATCGTCGTCTTCTTCCTCGTGTTCTTTTTCTTCGCACGCGCATTTCTTTTTGCCGAATACCACGAGCAGAGCGCCGACGACGCCGCCCACGGCTGCGGCCGCGGCGAAGATTTTGGCAAGCGCGCGCTTTTTGCCCCAGAGAGCGACGCTCAGCACGCCGAACACGGCGGACTGCGCTATGAGCGATACGCCCGCGATAAGACCGATCTTTTCTTCGTTTTCGATCTTGGGAAGCTCTTCTTTGATCTTGGGAAGGTCCACGTTGAACTTGGGAAGTTCCACTTTAAAGTTTTTCATAAATAATCCCCCTTAAATAATTAACTCTTAACAAGCGACCTGAGGTATGCGTCTATAAAGCCTTCGAGATCGCCGTCCATTACTGCTGAAATGTTGCCTGTTTCGTAGCCGGTGCGGTTGTCTTTTACCAGAGTGTACGGCATAAACACGTAGGAACGGATCTGACTGCCCCATTCGATATTCATCTTTACGCCCTGGATATCTTCTACTTTTTCAAGATGCTCGCGCTCTTTGATCTCCAAAAGTTTGCTCTTGAGCATTCGCATAGCGGTCTCTTTGTTCTGGACCTGGCTGCGTTCGGTCTGGCAGCCGACCACGATGCCCGTGGGAAGATGCGTGATGCGGATAGCCGAGTCGGTCTTGTTGATGTGCTGCCCGCCCGCGCCCGAAGAGCGGTGCGCTTCGACTTTGATATCCTCGTCGCGGATCTCGATGTTCTTGAGGTCGTCGGTGAATTCGGGCATAACTTCGACCGAAGCGAACGAAGTGTGCCTTCTGCCCGAAGCGTCGAACGGCGAAACGCGCACGAGACGGTGTACGCCCGATTCGCTTTTAAGAAGCCCGTAGGCGTTTTCGCCGCTTATGAGCACCGAAACGGCTTTGATGCCGGCTTCGTCGCCGTCTAAATAATCGAGCACTTTTACCTTGAATTTGCTGCGCTCGGCAAAGCGGCAGTACATTCTGTAAAGCATCTCCGCCCAGTCCTGCGCCTCGGTACCGCCCGCGCCGGGGTGAATGGAAAGGATGGCGTTGTTGGCGTCGTATTCGCCGGAAAGCATAACGGCTATGCGCTGCGCGTCGTACTGTTTCTCAAGCTCGGTCAGCTCGGGGATCAGCTCGTCGGCGAGTTCCTCGTCGTCGGCTTCCAGCGCCAAGTCGATCATCTCGCGCAGGTCGGAAAACGCCTTTTTGAGGTCGCAGTATTCGGTGTAAGTGGCTTTTTTGCGCTTGAGCTCGGAAAGCACCTTGCGGCTGTTTTCGGCGTCGTTCCAAAAGCCGGCTTCGGCGGTGGCGGCTTCGAGCGACGCGATATCCTCGCCGAGCTTATCGATCTTTATGGAATCACCGAGGGAAGCGATATTGTCTTCCAGCGCTTTGATGCGCGGCATATTTTGTTCGATCTTTATAAGCACTTCTACGTGTTCTCCTTGCGTGAGATGACAAAGGGCGCGCCCTTTTGCTCTTTATATCATTATATAATCGGTATTGCGCGTTGTCAAGCGATTTTGCCGCAAAAAGCGCAAAAACGAACTTTCTTTGCGGCGCGCTTCGGCGTCATAAGTGGCAAACTGTCCCTGTAAGCCGGGTTCTGTTAAAAACAATCATCTATCTTGCGTTTACGTTGCCGCAAACGTCCTTGCCACCTTTGGAGCTGCCGAGCAAGCATTGACGCTCCTTATGCGGTGTTGCTCCGGATAGGGTTTACATGGCCGTACGGTCTCCCGCACGCCGGTGAGCTCTTACCTCGCCTTTCCATCCTTACCGCGAAAAAACGCGGCGGTTTATTTCTGTTGCACTGGCCCTGAAGTCGCCTTCGGCGGACGTTATCCGTTATCCTGCTCTGCGGAGCCCGGACTTTCCTCACGGCAAGACCTTTCGGTATGTTGCCGCGCGATTGTTCGGAACAGTTTGTCACATTACGTATTATAGCACACGCAGGCGTATTTGTAAACGGATAATTTTTATATTTTTTATGTTGATTATTTTAAGGTTGTGATATATAATAAGTTGAATACGTTTTGGAGTGTGAGTTGCGCTTGCAAAAAAACGAACTGCTTTTTGAAAAAGACAAAAAAATAGGATTCATCGGGCTCGGACGTTCCAATATGCCCGTGGCGCAGATGCTGCGCGCTCAGGGGTTCCGGGTGTCTTTGCGCGATAAAAAGGAAATGCCGCCCGTTGAAGGATTCGATTGCTTTTTCGGCGAGCATTATCTTGAAAATATCTGCGAAGACGTGCTTTTCCTCGCGCCGGTGTTAAGGCCCGACATCCCCGAAGTGCTCGCTTCTCGCGAACGCGGGACTTACGTCACCACCGAGATCAACGAATATCTCCGCCGCCGCAAAGGCAAAGTCATCGCCGTCACCGGCAGCGACGGCAAGACCACCACGACCACTCTGATCAACGAGATCCTCAAACGCGCCGGCGTAAAGACGATACTCGGCGGCAACATAGGCATAAACCTGCTCACCAGCATTTATGAAGAAGACGAAGACACCGTTACGGTATGCGAACTTTCGTCGTTCCAGCTTATGAAGGTGTGCCATTCGCCCGATGTGGCGGTGATAACCAATATTTCGCCCAACCACTTGGACTGGCACAGGGATATGAACGAATATATCGACGCCAAGAAAAACATCTTCCGCTTTATGAAAAGCGGCAAAGTCGTGCTGTGCGGCGACGATATGACGTCCGTGGGATTTGCGCACGAGATCCCCGTACCCGTGGTGTTCACCTCCGGCACGCGCGTTCTCGCAGACGGCGTGTATTTCGACGGCGAAAGCATTTACGCGTTCGGCGAAAAAGTACTCGAACGCAAGGACATTCTCATTCCCGGCAGGCACAACATATACAACTACTGCGCCGCGATCGCCGCGGTGTGGGGACTTGCTGACAATGCCGCGGTGAAGTACGTCGCCGAAAATTTCCCCGGCGTGAAGCACCGCATACAGCTGGTGCGCGAAAAAGACGGCGTGAAATACTACAATTCATCCATAGATTCATCCCCCACCCGCACCGCCGCCGCGCTCAATTCGTTTGCGCAGAAAGTAATAGTGATTTCCGGCGGATACGACAAGCACATACCGCTCGAACCGCTGGGCCCGCTTTTCGAACAAAAGACCAAAGCCGCCGTCCTTATGGGCGTCACCGGCAAAAAGATATATGAAATTCTAAAAGACACCGGTTACACCGGCAGGATCGAGACCGCGTGTTCCATGGAAGACGCGGTGAAGAAAGCGCATTCGCTGGCGGAAAAAGGCGATACCGTTATACTTTCGCCCGCCGCCGCCAGTTTTGATATGTTCAAAGACTTTGAAGAGAGAGGAGAAAAGTTCGTTGAATGCGTAAACGGACTTTGAAAACGGCATGGAAAGATGTTTTGAACTTGCGCGGGCGCTGACCGCGCTCCCTTCGGTATCGGGCTGCGAGGAGCAGGCCTTTGAAGGGCTCGAAAAGATCTGCGACGGGATCTTCGACGAATCCTACACCAATCCGGCGGGGTCTTTCGTCGGCGTGGTCCGCTGCGGCGGAAAAAACGCAAAAGCGCTGCTGCTCGACGCGCATCTCGACGAGATAGGCTTTATCGTTTCGCAGGTCTTCGACGACGGGTTCCTCGCGGTCGTACGCGCCGGCGGAGTGGATCCGCGCGTGCTTTCGGCTTCGGAAGTTATGATCTACGGCAAAAAGCCGTTGAAAGGCGTGTTCGTTTCCAAACCGCCTCACCTGCAGGAACCGGGCGAATCGGCAAAAAAGATAGAGCTTTCGGACCTGTATATAGACACCGGGCTCACCGGGAAAGAGCTCAAGGAGCTCGTAAAGATAGGCGATTTCTGCGAATCCGTGTCGCCGGCGGTGAAACTGGCGAACGGCTTTATAATGGCGAAATCGCTCGACGACAAGATATGCATTGCGCAGATACTGCGCGCGCTGGAGCTTATCGACCGCAAGAAACTGGGCGTTGACGTGTACTGCCTGTTTTCTGCCGGCGAAGAGATAGGCGGCAAGGGCGCTGTCACCGGCGCTTACGGCATCGACGCCGATTACGCCGTGGCGCTCGACGTCTGCAACGTGTATATGCCCGAGGGCAGAAAACATTTGGAAAATATCCGTCCCGGGAACGGCTGCGTCATATCGTATTCCTCCACCACCAACCGCGCGCTGACGACTAAACTCGTCAACGCCGCGAGGAAGTACGCGATCCCGTTCCAGCTGCGCGGCGAACCGGGCCGCACCGGCACCAACGCCCATTACATACAAATCTCCCGCGCGGGGATCCCCTGCACCAATCTTTCGATGCCGCTGCGCTATATGCACACGCCGGTTGAAATAATAGACCTTAAAGACGTGCTGACGGGCGCCAAGATAATCGCCCGCTTTGCCGAAGATCTGGGAGGTGAAAACGATGGCTGAACTGCTTGAAAGACTCTGCAGCGCGTTCGGCCCCTCGTCGTGCGAAGACGAGGTGCGCGATATAATTATCGAAGCTATCAAGCCGTACGCCACGTCCTTCCGCACCGACAAATGCGGCAACCTTGTGGCGTTCAGGCAAGGCAGAAAACGCCGCGAACACAAGATGCTGCTTTCGGCGCATATGGACGAGGTGGGCTTTATGGTCACCGCCGTAAGCAACGAAGGGTTCGTGCTGTTCGACACCATAGGCGGCGTGGACCGCCGCGTGGCTTCCGGCCGGCGGATAGTGCTTGGCGACAGCCGTATGCCGGCGGTAGTGGCGGCGAAAGCGATCCATCTGCAGACCGCCGAGGAACGCGGCGTCGTTCCGCCCATAGACAAGATGTTCATCGATATAGGCTGCCGCACCCGCAAGGACACGCTGCTGCGCGTTTCGCCCGGCGACGTGGCGGTGTTCGAGCCCAACTTTGAACGTTTCGGCGACCGCAAGATAGAATCCAAAGCCATAGACGACCGTTTCGGTTGCTGGGCTTTGTGCGAACTTATAAAGCGCGAACCCGAATACGACACGTATTTCGCGTTCGTCACCGCCGAGGAGGAAGGCTGCCGCGGCGCCATGAATATCGCTTATTCCGAACGCGCCGAACAGGTCGTGGTCGTGGAAGGCACCACCGCGGGCGATATCCACGGAGCGCCCGAATCACGGCTGGCATGCATACTCGGCCAGGGCGCGGTGATCTCGTTTATGGATAACGGCACGGTGTACGATCCCGACGTGGTCCGCGGCATCGTCCGGCTCGCCGAAGAAAACGGCGTAAAATACCAGCTCAAAAACCTCGTCGCCGGCGGCAACGACGCACAGGCATATCAGCGCAGCGCGTTCCCCGCTAAAGTGGCGGCGATATCCGCGCCGGTGCGCTACATACATTCCGCGTGCTCGGTAGCCGACGAACGCGATTTTGAAGAGATAATAAAACTGCTTGGCGTCATTACTGACCAGAGCGACATTTAAGGGGGACGAACAAGATGTATAACACGATCAAAAAATACATATCCTGCTTTTCGGTCACCGGCAGCGAGAAATATCTCGCCGACGTTATAGCCGAAGATATGGCGCCTTACGCCGATTCCATAACCACCGATCCAATGGGCAACCTGATCTGCTTTAAAAAAGGCAAAGACTCGAGCAAGCGCATGATGTTCGCCGCGCATATGGACGAGATAGGCTTTGTGGTCACTTATATAGAAAAGAACGGCTATATCCGCGTTTCCAACGTGGGCGGCATCAACGCGGTCGCCTCTTCGTCGCACGAAGTGGAGTTCATCAACGGCACCAAAGGCGTGCTGATCTTCGAAAGCGGCGCGACCGAATACAACGTCAAAAAGCTTTACGTGGACATAGGCGCAAAAGACAGAAAAGACGCCGAAAAGAAAGTGCACGTGGGCGATTATCTGGCGCTCACTCAGAATATCGTCCGCCTTGGCAACCGCCGCATAGCCGGCAAAGCGATGGACGACCGCCTGGGCTGCGCCGTGATCGCCGAAGCCGCGAAGCTCATCAAGACCCCGGCTTACGACACCTATTTCGTGTTCACGACCCAGGAGGAAGTCGGTCTGCGCGGTTCCAAAGCCGCTGCGAACGCCATTCTTCCCCTTTACGGCATCGCCTGCGACGTCACCCCGACCTACGATACCATAGGTTCGCAGGGCGGCGAAGTCGCGCTGGGCGGCGGCGCGGCGATAAAGGTAAAGGATTCGTCGGTCATCTGCTCCAAAAAAGTAGTCGACCGCCTTGCCGAGCTCGCCGAAAAGAACAAGATCAAATATCAGTACGAAGTCCTGCTTGCGGGCGGGACCGACACCGCTTCGATGCAGGTGGCGGGCGCAGGGTGCTATGCCGGATGCATTTCGGTCCCGTGCAGATACGTGCATCAGCCGGTGGAAACTATTGACCTTAAAGACTGCGAGGCGAGCGTAAAGCTCTTTGCCGCCATAGCAGAAGAAGGATTTGAATAATGACTGAACAACAACTGCTTTTGCTGGCGGAAGAATGCGAAAAAGAGCTTTGCGGCGTGTTCGCGGAGCTCGACCGCATTTCGTACGCCAACACTCAAAAAGTGATGCGCGCGTTTGCCGAAGAAGGGCTTTCGGAACGGCATTTCAACCCCACCACAGGCTACGGCCACAACGACGACGGCCGCGATCTGGCGGATAGACTCTTTGCCCGCGTGCTCGGCTGCGAAGCCGGTTTCGTGCGGCACAGCATAGTTTCGGGCACGCACGCCATAGGCATATGTCTGTTCGGGCTCCTGCGCCCGGGCGACACTCTTTACGCCGTGAGCGGCAAACCCTACGACACGCTCGAAAGCGTTATAGGTTTTCACAACGAGCCCGGTTCGCTCGCCGATCTGGGCGTGAAATACCGCGAAACGCCGCTTGTGGACGGCAAATATCTCGATATCCCGCAGATACTGCGCACCGTGCGCGAAGATGAAAGCATTAAAGTGCTCCACGTCCAGCGTTCCAAGGGGTACGCTTCGCGCCGGACGCTGACCGCCGATGAGATCACGACGCTTTACGATGCCGTCAAGCAGGTGCGCGACGTTTACGTGTTTGTGGACAACTGCTACGGCGAATTCACCAACGTCACGGAACCGCGCGCCGACCTTATGGCGGGCTCGCTCATCAAGAACATAGGCGGCGGAATGGCGGAAACCGGCGGGTATTGCTGCGGCACGCGCGAATGCGTAGAGCTTGCGGCGACGCGGCTTACCGTGCCCGGACTGGGATGCGAACAGGGCGCCTCGTTAGGGCAGAACAAAAGTATAATAAAAGGGCTGTTCTACGCGCCGCACACCGTGGCGAACGCAAAAAAGACCGCGCATTTCGCGGCCCTGCTGTTCAAAAAGCTGGGTTTTGACGTTTTGCCGGATCCGTTTGAGATGCGCGAAGACATAGTGCAGATAATATCCATGCGCACTCCCGAAAACCTTATCGCTTTCTGCCGCGGGATACAGTCCGGTTCGCCCGTAGATTCGTTCGCGACCCCCGTTCCGGGAGATATGCCCGGCTACGCGGATCAGGTCATAATGGCGGCGGGCGCGTTCGTGCAGGGTTCTTCCATAGAACTTTCCGCCGACGGCCCCATGCGTCCGCCCTACGACGTTTATCTTCAGGGCGGCCTGACTTATGAAAGCGGGAAATACGGCATACTCACCGCCGCAAAACAAATACTCGGGATATGACAGATAAAATAATAAACGCGGCTTTCGGTCGGACCGAAAGCCGCGTTGTTTTGTTTTATGCTTTAATGCTTATGTACGATCATTCGTCGTCGACGACGATAACGGGAGTCACGCTGCCCCAGGTAACGTCTTTGGTTTCGGCGTTCATATTTTTAATGTTGGCGATATCATTGAGGTCGTCGCTGTCATCGACGTCGAAGCCTTCGGAGAAATCGATGCCCCAGATCTCTTCGCCGTCCTGCTCTACGCTGATATAGCCGACGTAGATGGTGCCGGAAGCAAGATAGAAGCCGATACCGAGAGTAACGACAGCGGGATCTACTTTCTTGCCGCCGTAGCTGCCGTAAGTACCGTCATGCGGGTTAAGGTTAGGGTAGTAGCTGGGACCGCCGCTGGGATCGGAAGTGTCGATCTCTACCCATTTGCCTTTTTCAACGGTGGAATCCTTTGCGTAATCAACGAAGGTAATGAGATATGTGAAGTCATCGATCTCGTCCTGCTCGTAAGAATACATGTTAAGGAACACGCAGCCGTTGTTGGGCTGGCAGTCTTCGCTGAATTTAACGAGCGCTTTGATGGTGATGGGCGCGTCTTTGATCAGCGAGCCGGGAACTTTAAAATGGATCGAGGGGTCGACGGCATCGTCGCCTACGCCGGTAAGCCAGAGATATCCTTCGGGCTCTTCGTCCGCGGGTTCGCTGGGTTCTTCGCTGGGTTCTTCGCTGGGTTCTTCGCTGGGTTCGTCATCGGAAACTTCGATGACGGCGTTGGGAGCTTCGACGCCCCAAACGGTGCCTTCATCTTCGGGACCGCAGGCGAGCCAGGCCTGGTTGGACGGAAGCAGAGGAGACCCTTCTTCGAGTTTGGGACCGTCCGCAAAATCTATGGACCAGATCTCTTCGCCATCCTGAGTGGCGGAAAGGCGGGCAACTTTAACAGTACCGGTGCCCATGTAGAAACCGACGCCGAGAGCTACGAATTCGGGAGTGGCTTTGCCGCCGACGGATTCAACTTTTGTGCTGCCGTAGGTGTGGTTGTAGGGGTTGCAGGTGTAGGAAACTTCTTTCCATACGCCCCTGGGAGTGTTGGAAGACGTTGCAAAGTCGTTCCAGCAAATGAGGTAATCAAAGTTTCTGTAGTTTTCTTCGCTGAAATAGGAATAGCAGTTTACGTAACCGAAACCGCTGCCCTGGATATCCTCGTCGAAATAAACGAGTGCGGTGAAAGTAACGTCGCCGTCATCAAGGATCTCACCGGGGACCTTGAAAGTGAGGTCTGCCTGGTTGCCTTCGGGAATTTCGTCGAGATGGAACCAGAAATAGCTGTCCGGTTCGTCTTCGGGTTCACTGGGTTCTTCGCTCGATTCTTCAACGGAAGCGGGCTCGGGTTCGGAACTCTCTTCAACGGAAGCGGGTTCGGGTTCGGAGCTTTCTTCCACGGAAGCGGGTTCGGGTTCGGAACTTGCTTCGACGGACTGATCGGGTTTGGATTCTTCGTTGGAAGTCGTTTCGCTGTTGCCGCAGGAAGTGAGGGCAAGAGTGAACACGAGCATAGCCGCAAGAAGAATGGCAATCAAACGTTTTTTCATATTATTCTCCTCCAATTTATTGGTGTGATATATTATAACCATACAGAGCGCAAATGTCAAGAGGTTATACGCAAAAAAACGGCTCAAATCCCTGCCAAAACAGTAAAAAGGCGGCAAAATCGTTTGCCGCCTTACGTTTTTGCGCTATTTGTCGAGCGAAACGGTTATGTCTTTCATATCCATAAAGTGGTTGGATAGTTTCAGTTCCCTGCCGTTTTCGCACACGAAATAGTTGGTGTAGCCTATGGTCTCTTTGTATACCGCTTTTTCGGTATCGCCGCTGCTGAAGCGGATCAGCACCTTTTCGCCGCCGTGAAGTATGAGTTTTCCCACGAGATTATCCGTAAATATCACCCCGTTTTTTGTCAAAAACGGCAAGACGCGCGTCCTGCCGTTTTTGAAAAAGAATAATGAATTACTTGGATTTCTTTTCGGTCTTCTTATAAAGCTTATCTGCGTCGACGAGCGTGATGAGCGCCATTTCGGCGCCGTCGCCGCGGCGGGGACCGACTTTATAAACAGCGGTATAACCGCCGTTTCTTTCTGCATAGAAAGGAGCGATCTGATTGAAAAGCTTATAAACTACGTCTTCCTTCTGAAGGAACGCGAGAACGCGTCTCTTGGAAGCAAGGGTGTTGTCTTTGCCTATGGTGATTATCTTTTCGGCGAGAGCGCTGACTTCTTTGGCGCGGGTAACGGTAGTTTCAAGCTTGCCGTTTTCCAGAAGGAACGTGACCATGCCTTTGAGCATAGACATCCTGTGCGCGGTAACTCTGCCTAATTTTCTTGTTCCGGGCATTTCGGTTTGCCTCCTTTGTAAATTTTTGCGTTATTCGTCTGATTTCTTCAGAGAAAGTCCCAGCGAGCTCAGCTTCTGGATCACTTCTTCCAAAGATTTCTTGCCGAGGTTGCGGACTTTTATCATATCCTCCTCGGTACGGTTGATAAGGTCTTCTACCGTGTCTATACCTGCGCGTTTGAGGCAGTTGAACGAGCGCACCGACATATCGAGTTCTTCGATAGTCATATCCAGCACTTTTTCTTTTACTGCTTCTTTGCTTTCCACCATAACTTCGGCGTTCTTCGCCTCGTCGGAAAGATCGATAAACAGATACAGATGCTCGCTGAGTATTTTAGCGGCGAGCGAAACGGCCTCTTTGGCGTTGATGACGCCGTTGGTCGTAAGGTCGAGCGTGAGCTTATCGTAATCGGTAATGTTGCCTACACGGGTGTTCTGCACGTTGAAATTGCAGTTTTTGACCGGTGTGTATATGGAATCGGTATATATGGTGCCGATAACGGGAGCGCCGTTCTGTTTGTTCCTGTCGGAAGAAACGTAGCCTCTGCCGTGATCGAAGGTGATTTCCATATAGAACGTTGCGCCTTCTTCGAGCGTAGCTATGTGAAGTTCGGGGTTGAGTATTTCTATATCGCTGTCGCAAACAATGTTGCCGGCGGTTATTTCGGTGCAGCCGACTTCCTTGATATAAACGGTCTTGGGCGTATTGCAGTAAAGCTTGGCGACCACGCGTTTGATATTGAGGACTATTTCGGTAACATCTTCCTTAACGCCTTTTACAGTGGACATTTCGTGAAGTACGCCGTCGATCTTTATGCTCGTTGCGGCCACGCCGGGGAGCGAACTGAGAAGGACTCTTCTGAGTGAGTTCCCAAGCGTAATGCCATAACCACGTTCAAGAGGTTCGATAACAAAAGTGCCGTGTTTTCCATCTTCGCTTACTTCTGCGGTAGTAATGCTCGGTCTTTCGATTTCGATCATAATGAAATCCTCCTATGGTCGTTTTTATTTGGAATACAACTCCACGATGAGGTGTTCTTCGAACGGGAAGTCCACATCTTCTCTCTTAGGTAATGCTGCGACTGTAGCGACGCCGTTTTCTTTGTCAACGCTCAGCCATGCGGGAATGGTCTTCCCGCTGATATTTTCGACAAGCATTTTAATTCTTGCAGATTTGCGGCTCTGTTCGGCAACAGCGACCACGTCGTTCAGTTTGACGATGAACGAGGGGATGTTGACCTTTTTGCCGTTTACGGTGAAGTGACCGTGGCGTACGAGCTGGCGGGCTTCTCTGCGGCTTTCGGCCATACCCATACGGTAAACCACGTTGTCAAGGCGACGTTCGATAAGGGTAAGCAGGTTTTCGCCGGTCTGCCCTTCTTTTTTGTCGGCTTTGACAAAGTAGTTCTTAAACTGCTTCTCTAAAATACCATAATATCTCTTTGCTTTCTGTTTCTCGCGGAGCTGGAGACCGTATTCTTTGGGTCTTCTTCTGCCGGAGTTGGCGCCGTGCTGACCGGGAGCTTTCTGACGTCTGTCAAAAGAGCATTTGTCGGAATAGCATCTGTCGCCTTTGAGCATGAGTTTGACGCCTTCCTTGCGGCAAAGCCTGCAAGCGGGTCCTGTATATCTTGCCATTATTTAACCTCCAATTACTTTCTGTCGTTATACACGTCTTCTCTTGGGCGGTCTGCAGCCGTTGTGAGGGATAGGCGTTACGTCTTTAATAGAAGTGATGTCGAGCCCTGCGACCTGCAGCGCGCGGATAGCGGCTTCTCTTCCCTGGCCGGGACCTTTGACATAGACTTCAACGGTCTTGAGTCCGTGCTCCATAGCTGCTTTGGCGGCAGTTTCGGCTGCCATCTGAGCGGCAAACGGAGTGGATTTGCGGGAACCTCTGAAATTGAGTCCGCCGGCGGAAGCCCACGAAATGGCGTTGCCCTGGGTATCGGTGATGGTAACGATAGTGTTGTTAAAGCTGGAACGAATATGCGCTGCACCGCTGGCTATGTTCTTGCGCTCGCGACGTTTTTTCGAAACAACTTTTTTCTGCTGTTTTGCCATTTGGTTTTTACCTCCTTAACTCTTATTTCTTCTTGTTGGCGATCGTCTTGACGGGGCCTTTTCTGGTCCTGGCGTTAGTCTTGGTCCTCTGGCCGCGAACGGGGAGACCTTTTCTGTGACGCTGACCGCGGTAGCAATCGATCTCGACCATACGTTTGATATTGAGCGCGACGTCTCTTCTGAGGTCACCTTCGACGATATAATCGTTTTCGATAACGTCACGAAGCTTGGCCACGTCGTCTTCGGTAAGATCTTTGCAGCGAGTGTCGGGGTTTATACCGGTTTTCTTGAGTATTTCGTTGGAACGGCTTCTGCCTATACCGTAGATATAGGTGAGACCGATCTCAACACGCTTTGCGTTGGGAATGTCAACGCCGGAAATACGTGCCATTGTTACACCTCTCTTTTAACCTTGTCTCTGCTTGTGTTTGGGATTTTCGCAAATGACCATTACTCTGCCCTTGCGTTTGATGATCTTGCATTTTTCGCACATCTTCTTTACAGAAGGTTTGACTTTCATAAATGAATACCTCCGATCGAAATATTATTTCGCTCTGTACGTTATCCTGCCCTGCGTCAGGTCGTAGATGGAAACTTCCACCGTGACCCTGTCGCCGGTAAGGATCCTTATATAATGCTGACGCATTTTACCTGAAATGTGGGCCGTCACCATATGACCGTTGGAAAGTTTTACTTTGAAAACGGTGTTGGGCAAAACCTCGGTGACAACGCCTTCGAATTCTATGACATCGTCTTTAGCCAGAATGATTCCTCCTTAAATATTGTAAGAACTCGGTTGGTTCATGGCGGTCCGCGCGCGGAAAACGGCTTTTCGTATCTGCCCGTTCGTTGCGCCCGGAACATCTGTCAGTCCGCTTTCGCAGACGACTCTTATATGCCTGATCTTTTTCTTCTTAGGCTTTTCCGCTCTGCGCCTGCGCCCGTCGGCGTACCACACGTACCCGTCCCCGGACGCAAGCACCGCGAAAAATCTGCCTTTGTCGTTCCCCGCCAGGGAAACGACTATCTGACCTGAAAAGTCCTTCATATTGTGTTTAATTGCGCTCAATACGGCGTAGTCAGTATCTCGGGTCCGTTTGCGGTTATTGCCACGGTGTTTTCGTAATGGGCGGAATTCTTTCCGTCCGCGGTCACTACCGTCCAACCGTCCGAAAGTTGCCTTACTTTCCAGGTTCCCGCGTTTACCATAGGCTCTATCGCCAGCGTCATTCCCTCGCGCAGAAGTATTCCGCGCCCGGGACGCCCGTAATTGGGAACGCTCGGATCTTCGTGCATTTCGGTGCCTATTCCGTGCCCGACGTAGTCGCGCACAACGGAAAAGCCGTTTTGGACCACATATTCTTCTATTGCCGAACCGATATCGCCCAGCCGGTTGCCGCACAGCGCTTTTTCTATTCCTTTGAAAAAGCTTGCGCGGGTCACCTCTATGAGCCTTGCGGCTTCCTCGGTGACTTCGCCGACAGCGACCGTTGCGGCGCAATCGCCCTGCCAGCCCTTGTAAATGGCGCCGACATCTATCTTGACTATATCTCCGTTCTTCAATTCACGCCCGGAAGGGATCCCGTGAATGACCTGTTCATTCACCGAGACGCATGCCGAAGCCGGAAAACCGCCGTATCCGAGGAAAGACGGTCTGGCTCCGTGAGAGACGATGACGTCGTGGATCTTTTTGTTGATCTGCGCCGTCGTTACGCCCTCTTTCACCATTGCCAGTCCTTCGGCTCTCGCAAGCGCCGTGATCTTGCCTGCGTCACGCATTCTTGCGATCGCCTCGGGGGTCTTGATGGTTATCATGTCAAATTCCCAGCTCCGCCAGGATGTGGCGGGTGATCTCGGGGATCGTTTCGGAACCCGATACCGTCTTCACGAGCCCTTTTGCGTTATAGAACGCCTTGAGCGGCTCGGTCTGACTGTGATAGGTGTCGAGTCTGTTCATTACAACTTTGGGGTCGTCATCCTTACGAGTGATGAGCTCGCCGCCGCATTTGTCGCAGTGGACGTTGTCTTTGGTGGGGTTGTACAGCAGATGGTACGAAGCTCCGCAGACACCGCACAGGCGGCGGTTGGAAAGACGGTTTACGATCTCTTCGTCAGAAAGTTCTATCGAAAGCACCGCGTCGATCTTGACTCCCATCGCGTCGAGCGCTTCCGCCTGAGGTATCGTTCTGGGGAAGCCGTCGAGGATGTAGCCGTTCGCGCAGTCGGGCTCCGAAAGCCGGTCCTTGATGATGGCGGTCACGACCGCGTCGGGGACCAGCTCGCCCGCTTCGACATACTGTTTTGCTTTGAGACCGGTGGGGGTGCCGTTTTTCATCGCTTCACGCAGCACTGCACCGGTAGAGACCGTGGGAATGTTGAGTTTTTGGCAGATGATTTCTGCCTGAGTGCCTTTTCCTGCGCCCGGAGGGCCAAACAGAATTATATTCATAAAGGCACCTTCTTATTCAAGGAAACCCTTGTAGTTGCGCATAGTGATCTGAGCTTCGAGATCGCGGGTGGTTTCGAGCGCAACGCCCACGACGATCAGCAGCGACGTACCGGTAAGGGCGACGTTTGCAAGCAGCTGAGCGATAATGCTGGTGGCGTCGATCTCGATCCATCTGGAGATCATAACGAGGATCAGGGGGAATATCGCAACGATAGAAAGGAATACAGCGCCCATAAACGTTACTTTACCGAGCACTTTGCGGATATAATCCGCGGTGGCTTTGCCGGGTCTGTGGCCCAGGATGGTGCCGCCGTTCTTCTGCAGATTGGAAGCGACCTCCATAGGGTTGAACGATATTTCGGAATAGAAATACGCAAACGCGACGATGAGGATAAGGTAAGCTATGGCGTAGAAAGGATACTTACTGCCTGCTGAGAACCAGTCGTTGATACCGCTGCTCCAGCTCGTAAAGATGAGCGCGAGCGTGGCGGGTATCATAACGATGGACTGGGCGAAGATGATAGGCATAACGCCGGTCATATTCAGCTTAAGGGGCAGGAACGTATTGTTGCCGCCGTAAATCCTTCTGCCGACCTGGCGCTTTGCGTACTGCACGGGAAGACGTCTTTCCGCATTGGTGACGTAAATGACGAACCAGATCGAGAAGACCATAACGACCAGTGCGAGCACTACCCAGATGATGTTGACGGGGTTGCCGCCTTCGCCGAATATGAGCTTGATGTACTGAATGATCTGACCGAGGATAACGGGGCCGCGGGCGAGGATGCCTGCGAACAGGATCATCGATATGCCGTTGCCTATGCCGTTATTGTCGATCTTTTCACCGAGCCACATAACCATGCAGGCGCCGGCTGTGAGCGAAGCCATTATGACTATGCAGGGGAACGTGCCGGTGGCGAACAGCATCTTCTGTCCGTCTCCGCCGCCTCTGAGTACGGTATAATAACCGTAGGAAAGGACGAGCGCGAGCACGATGGTGAGGATCCTGGTGTAGTTCTGCAGTTTTTCCTGTCCTTCGGGGCCGCTCTTGGAGAGGCGTTCGAGGGCGGGGATGGCGACTGCGAGCAGCTGAATGACTATGGAAGCCGTGATGTACGGCGAGATCGAAAGCGCGAACAGAGTACCGTTCGAGAACGATTCGCCGGACAGGAGGTTAAAATAGCCGAGCAGCGAAGTAGCGACTCCGGAATTGCTGAAGTAAGACTTGAGCGCTTCGCTGTCTATGAACGGAACGGGGATCTGAGACCCTATTCTGAACAATGCGATTATAAAGAAGGTGAATAAGAGTTTTTTACGTATATCCTGGATCTTCCAGGCGTTTTTGAACGTTTGAAACATCATACCACCTCGGCTGTTCCGCCTGCCGCCTCAATCTTCTCTTTAGCAGACTGTGAAAACACATTTGCTTTAACGGTGAGCTTTTTGTTGAGTTCCCCGTTGCCGAGCACCTTGAGGCCGTCGAGTTCCTTGCGGACCGCGCCGATAGCGAGAAGAGCGTTGAGGTCGACGACTTCGCCTTCTTCAAAGCAGTCGGCAAGTGTGTCGAGATTTACGATAGCGTACTGTTTGGAAAAATGATTCTTGAAACCTCTTTTAGGGAGTTTTCTGTATATCGGGAGCTGGCCGCCTTCGAAGCCGGGCCTTACACCGCCGCCGGAGCGAGCGTTCTGACCTTTGTGACCGCGACCGCCGGTTTTTCCGTTACCGCTGCCGGGACCTCTGCCTTTTCTGTAATTGGCTTTGGTGCTGCCGGGAGCCGGAGCGAGCTCATGAAGCTTCATAATTGTTTCCTCCTTGTTGGATTATTTGACTTCATCAACGGTGATGAGGTGGATTATGACGTTGATCTTACCTTCGAGCACGGCGTCTTTGTTGGCGACCGTGCTGTCGCCGGGCTTGTTGAGTCCCAGAGACTTTGCGGTGAGGATCTGTTTCTTTGCGCGGCCTATAAGGCTTTTAACGAGAGTGATTTTGACCTGTTCCATCATTTACCTCCCATTAACCTTTCACTGCTTCCACAGCTATGCCGCGTGCGAGCGCGACTTCTTCGGCGGTGCGAAGGCTGCGGAGCGCTTCGAAAGTGGCTTTGACCACGTTGGTGGGGTTATTGGAACGCAGCGATTTGCCGCGGATGTCCTTGACGCCGACAGAATCGAGCACGGCGCGCATGGTGCCGCCTGCGATTATACCGGTACCGGGGGCAGCCGGCTTGAGCAGAACGCGGCCGGAGCCGAATTCGCCGATGATCTCGTGAGGGATCGTGGTGCCCTTGAGCGAAACGCTTATGACGTTCCTCTTAGCGGCTTCGAGCGCTTTGCTGATAGCTTCGGGAACTTCGGCGGCCTTGCCCAGGCCGTAGCCTACGTGACCGGCGCCGTCGCCCACCACTATAAGAGCCGAGAAGCGGGCTATACGGCCGCCTTTGACGGTCTTGCATACTCTTTTGGTGGTCACCAGAGTTTCTTTGAGTTCAGTTTCAGCGGGATTGAATTTGTTGTTTGCCATATTGTCCTCCTTAAAACTTGAGTCCGGCTTCGCGTGCGCCGTTGGCGAGTTCCATAACGCGTCCGTGATAGAGGTAACCGCCTCTGTCGAAGACCACTTCGGAAATGCCTTTTTCGAGCGCGCGCTGCGCTACGAGCGCACCGACCTTTTTAGCGGCTTCTTTGTTGCCGCCGTTGCCGAAATCTTTTTCGGTGCTGGAGGCCGATACAAGCGTTTTGCCCACTGTATCGTCTATGACCTGTGCCTGGATGTTATCGTTGGAGCGATAAACGCAGAGTCTGGGGCGTTCGGGAGTGCCGAATATCTTAGCTCTGACTCTCTTATGTCTCTGCAGACGTTTTTCGTTACTGTCTTTTCTGTTAACCATAATTATTCACTCCTTCCGATTATTTACCGGTCTTACCGGCTTTGCGTCTGATAGTCTCGTCGGAATACTTGACGCCTTTGCCGAGGTAAGGTTCGGGAGGACGTTTGGCTCTGATCTCTGCTGCGAGCTGGCCTACGACCTGCTTGTTTGCACCGCGGATGATGACTTTGTCGGCCTGGGGAACTTCGAACGTGATCCCTTCGGGTTCGTCGAAGATCACCTGATGCGAATAGCCCAGGTTGAGCACGAGCTGCTTGCCCTGCTTTGCGGCTTTGTAACCTACGCCGACAATGTTGAGCTCTTTGGAAAACTCGTGAGTTACGCCTACGACCATATTGTTGAGCAGCGCTCTGGTAAGTCCGTGGAGCGACTTGGTCTCTTTTTCGTCGTCGGGACGTTTGATCTCGATACGGTTGTTTTCGATCTCTATAGCCATCTGCGGGCAGAGCTGCTGTTTGAGTTCGCCCTTGGGACCTTTTACGGTGACGAGGTTGTTTTCGTCGACTTTGACTTCCACGCCGGCAGGGATATCGATATGCATCTTACCTATTCTTGACATTGCATTATCCCCCTTACCATACGAAGGCGAGGACTTCGCCGCCGAGATTTTCTTTTCTTGCGCGTTTATCGGTCATAAGGCCTTTGGACGTGGAGATGATCGCAACGCCCAGACCGTTTCTGACTCTGGGGAGTTCATTGCAGGAAGAATAAATACGGAGACCCGGTTTGGAAACTCTCTTTATTCCCTGAAGGACTCTCGCTTTGTTTTCGCCGTACTTGAGAGTGACGGTGATAACGCCCTGTTTGTTTTCGGTATCCTTTACCTCAAAGCCCTTGATATAGCCTTCGTCGAGAAGGATCTGAGCGATGGCGGTCTTCATATTGGAAGCGGGGATATCGACTGTTTCGTGCTTGGCGGAGTTGGCATTTCTGATTCTGGTGAGCATATCTGCTACAACGTCTGTGATCTGCATAATGTTACCTCCTTACCAGCTTGCTTTCTTAACGCCGGGGATCTGACCCGCATAAGAAAGGTTTCTGAAGCATATACGGCACACGCCGTATTTTCTCAAATAAGCGTGGGGTCTGCCGCAGATCTTGCATCTGTTGTAAGCTCTGGTGGAATACTTGGCAGGCCTCTGCTGTCTTAATTTCATGGATAATTTAGCCATTTACGATTTCCTCCTTACTGCTTTGCGAACGGTGCGCCGAGAAGCCTGAGAAGCTCTCTTGCTTCTTCGTCGGTGTTGGCGGTGGTCACGAAGCAGATATCCATACCGCGGATCTTTTCGATCTTATCGTATTCGATCTCGGGGAATATGAGCTGTTCTTTGAGACCGCAGGCGTAATTGCCGCGTCCGTCGAAGCTGTTGGGGTTGATGCCTTTGAAGTCTCTGACTCTGGGGAGCGCGATGTTGAAGAACTTGTAAACGAATTCATACATCTTTTCGCCGCGGAGCGTGACCTTTGCGCCGATCTTGTTGCCGGCGCGGAGCTTGAAGTTGGAAACCGACTTTTTGGCGGTGGTGATGACGCCTTTCTGGCCGGTGATGAGCGCGAGCTCGTCGATGATATTGTCGAGCGCCTTGGGGTTGTCCTTAGCCTCGCCGCAGCCGACGTTGATGACGACTTTGTCGAGCTTGGGGATCTGCATTACGTTCTTGTATTCGAACTTTTTCATAAGGGCGGGAGCAACATCGCTTTTATAATAATCTCTTAAAACTGCCATAATTACTCTCCTTCCTTAAAGCGTTTCGCCGCATTTGACGCAGGATCTGATCTTGTCGCCGTTGGGCATCGTCTTTATGTGGACCCTTCTGCCCTTCTGGCATTTGGGGCAGTAAAGCAGGACCTTGCTGGCGTAGATGGCGCCTTCGGTCTTGATTATGCCGCCGGTCTCGCCCTGTCTGCGGGCTTTGACGTGCTTGGAAACGACGTGTGCGCCTTCTACGATGCACTTGCCTTCCTTGGGGGAAACGCCGAGCACTTTGCCGACGTGCGGTTCTTTACCGTTGGAATCGGCGCCGCTTATGACGACGACGGTGTCGCCGGTCTTTATATGCATTTTGCTCATTTCCGTAACCTCCTTACACAACTTCCGGTGCGAGCGAGAGGATCTTCATATAACTTTTTTCACGAAGTTCTCTTGCTACCGGCCCGAAAATACGGGTACCCTTGGGGTTGTTGTCAGCACCGAGGATGACCGCCGCGTTTTCGTCGAATCTCACGTAAGAACCGTCCGCTCTGCGCTGCGGAGCGACCGTTCTGACTATAACTGCCTTAACGACTTCGCCTTTTTTGACGGCGCCGCCGGGGATGGCTTTTTTGACCGCGCATACGACTACGTCGCCGATGCCGGCATATCTTCTGCCTGTGCCGCCGAGAACGCGTATGCACATCAGTTCTTTTGCGCCGGTGTTGTCGGCGACTTTCATAAATGACTGTTGCTGTATCATATCTGTCCTCCCGGTTATTTAGCTTTTTCAATAATTCTCACGAGTCTCCAGCGCTTTTCTTTGGAAAGAGGACGGGTCTCCATTATTTCGACTCTGTCGCCTATTCCGCATTCGTTGTTTTCGTCGTGGGCTTTGAATTTTACGGTACGTCTTACGATCTTGGGATAAAGAGGATGCTTGACGCTGTCTTCTATTGCGACGACTATGGTCTTATCCATTTTATCGCTGACGACTTTACCGACTCTGGTTTTTCTGAGATTTCTTTTCAGTTCTTCCATTTCAGCAAGCTCCTTTCACTTACGCGTTTTCCTTAAGTTCTTTTTCGCGAAGAACGGTAAGGATACGGGCAATGTCTTTTTTGGTCTCGACGAGCTTCATGGGGTTGTCGAGCTGGTTGATGGAATGCTGGAAACGAAGGTTGAACAGTTCTTCCTTTTCTTCCCTGAGCTTCTTGGAAAGTTCGGAAGACGACAATGCTCTGATTTCAGTGATATTCATTTGTATCTTTCCTCCTAACCTTCAAGATCCGCTTTGGTGACGAATTTGGTCTTTATGGGAAGCTTGTGGCCGGCGAGACGCATTGCTTCGCGGGCGTCGGCTTCGGCTATGCCGTCCATTTCGAACAGGACTCTGCCGGGTTTGACCACGGCGACCCAGTATTCGGGCGAGCCTTTACCGGAACCCATGCGGGTNNTTGTCGGGGAATATTTTGATCCAGACGTTACCGCCGCGCTTGATGTAACGCGTCATAGCGACACGGGCGGCCTCGATCTGGTTGCTGGTGATCCAGGCCGGTTCGAGAGCGACCATACCGTATTCACCGTTGGAAACCTTGTTGCCTCTGGTGGCTTTGCCTTTCATACGGCCTCTCTGGACGCGTCTGAATTTGACTCTTTTAGGCATTAACATAATCATTTACCTCCTTCGACGTTTGAAGGACGCTTGACCTCAGGAAGTACCTCGCCCTTATAGATCCAGACTTTGATGCCGATACGGCCGTAAGTGGTGTTCGCCTCGGCGAAACCGTAATCTATGTCTGCTCTGAGCGTCTGAAGAGGGATCGTACCTTCGTGGTAATGTTCGCTTCTCGCGATCTCGGCGCCGCCCAAACGGCCGCTGCACATTACCTTTATGCCTTTGGCATTGAGCTTGATCGCCTTCTGGATCGCCTGTTTCATGGCGCGGCGGAAGGAGATGCGCTTTTCGAGCTGAGCTGCAATGTTTTCGGCTGCGAGCTGAGCGTTGAGATCCGGCTGTTTGATCTCCGCAACGTTGATGGTGCAGGGATGACCGGTGAATTTCTCGACGTCTGCTTTGAGTTTTTCGATCTCGGCGCCGCTGCGGCCGATGATGATGCCCGGCTTGGCGGTGTGGATGACGAGATGGATTCTGTCGCCGTTGCGTTCGATCTCTATAGTGGGAACGCCGGCCTGATAAAGTCTCTGTTTGAGATATTTTCTGAGTTTATAATCTGCTACGAGCGTATCGCCGAATTTTTCGTCGCTTACATACCAGCGGCTTTCCCAATCTTTGATAACGCCTACGCGCAAGCCGTGAGGATTAACTTTCTGTCCCATAATTAGCCTTCCCTTTCCTTAAGAACAATGGTGATGTGCGAGGTGCGCTTGAGAATGCGGCTCGCGCTGCCTTTTGCTCTGGGCATGGTACGCTTCATATACTTGAGCATACCGGGGGTGACGAAGCATTCCGCAACATAGAGCTTGTCAACGTCCATACCGTGATTGTTTTCGGCGTTGGCGACCGCGGAAGCGAGCAGTTTGCTCACGCTTTCGCAGGCGATCTTGTTGGTGTTCTTGAGTATCGCGGCAGCTTCGGCTGCGTTTTTGTTCCTGATAAGGTCAAGGACTATCTTTACCTTGCGCGGGGTCATGCGCAGCTGTCTGAGATGCGCTTTTGCAATTTTCTGTTCCACTGTTAAGACTCCTTTCAACCTTTATCAGTTACCGTTATTGGAAGTCTTGGATCCGGCGTGGCCTCTGAAAGTTCTGGTGGGAGCGAACTCACCGAGCTTGTGGCCGACCATATCTTCGACAACATATACGGGAACATGTTTTCTGCCGTCGTGGACGGCTATCGTATGGCCTACGAATTCGGGGAATATGGTGGAAGAACGCGACCAGGTCTTTAAAACTCTCTTTTCGCCGTTCTTGTTCATGGCACAAATTCTGTCGTAGAGTTTCTTTTCTACAAACGGGCCTTTTTTGATACTTCTGCTCATTTTAATTCCTCCTTACCGACTTACTTGGCATTTCTGCGTTTGACAATGAACTTGTCGGTGCGTGCCTTCTTGTTTCTGGTCTTGTAACCCAGCGTAGGTTTGCCCCACGGAGTTACGGGACCGGGACGGCCTATAGGCGATTTGCCTTCGCCGCCGCCGTGAGGATGGTCGCACGGGTTCATGACGGAACCGCGGACGGTAGGTCTGATACCCAGGTGACGCGTCTTACCGGCTTTGCCGAGCTTGATGTTTTCGTGCTCGAGGTTGCCGACCTGACCTATGGTGGCGCGGCAGTCGAGTCTTACCAGGCGGACTTCGCCGGAAGGAAGACGGATCTGAGCGACGCCGTTTTCTTTAGCCATAAGCTGAGCGGCAGCGCCGGCGGAGCGTGCGAGCTGAGCGCCGCGGCCGGGATAAAGCTCGATGGAGTGGATGATGGTACCGTCGGGGATCTTGGCGATGGGAAGCACGTTGCCCACTTTGATGTCGGCGTTTTCGCCGGTGTGGATGACGTCGCCCACTTTAAGACCGTTGGGAGCTATGATGTAGCTCTTTTTGCCCTCTTCGTTTTCGGTAAGAGCGATATAAGCGGTGCGGTTGGGATCGTATTCGATAGCGGTGACTTTGGCAGAGCCTTCGCCGCCGCGTTTGAAGTCGATCATTCTGTACTTGATCCTGTTGCCGCCGCCCTGATGTCTTACGGTGATGCGGCCGGTGTTGTTGCGGCCGGCGTGCTTTTTAAGGACGCAGATAAGACTCTTTTCAGGGGTGGTCTTGGTTATCTCTTCGAAAGAAGGGGTAACCATATTTCTTCTCGAGGGAGTTGTAGGTTTATAAGTCTTGTTAGCCATTTTTAAACTCCTTTCGAATTACATAAGACTGTCGAAGAACGGGATGGTCTTGGAATCGGCGGTAAGCTTTACGATGGCTTTTTTCCATTCGCTGGTCTTGCCCGCGACGTATCTCACTCTTCTGGGTTTGGATTTCATGGTGATGGTGGTGACTTTTTCGACCTTGACCTGGAAGATCTCTTCCACGGCTTTGGCGATCTCGATCTTGTTGGCGTCGTCGGCTACGCGGAACGTGTACTTTTTGTCGTGCATATTCGCTATGGAAGCTTCGGTGATGACGGGCGCTATTATGATATCGTGTGCAGTTTTCATTGTGCGTAAACCTCCTCGAGTTTCATGACCGCGTCCTTGCTGATAACGAGCTTGCCGTAGTTCACGAGGTCGTAAACGTTGACGGTGTTGTAAAGGGCTGTCATAACTGTGGGGATATTGGCGGCGGAGCCGATGACTACTTTGTCGGCTTTGTCGAGCACGATAAGAGTCTTGCCGGTGGCGTTGACCGCACCGAGGAATTCCACTATGGCTTTGGTCTTGTAAGTTTCAAGCGCGATATTGTCGACGACAATCAGTTCGCCCGAAGCCACTTTAGACGAAAGAGCGGAAAGCATTGCGGCTCTTCTGACTTTTTTGTTGACGGACATTTTGTAGGTTCTGGGTTTGGGACCGAGCGCGATACCGCCGTGAGTCCACTGCGGAGAACGGATGGAGCCCTGTCTGGCTCTGCCGGTTCCCTTCTGTCTCCAGGGCTTTCTGCCGCCGCCGGAAACTTCGCTTCTGGTGAGGGTGGACTGGGTACCTTGTCTCTGGTTGCTGAGGTAAGCTTTAACTACCGCGTGGACCGCGTAAGTGTTTTCTTCGGCTGCGAAAACGCTGTCGTTGAGTTCGAGCGTTCCGACCTCCTGGCCTTTCATATTGTAAACTTTTACGTTAGCCATTTATGTTTCCTCCCTCCCGAATTATTTAACGGTGTTGCGGACGAACACGATACCGCCGCGCGCGCCGGGGACTGCGCCTTTTACGGCGAGAAGGTTGCGTTCCGCATCGACCTTGACGATTTCGAGATTAAGAACGGTGACCTGCACGTTGCCGTACTGGCCGGCCATCTTTTTGTTCTTCATGATCCTGGAAGGATCGCTGTTGGCGCCCATAGAACCCGCCTGACGGTGAACAGGGCCGGTACCGTGGGTCATTCTGAGGCGGTGGCAGCCCCATCTTTTGATGACGCCGCTGAAGCCGTGACCTTTGGAAATGCCGGTGACGTCGATCTTGTCGCCCGCCTGGAATACGTCGGAAGTGAGCGTGGCGCCGACTTCGAGTTCGGAAGCGTTGTCGAGTCTGAATTCCTTGAGGTATTTCTTAAAAGAAACGCCCGCTTTGGTAAATTCGCCTTTGAGGGGTTTGGAAAGCTTTCTTTCCGCTATGTCCTCGAACCCGAGCTTAACGGCGGAATAGCCGTCTTTTTCCTGCGTCTTCTTCTGTACGACCACGCAGGGGCCCGCGTTGATGACGGTGACGGGAACTATGTTCCCTTTTTCATCAAAGATCTGCGTCATGCCAATCTTTTTGCCGATGAGTCCTTTTTTCATTTGTATTATCCTCCTTGGTTATTGGTCGGCTTTGCCGACGTGACCTGTATTTTGGTTGATCAAAGTTTTATTTCGATATCCACGCCCGCGGGGAGCTCTATGGACATGAGCGCGTCGACTGCTTTGGGCGACGGCTTGATGATGTCGATAAGGCGCTTGTGGGTACGGGTCTCGAACTGCTCGCGCGAATCTTTATATTTATGAACGGCGCGCAGGATGGTGATGATCTCTTTATCGGTGGGAAGAGGAATGGGGCCGGAAACGGAAGCGCCGTTTCTCTTAGCGGTCTCGACGATCTTTTCGGCCGCCTGATCGATAAGGGTGTGATCGTAAGCTTTGAGTCTGATGCGGATTCTTTCTTTGTTTGCCATGGTTGGGGTTTGCCTCCTGTTTTTATGTGTGTTTTTTATTTGCCCGGCCGGCGGCAAGAGTTTGAACATCTTCTCGGGTGTTTCGGAAACTCCCCTTAAAAAATGCCTTGTTTCGCCAGATTCTCTGACATACTCCACCGAAGTTACCCGCACTGTTTCAGCGGCAATCTCCGGCTTCTACGCATACCGAGCTCGAGTAGAATACCACATTTTACAAGGTTTGTCAAGACTTTTTTTGCTTTTTTTAAAATATTGCTCCCATAAATTGTAAACATTTTGTGAACAAGCAAAAAAACGCCGTTTTTTTGCAAAAATCGTCTTTTTTGCGGTTTACTTTTCAAAAAAGAATGATATAATCTTTATGTAAATAATATCAAGGAGCAAAAAGAAATGAAAAGAACATACGAATTCAGCGGCACCTGCAGCCGCAGCGTGACTTTCGACATAGACGAAAACGGCGTTCTGCACGGCATTTCGTTTATGGGCGGGTGCAACGGCAACCTCAAAGGCATTTCGGCGCTGTGCGAAGGTCTTACCGCTGCCGAAGTGATCGAACGCCTTAAAGGCATAAGATGCGGATTCAAATCCACGAGCTGCCCCGATCAGTTCGCGCGCGCGCTCGAAAAGGAGATATGCGCCGAATGAACGCCGAATATAGCAGATGGCTGGTATCGCCGTTTATAGACGAAGAGGCGAGAAAAGAACTATATAATATAAAAGGTAACGAAGCCGAGATCTCGGCGCGTTTCGCCTGCCCTATGGCTTTCGGCACCGCGGGGCTGCGCAGCGTGATGGGCGCGGGCATCGCCCGTATGAACGTGCTGACCGTCGCCCGGGCGACGCGCGCGCTGGCAAAGCTCGTGCTCGACGCCGGCGGAAACGGCCGCGGCGTGGCTATAGCGTACGACTGCCGCAACCACTCGCGCGAATTCGCCGAAGTTGCGGCGTGCGTGCTCGCAGGTAAAGGGATAAAGGTGTATCTGTTCGAATCGCTCCGCCCCACGCCCGAGCTTTCGTTCGCGGTGCTGCACCACGGCTGTATCGCGGGGATAAACGTCACCGCTTCGCACAACACCGCCGAATACAACGGCTACAAGGTGTACTGGGAAGACGGCGCACAGCTTCCGCCCGAACACGCCGACGCGGTCGCGTACGAAATGGCGCGCATCGAAGTGCTCGCCCCCGCGGAACGCGATATCGACCCCTACGTTAAAAGCGGAATGATAAAGATCATCGGCGAAGAGACCGACGAAGCGTTCCTGAAAGCCGTGCTTGAATGCCGCATAGATCCCTCTCTTATAAAAGAATACGGCGACTCGCTCGAACTGGTCTACACGCCGCTGCACGGCGCGGGTTACAAGCTCGTCCCCGAAGCGCTCCGCCGCGCGGGGATAAGCAGGTTCCATTCGGTGCCAAAGCAGGATATACCGGACGGCGACTTCCCCACCGTGGCGTCGCCCAACCCCGAAAACACCGCCTGCTTTGCGTGCGCGCTGGAATATATCAAGCAAAACGGTTTGACTACCGACGTCATCATCGCCACCGATCCCGACGGCGACAGGCTCGGCGTGGCGGTAAAGCAGAAAAACGGCGAATTCACGGCGCTGTCGGGCAACCAGATCGGCGCGCTGCTTATAGATTATATAATCAAAGCCCGCCGCAAAGCGGGCCGCCTCCCCGCAAACGCCGCCGCGGTCAGGTCGGCGGTATCTTCGGAACTGTTCGACGATATCTGCCGCAAAAACGGCGTGACGCCCGTAAAAGTGCTGACCGGTTTCAAGTATATAGGCGAAAAGATAAAGGAATACGCTTCATCCGGCGAGCACACGTTCATTTTCGGCTACGAGGAAAGCCAGGGCTTCCTTTCGGGCGGATACGTGCGCGACAAAGACGGCGTGGCGGCGTCGCTGCTTATCGCCGAGGCGGCTTGCTTTTACAAATCCGCGGGCAAAACTCTTTATGACGCGCTTTGCGATATCTTCGCAGAATACGGCTACCACGCCGAAAAGACGCTGAGCATAGCCATAAGCGGCGCGACTCCGATGGCCGAGATGAAGCGCCGTATGGAAACGCTGCGTTCGCGCAGTATAGATTCGTTCGGCGGCAGCCGCGTGGCGGTCTGCGGCGACTGTACCGCGCAGACCGAGACGGTCACGGCGACCGGCGAAAAACGCCCCACCGGTCTTCCCAAAGCCGATATGCTGTATTACCGCACCGAAAACGGCACGACCGTCGTGATACGTCCTTCGGGCACCGAGCCGAAAGTGAAAGCATATATCCTTGTAAAAGGCAAAGACGGTTTTGATACCGACAGACAGATAGGCGCAATACGCGCCGAGATAAACGCGCTTTTCGCCTGAAAAAGGCAAACCATATATAATAAAAACGGAGGATTTCTTATGAACACCGTAAAACTCGCGAACAAAAACAACGTAAAAATGGTAGCGCACAGAGGCGTGAGCGGGATCGAACCCGAAAACACCAACGCCGCGTTCATCGCCGCCGGCAACAGAAGCTATTTCGGCGTGGAGACCGACGTCCGCCGCACCGCCGACGGGCAGTTCATACTGCTCCACGACGACCACACCGAACGTATGGGGATAGACAAGCTGTATCCCGAACAGACCACGTACGAAACGCTCCGCGCGCTGAGACTGCGCGATAAGAACGGCGTGCGGTCCAGAGCTGACCTGCGCCTTTGCTCGATGGAAGAATATATAGAGACCTGCAAGAGATACGAAAAGCGCTGCGTGCTGGAGCTCAAGGGCGGCTACACCGAAGAATGGCTGGGCGAAATGATAGAGCGCATAAAGAATATCGGCTGGCTCGAAAACGTCATATTCATTTCGTTTTCGCTAGATAACCTCATAAAACTGCGTTCGCTCCTGCCCGATCAGCAGATGCAGTACCTTACCGGCGCGTTCGACGAAAACGTGTTCGACGCGATGAAAAAGTATAACCTTTCGCTGGATATCTATATCGGCGGCCTGCACGAGGAAGACGTCAAACGCATCCACGACGCGGGGCTCGAAGTCAACGTCTGGACCGTCGACCGCCTCGAAGACGCCGAACGGATGGTATCGTGGGGCGTGGACTATATCACTTCCAATATAATAGAATAATCCGCTTTAATATCATTGACAAAACCCGTCGGATATGGTAAACTGTTATGAATGAAAAACACGAAAAGGCGCTTTCTATGAAAAGGTTTATCGTATTCGACGGGAACAGCATAATCAACCGCGCATTTTACGGAGTCCGGCCCTTGAGCACCAAGGACGGGTTTCCCACGAATGCGCTTTTTGGCTTTGTCAACATACTGCGCAAAAACCTTTCGGAAGGCGGTTTCACCCACGCGGCGATAGCCTACGACCTGCCCGAAAAGACGTTCAGGCACAAAGCGTGCGAAAGCTACAAGGCCACTCGCAAGGGTATGCCCGAAGACCTCGCAAAGCAGCTTCCCTATTCCAAAAAAATAGCCGCGGCGATGGGGCTCGCCGTGATCGAATGCCCGGGCTACGAAGCCGACGATATTTTAGGCACCGTTTCGCGCATGGCGGAAGACGAAGGCGCCGAATGCGTGCTCGTCACCGGCGACCGCGACAGTTTTCAGCTGGTGAGCGAACTCACCACGGTGCGGCTCGCCGCGAACAACGAGACCAAACTCATCACCCCGCAGGCGATAAAAGAGCTCTACGGCGTGGAGCCCAAACAGCTTATCGACGTAAAATCCATAATGGGCGATACTTCCGATAACATCAAAGGCGTTCCCGGCATAGGCGAAAAAGGCGCGCTGGCGCTTATCAATCAATACGGCACGCTCGACGGCGTTTACGAACACATAGACGAAATAAAAGGCGCGATCCGCGCCAAGCTCGAAGCGGGCAAAGACAGCGCATACGAATCGCGTTTTCTGGCGACGATAGTGCGCGACGCGCCGATATCCGCAGACGCCGGCGATTACGCCCTGCGCGAGCGCGACGACGACGCGCTGTTCGGGCTCTTCAGCGAGCTGGAGTTCGGCGCGCTCATCAACGGGATGTCGCTCAAAAAGAGCGCGGTAATAGACGAAGGCGGCGAATGCGCGCAGATAAGCGCGGAAGAGCTCTGCGCTCTCGAGGCCGGAAAGTTCTACGCCGAAATAAACGGCGATACGGTTTTCATAAGCGACGGCGAAAAGCTTTATTCCTGTGCGCTCGACAATGACAGCGCGGCGTTTTTCGGCAAAGGAAAGACGGTCGTGTTCTGGTCGGCAAAAGAAGTCATACGCGCGTTCCTTGAACGCGGCTGGACGTTCGGATGCGATTTCGAAGACGTTTCGCTGATGGCGTATATCGTATCGCCCGCCGAAAACGGCCTCACGCCCGAAAAAGCGGTGCTCAATTACCTTGGAATAAACGAATACAGATCGCTCTGCTCGCTGCTCCCGCGGCTCGAAAGCGCGCTCGCTCCCCTGCTTGAGGAAATGCACGGCGTTTCGCTTTACCGCGGCATAGAGCTTCCGCTTGCGCGGACGCTCGCGAATATAGAATACAGCGGTTTCGGTCTGGATACCGAAGGGCTCGCAGAATACGGCAAAGCGCTCGAAATACAGATGAAAGACGCCGAAAACGCCGTTTACGCCGCCGTGGGGCACGAATTCAACGTCAATTCGCCCAAGCAGCTGGGGACGGTGCTGTTCGAGGAACTGGGACTTCCCCACTACAAAAAGAACGCAAACGGTTATTCCACCTCGGCGGAAGTGCTGGAGATGCTTTCGCCCTACCATATCGTGCCCGATCTGGTGCTTGTGTACCGCAAAATGGCAAAGCTCAAATCCACGTACTGCGACGGGATGCTTTCCGCGGTTTCCGCCGACGGCAGAGTTCACACTACTTTCCGCCAGACGCTGACCAAGACGGGGCGGCTTTCTTCCACCGAGCCCAATCTGCAGAACATACCTGTCCGCACACCCGAAGGCAGGGAGCTGCGCAAATTCTTCCGCGCAAAGGAAGGATACGTGCTGATAGACGCCGACTATTCGCAGATCGAACTGCGCGTGATGGCGCACGTTTCGGGCGACGAAGCGATGATAAACGCGTTCCGCGAAGGCAAAGACATACACGCCTCCACCGCAGCAAAAGTCTTCCGCGTGCCGGAAAGTCAAGTCACGCCCGAAATGCGCAAGCAGGCGAAAGCCGTCAATTTCGGCATCATTTACGGTATAAGCGATTATTCGCTCGGCCAGGATATAGGTATGACCAAAAAGCAGGCGGGCGAATATATAAAGAATTACCTCGACACCTACCCCGACATACGCGATTATCTCGAACGCGTAAAGGCGCAGGCGCACGAGGACGGCTACGTCACCACGATGTTCGGCAGAAGGCGCTATATCCCCGAGCTGCGCTCTTCCAAGAAGACGCTCGTCGCGTTTGGCGAGCGCGTGGCGATGAACACGCCGATACAGGGCACGGCGGCGGATATAATAAAAATCGCTATGATCAACGCCGAAAAAGCGCTTGAAGAAGCAGGCCTAGACGCGCGCATCATAATGCAGGTGCACGACGAACTTATAGTGGAATCGGCGGAAAAAGATTCGGCGCGCGCAAAAGAGATCCTCACCTCATGCATGGAAAACGCAGCGCGGCTTGACGTTCCGCTAACGGCGGACGCCGGCACAGGCAAGACGTGGTACGACGCCAAAGAATGATTTAACCCCAAACAACATTCCCAAAACAGCACTATCAGGATAATAATACATTTGACATATAAAGGAGAACAAGGCCTTGAAATTCAAAGATCTTAAAGGCAGAAAAGCGCGAATGCTGCTCGTTTACCCCGATTACACCGACCGTTCGGTGGCGGGGAGCGGCGGCGGAAACTATTCCGAAGGGCTGGCTTCGATATCCGCCGTGCTCAAAGAGGGCGGACACGACTGCAAGCTGTATCATTTAAAGCATTATTACGACGAAAACGAATACAAAGAAGGCCTGCTCGCGCTGGGCGAGTTCGACGTCATAGGCTTTTCCATCCGCACCACCGCCTTCCCCGATTCGCAGCTATATATCAAATGGACCAAAGAGGTCTGCCCGGACGCGTTCATCATCTGCGGCTCGTACCACGCCACGCTCGTTCCGGACGAGGTGCTTTCCGCCGAAGGCGTGGACTGCGTGTGCATAGGCGACGGCGAATACGCCGAGCTTGAACTTCTGGACAAAATGACCGCCGGCGAGGATTATTCCGCGGTAGAATCGCTCTGGTTCAAGGACGAGGACGGCTCGTTCATAAAGAACCCCGTGCGGCCGCTGTTCGCCGATCTTGACCGCATACCCATCCCCGATTTCGACCTGTTCGACTACGCCAATCTCGAATCGATGAAAGTCAACACCGCGATAGTGGTGGTCAGCCGCGGATGCTTTTACAACTGCACCTACTGCGGCAACGGCAACTTCCGCAAAGTATACCCCAACAAGAAGATCTACGCGCGTTTCCGCTCGCCCGAAAACGCCATCCTCTACCTCAAAACGCTGCTCGGCAAGTATCCGCAGATACAGTTCATCAATTTCCGCGACGCCATATTCAATATGTTCCCGGAATGGTTCGACACCTTTATAGAGATGTACAAAAAAGAGATACATCTTCCCTGCACCGGCAACATCCGCTTTGACATACTCAAAGAAGACACCGTGCGCAAGATGAAAGAAGCCGGGTTCTACACCATAGATATGGGCCTTGAATCGGGCGACCAGGAAATGCGTTTCAAATACCTTAAGCGCTACCAGACCGACGAGATGATAATCAACTGCTCGAACTGGTTCCACAAATACGGCATAGCGCAGCTGACCTACAACATCATAGGCCTGCCGTTCGAGGATATACACAAAGCGCTCAAGACCATCAAGCTCAACGCAAGAATAAAATCCGACCGCGTCATACCCAACATATTCTATCCTTACCCCGGCACGGTGCTTTACGATATTTCCAAAGAAGCGGGATTCATCCCCGACGACCTTGACGCCAAGCGCCGCGTCCCGCTGGTACAGCCGCAGTTCCCCGAAGTGCAGGTGCTTTATATAGAAGCGTACTTCATGCACTTTGTAAAGCGTTATAAATGGGCGTTCGCCATGCCGCGCTGGCTGGGCAAGCCATATGAAAAATGGCTCGACCACCGCGTCACCGGCAAATTCATCCCGCGCAAGTTTTACGTCTGGCTCCACGACCGCTATACCGCGGTCAGGAACAAGCTAAAGGATTTCCTGGTCCACCATCTGCCCAAGCTGTATTTGAAGCTGCGTATGCTCAAGCACCGCAAGCGCGAAGAGAAGGCGTGACATGGGCGCGCTGTACGTCGTCCCAACTCCAATAGGCAACCTTTCGGACGTTTCCCCGCGTGTGCGCGAAACGCTTGCGTCCTGCGATATCGTCGCCTGCGAGGACACCCGCGTGGGCGGAAAGCTGCTTGCGCTGTTGGGAATGAAAAAGCCCATGGTCCCGTACCACGAGCATAACAAAAAACAGTGCGGGTCCGAACTGCTGCGCCGCATAACCGAAGGCGCAAACTGCGCCCTTATCACCGACGCCGGCACCCCCGCGATATCCGACCCCGGCGAAGACCTGGTCCGGCTGTGCCACGAAAACGGCGTGACCGTCATCCCGCTCGCGGGCCCCTGCGCCGCCGTCACGGCTGTTTCGGCGAGCGGTATCAACTGCCGCAGGTTCTGTTTTGAAGGATTTTTGCCCGAAAACAAGAACGAACGCCTTGCCAGACTGCGCGAGATAGCGCGCGACGAACGCGCCACCGTGTTCTACGCGCCGCCGCACGACCTTTTGCGCGTGCTCGATTCGGTGCGGACCGTGTTCGGCGACCGCCGCGCCGCGCTGTGCAAGGAGCTGACCAAGCTGAACGAAAAGGTGGAATATTCCACTCTGAGCGCGCTGTATGAGCGCGTGGCGGCGGAAGAAAACGTGCGCGGCGAATACGTGCTGGTGGTGGAAGGATATACCGCGAACGACGCGGATATGTTCTGGCATTCGCTGACCGTGGAAGAACACGTGGCGCACTATATGAACGAGGGGCTTTCTAAAATGGACGCCATGAAAGCCGCCGCCTCCGACCGCAACGTCGGCAAAGGCGAGATATATAAGATAATGAATAAAAAGGAATGACGTTTTCATTCAAATTAAAAAGCCGCTTATGCGGCTTTTTTTCGTTTTATCCTCTTCGCTCTTCGATAAGCGGCTTTTCCCAATAGACTTTGCCGCCGTTTGCCGCGGCGAGTCCGTCGATCTCGGCGCGCAGCGCGGAAAGCAGCTCTTTTTCGCGCTTTGCCGATCTTCTGCCGCGGGCGGAATACGCCGTCTTTGAAAACTCGGCGTCGTAGGAGATGCGGAAATCTTCGGGATCGTCGTACGGGAAGAAGCTCACGGAATAATCGTAGCTAATGTTCCCCGCGTCGCTGGTGGCGGTGAGCTTGACAACCGCGCCGTGCCTTGCGACTCCGTTGAATTTGCCTTTTGCGGCGTAATAACAGCTGAAAACGTCAATGACTTTCATATCCTTTTGCTCCTTTGTTTTATTCGCTCGCGCGCTTGCGGCGCGGCAGCGCTAACAGCGCCGCGCCAACGCCTTCCACAACGCACGCGAAAATTATGATATACAATGCCGCTTTGGGCAGCCGCGTCTTTTTTGCGGTGACTTCGACGGTGCCTTTGACGACCGTGGGGACGTATTCGAGCACGCCGTCGCCGTTGAGGTCGGCGCCTTCGGTAACGGCGATGAGCGACGCTTTGCCGGCGTTGACGCCTATAAGCAGGTCGCCGTCTTCTATGCGCGCCGAAAGCGCGTCGCCGTCCAGCGTGAACGTGCCGCCTATATCATCCACGCGGTCGGTGCTCAAAAAGCCCGAAAGCGAAACGGTCTGATCGGCCTGCACCGTGACTTCGATATTTCCCAGCGGATATTCGGCGGGCACGACGGTGAGCGTGCCGAAATAGATATCCGCCATATATTCCGAAGTGACGTCGCCGCCGTTTTCGTCGACGATCCTGAAGCCGGAAACGGTGTTTTCAGCGCTGCCCGAATAAAGCTGCGCGCCGAGAAAAGCGCATTCCGCTCTGTGACCTTCCGCGAGCGCGCCGCCGATAAGCGAGATGCCTTGCGACGTGAGATATTCGCCGTCGAACGGCTTTTCGGCGCTTGACGTCATAAACACCGCTCGGCGGAAAGTCGCGCCGTTTTCGCCCGTTACGGCAGCGGGCGCGCCGTACGCTTCGGCGCCGGGAGAACCCGAATGGAAGCGCACGTTTTCGTACGCAACGACGTCGGCGGGGAACGTGATCCTTATTTCGTAAAATCCCGCCGCGTGCGAGTACGAGTCGATACCCAGCTCGTACGAGCAGACCAGTTCGGAATGATCTGCATACACGCCGGCATAGACGCCGCCTTCCAGTGGCTTGAGCCCTTCGCTGACCGAGCTTTTGTCGTATACCGTCTTTGCGCTTGAAAGATCGATCTTTTCTGCGATCTCCGGCGGCAGGACCGACGCGGGGTCGGCAAACCTGCCCGTTCCGCCGACGTATATCATAAGCGGGTCAGCGGTGATCTCCAGCGGCGTTATTTCAAGATACGCCTGCTTTATATCTATATTATACTTTGCGGTGACGTCTTTTCCGTTTTTGTCCACTATACGGAACATCTTCTGCTCGTCGAGCGGATAATACCCCACGAAGATATGCTCGGAAAGCTCGCTTTTGCAGATTATGCGGTCGCCTGCTTTGAGCAGCTCTTCGCCCAGCACCGTATATTCCGTAACGGAATGGGGCTCGCCGTCGAAAGCGACCGAAACGCTGCGAGGTATTATATGTATCATATCATAATGCATATAGTTGTTTCCGCCGGGTCCCGAAGCGCCGGCATAGCCGGGGGTGACGTCGACGGGCGCCCAGCCCAGTCCGGGCAGATAGATCTCGACCCAAGCGTGCAGATCGGTGGTGTAAAACTCGGTGAGCTTGCGCGAACCGGCGGTCGAAACCGAAATGCCCGTGGTATAGCGCGCAGGTATTCCGAACGCGCGGTACATAAGGGTCGCAGCAGACGCGAACTGCGAACACACGCCAAGCTTGCTCTTGGTGAGGAAAAACATCACGGGGTCCTCGTTCGCCGGGGTTTCGGGAAAATCGTAAGAATATTCCGCCGCGCTCTTTACGTATTCGGCTATGGCTTCTATAAGGCCGGCTCCTTCGCCCGAAACGCCCGCCTGCTTTGCCAGCGCGAGCAGGTCCTGCTTGAGCGCGGGATCTATTCTAAGATACTGTTCGTTGACGAAACCGGTATAATCGTCGGCGCCGCCGAGCCCCTGCGAGATCGCGTAAAGCGTTTTGAGCGCGGGCGGCGGTATGTTCCGGTACACGGCGGACGCGCCGCGGCCGTTTTTGGCGGCGGTATCGTAGTATCTGCCGCCAATATGCGAATAATACGGCACGGCGAGATATTCCGGAGCGCTGAAAAACGTGACTTCTATTTCGTTAGACGAATGGTAACCCTGATTGATGAGCCGCGAATACATACTGTCAAAAACGGCGCCGTAATACGGTTCGGCTTCTTCCCATTCGCCGCTGTATTCGCCGAAGCTCTTGATGCGAAACAGTATCCTCCCGCTCGAAACGCTTTTTACGTAACCGAGCGTTTTCTGCTCGGGCTTGCCCGGCGGAGACAGCACGCCCGTCGGCGTTCCCGGCTCGACGATCTCTTTATCGGGCTCGGGATCTTTCTGCGCTATGCCTTCTTCCATCATTTGATCGAGCGCCTGTTGCGTGAGGTCCGGGAAAACGTATTCGATATCGTAGCAAAACGTGACGTTTGAGTTATAATCGTCGTTGCGCCTTATGGTGGCTGCGATATTTTTCTTTATATCTTCAAGAGTCGTTCCTTTTACGCCGCTTTCGTTTTCGAGCGCGTCGTTCGCGGCGACGCGTTTTTGAATATCCCGGAACAAACAGCGGTATTCTCCGGCGTCGGCTTCGTATTTGTAAACGTGGACTTCAAGAGTCAGCGGACGCTTGGTAACGGTCACGCCGCCGTATACGTATTCGATATCGTAGCACTCGGATATGGGCGTCACGCCGTCGGTGTAAACGCTGCCTTCGGGCATAAGCGGATCGGCGCCGATCCCGAGCCAAAAACCGTTTTGATACTCGCCCGCGTCGATGAAATAACCGAAAGACGCCTCTAAAATGCAATGCCCTTCGGCAAGCGAGCCGCCGACAACGGAATATTCGGGGAAAAAATGGATCTCGCTGTCGTATTCGAACTGCGCGTCGACGCTTTTGACTTTGAGTTTACGCTTTTCTATTTCTACGTCTCCCGCCCTGACTTCGATATCGTAATTGTGCGTGACGTCGGCCCCGGAGCCGTCGGTAACGGTGAAACGCGCGGCGTTGCGATATTTGCCCGCCGCCCAGAAGAAGTACTCCCATTCGACGTCGAGCGTGTGCCCGCCGACGAGCGTGCCTTCGGCGAAAGCGTATTCGCGCGGTTCTTCGCGCACGGTCCCGTCGAATTCGGCGCTAAACGACGCCGTAGTCACGGCGAGCGGACGCTTTTTGACAGTCAGCGTTCCCGGTACGAGGTTTATAACGTAGCGGCCGGTGACGTCTTTTTCGCCGGAAAACACCGCGACGTCGCCGGTATTCGCAAACGCGCCCGCTTCGGTGACCGAAAGCGGAGCCATGTAAAGCTCGTCGGAAAACGCGAGCGGCCTGTTCAGAGTATAACCCGGCGAAACGAGCGGAAGCGAATCGTATGTCTTTTCGGCGGAATCGAACGTGACGGTCAGCTCGCGCGGGACGATTTGTATACGGAGCGAAGCGGTCTTTATATCGTAGCAATACGTAACGTCCTCGCCCGCGGCGTTTTCTATGCGCAGCGCCGTAATCGCGGCGTCGTATTCGCCCGGCTCCTCGCCGTACGAAAACCCGGCGTACGCGACTCTGTCGCCTTCGGCGGCGCCGATAAGGGTCAGGTCGCCAGCCGCGGGGGATTCGCCGTATTCGAAAACGGCGCTTTCAATCGAAAGCTCGGCGCTCCGCGGCGCTATATTGAGCGTGAATGAGCGTTCGCGTTCCGTTCCGAAGACGTTCTTCGTACGCGCGTAAACGGTGTATTCGCCCGCTTTGAGTTCGCTCACCGCCGCGCCGTTTTCGTCATAATACTCGTACGTGACGCCGCAAAGAAACGCGTCGGCGCCGCTTTCGTAGTTTTCGCCATAGACCGCGGTCCCCGAAACGGGCGCGCTGAGGAACGATCCCGAAAACGCCATGAGCGCCGCGGCGGCGGCGGCTGCAAGCAAAAAGGCGCAGCAAAGCGCGGCGCGGTGCTTTTTGAACCACGCCGTAAAAGCGAATATGCGGTCCGCGCGGCGGCGGACTTTTGCCGCGTACTGGTCGTAAGTCATTTTTTTCCTTTCGTTACAGGGGTCTTCCGTTTTAAGATCCGGCTTGCGCTTTTGCGTAAACGAACGCGTTCCCGCGGCGGCCGTTTAAGTCTTCCCATTCGACGCAGAATACCGCCCCGATATCGCTCATATCTTCAAGCGTGATATCGCCGGTGCCCGTAAGGATTATCATAGAGCCGTTTTCCAGATCGAACGGTTCGGCGAGCTTGAGTTCATAAATATGCTCGGCGCCGCGGCAGACCGAACATCTGACCGAGGTTATGTGCGCCGGGCTTCCGGAATACGACGCCGCGAGCATGGTCTCGTATTCGAGGCCCTCGGCGGTCGGCCGCAAAAACGCCGTTTCTATAGTCACACGCACCGAGGGGTCTTCGTCGATGATTTCGGGCGTCGTCGGGACAGTCTGTTCGGAACTTTCGGGCCCGGAAAACGAAGCGCTGCTTTCGCGTTCGCTCGCTTCCTCAAGCTCGAACGCGCCCGTCATAGCCGCCGTTATGACGGCGAAAAGTATCGCCGCCGCCGCGATGATGATACCGCACAGCACGGCGGTGGACACGGGGAATTGCGTTTTTTTGATACCGTTATCTTTCATAAGCTCATATCTCTTTGAATCTGGCTGTATACTCTTTGCTTTCGCGCATCTTGTCGGCGCCGAAAAGCTCGTTGAGGCGGCGGATAAGTCCGTCCGCGCCGGCGCGGACGAACACGGGGTTGCGCGATTCGAGCTTGCGCAGCACCTTGCGGCATATCATCATATCCACCGCGACGTCCTCGGCCCCTCCGCAGGAAACGAACACCGGCACGAACTGTTCGATCTGCCGCATTATGCGGTTGCCGAACGTTATACGGAATTCGCGCACAAGGTATTCGTCCAGCGCTTCGATCTTTTCACGCATAGGGGCAGAAAGCGAATACGTCCGCCGCGCTTCGCCGAAAAGCGCGATAAGCTCGCTTGCCGAAACGTGCGCCGGCTGCTCGGGGGGAGCGGCGAACGGCTTTGCGCGGTGTTCGAGGTTTATCACGAACGCGCGGTCGAACACTTTATCCGAAAGCGCGAGCGTGGAATCGTCGTTGTTGCAGGTGCCCGTGAACCAGACGTTGCCGGGCAGACGCAGCGTTCCGCTTTCGAAAAGTACGGGATCGCTTTCGCGGCTGTCGGCGGTGACGCGCACGCGGCGCGCCGGGCCTTCGGGCAGTTCGAGCAGCGAAAGGAATTCCGCAAAGTAATACTCCACGCGTGCGATATTCATCTCGTCGAGCACGGCGATATAAACGTCGTCATTCGTGTTCGCTTCGTAAAGCTTGCACAAAAGCTCGGTCTCGGTATACGAATCGGTGAATTCGTTATAATAGCCCAAAAGGTCGGTGCGGTCTTTCCACGAAGGCTGTACCGGCACCATCACGGCGTCGTTACCCAAAAATTTGCCCAAAGCGTAGGCGAGCGAGGTCTTGCCCGTGCCCGAAATGCCCTGCATCACGGTGAGGCGCGTGACCGCGAGCGAAGCGATATACGCCCTTATGACGTCCTTGTCGTAATAAAGCCCCATTTGCGAAGCGGCAAAGTTGCGGAACCGTTCGCACAACAGGTCCAGCCGTTCGGCTTTTTCGTACCGCGCCGCGGCAGGCTTTTGCGCGTCGATGGCGGCAAGCCGCGAAAAGCGCGGCTTGGACTTTTTCTTTTTGAGCGCGCGGCGGGAAGTGCGCGTGCGGATATCCGAAACGATAAGCGTCGCCGCGAGTATGATCGCCGCGACGTCGAGCGTCACGAGCAGTACCGCCGCTATGACCGTGACCGGGCGCGGCAGCGAAAGCAGCAAATTCCAGACGCGCGTGCTTTTATCGGTCCCGCCCGAAAGCGTTATACAAAGCAGCACGCCCGCCGCCATTGCGACCGCCGCGAATATTGAATATAATACGGTTGTGAAGACGGTCTTTTTCATTTGCCGTTTTTCCTTTTGGCGTATTCTTCGCGCCTTACGCGCTTTTTCGCCTTTGCCCACTGTTCTTTGAAATACCTGTCGAAAGCCGCTTTTTCGCGTTCCAGTTCCAAAAAGCTTTCGCGATCGGTCTTATCGGATCCTTCGCCCTTTTCGGCGCAAAGCGCGGCGACCCGCGCCGAAAGCAGATCGCGTTCGGATTCCAGCTTTTCCCGCAGTTCGCTCATTTCGCGTTCCTTCGCAGCCGCCGCTTCGCTTATTCTGCGTTCGTATTCTTTGGCGAGTTTTTCGACCGCGGCGTTTGCGGCGGCCGCGGATTCTTCTTTTTGCGCGAGAAAACGCTCCGTTATGCGTTCGTTTTCCGCGGAGAGAGAGGCGCTCTTTTCTTCCGCAAGTCGAGCGGTTTCACGCACGGAGGCGAGCTCGGAAGAAGTGGATTCGAAAGCGGAATACGATTCCGCCGCGGCTTCCTCGAGCCGGGAAACGTATTCGGAGCCCGAAAGCTCGTTCATTTCGTAGCGCGCTCTGAGCGCAGCAAGCTCCCCGCGGCGGCGCAGAAGCGATTCGCGCCGTTCGTCGACGAGCGAGCGTTCGTATTCGCTTTCGCATTCGTCCCATTCCGAAAAAGTCTCTTTGTACGCGGCGAAGAGCAAAAGCGACACCGCTTCCGCGAACATACGCATCCCCTGCCACGATACCGGACGTTCGGTCTGCGTTTCGCGCACGCAGGTATATCCGTCGCCGGTATAGGAAGCGATATACGAATACAGCGTAAAAGCCGCGTTGAAATGCACGTTGTTCTTTATTATATTTGTGCGCACCACCGGCGGCACGAGCCGAGGCGCCGCCGCGGCGAGCCGCATAACGGGAGTGGATTCGAACGCCTTGACCGCGGCGAGCAGAGCGCGTATGCGCCTGACGGTATCCAGCGTTTTTATATCCGCCGCCGCGCCGGTGAACGCCGCTTCGGAAACCGAAACGCCGCATTTGACCGAACGGTCGGAGCCGTTCGTTTCGCGTTCCAATTCAAGTGCCACGCCGCATTCCGCGACCGCGCGCGTTATCGCCTGATATCTGACCGAAATGAACGACGAAAGCTGCGTAAGGAGCAGATAGAGGAAGCGGTTTTCGTAGACCGCGTAATCTTCTTCGTTTTCGTTGACGTATATCTCGTCCGGGATGAGCGCGCCGGATTCGGAAACGTGCCTTATGAGGCTGCTGTGCCGCGCCAGATGGCTGACGGAATCCTTGCCTGTCTTGCGGGCGCGGTCGATACGCACCACTTCGCCGATATCCCTTATAAGACTGCGCGCCTGTTCTATCGCCTTGCCCACGCTCGGCAGCGCCGCTTCTACGGTATCCACCCAGCTTTCGTCTATGACGCAGTTCATCCGCGTGCCCGAAACGGAAGCTTTTCCTCCGCGTGCGAAATCGTCTGCGAAATGCGCGCCGCTTTGTTCGCTTTCGACGCCCAGCGCTTTGAGTATTCGGTAATAACCGGTGTTTTCGTACGCCATAATCTACCCCTTACGCGGAAACGTACCGCGCTATCGCCGACGCGCACAGAGGCAGCGCTCCGGCGCCGAACACGCGGTCGAGCTCTGCGAGCAGACCTTCCGCCTGAGATTTTACGAACACGGGATTCTGCGTTTCGAGCTTGCGCAGCACTTTTTTGCTCATTATAAGATCCACCGCGGCGTTTTCGGTCCCGCCGCACGCTATGAACACAGGGACGAACTGCTCGGTCTGGCGCATTATGCGGTTGCCGAACGTTATCTGCATATGCTCGCTCAGATATCTGTCGAATTCTTCTATTTTGCTTTGCATCCCGGAACTGAGCGAATGCTCGGCGCGTGCGGAAGCGAAAAGCGATTCCAGATAAGTGCGCGAGACCGGGACGGCTTTGGTTCGAGGCGCGGTAAAGCTCTTAGCGCGGCGGTCGAGTTCTATGACCATCGCGCGGTCATAGACTTTATCGGAAATGGCGAGCGTGGAATCGTCGTTGTTGGCGGTCCCCACGAACCATACGTTCCGGGGTATGAGCATCTTGCCGTTTTCGAACCGTTTGGGGTCGTTGACACGCGTGTCGGATATGACTTCTATCCTACGCGAATCGGGATCGGGCAGTTCGAGCAGCGAAAGGAATTCCGCAAAATAGTATTCCACGCGGGCGATGTTCATTTCGTCGAGCACCAGCACGCAGACGTTATCGTTGCCGGCGGCTTCGTAGAGCCGGTAAAGCAGCTCGGTCTCGGTGAACACGCCGGTGAATTCGTTGTAGTAGCCCAGAAGGTCGCTGCGGTCTTTCCACGAAGGCTGGACGGGCACGATCACCGCGTCGGTGCCTATGAATTTGCCGAACGCGTACGCGAGCGACGTCTTGCCCGTGCCGGATATTCCCTGCATTATCACGAGCCGCGTCACCGAAAGCGACGACACGAACGCGCGCATCACGTCGATATCGTAATAAAGCCCGAGTTCGCCTGACGAAAAGTCGCGGAAGCGTTCGCAAAGCTGCGCCAGCGAAACCGTATCGTCATAGCTTTGCGCGTTTTCGCCGGGCTTGCGCGAATCAAGCTCCGAAAGGCGCGAAAAGCGCTTTTTTTGCGTTATGCGTTTCTTTTCCTCGTCGCGTTCGCGCGCGGCGCGGGCGGTGCGCGCTATGAAAAGCACCATCAGAATGATGAGCGCCGCGGTAAGGACGGCGGTATACAGGAACAGCATTTTGTGAGAAGTCAGCGTGCTCCAGATATCGAGCGCGGGAGTGATGTTCGTATAGATCGGATCAATCATATTCGGCTCCGTAAGTTTAGTCTTATTTATGTTATAGTTATATCATTATAATAACGCCGTGTCAAGCGACAGACGCGGGCGCGGTCTAAAAATTTACATTTTCCGCCCGCTCGCGCGCCCCCCGGAACGCGATCCGCGCCTGAGGAAGAGCAAATTGCGTTTTTGAGATGCAGAAAATTCAAAAACATATTGAAAATGCGCCGGTTGTATGGTATCATTGAGATAAGTTAAGCAAAATACGACCAAATGGCCGCCTGCGGCCGGAAACGGAGTTGCAAATGAACGACGAAAAACGCAAACATCTTATCAAACTTGCAATATTCGCGGGCATCGCGATAGTTCTGGCGGTGATATGCTACACCACCAAGCTCATCACGTGGAAAGGGTTCGACAACGTAAAAGTCGATCTCGCAACCATACTCAAGCTCATCATTATGATCTGCGGCGTACTCGCCGCCGAGCTCCTCGCCGTGTTCCTTCTGGGACTCATCAAACCCAAAAAGCACCGCGCCCGTTCGGTGGTCTCGATCATTTCGAGCGTGCTCAAATACGTGGCCGCCATAGTCATACTCTGCTGGGGACTTTCCATAATCGGAGTCAACATTTCCACCATCGTCGCCAGCGTGGGGATCGTCGCCCTGGTCATAGGCTTTTCCGCCGAAAGTCTTATCGCCGATATGGTCACCGGCGCGTTTATGATATTTGAAAACCAGTACAACGTGGGCGACATTGTAGAAGTCGACGGTTTCAGAGGCACCGTCACGAACATAGGCCTGCGCACCACCAGTCTCACCGACCCCGGCGGGAACGTAAAGATAGTCAACAATTCCGCCATGAAAAACATACTCAACCGTTCCGATAAACCCTCGCGCGCGATCAGCGTCATAGCCGTCCCCTACGGCACCGATTTCAAAAAACTGGAACGCGAGATCCCCGCGCTTATGGAGCGCATCAAAGAGGCGCATCCCGATATTTTCAAAAAGGTCCCGATGTATCTGGGCATAGACGATCTCGCCGAAAGCGCGGTCATTATGAAGTTCGTCGGCGAAGTTGACGAAGACAACATCTTTATAGGCAGGCGCGTGCTGAACCACGATCTGCTGCTCGGCTTCAAAGATCTGGGCGTGGAATGCCCGTTCCCGCAGGTGGACGTTCACAACATCCCCGCAAAATAACGGTTTTTTATGGAACTGTTTACAAAGGAGGGATGAACATTGCGCGAACTGTACGACAAAGAGACCAACTTCCGTACATACGGTTCCAACGACGAATTCGGCGCGTTCCCGCGTGAATGCGACATAGTGCGCGAGCCGCCCGACCCTGCCGAAACGCACGAGTCAGCGGAAGAGCGCATAGCCAAAAGCGAATATAACGACGACGCGGTCTTTGTCACCGAAGAGCCCACGGAAGAGCAAAAGACCAAAAAGCGCCACGACATACTCAAACAGTACGTACTCAAGCCGGCACTGTCGCTCACGCTGGTGCTTTCGCTCGCGCACGCGGCGCTGGGCATAGATTTTCTGGGCGACGATTACTTGAGCAGCGCGTTCACCACGATGAATTCCGAATGGATCGAGGAACATCCCGAAGAATGGGGCAAGGAACCGCACGGCTATTGGGAAGAACCGTGGAACGAACCATGGGAAGAGCCCTGGGAAGAATCCCCGGACGATCCGTGGAACGATCCCGATGAAAGCGCTTTCCCCGAGCTCGATCATCCCGACCCCGACTGGCTGGGGCTGTATTCCTGGAGCGAAGAAGGCCCCGAACTGTATCTGCGCATCTATATGACAAGCGATGAAAATGAAACCGCCAAATACTTTGTGAAAGGCGCGGCATGGGACTATTACGACCCGGACGGCGAACTCGTCGACGAGCTCGACGGCGCGTATTACGACAGTTCGACGAACACGCTGACTCTGCGCGATTTTTCGTGCTATCTTATCGACGCCAACCTGATGGGCAACGGCTTCACCGTGCGCCTGGAAGGCGAGTCCGACGTTGATTACATAACGGTCTGGGGAGCCGGCTACGGCGGCAGCGTAACGTTTGAAGGCGACGGCGTTTTAAGATGCGGCGGCCTTACGCTAAACGTAGAATACGGCGCGGGCTGCATTATGGTCAAGAACGGAGTCACGCTCGATCTGCACGCGCAAAGCAGCAGCGGCGCGCTTTCGGTCTACGACACGCTGCTCGATACCCCGCTTTACTTAGAATCCGGAGTGTCTTTGGAAGGCGCAAATATGGAGCGGATCTCAGAGATACCCCTTGAAGACGAAGACGGCGAAACGTATTACGCGTACACGTACGTCGCAAAAGACTCTTCCGGCAATTACGCGCTCGACGTCACCGTGACAAGCGACTGACGGCGGTATTACCGATATCGAACAACACAAAAAAGCACCCGCTAATGCAAGGTGCTCTAAAGGACAGTAAATAAAAGCCGGCTGAGGTAAGGATAGTTGATTCTTATTCCAGCCGGTTTTTTGTCGCATACCTCTGCAAACAGGACGTTTGTGTGCCAAACGTCCG
>DBXS01000005.1 GCA_002310055.1 Clostridiales bacterium UBA1206 | reverse complement strand
AGAGCGGCAAAGCAGGTGGGCGTGAATTTCCTCGGAGGCTACTCCGCGCTGGTGCATAAGGGCTTCGGCCCCGGCGACTACGCACTCATCGAGAGTATTCCGCAGGCGCTGGCCGAGACCGAAAGGGTCTGCTCTTCGGTCAATATCGGATCCACCAAGGCGGGCATCAATATGGATGCTGTCATGAAAATGGGGCCGATGATCAAGAAGACCGCCTATCTGACGAGAGACAACAATAGTTTCGGATGCGCCAAGTTTGTTGCCTTTGCGAATGCAGTTGAGGATAATCCGTTCATGGCGGGCGCCTTCCACGGTCCCGGCGAGCCCGATATCGCTATCAACGTGGGCGTTTCGGGGCCCGGCGTCGTGCGCGCCGCGCTTGCAAAAAGCCCCGAAGGCGACCTGACCGAGATAGCCGACATAATAAAAAAGACCGCGTTCAAAATAACGCGTATGGGCCAGCTCGTGGGCACGGTGGCTTCAAAACGGCTGGGCGTTCCGTTCGGGATCGTCGATCTTTCGCTCGCCCCCACCCCCGCGGTGGGCGATTCCGTGGCGCATATATTAGAAGAAATGGGGCTTGAGACCTGCGGCATACCCGGCACCACCGCCGCGCTCGCGCTGCTCAACGACGCCGTGAAGAAGGGCGGCGTTATGGCTTCTTCGCACGTGGGCGGACTTTCGGGCGCGTTCATCCCCGTTTCGGAAGACGCCGGTATGATCGACGCCGCCCGCGCCGGCGTGCTTTCTGTAGAGAAATTAGAAGCGATGACGTCCGTCTGCTCAGTCGGGCTGGATATGGTCATAGTCCCCGGCTCCACATCACCCGAAACGATCTCGGCGATAATCGCCGACGAGGCGGCTATCGGGATGGTAAATTCCAAGACCACGGCAGTGCGCATAATACCCGCGATAGGACGCGAAGCGGGCGAGGAGCTCGAATTCGGCGGCCTTCTGGGCAGCGGGCCTATAATGAAACTCAACGATTCCAAAAGCTCGGCAAAATTTATTTCCCGCGGCGGCCGCATCCCCGCGCCGCTCCAGTCGCTCAAAAACTGAAAAGAACAAAACAAAAAACGCAGAAGTTTCGTAAACTTCTGCGTCGTTTTTTTATTGAGCCGTCTCTCCGAGCTCCAGCTTTTGCTTTTTCCATTTGCCGGTCATAAAGAACACGAGCGATATCAGCGTCGCCGCCAGCGAAGCTATCGGCGCGCCCGCGCCGATGCCCTTCATCCCGCCTTCGAGCACGATGCCGAGCAGCCAGCAGAACGGTATGCGGAACAGCAGGGAAGAGCACATCCCCGAAAGCAGCGCGAAAGCGGTGTGTCCGCTGCCTATGAAAAGACCGCTGAAACAGAACTGGAACGGAACTATTATGTAATCGAACGAAAACGAAGAGATGTATTCTTTGCCGAGCTCCAGGAACACCTCGTCGTCGTTGAAAAGGCGAAGTATCTGTTCGGGGAACAGGCGCGTAAGGATAAATATCACAACGGTGATGCCTTCGGCTATTATCATGCCGTCGAACAGCGTGCGCTTCACGCGCTTTATGTTCCCGGCGCCGAAATTCTGCGCCACCATCGCCGAGATCGCCGAAGAAACGCCTATAGCGGGGAGTATGGCGAAACCGTTGTATTTGCCTACCACGCCCACGGCGCCGCCGCCGGAAGAACTGGTTATGTTAGCCATCGACATCAAGAAAACGAACGAAAGCGACGTGCATATGTTGTTGAGCATGGTGGGGAACCCAATGCGTGTAATGGTCTTGAGCTTGCTCTTGTCAATCCTGAACGACTTGGGGTGAAAATCGAACACGAAACCGTTCCTGCGCAGGTAAACTATGCACAGAATAACCGAGATCGCCTGCGATATAATGGTCGCCAGCGCCGCGCCGAACGCTTCCATTCCGCACGCGCCTACGAATATCAGGTCCAGCCCTATGTTGACTGCGGCGGCGATCGCCACAAATATCATAGGATGCTTGCTGTCGCCCATGCCTCGCATCACGCCTGCAAGAGCGTTGTAAGCAAACACGAATACGGTGCCGGACATTACCGTTATAAAATAACTCGTGGCATATCCCATACAGTCGACGTCGACGTGCATAAGCTTGAGCACCGGACTGCAGATAAGCGGCGAAATCAACGAAAGCGATACGCCTATTATGAGCAGCAGCGTAAACAGGGTAGCGATGGATTTTTTGATCTCGCCCTTGTTGCCGGACCCGATATACTGCCCGATGAGAACCGTTCCGCCTACCGAAAGCCCTATCACCGCATTGGTGAACAGCATGGTCAGCTGCGTGGCGTTCGAAACGCCGTTCAGGCACTCCACGCTTGTGTAGTTGCCTATGATTATCATATCGCAGACGCTGTAAAGGGACTGTATGAAATTTGAAAGCACGAACGGCAGCGAAAACAGTATGAGGTTCTTTATAACGCTCCCGCTCGTAAGATCTTTTTCGAACTTAGGCATTATATCCTCTGCAGTTTGATTATACAACGATTATAGCACATTAATCCCGCCGTGTGAATAGATAAAATCACCATTTTTGCGTCTTTGCGCATAGCTCTTTTAATGAATAAAGCAAAAAGCGCTTCGGTGACCCCGTCAATATGCCGAAGGCATATATCATACGCCGCAGGCGAATATAACTGAAAGAAACCTGATTTGTCCGGTAGGCAAATCAGGTTTCTTTCATGGCTCACTAAAATGATACACGCGTACAACTCTACAAACGGGAATTTGTCAAGTTCTTTGACCTCT
>DBXS01000032.1:506-51023 GCA_002310055.1 Clostridiales bacterium UBA1206 | reverse complement strand
GCCGGGATCGGCGCGCTGCTTCTGGACGGGATAGGCGACACGCTGCGCGTTTCGCTGAGCGACGACGTGGTAAAAGAGGTCAGAGCGGGCTTTGAACTGCTTTACGCGCTCGACCTTCGTCCGCACATAGAATTCGTTTCTTGCCCCACCTGCGGCAGGACGATGATAGATCTTATCCCAATGTCCCGAAAAGCGTACGCGGAACTTTCTAAAATAAAGACAGACAAAACGATCAAAGTCGCGCTTATGGGCTGCGTTGTCAACGGGCCCGGCGAAGCCGCCGACGCCGATATCGGCATAGCCGGCGGAAAAAACGAAGGCACGCTGTTTTATAAGGGAGTCCCCGTGCGCAAAGTCCCTCAGGATCAGATAGTTCAGGTATTGCTCGAAGAAGTTAGGAAAATGGTAAAATGACAGAATCGTTCCTTAAAATGTTCAAGCGCTTCACGCCCGACCCGGGCGAGTTTGCCGCGCTCGAACATCTTATCGACTTCAAAACGAATATAAGCAAAGAAAAGAAGTCCGTGGTCATCGACGCCGTCTTCGATACCGTCATATCCGCCGACGTCCTGTACGGTATCGAAAACGACATAAAAGGAGCTTACGCGCTCAACGAATGCAATCTGATGCCGGTCTTCAAGGATTGCGCGTTCGACAGATCGTACGCGTCCGAGCTGGTGCGCACGCTGGAGCTCTATTACGGCAAGGCGTACCCCAAGGGTTTTTTGGGCGAATACAGCGCCGAACTTTACGGCGATTCGCTCGTCTTTTCGCTGCGCGCAGGTCTTATGGTGGAACTGATGTCCGACCTCGTCGGGTATTTCGAAACGATCATAGAAAAGCGCTTCGGCGAAAAGATAAAGGTCGTGTTCTCGAGCGAAGAGGGTGCTCCCGATAACGGCCGCGAGGAAGAACTCATTAAGTCCGCTCAGGAAGACTACCGCGCCCGCGCCGCCGCCGCTGAAAAAGAAAAGCCGGTCGGCTGCGATAACCGCTCGCTTTTACCCGTGGAAGGCGAAGCGCTGGAATACATAGAAGACGGCATAGTGCGAAGCGGGCGGCTGACTTTTGATATTTCCGATAAAAAGCTCGTTTACGGCTCCGAATCGAACGCCAAGCTCATACCGATACGCGATATAGCCGAAAACAGGCGCTGCGCGTTTTTGTGCCGTATGTTTATGAAAGACGAGCGCGAAAGCCGCGACGGCAGTTCTGTCAAATACACGCTGGGCGTGACCGATCTCGATTCTTCGGTCAATGTCCGCCTGAGCGTGGACAAGGCGAGCGACGAGCTCACTCCGCACCTCAAAGAAAACGCCGCGCTGCTTATCTGCGGGACCGCAAAGATCGACGATTTCGACGGTGAGCTTTCTATGCGCGCGCGCACCGTGTATCTGGTAAAGCAGGTCTTAAAGACCGATACCGCTCCCGAAAAGCGCGTGGAGCTTCATCTGCACACGACGCTTTCGGCAAACGACGCGCTCTGCGACCCCGCAGCCGTGGTGGCGACCGCCACGCGATGGGGCATGCCTGCCATCGCCGTGACCGACCACGGCAACGTCCAGGCGTTCCCCGAGATAATGACCGCGCTCGAAAAATCCAAATCCCCGGTCAAGCCGCTCTACGGCATAGAAGGGTATCTTGTCGACGACACCGCGCGCGCGGTATACGGGTTCGAAGGGCACGAAGACGTGAGCTTTTCCGAAGGAACGTTCACCGTGTTCGATATAGAGACCACCGGGCTTTCGCCCATCCATTGCGCCATAACCGAAATAGGCGCCGTAAAATACCGCGGCGGTATCGTCGCCGAAAAGTTCGATACTTTCGTCGACCCCGGAACGCATATCCCCGAAAATATAACCGAACTCACCGGCATCACCGACGAAATGGTTTCGGGAGCGCCTTCGCAGCGCGACGCGGTGCAGGCATTTCTGGATTTTGCCGGCGACACCGTGCTGGTGGCGCACAACGCCAATTTCGATATCAGCTTCATCCGCCGCGTTGCGGAAGAAAACAAGCTTAAATTCGATAATCCATATATAGATACCGTCGCCGTCTCGCGCCATCTCAACCCCGAACTCAAACGGCACCGACTCGACAGTCTGCGCGACTATTTCAAGCTGGGCGTATTCAACCATCACCGCGCGTCCGACGACTGCGAGATGCTCGCGCGCATCTTTGAATGCATGGTCGCCAAGATGAAACCCGACGGAGTCGAATCCGTGAATCAGATGATCGACGAAATGGCGGAAAAATCAGATCCGCGCCGTCTTAAGCCCTACCACGCGACCATACTCGTAAAGAACAAGACCGGGCTCAAAAATCTGTACAAGCTCGTCTCGTATTCCTATTTGGATTACTATTACCGCTATCCGCGCATACCCAAAACGGTGCTCGAACAGCACCGCGAAGGGCTTATCGTCGGCTCCGCCTGCGCTTCCGGCGAGATATTCCAGCTCCTGCTTGAAGACCGCCCGTACGGCGAGATAATGAAAGCCGCCGATTTTTACGATTACTTTGAAATAATGCCCGACAGCAACAACGGCTTCCTCATTGATGAAGGCAAACTCGCGTCGGCGGAAGATCTGCACCGCATAAACAGGCGCATACTCGAGATCGCCGATAAGCAGAAAAAGCCGTGCGTCGCCACGGGCGACGTCCACTTTATGGACCCCGACGACGAGATATACCGTCAGCTGCTCAAGAACGGGCAGAAATACACCGACGCTTTCCGCACCACCGGTATGTATCTCAAGACCACCGACGAGATGCTCAAAGAATTCGCGTATCTCGGCGACCGCGCATACGAAGTCGTGGTGACCAACACCCGCAAAGTGGCGGATATGATAGAAGAAGGAGTGCGCCCCATACCCAAAGGGACCTATCCGCCTTCCATCGAAGGCGCCGAAGAAGAGCTTGTGCAGTGCTGCAACGAAAAAGCGCGCCGCCTGTACGGCGATCCGCTGCCCGAAATAGTGCAGAAACGGCTCGACCGCGAGCTGGGCGCCATAATCGAGCATCATTTCGCGGTCTTGTACATCATAGCGCGCAAGCTCGTCGCCAATTCCGAAAGCAAGGGATATCTGGTGGGCTCGCGCGGGTCGGTCGGCTCGTCGGTCGTCGCCATGCTCGCCGATATTTCGGAAGTCAACCCACTCCCGCCTCACCGCAGATGCCCCAACTGCCGCTACAGCGAATTCTTCACCGACGGCAGCGTGGGCAGCGGATTCGATCTCGACGACGCGAACTGCCCCAAATGCGGGACCAAAATGGTCTGCGACGGGCACGACATACCGTTCGAGACATTCCTCGGCTTCAAGGGCGACAAGGCGCCGGATATAGACCTCAACTTTTCGGGCAACGTGCAGTCCGACGCGCATAAGTACACCGAAACACTGTTCGGCAAGGAAAACATCTTCCGCGCCGGAACCGTCGGCACCATCGCGTTCAAGACCGCGTACGGCTACGTCAAAAAGTATCTGGAAGATAAAGGGATATCGCTTTCCAAAGCCGAAATAAACCGCCTTTCTTCGGGCTGCGTGGGCGTAAAGCGCACCACCGGTCAGCATCCCGGCGGGATCATAGTCGTGCCAAAGGAATACGAAGTCTACGATTTCACCCCCGTGCAGCACCCCGCCGAAAAAGAATCCAGCGGCGTTGTGACCACGCATTTCGCGTTCGAATTCCTGCACGACACCATACTCAAGCTCGATATGCTGGGCCACGACGTGCCCACGATGTATAAAATACTCGAAGATTACACGGGAATAGACGTGCGCGACGTCCCGCTCAACGACAAAACGGTGTATTCGCTGTTCACGTCGCCGGCGGCGCTCGGCGTCACGCCGGAATCGATAATGTGCGAGACCGGCACGCTGGGACTGCCCGAAATGGGCACGCCGTACGTGCGCGGTATGCTGCTCACGGCAAAGCCCAAGAACTTTTCGGACCTTCTGCAGATATCCGGCCTTTCGCACGGCACGGGTATCTGGCTGGGCAACGGCGAAGAACTCATCAAAAACGGCACCTGCACCATCGACACCATCATAGGCACGCGCGATTCCATAATGCTCACTTTGCTGCAGAAAGGGCTCGAGCCCTCGTCGGCGTTCAAGATAATGGAATCGGTGCGCAAAGGCAAAGGCGTTTCGGAGGAATTCGAAGCAGAAATGCACGAACACGAAGTGCCCGACTGGTATATCGCCTCCTGCCGCAAGATCAAGTATATGTTCCCCAAGGCGCACGCCGCCGCCTACGTTCTGGCGGCGCTCAGGCTCGCGTGGTTCAAGGTGTTCAGGCCCGTGGAATATTACGCCACGTATTTTTCGGCGCGGCCCGACGGGTTCGATTACGATATAGCGATGCAGCCCAAATCCTCGCTTATGCAGTATCTTGAAGAATGCAAAAAGCGCAACGACCTTTCGCAAAAGGAAGAAGCCACCGCCGACTGTATGCAGATAGTCAACGAAATGTACGCGCGCGGCATATCTTTCCTGCCGGTGGACGTGCTGAAATCCTCGGTGTCGTCGTTCGTGCCCGAAAACGGCAGGATCCGTCTGCCGTTCATAGCCATATCCGGCCTGGGACTCTCGGTGGCGCAGAACATATTCGACGCGGTGAAATCGGGCGTTTCCACCGTGGAAGAGCTCCGCGTCTGCCCGGGCGTGGGCAGATCCATAGTCGACCTGCTTCAGGAAAAAGGGTGCCTAGCCTCGCTGCCCGAAAGCGACCAGCTTTCGTTTTTCTGATAATCAACTTAAAGGAGAGCGTTTTTATGCAGATACACGAAACGCACTGTCATTCACTGTATTCCGGCGACGTCGACAAAACGCGCGGCGCTTCGATAGACGCGCTCTGCGCGCGCGCCTGCGAGCTCGGGCTCGGCTCGATCGCCGTGACCGATCATCTTGAAATCGATCAGACAATGGGCAACATCTTCCCGCCGCTCGATAACGAAGGCATCAGGCGCGACGTGACCGCCGCCAAAGAAAAATATTCGGGCAAGGCCGAAGTCGTCTACGGCGTGGAACTCGCCCAGGCGTGCCACAAGATGAGCAAGACGCAAAGCATCCTTGACGAATACAAATACGATTTCATAATCGGCTCGGTGCATTGCGTGCGCGGTTTCCCCGATTTTTCGGATATGGAATACCCCGCGGTATCGGATGGCACGCTTGCGCATTCGTGGGAACTGTATCTCGCCGAAATGAACGAAATGGTCGACTGGGGCGGATTTGACACTCTGGCGCACATAACCTACCCTTACCGCTATTTCCACCGCCACGGCAGGGAAGCCATAATAAACGTCTTTGAAAAAGGGCGCGAGCAGTTTGAGCCCGTGCTCAGAAAGATAATACATAAAGGCATAGCGCTCGAAGTGAACACTTCGGGGCTGCGGCAGCACGACGGCTGCACTTTTCCGCACACCGACCTCATAAAATTCTACCGCGAGCTCGGCGGCGAACTCGTCACCGTGGGTTCGGACGCGCATTACGCGTGCGACCTCGCCGCGGATATACGTGAAACGTACCTTCTGCTCAAAGAGCTGGGGTTCGGTTCCGTGGTCACGTTCCGGGAAAGAAAGCCGGTATTCAGGGATATATGATCACCGAAAAAGCATACGCAAAACTCAATCTTACGCTCAGCATAACCGGCAGACTGCCCGACGGCTACCATTCGCTGGAGACCGTTATGCAGACGATATCGCTGTGCGACGACGTCGCCGTGCGAAAAAGCGACACCGTTCGCGTTTCGTGCGGAGCGCTTTCGGGCGCGAACAATCTGGCGTATAAGGCGGCGCGCGCCTTTTTTGACCACACCGGCATAAACGGCGGCGCCGATATCGCAATACAAAAACGCATCCCCGTCTGCGGCGGTTTCGGCGGAGGCTCCGCCGACGCGGCGGCGGTTTTGCGCGCGCTGGATTCGCTTTACGGCGCGCGTCTCGGCGAAGAAGGGCTTTGCCGTATCGCGCTCACGCTCGGCGCTGACGTGCCGTTCCTCGTTGAAGGAGGGACCGCGCTATGCACCGGCAAAGGCGAAAATATCCGCCGTCTGATATGCAAAACGCCGTTGTATTACTGCGTCTGCGCACCCGCGGAGGGCGCTTCCACCGCGCGTATGTTCGCGGAATCGGATAAATACAGTTTCTATATACGCCAAAGCGACGCAATGGCGGACGCGCTGCAAAACGGCGATCCGTTCGCCGCCGCGCGCGCACTGCACAACGATTTCACCGATATCTGCGGCTCGCTCTTCCCGTCTACGGTTATGTGCCGCGCCGCGCTTATGACCTGCGGCGCGCTGGGCGTTTCGCTCACGGGCAGCGGAAGCGGCTGTTTCGGCATATTCGCCGACGAAGCGAGTGCGAAAAACGCCGAAACGGCGCTCAAAAATGATTTTTACGCAGTCTTTGCGCAAAGTGTCGTGTAAACGCACGGCATTTTTGCGTATAAACCCGTTTATCGCCGTCGATAATCAATCCGAGGTGATAAAACGTGAAAAACAAAAGCAGACCCCGCACCGTCGCGTTCGCGCTCGCACTTACTGCGGCGGTGATGGTAACGCTCGTCTCGGCGGCGTATCTTCCCATTGAAGAAAGCAAACTCTATTCCGACGTCATACGGCTCCACGTGATCGCGAATTCCGATAGCGAAACCGATCAGCAGCTGAAGCTTGCCGTGCGCGACGCCATACTCGAAAATTCGCGAGTGCTGTTCGCGGGCGAAGATATCGACGAAGCGGCGCGTACGGTCGTTTCGTCGGAACCGGACCTGCTCGCGATCGCCGGGCGGGTGCTTGCCGAGTACGGCGCGGATTACGGAGCGCGCGTGGTATTCGGGGAAGAGGAGTATCCCACCCGCGAATACGGCGGCCGCATTTTCCCGGCGGGCAGATATCTTTCGCTGCGCGTCATCTTAGGCAAAGGCGAAGGACAAAACTGGTGGTGCGTGCTGTTCCCGCCGCTGTGCCTGGGTGGCTCGCATACCGGCGGTGACGGCGACAGTTCGGAAAGCGAGCGTTACGCGGAGCCGACAAACAGGACGCGCATAAGGATAAAACTGCTCGAATGGTTTGGATTTTACTGATAAAACGGAGGTGCAAAACGTGCTGCACAGGATCATCGGCCGCGCCGGAAGCGGCAAAAGCGAATATATCAAGACGCTGCTCGGCGAAAAGATAGAACAAAACGCGCAGTGCGTCGTCATCGTACCGGTCCAGCAATCTATGGAATACGAAAAAGACGTGTGCGTGCGGTTCGGCGCAAAAGCCAATCTGAGCGCCGAGGTGCTCACGTTCGATCGCCTGCCCAACCGGACTTACCGCGAATACGGCGAGCTTGCGGAAAACTACACCGACGAAGGCGGCAGGGCGCTTATGATGGCTTCGGCGCTCGAAAACGTGCGCGGCGAGCTCGAAGAATTCGCGCCCGTGTGCGGCGAAAATTCGTTCATTCAGAAGATGATCGAAACTTCGCGCGTGCTCAAGGAAAACGGCATCGACCACAAGCTCCTTTCGGGCGTAGGCGCCGGCCGGCTGGGCAAAAAAGCGCGCGAGACGGACAGGATCCTTTGCGAATACGATTCGATGTTCGGCGAAAACACGCGCGACGTGCGCGACGTGCTCACGGTGTACGCCCAAAACTTAAAACGGATGCCGTTCTTCAAAGGCAAGACGGTGTTCGTGGATTCGTTCAACTCGTTCACCGAACAGCAGCAGCGCGTGCTCGACGAGATCTACTCGCAGTGCGACGAACTCTACGTCGCGATATGCTGCGACGCAGAAGACAAGAGCGAAATGTTCACCAACCCTTCGCTTGCGTATGCGCGGCTCGCGCGGCACAAGAAATACGAAGACATTGAAATGCAAAGCGGCAGGCGGTTCGTTTCGCCCTGCCTTGCATACATAGAACAAAATCTCTGGAACGACCGCGCGCCCGCGTTCGGCGGCGGATGCGGAGACGTCCGCTTTATAAAGTGCGCCTCGGTCTTTGAAGAAGCCGAAGCCGCAGCGTACGCCGCCATCGAATTCGCCGGGAGCGGTATGCGCTGGCGCGACATAGTCATCATCGCGCGCAATCCCGAAAGTTCGCTGGGCGTACTCGACGCCGTGCTGCAGAAACATTCGGTGCCGTGCTTCTTTTCGGCAAAGGAAGACACGCTCACCAAGCCGCTTTCGGTGTTTTTGACTTCGGCGCTCGAATGCGCAGCAAACGATTTTCAGACTTCGTCTGTGATAAAGCTCGTAAAGAGCGGCTATATGCCGGTCTCGCCTTCCGAGGCGGAGCTTATAACGCGGTACGCGCAGACCTGGAACATCAGGGGCAAAAAATGGATAAACGATGTCCGGTGGCTTATGAACCCGGACGGCTTTTCCGCGCGCGATACGAAGAACAATCTGCGCCGGCTCGAGATCATCAATAACGCGCGGTGGAAGATATCTGCCGTGCTGGGCGATTTTTACGAAAAACTCCGTTCCGGCAATACGTACGCGTCCGGCGCCGAAGCGCTGTACGGCCTGCTTCTGTCGGTCAACGCCGCGGATCAGGTCCGCGCAAAGGCTAAAGCGTTACGCGAAAGCGGCGACGACGCCGGAGCCCAGCGGCTCACCCGGCTTTGGGATATCGTGATAAGCGCGCTCGAACAGCTCCACGACGCCGGCGGCGAAAGAGAAGTGACGCCCGCCGTACTGCAAAAACGGCTCGAGCTGGTGCTCGGGACCTATTCGCTGGGCGCGGTGCCCGCGGTGTGCGATTCGGTCATCATAGGCGGAGCGTCGGTCTTCCGCGCGAACAACCCGCGCGCGGTCATACTTTTCGGCGCCAACGACGGCGAATTCCCGGCGTCGCCCTCGGTCAACGGAGTGTTTGACCGCGACGAAGTCAGGCGCCTTGCGGAAAGGGATATCTATATCGAAGACACCTTCGACCGCCAGATAGCCAACGAAAAACTGTTCTTCTATCTTGCTTCCTGCAGCGCGAGCGAAAAGCTCGTTTGCATTTATTCCACCGGCGGCTCGCAGCGCCCCTCCATAGGCGCCATGCGCCTTGCCCGGCTCTGCCCGGGATCGGAGACCGTCGTTTTCGGCGAAACGCCCGAAACGCTCGTGTTTTCCGCCGCTTCCGCGCGCGAGCATTCGCATATGGCAAAAGGAGACGCCGCCATACTGCTCCGCGAAAAGGGGCTGGACGATATGAGTTCCGCGCGCGAGTTCCCGCTCTGCGACAAGGACGCGGTCATAAACTATATTGACGACGGCACGGTGTCTGTTTCGCCCTCGATGTTCGAGCAGTATTCCAACTGTCCGTTCTCGTTCTTTGCCAAGTACGTCCTTAAGCTAAAAGCGAATCCCAAAGCCGGGCTCGATCCTTCCGAGCTGGGCGTTTTCGTGCATAAGCTGCTGCAGCTGTTCGTTTCGGAATATATCGCCGATCCTTCGCTGCGCCCGCTCGACGAAAAAAAGCTCGCGCTTCTGACAGACCGCTATACCGACGATTACATAATGGAAATATCCAAAGGCGACGAGCTGCCCAAATCGGTTATGTATTCGTTCGGAAGGCTTAGAAAAGCCATGCGTATCCTGTTCAGAAAAGTGGCGGAAGAGCTCGATTCTTCACACTTTTCGCCCGTGGCGTTCGAAAAGCAGATGTATGACCGCTACGTCGCCGACGACGGGCTGAGTATTGATTTTTCGGGTATCGCCGACCGCATAGACACGCGTACCGAAAACGGCGTGACCGAAGTAAGGATAATAGATTACAAGACCGGCGCCCGCAAGTTCAGGGCGGAAAAACTCGATTTCGGCCTTGACCTTCAGCTTATGCTGTATATGGACGTGTATCTCAGGCAGCACTCGTACCCGCCTCATTCTCCCGCCGCGGTGGGGTATTTTCCCGCAAAAATACAAACTTTCAAATACGCGGACGCTCCCGACGGCGCCGGATTTGAAAAATGCCTTGAAAGCAGTCTGCGTATGTCGGGCGTCAACACGTCTCCGGACGAAAAAAAGCACATAAGCGACGAAGAGTTCCGCAAACTTCTCGCAAAGACCGAAAGCGTGCTCAAAAAGACCGCGCAGCTTATAGTTAAAGGGAAAATGCAGGTGTCTCCGATCGATTCAAGCGTAAAGGACGGAAGGAATAAGCTCTTCGACAAAGACCCGTGCAAATACTGCGATAACAAGAGCGTATGCCGGCTTTCGGACGATTTCAGAGTCAAACGCCGCAGCCCCTTGATCGAGGAGGTGGAAAACCGTGGATGAAGACAGACTTTCAAAGTTCAACGGCGAACAGAAAGCGGCGATAACCGAACCCGGCCGCACGCTGATAGTTTCGGCCGGAGCGGGCAGCGGCAAGACCACCGTGCTCACTCAGCGCATACTCGAAAGCTTGCTGCGCGGCACGGATATTTCCGATATCGTGGTCGTCACCTTCCTGCGTTCCGCCGCCGCTTCTCTCAAGTCAAAGTTGTATTCGCTGCTTCTGGAGCACACCGAATCGAATCCGGGCGACCGCCGCGCCGCGCGCAATATGTATCTTATTCCCTCGGCGCGCATTTCCACGGTAGATTCGTTTTGCCTGGATCTCGTGCGCGAAAATTTCGGCGCTCTTTCGGTCCCGCCGGGAGTGCGAGTCATCGATTCCTGCGAAAACTCCATACTGCTCGATTCCTGCCTCGATAAGTTCATAGAAAGAAAACTCGCGGAAAACGACGCCGTCACGCTTTCATTGTGCGACAATTTCGCCGCGTACCGGTCGCTCGACGGGTTCAAAAAAGCGGTTTGCAGCGCGTTGGATAAATACCGTGCGCTGCCGTTCTGGCGCACAAGAGTCGACGCCGCCAGCAAGCGCGCGCTCGATTCCGCGGCCATAGCCGAAAAAGAAGGCTTTTTCGCCACCGCGTGCGGCAAAGAACTCAGGCGGTACGCCACCGAATCATTGCGCAGGCAGCTCAGGCGTACGTATTCGCTGCGCGGGACGTTCGAGACGTATTTCACCAAAGAAAGCGATTTCAGAAAACTTGATTACACCGCCGAGTATATCGAAGAACTTTTATCGATAGCGGAAAAGGGCGCTTCGTTCGACGATATCGGCTCTTACCTCGCAAGCTTCGCTTCGCCCAGAAACGCGACGATAAAGGACGAAACGCTGAAGAAAGAATTCGAAAGCGAATATAATATCATCAAAAACGCGTTGAATGAACTAAAGCTCTATTTCGGACGCGGCGAAAAGGAAGCGATAGCCGAACATCGCCGTATGGCCGAAACCGTCGACCGCTTCAACAACTTCGTCATAGAATTCGAAAGCGAATACTACCGCGCAAAACTCGCGCGCTCTTCTTTGGATTTTGCCGATTTCGAACAACTGGCGCTCGAACTTTTGGGAAGCGAGGATCCGGACGGCACTCTGCGCCGCACCGAATTCTGCGAGACCCTGCGCGCCGGCATAAAAGAGCTTTACATAGACGAATATCAGGATATAAACCCGCTGCAGGATATGATATTCCGGCTGATTTCAAATGAAAACAACCGCTTTATGGTGGGCGACGTCAAGCAGTCGATCTACCGGTTCCGCAACTCATCGGTGAAGATATTCCTGGGGTATCTCGGCAGTTTTCCCGATCTGGGCGCGAAAGCGCCGAACGGACGCGTATTCCTGAACAGTAACTACCGCAGCAACAAGCCGGTGCTCGATTTCGTCAACCTGCTTTTCGAAAAGCTCTATACCGAACGGACGGTGGGCGCTTCCTACGAAAACGAGCGGCTTCGGTACCCCGATACCAAAGAGCCCGGCGCGGCTGCGCCCGTCGAGGTGGATCTTTTCAGCGGAAAAGACGTCACGGCCGAGACAGAAGCGGAATACGTCGCGTCTGAGATACGGTCGCTTGTCGCGGAAGGCAAATACGGTTACGGCGACATCGCCGTCTTAATGCGGTCCACGAGCACCAACGGCGCGATCTACCGCAAGGCGTTCGACGCGGCGGACATACCGTACGCTTCCGACAAAAAAGAAGATTTCCTCTCGTTCCCCGAAATACAGCTCGCGCTCGCCGTGCTCCGCGCGGTGGACGACCCGCTCGACGATATCTCGCTCGCCGCCGCCCTGCGCAGCCCGGTGTTCCGTTTTACCGCCGAGGATCTATACGAAATAAAACGCTACTACGCGTACGAATCGCTTTACGAATGTCTGCGCCACGCCGCCGCGTCATACGCGCGCCGCAGCGAAAAGAGGCGCGTTTACAAAGCGAACAAACGCGTAAAAGACGTAAGACAGCGCCCGGGCGTGTTCCTTTCCCATCTGCCCCGCAAGGGAGCGAGGCCGTGCGAAGAAACGTGCAAAAAGAGCGCCGCCGCTCTGCGAACGATACTTTCGCTCAAGAGGAGCGGAGCCGAATGTTCGGGCAGCCGCCTTATATGGCTTATGTACCAGAAGACGGGGCTCGTTTCGCTCTGCTCGTGCGAAAAAGGCGGCGAAAAGCGCGTTTCGCACCTCAATTCGCTGTATAAATTCGCGCTCGATTACGAAAAGACCTCGTTCCGGGGACTTTCGGAATTCTTAAAATATCTCGAGCTTTCCGCCGCCGACGGCGGATTCAGTCCCGAATCCGAAGAAGACGACAGATCGGCGGTGAAGATACTTACCATCCATCAGTCGAAAGGGCTTGAATATCCGGTGGTGTTCGTCAGCTGCACCGGCAAACAGTTCAACGAAAACGATCTTAAAGGCGATTACCTCATTTCCGCCGAAGGCGACCTCAGCTGCGTCCTGGTCGAGAATTTTGTAAAAAAACGCCCGCTGGCGTTTGAAATGCAAAAAGAAAATGAAAGAAACTCCTTACATATCGACGAGCTGTTCTGCCTGTACGTGGCGCTCACGCGCGCGATGGAACGGCTCTACGTGACCGGCGTGCTCGAAAGCCCCAAAGCGAAGGAGTTCTTCGCGTGTTCCAGGGCGGCCGAATGGATATACGGCGTCATCGGTAATATCAATCACCCGTGTTTCGTGCTGAACGAAAACCCCGCTCCCAAGACATTCACGGCGGAAAAAGCCTCGGCGGCGGAAGAGACCGTACCCGAATCGGTGTTCCGCCGCGCGCTGGAGTTCGAATACCCCGAACCGATGAGCAGCAAAGTCCCCGCGAAAGCGGCTGTATCGGAACTGCGCAAGGGGATACTCGAAGACGACGAATACACCCGTTCGATATCGGCGAGCGAATGCGAAAAGGTGCCTTCGTTCGCAAGCGTCCGCGACGACGCCGCATCGATCGGCACGTCGACGCACCTGTTTATGCAGTTCGCGTCTTTTGAAAACGTGCTCGCAAACGGCGTGGAAAACGAAACAGAACGCCTTGTGTCCGCAGGGATGATCGCCGCCGCCGACGCGTCCCGCGTGGACAAGCGCGCGCTGGGCGTGTTCTTCGCGTCGCCGCTCTGCCGCGAGATAATGGAGTCACCGCAGGTCGTGCGCGAAAAGCGGTTCAATATCATAGAAGATTCCGCGCTGCTTTCGGGCGTCGCGGGCGAAAACGTGATGATCCAGGGCGTTATCGACTGCTTCTTCCAAAACCCCGACGGGACGTACACGGTGGTCGATTACAAGACCGACCGCGTAAAGCGCGAAGACGGCGAAGAAACGCTCAAAGCGCGCCACTCTATGCAGATACTCTATTACTGCCGCGCCATCGAGCGTATGACCGGCGGCAAGGTCAGCCGCGCTGTGCTTTGGTCGTTTTCGCTCGGCCGCGCCGTGGAGGTGCCGTATGAAGGATAAGTTCATCGGCACGGTAAACGTCCACGGCGGCGAACCCGTGCCGGAAGAGAAGATGTTCTTTTCGCCCGAGCCGGACGCGAAGCGCACGCTGCAGGTGTTATGCGGCGGCCGCGTATGCTGCTACGTCACGGGCGGCGAGGCGGCGGTGATAACGGTCTTTCTGCAGCGCGGGATGAAGCTTTACTGCGTACGGGGCGAAGACGAAGAAAAAGAAAAAGGCGTGCAGCACACCGTAAAGGTGTATTACACGCCCGAAAAGATATGAATTATTTGAATTTTTCTATCTCCGCTACCGCGGCTCTGTCGCAGCGCTCGTTTTCCTCGTGACCCGCGTGGCCCTTTATCCAAACGAATTCGACCGCGTGCGTTTCGAGCAGTTCAAGCAGTTTTTCCCAAAGATCCACGTTCAAAGCCGGCTTTTTGTCGGCTTTTTTCCATCCTTTGTCGCGCCAGGAAAACACCCAGCCCTTGCCCACCGCGTCGGCGACGTAGCGCGAATCGGTGACGAGTTTGACTTCGCAGGGCATTTTCAGCGCCGAAAGTCCCATTATTACCGCGGTCAGTTCCATGCGGTTGTTGGTCGTCTGCGCTTCGCCGCCCGATATCTGCTTTTCGGTCCTGCCGTAGCGCAATATCGCGCACCAGCCGCCCGGACCCGGGTTGCCGCTGCAGGCGCCGTCGGTGAATATCTCGACCTTTTTCATCACAGCTTCTGATACCGCACGTCGGTACCCTTGAACACGCAGGGGATGAATCCGCCGATAATGCGTGAAAACAGGCGCGGACCGTACGTGGTGCGGATCTTTTCGAGTTCCAGATTGGTGGAAATTATCATAGGCTTGCCCAGCACCATTCGGCGGTTGATGAGCTCGGTCAGCGCGGATATGGAATAATCGTTGGCGACTTCCGCGCCCAGATCGTCTATGATGAGCAGCGTGCAGTCGTAGAACGCGTCGGCGGCGTCGTACGCCGAAGTGTACAGCGCCCTGCGGCATTCCGAAACTATCTTCTGCGCCGATTCGTAGACCACGGAATAGCCTTTTCTGGCGGCTTCGTGGCCAATGGCTGCCGAAAGGTGGGTCTTGCCCAGCCCCGTGCCGCCGCAGAAGAGCAGGTTGCCGCTGTGCGCGTTGAAATATTCGGCGTAGGTGCGGCATTTTTCAAGTATCTCGGCCATCACGTCGCGCGGGGAGCGGTCTTTGCCGCCCAAAGCGGGGTAATATTCGAGCGAAAAGTTTTCGAACGTGCATTCCGCGAGCCCGGCGCCCAGCTCGGTCTTGTTGAGGACCGACGATTCGAGCTCTTTCAGGCAGTCGCATTTTTCAAGTTTGATATATCCGGTGTCGCCGCACTTTTTGCAGGCGAAAACCGGCTTGTCGTAGTCGGAGGGGAACGAAGCGGCCGCAAGCAGTTCCGCGCGTTTTCCGGTGAGTTCTTCGCGTTTGGCGCTGATCTCGGCTGTTCTTGCCGCGTCGCCCGCGGCGACGAACATATAGTACGAAAGCTCGCTGATACGCTCGTCAAGCTGCTCGAGCTCCGGGATGGTATTATGCAGCTCGGCGGTGCGGCGCTCGGCGGCGTCTATGGCGGAAGCGCGGCGGCGCGAGAGTATATCGGCGGGGGAGTATTCGCTTTGTGCCATTTATTTCACTCCTTTTTTCATCGCGGCGTCTATGAATTCGCGCGCGTCAAAACTGTCTTCGGGCAGCGACGCGCCGTTTTTGCGCACCTGTGCCGCCGCTTTTGCGCTCTGCTCGTCTTTGATCCCGTTGGCGTACCAGTCCGAAAGAATGCGGTCGAGGTACGAAAGCTTGACCTCGCCTATGGTGTCGACCATCTTGTCGTAAGCCGTGCGCACCACGCCGAACGGCATTTCGTATTCCGAAAACCATTTGGTAATAAGGGCGTTTTCCTTGCTCGTGAGCTTGCGCGAGCCGAATCCGCACAGCGATATGAACTGCGCGCGCTCGGTTTCGCGCTCCTCGCGCTCGGCGAGCATAAGCTCCAGCTTTTCGTAAGTGTCGGCGCCGTCGTCGTAAAAGCCGAACGACGTCTGCATAATGCTCATCATACTGCGTTTGCCGCGCGCCGTGCAGTAGGCGGCGACGGTGCAGATGTAGTCGGCGTTCATACCGGCGAAGTGGTACATATTGTAAAGCAGATTTATATCGTTTTTGTTCAGGTGTACGCCCAGAAGGTCCTGAACTCCGTCTTTCACCGCGGCGAAAGAGCCGTCGTTTTCAAGCGCTTCGGCAAGTACGCTGCTTTCGTAATTCTGAAGCAGGTCTGCGGGCTTTTTGCGCTGCGCGGGCTTTTCGCCCACGGATATCACGCCGTTTTCGGTCCAGTACGCAAGCGCGGAACAAAAGCGGTCCTTGTCCAGACCGCACTCGCGCGACGCGGAAGTGAGCTCGAATTCGGGGTTTGCAGAGCAGTAGAGCAGCACTTTCAGCGCGTCGGCGTCCGCCTGGGCTATGTATTTCATCGCTTCGCGCGGGACCACGAAATCCCCGCTTGCCGAAGTGGTCGTCCTGTAGTTTTTCATAAAAAGTCTTCTTTTCTTTCTGTTCGTCTTTTAGCCGTCTGTCACGATACGGTCGTTCCCTGAGCCGGCCGCACGCTCAGCGAAAGATGGCTCTGCTCGGCGCGGCTTGCGATTATATCCACCGTGTAATCCACGTCCAGCTTGCCGCCCAGCGCCGATATCGTGTTGGTCAGCGCCTCGGTGCGCACTCTTATTTCCACCGGAAGCGGCCCGCTCGTGAAAACGCAGCTGTGCGTCTTGCCGCGCTCGAATATCATCCCGGCGTCGCCGCCGCGGTTCATCATCACTATGCCGCTGCGCTGCAGGTCGATGAGCGTGGTCACGGGGACGCTGCCTTCCTCGGGCTCGGCGTATTCAAGCGTGAGCCCGTTCTTTTTGGTGTGCATAAAGCCGTTCACGGTGGTCTCGCGCACTTCGCATCTGTTGCCGCCGTCCTGCGGATCGTCGACGGTCTTGTTTGTCATTATGGTAATGTTTACGGGTATTTTCATCTGATTCTTAAAATTCCTCAATGTTTACGTAGTTCACGCGGTCCGAAATATCGTGCCCCAAAAACGCCCTGCCGCTTTCGGCGAACCCTTCGGGGTCGTCGCTCACGTAGAATCTGCGCGCGCCGCTGCGGCCGCAGACGACGTCGTCTTCGCCCACAAGCGAGCATAGCGATTTTACTGCCTCTTCCGAAGCGTTGATGAGCTCGCTTTCGGGAAGATATTTTGCGATCACTTCCGAAATCAGCGGATAATGCGTGCAGCCCAGTATCACCGCCGAAGGGGAAAGGGGTATTATGGGCGCCAGATATTCGCGCACCGCTATGTTCGCTATCGCGTCGTCCGCGCCGACTCTGCCGTTTTCCACGAGCGAGACGAACAGCGGGCAGGCGACGGAGATTATTTTTGTGAAGTCGCCGTATTTGCGTATCTCGCGCTCGTAAGCGCCGCTGCGCACCGTGGCGGAAGTCCCAAGTACCGCTATGGTGCGGTTGAAACGCGACGCGGTCTCGTACGCCTTTTTCGCCGCGGGCTCCACCACGCCGGTCACGGGGACGTCGAGCGCTTCTTTGAGCTCGCCTAAGCAGTTCGAAGAGACCGTGCCGCACGCCGCGAGTATGGCTTTTACGCCTTCCGAAAGCAAAAAGCGGCAGTCCTGGAACGCGTATTTTTCTATGACCGCTTTGCTTTTGGTGCCGTAAGGCACGCGCGCGGTGTCGCCGAAATACACAATATCGCATTGCGGCATAAGCCGGTCGAAGGCGCTTACGGCGGTGAGCCCGCCCACGCCGGAATCAAAAACTCCTATCATCTTTTTGCCTCCAGGGCAAGCCTTATTAGCTCGTCGAGCAGACCGCTCGCGGTCTTGCCCGAATACATCATCATTTTGGGATACATCGAAATCGAAGTGAAGCCCGGTATGGTGTTGATCTCGTTGAAGACGATGTTTTCGCCGTCGACGAAGAAATCCACGCGCGCAAGCCCCGCGCAGTCAAGCGCCTTATAGACCTTTTCCGCGGCGCGGCAGACGCGCTCCGCCACTTCGGACGGAATACGCGCGGGTATGTACGCGCGCGACGTGTCTGTCACATACTTGGTGTCGTAATCGTAAAAATCGGCGTTGGGCGCTATCTCGCCGCAACAGGGCGAATACGGCGCGTCGTTGCCTATGACGGCGGCTTCTATCTCTTTGCCGGTTATCGCCTGTTCCACAAGCAGCTTGCGGTCGTTTTCAAAAGCGGAATCTATGCCGCGTTCGAACTCTTCGCGCGTGCGCGCTTTGGTTATGCCCACCGAAGACCCCGCGTTGGCGGGTTTGATGAACATGGGATACCCGAACCTGCGCTCGCATTCTTCGGCGAACGCCGCTCTGTCGAACCCCGGCACGTTCCTCGCAACGGCGAACGGAGCGGTCTTTATGCCTTCGGCTTCACAAAGCGTCTTGGCGGCGACTTTGTCCATACACACCGCGGAAGAATACATACCGCAGCCCACGAAGGGAAGTCCGAACAGCGTGAGCAGCCCCTGCATGGTGCCGTCTTCGCCGTTCTTGCCGTGCAGCACGGGGAATACCACGTCCACGTGCAGAAGATACCATACTTTAAGCCCCTTGTCCCACGCGGTCACGCCGCCGTGCGCGGGGCCCGAGACGGGGACGAGGTTTTCATTGTCGTTCGCCCACGTATCCTGCTTTATGTTTTCGAGTTCTCCGCGGTAGATGTACCACCGCCCGTTTTTATCTATTCCCAGCGGGATGATTTCGTATTTGTTTTTGTCGAGATTGCTTATAACGAACGACGCGGAAACGCAGGACACTTCGTGTTCCGTCGAACGTCCGCCGAACATCACCAGCACGGTCTGTTTCATTTGCGGTTTCCTTTCGGTAAAAAGAGTATTCTTAAAAATACTTATAATACTGTACTCTACAATATAACACATATTTGCGGCGTTGTAAAGACAAAAATGGTTTTTCGGGCCAAAAAAGCGCGCGACCGCAAAAAAAGAAGAGCTTATATTTTCAAAATCCGCGGTTTTACGTCAATTTCGGTATTGACAAAATGCGACTTTTATCGTATAATAAAAACGTATTATGTAAACCTAAGGAGGCGAAAGACGTGAAGTTGAAACGCATACTTTGCGCGCTGCTGTGCCTGTGCGCGCTCGCGGGGCTGCTCTCGGCTTCCGCTTACGCCGAAAATCCCTTGGGAGACATAGATTTTGACGGCGATATCGATTACGACGACTGCCGTTTGCTGTTCGATTACGTGGCGGGTTCGGGGTTCCTTTCGTATACTCAGATCGACGCTTCGGATATCGACGGCGACGGTTCGGTCACCGCTGCGGACGCCGCTCAGCTTTTGCATTATGTTTCCGGCGCGCTTTCGGCGCTGCCCTATGTGCACCGCGGCAGAGGCCGGCTCGCGATAATGGCGTATCCCGACAAGACCGAATATATGGAGGGCGAAGAACTCGATATGACCGGGTTCGAGCTGCAGATCGTGTACGCCAACGGCGATATACTGCCGGTCGACGATTATTCCTACAGCGGCTATTCGTCCACTCCGGGCATCAAGATAATAGTCGTAAGCTACGCCGGCGCGCGCGTCGCTTTCGTGGTCACGGTTTATCCCGCCGCGCCCTGAAAAAGTGAAGCGCGAAAAATATTTTTGCAATTTTTGAAAATTGCTATTGACAAACCGGACGTTTATTGCTATACTATTCAAGCGCTCGGCGGGGCATTCGGCGGAATAGCTCAGCTGGCTAGAGCATCCGGTTCATACCCGGCAGGTCGTTGGTTCAAATCCGACTTCCGCTACCAACCCTGCCAGAGCGAATATAAGGCCCGTTGGTCAAGTGGTTAAGACACCGCCCTTTCACGGCGGGAACATGGGTTCGAGTCCCGTACGGGTCNNCTTTCACGGCTGTAACAGCAGTTCGAATCTGCTACGGGTCACCAAAAATCCTGCGCGTAAGTGCAGGATTTTTCCTTATTCACTCTTCACTATATGCCGTTTTCCGTTTCCGCGCGATTACGCGCGGAACTTTTTTATTGAAATTACCGCTTGATATATTGGTTTTCATTTGATATAATATACTTGATAAAATATATATCCTTGCAGAAAGCAGGTGCATTATATGGCAGTCAGGATATTCCATTGCGCGGACCTCCACTTGGATTCGCCGTTTTCGCTCGTTTCGCCTTCCAAAGCCGAGCAGCGGCGCATAGAGCTGCGTTCGGCGTTCACCTCGGCGCTTATGATAGCAAAGCAGCAGCAGACTCAGCTGTTCTTCATTTCGGGCGACCTGTTCGACAGCGAATACGTCACGCGCGACACCGCCGAACTTCTGGTGAGCGAACTCGGCGCTTTCCCCGCTTGCCGGTTTTTCATATCCCCCGGCAATCACGATCCGTACAACGAAGTTTCGCCCTACCGTACCGTGCCGTTCCCCGAAAACGTGCACATCTTCGGGCCGACCAAGGAAAAGGTCTCTATCCCCGAGCTGGGCGTCAACGTTTACGGCGTGGGATTCGGTTCGCCTTCTTATATGTCCAGCCCCGTGGCGGGCTACGGCGCGCTCGAGCCGGATATGATAAACGTACTCGTCTGCCACGGCGACACCGCTTCTCCGCTTTCCAAATACGGCCCCGTGACAAAGAACGAAATAGCGCTGAGCGGATTCGATTATATCGCGCTTGGGCATATCCACGCGCCCAGCGGACTGCTTAAAGAAGGGAACACGTATTACGCGTATCCGGGGTGCCTGGAAGGCCGCAGCTTCGACGAGCCGGGGTATCACGGCGCGCTGCTCGGCACGCTGGACAAAGGCGTCGCCGACCTTAAATTCTGCCGCTTTTCCAAGCGCCGCTACGAGACCGCGTCGGTGGATATCAGCGGCGCCGCCACCAAACAGCAGGCGATAGATATCATCCGCTCAAAGGCGCGGCCCTACGGCAACGACACCATACTGCGCCTGCACGTAACCGGGACCGTGCCGGAGCCGTATATCATACGCGCTTCGGAAATCGGCAAGGGATACGAATATCCGTGCAAGATCGAGCTTATCGACCGCACGGTGCCGGATATAGACTTCACTTCGCTCGAGAAAGACACCACGCTCAAGGGCGTGTTCTACGGCAGGATGCTCGAACGCATCTCCAAAGCCGATCCCGCAAGCGAGGAATACGCGACGCTGCTCGGCGCGCTGAAATACGGGATAGCGGCGCTGTACGACCGCGATATTTCGGATACGGAGGCGGACTATGACGACGATTGACAGAATAATGATAGAACGCATAGACATTTCCGCATTCGGCGGCGTAAAGAACCTCACGCTCATACCTTCGGGCGGGATCAATGTCATCACCGCGCCGAACGAATCGGGCAAATCCACAGTCGCGGCGTTCATCAAATTCATTTTCTACGGCTTCGGCGGTCAGCGCAGACAGGCGCTCGCCGAAAACGAAAGATCGCTCTATATGCCCTGGGACGGCTCGCGCGCGGGCGGCGGGATAACGCTTTCCACGCCCGAAGGCAAGTTCCGCGTAGAACGCTACCAGTCCGCCGCCAAAGAGACGCTGGATATCTACGACGCCTACACGCGCAAAAGCGTGTTCACCGGGCTCGTCCCCGGCGAAGTATTCTTCGGCGTGGGCGAAGAGACGTTTTCCAAGGTGCTGTTTTTCAGGCAGCTTTACCAGAGCAAGAACGGCGACGACGCGCTTGCCGAACAGGTCCAGAACATAATCTTTTCCGCCGACGAAAAGACCAATACCGAACGCGCGGTCAAGCGGCTCAAAGAACTGCGCGCCTCGCTCAAGAACAATCAGAAGCGCGGCATGATCCCCACGCTCGAAAACGAACTTGCGTCCTACGACGAAAAGCTGGCGTCTTCGGTCAGCATAAAGAACGAGCTCGATTCGGTGCTCGTTTCGCTGGGCGAAAAAAAGCAGAAGATAGCGTTCAACCGCACCAAGCTCGACGCGCTGGAAAAAGAAAAAGAAAATCTGCGCAAATACGAAGCCAAGCAAAAGCTGGCGTCGCTGCTTTCGCTCGCCCGCGCCGACAAAGACGCGCAGGCGCGCTACGAGGAATGCGTAAAGCAGTTCAGCGGCGAAAACATACCCGATACCGAGCTGGTGCGCTCGCTTATAAACGACAATTCCGAACTCGCGCTCGCCGAAAAGCGCGTTTTGGAACTCACCGACGCGGCAAGCGCAGAAAAAAGCCGGCTCGATTCCATAGAAGGATCCGATCCGTTCGGCGGCGCCGACACCGCAAAGATAAAATCTTCGCTCAAGCGCCGCACGGCGCTGGGATATCTGTTCCTCGCTCTGTGCGTGGCGTGCATAGGCGGCGCCGCGGCGCTCTACTTCACGTCGGGCGCGGGCATACCCGTGTTCGCCTGCGCGGGCGGAGCGGCGCTGTTCGCCGCGCTGTTCGCCATCTTCGCTTTCGGCAAACCGCGCGACGTCAAAAAATACGGTTTCACAGACAAAGCCGGGCTCGTAAAAGCGCTCGAAGAACAGCCGCTCATCAAAGTGCGCGCCGAAGAACAGCGCAAAAAGTTGAATTCCGTGGAACAGGAATGCGAATCGGCACGTACCCGTTCGGCGGAGCTGAAGCGCTCCATCGGTGAACGGATAGAAAGTTATATGTCCGATTCGCAGGGCGGATACGACGAACTGCTGCGCCGTATGCTCGACAATTCCATAGAAGCGGGCAAGCTCAAAGCCGAAAAGATCTCGCTGGGCAAGCAGCTCGAAGAGCAGCTTGCAAACGTGGATCTGGAAGAACTCAAATCGCTTGCCGCCGACGCGTACGAACCCAAGCGCGATTCCGCCGCGGTGACGCGTGAATACGAATTCTACACCTCCGCTTCCGCCGGACTGCGCACCCAGGAGCTGGAGCTCGAAAAACAGCGCGCGTCGCTGGAAGCCCGCTCGCCTTCGCCTTCGGTGCTGTACGGCAAGCGCGAGGCGGTCAGGAACCGGCTCGACGTACTCGAACGCAAATACGCGTCGCTCGGCGTGGCGCTCGAAGTGCTGGACGAATCGCGCGAATATATGCGCTCCACGGTCTCGCCCAAGCTTGCGCAGATCGCCTCGGGCTATTTCGCCCCCGCGACCGGCGGCAAATACGGCGAACTGACCATTTCCAACGACCTTTCGATGGCGGTCTCCGTATCCGGGGGCGAAAAAGAAGCGGATTATCTTTCCGCCGGCGCGCGCGACACGGCGTATATGTGTCTGCGGCTGGCGCTGGTAGATCTGCTCTATTCGCGCGCGAAGCCGTTTTTAGTGCTCGACGACGTGTTTTCGCGGCTCGACGACGTGCGGCTGGCGTATATGCTGCGCGAGATCGCAAAATGCGCGGATAATTCGCAGATATTCATAATGACCTGCCACGAGCGCGAAAGCATAGCGCTTTCGGCGCTTTCGCAGAACGTAAAAAAACTGGAGCTGAAGTGAAATGCAACTCGATTCTTCCGTCCGTTACATTTCGGGAATAGGCGAAACGCGCGCCAAAGCATTTGAAAAGGCGGGCGTTTTCACCGTGCGCGATCTGCTCGAATACTTTCCGCGCAGGTACGAAAACCGCGGCGAAACGCGCAAGCTGTTCGACCTTCCCGACGGCGAGACGGCGTCCGTGGTGGTGCGCATCGATTCCGCGCCCAAGGAAGGCCGCGGCAAATCCGGCAAATACTACGTGCGCGTTTCGTCGTCCGACGATACCGGCACGCTTTATATGACCTTTTTCAACCAGAAGTGGATAGCCAAAACGCTGTCTCCCGGCAGAGTGTTCCGCGTTTACGGCAAGATCAGTATGGGGCAGTACGGGCGCGATACCGTCAACCCCGCGCTCGAGCCGTATATCCCCGGGATGAAAGGCATCTACCCGGTGTATCCGCTGAGCGGCGCGCTCACGCAGAATCTCGTCGCAAAAGCGGCGTCGCAGGCGCTTCCGCTCGCCGATGAAATACCTGACGTGCTGCCTCAAGAACTGCAGCGCCAGTTCGCGCTGCTCCATAAGCCGCAGGCGATTAAGTTTATGCATTCGCCGCAGAGCGAATCCGACGTCGCCGCCGCTTCGCGCACGCTGGCGTTCGAAGAACTCACGGTGTTCCAGCTGGCGCTCCGGCGTATGAGGAGCGGGCGCGACGACCGCGTTTCGCACGCAATGACGCAGAAAGACACCGGCGTACGCACTTTCTTCCGGAACCTGCCTTTTCCGCTTACCGGCGCTCAGCAGCGCGCGGTAAAAGAGATATTCGCCGACCTTCAGCGCCCGGTGCCCATGATGCGCCTGGTGCAGGGAGACGTGGGCAGCGGCAAGACCGTGCTTTCGGTCGCCGCGGCGTATCTCTGCGCCAAAAACGGCTTTCAAACGGCGGTGATGGCGCCGACCGAGATACTGGCGCGCCAGCATTACGCCACGTTCGAAAAAATGCTTTCGCCTTACGGTATTAACGTGCTCCTCATCACCGGCGGGATGACCGCCGCGCAGAAAAGGAACGCCCGCGCCGCCATAGCCGACGGTACCGCGGACGTGGTCATAGGCACCAACGCCGTCATACAAAGCGGCGTGGAATTCAAAGACCTGGCGCTCGCCGTCACCGACGAACAGCACCGTTTCGGAGTGCTGCAGCGTTCCGAACTGGTAAACAAAGGCGCCGGCGGAAAAACTCCGCACACGCTCGTAATGTCGGCGACTCCCATCCCGCGCACGCTTTCGCTCATACTGTACGGCGATCTCGATATAAGCATACTCGACGAACGTCCCCCGGGACGTCAAAAAGTGGTGACCAGAGCGGTGAGCTCCGCCGAACGCGCCGCCGTCAATTCATTCTTGAACGCCGAAAAGCAAAAGGGACACCAGATATTCGTGGTCTGTCCGCTCGTGGAAGAAAGCGAGCTGACCGAGGCGGAATCCGCTACCGAACGCTTTGAGCAGATACAAAAAGAGCTGCCGGATTTCAGATGCGGACTACTGCACGGAAAAATGAAACAAAAAGACAAAGACGAAGTGATGGAACGTTTCCGCGCGCACGAACTCGATCTGCTCGTTTCGACCACCGTGATCGAAGTAGGCGTGGACGTCCCCAACGCCACGGTCATGGTAGTGGAAAACGCCGAAAGGTTCGGGCTTTCAACGCTGCATCAGCTGCGCGGGCGCATAGGACGCGGCACGCAGAAGTCGTACTGCATACTCATCAGCGGCTCGAATTCCGAGCGTGCGCGCGAACGGCTGGACACCATGTGCCGTACCGACGACGGATTTGAAATAGCGCGCACCGATCTTAAACTGCGCGGCCCGGGCGATTTCTTCGGCGAACGCCAGTCAGGCGAACTGCGGTTCAAAGTCGCAAGCAGCGCCGATATGCCGCTTGTGGAACAGACGCGCGCCGCCGTGGACGTCATTTTGGAAAACGGCCTGCTCGAACGCGAAGACTACGCCGCGCTGCGTGACGCGACCGAAAAGCTGTGGCAGGACAACCTGCGCGGCAACACGCTCAACTGAATGAAGATACGTGATTTAGAGATAAAAAACGGAATATTCCTGGCTCCCATGGCGGGCGTGACCGACCGCGCGTTCCGGCGCGTGTGCGCCGAATGCGGCGCCGAATGCGTCACGACCGAAATGATATCGGCCAAGGGCGTGTGCTACGGCGACAGAAAGACCGATCAGCTTGCGTCGCTTGAGCGCGATATCCGCCCCGCGGGCATACAGATATTCGGAAGCGATCCGGTTTTTTTGGCGCGCGCCGCGTATAAGCTTATGAAATACTCGCCCGATTTTTTCGATATCAATATGGGCTGCCCGGTGCGCAAGGTGGTCGCCTGCGGCGACGGCTCGGCGCTTATGAAAACGCCTGCGGAATGTGAAAAGCTCGTCCGCGCCGTGCGCGACGCGGTCCCCGTCCCCGTGACGGTCAAGATACGCGCCGGGTTCGATTCCGGGCATATCAATGCGGATGAAGTCGCGGCGTACTGCGAATCCGGCGGCGCCGACGCGGTCGCAGTCCACGGCAGAACGCGGGATATGATGTATTCGGGGCGCGCGGACAGGGAAGTCATAGCGGCGGTGAAACGCCGCGTCAGGATACCCGTGATAGCCAACGGCGATATCGCCTGCGCCGCCGACGCCGTGTCTGTGCTCGAACAGACCGGCTGCGACGGTATAATGATAGGACGCGGCGCCCTGGGCAGGCCGTACGTCTTTGCAGAAATTAAAGCGGCGTTCGAAAAAACGCCGTACACGCCGCCCTCAAAACGCAGTATCGGCGAAATGCTGCTCGAACAGCTCGAAACGGCGCGCGGTTTCGCACGCGAAGAATATCTGCTCACCATGCGCAAGCACGTGGCGTGGTACACCAAAGGGATGCCGGCTTCCGCTTCCGTCCGCAGGGAAGTCAACGCGGCGTCTTCTTACGAAGAATTCCGCGAGCTCATCCAACGGGTGTTTTTTCAGTAAGACCGAATAGAATAAAAGAACCGCGTCCGGTCTTGCCGGACGCGGTTTTGATATTGCTTTTCATTTGTTGACGGCGTCTGTAATATAACTTTTGACCGCGTCATATTCATAAACGTCATCGTACCAACGGTAAAGACCGGATATACTGTTGATCTCCGAAGCTATATCGGCGGAAACCGTTGCCATATTGCGCGGCATAAAATTCTGCATCGTGTAAGGGACCGCGTATTCTTTGCCGTCGTATTCGTAAATATAGAGCTCCTGGAAAGGGCAGCTGAATGAGTTGTAATAGATAGGATATTCGTCAACGGGTCTATCATAATCGGTCTGTTTGAGGAACATTACCATCCTTTCGCCGGGCATGAGTACGTGCGAGCCGGTCGCGGACGCTTCGGGCGAGCCGAACCTCAGAATGTAGACGTATTCGTCTTGTTTGGTTTCGTTTTTGAATTCTTTTACGATCTCGCCCACGTATATGCTTTCGGGCAGAGAATTGATTTTTCCTCGATCGGATGTGTCAAGAACGGGTGTGTAAACAGTCGCCAGACCGAGTATCTTTATTTCCGCCACGATCTGCGCTCTTTCAATACATTCGTCTATCGTTCCGGGAGCTTCCGCATATGAAACCTTAAAACTATCCTTGTATTCCGCTTTGTAATCTGTCGTATAATGCGGCGCCGATTTCATAAACGCTCTGATCCCGAATACCGACGCCGCCGCGATTATCGCCACGCTTGCAAAAGCCGCAGCCGTGCGTATTACGCGGTTCTTTTTTCTTAATTGCGCTTTTTCCGTTTCCGCGCGTTCCAGTATCGAACGCGTGGTCTCCTCATAGGTCTTCATATTCAAATCCTTCCTCCGTAAGTTTTTGCTTTAGCGCTTTTCGCGCCCGGTAAGCCAGCGTTTCCGCGGCGTGCGGCGACCTTTTCATTATACGCGCGGCGTCGGATGCGGTCAGTTTTTCAAAATACATAAGCCATATTATCTGCCGCTGATCCGCCGGAAGCGACCTCATCGCGCGGTGAACGGCTATGCGCCGCTCCTCGCGTATAAAGCTTTCTTCCAGCGTTTCGCCGTCGGCGTGCAATTCGCCGCAGTTTTCAAGCGGGATCTCACCGCGCCGGCGCGCCTTGCGCAAATGATCCAGAGCTGTATTTCTGCCAATGGCGTAAAGCCAGGTCTTAAAAGAGCTTTTGGCTTTGTAAACCGGCTTTTTTACCGCCAAAAGCACAAAAACGTCTTCCGCCAGCTCTTCCGCCGCGGGGATATCGCGCACGAACGTATCGAGATACAGAATAAGTCCGTCCCTGTATTCCCTTACGAGTTCCGCCATCCCTTCGGCGTCGTCGTCTTCGCGGAAACGGCGGTAGCTACCCGCGCCGTTATCCATAGTGCCTGCTCCTTTCACGCGAAACGTTTCGGTGTTTCACCCTTTAGACGTCGCGCGCTTGTAAAAACTCACGCGAAAAAGAGAAAAATCTTTTGTTTATTCTATCACAATTCGCGCCGCAAAGTCAACTGCGGTTTCAAGGCGCAAAATACAACGCCGCGGCCCTTGTGCGAGCCGCGGCGCATATTCTTTGCACGCTTTTATTTTACGGGATATTTTTCGGCGAGATACGCCGCGATATCGGCGTTTTCGTCGGCGGAGGAGTAAACTTTAAGCCTTTCGCCGCCGAAATCTATTATCGTATAGTCGAACGGCGCTTCCGCCGCGATCCGGCGCGAGGTCAACGCCGTATCGACTTACGGTGATTTTCGCCGACTTATAGAAAAAACGTTTTTCGAATAAAATATATAAATAAATTCCGCCTCTGCCGTAAAAGCGCAGCAGGCGGAATTATTTGTTTGTAATTATTCGTAAAATATATTGTTTTTTTCATATCTACTTATTCTACTCCTTTAACTATGGAAACGCGCAAAGCCATGGCTTATTTTAAGCCATGGCTGAATAGCGCGATCATTATTGTTCTGCCACAAGTATTTCAACTAAACATTCCGAAACGAACGTAAGCGTTTTTTGCTTAACTTCGTCATAAAAATCGTGTGAAGAACGGATCGTCACGCCGTAAACGGCACCGACGCCGCCCTCGTTCAATGCAACGGGCTTTATATATCGGTATTCATAACCGGAATAGCCTTTGACGTCTTTAACTATGGCTTTGACTTTTTCGGATATCAGCGCATCCGCTTCTTCTTTATCAAAAGGAAGCGAATCAATACCTTCAAATTTGTCACCCACCATAAGCAGCGTGATCATTCCGTTTTTGTCGACCGCTATATTCAGAGTAAACGCCGATCGATAGCCGTCGATCATTTTGTAAACGCGATAATGATAATAATACGGGTCGTCTGAACCTGATTCTATTTCGTAATCGCTCAGGTTGTCGCCCAGATACGATTTTGCCGTTCGTTCTGCAACGGCTCTGCATTTTTCTTCGTTAACGGCGCCGCTTTCGGATAACGGTTTGTACGCTTCAAATTGCGTGAGTTCGTTGGTTTTAGAGTCTATCCAGAATCTTATGTCATAATCGTTCATTCCTTTTTGGTAATACGAGTGAGAAACCGACGTCGAGTATATCCCGTTTTTCAAAACTGCCGATTCTTCATAGGTTCCGGTGTATTCCACGCCGTCAACGGTGACGGCTGCGGTTTTCGGGGCGGTCTCATCCCTGAATCCCAAAATGTTTTTTTCGCTCCAGGCGGGGTATTCTTCGATCACGGAAATCTCTCCTCCGTCGGATGAGCCGCAGGTGAACGCCGCGTACTTTTTTTGATACGGTTCAACAGAATTGCCGTCGCTGTGTTCCGTTGTTATTGCGTTCGGTTTCATCATCGCTTTCACGCCGAATACCGCCGTGACCGCGAAGACCGCAAAGCACGCGAACGCCGCGCCAATGCGTAAATTTTTGTTCCGTTTTTTTGCTTTTTCGTTGTATTCGTCCACGCGGTCGAGCACTCGACGCGCGGTCTCTTCATATGTCCTCATAAACAAATCCCTCCTCTAAAAGTTTTGCTTTCAGCGCGTTCCGCGCCCTGTAAACAAGCGTTTCCGCGTTGTGCGCCGACTTGTTCATAACGCGCGCGGCGTCTTTTACGGACATACGTTCGAAATATACCAGCCAGAGTATCTGCGCGTATTCGGGCTTCAATCCGCGCATGGCGCGGTGTACGGTTATGCGCCGTTCTTCCCGGATATACGATTCTTCAAGCGTTATTTCGTCCTGCGGTATCTCGCCGCAGTTTTCCGTAAGGTATTCGCCGCGCCGTTTTGCCTTGCGCAGATAACTCAGCGCTATGCGGCGCGCCATGGCGTAAAGCCAGGTGCCGAAAGCGCTGCCGCCTTTATCGCGCGGCTTTTTCGTACCCAGATACACGAACGTGTCTTCGGCAAGCTCTTCGGCGGTATTGAAGTCGTGCACGTAAGTGCAAAGGTACATTATAAGTCCGTCGCGGTACTCGCGTATTATCTCCGCAAGTCCTTCGGCGTCGCCGTCTTCGCGGAAACGGCGGTAGCTACTCGCGCCGTTATCCATAGCGTCTGCTCCTTTCACCTTAAGGCGTTTTCACCCTTTACACGTCGTGAGCGCGAAAAACCTCACACTTTTTTAATATCTTTTTTGGCTTTGTATTTTTTCTTTACGGGAGGGGTGTAGGCGAGCGTGAACTGCGTTATCTGCTTTACGCCTGCTTTGCGAAGCGCCAGCGCGCAGGCGTTCATCGTGGATCCCGTGGTGCGGACATCGTCGATGAGCAGCACGCGGCTTGCGGAACCGAGCTTTTCTTTGTTTGCGGTATAAAGCCCCAGCGCGTTGCGGCGCCGCTGAGTCGCCGAAAGCAGTTTCTGTTCGGCGGCGCGGTGAGTGCGTTCCAGCGCAAGACAAAGCGGCACGCCGCTCGCTTTTGAATAGCTGCCCGCTATGGCTTTTACGTGGTCCAGACCGTATTTGCGTATATTGTGTTCGGTGCGCGGAGGGAACGCTACCGCGTCGAAGTTACGGCCTTTGTAAAACTCGGCTATCACGTCGCCGAAGAATCCCGCGGCGTTCTTATTAGGGGAATGCTTGAGCGTTCGAATGAGCTTCTTCGCCGCAGGAGAAGAATAGAAGAACAGAAAATCCTTCTTTCCGCCGCCGCACGTGCAATCGTGCGCGGTCTTCCCGCACGAGGGGCATTCCGCCGAAAACAGCGAAACGAATTCTTTTATGCAGTCTTTGCAGAACGGCGCCTTTTCCAGCGTGACGTCGCCGCAGATGATGCAGCGGTCGGGGTAGACGAGCCGTTCGAGCGAACGCAGAAATTTCATATTTATCACCGTATTAAAGTTTACAATACGAACGCCCAAATGTCAACGGGTATATTTTCCATATTTGCGCAAATAATAAAGGCGAATACGTTTTTGCGGAGGCATTTGGCAAAATGGATCTTAAAAAGCGGCTCGTGCGCGCGTACAGGAGCATAGAACATTATGTAAACCAAACCGAAAGTTCCTGCGGCGTGCTCGCCGAAAACTTTTACCTTATTCAAAAGGCGTACCGCGAAACTTGCCGCGCGCGCGGGACGGGCGGGCGCGTGTTTACGGAATGCGCGCGGTATTTGGGCAGGAACGGAAACGTATGCGAAAAACAAAGTTTTTTCGCTTTTTTCAAAGGAGCCGATTTTTCTTTTTCCGAAATCTACAGTATCCCGGCGGCGCTTAACGCGGCGCTCATAATCTCCGCGGGCGAGGAGGCGGCGCTGCTTGACTCGGGCCGCAGATGCGATATGCAAAAGCTCACGTCGAGCGTGATCTCGCTTCACCGCGTGCGCGAGATAAGGTGCGAGGAATGCTTTGAAAAGCTCTGCGGCGCCGAAAACGTGCTCCGCTCGGGCGCCGAACTGTACGCGCAGAACGACAAACGCTCAAAAGATATGTGCCGCGAGGCGGTGATAAGATACGCGCGCCGCCGCAAAATGAGCGAGACGGAAGCCGCGCGGGAGCTCTGCGCGCGCAAAAGCGGGCTTTACGCCGCCGCGTACGGCAAAACGCATAAGGCGGCGTTTTTTATATCGCTTTTCGCGCTGTTCGCGCTTTTTGCGGGCGTTACGTTTTACGCGTTCGGCTTTTTCGCGGTTTTTGCGCTGCCGCCCTTGTTTCTGCTCAGCGGAACGTTATGCGACCGCGTGTTTTCGCGCGTCGTCCCGCCGTTTGCGCCGCTTAGGCTCGAAAGCGACTGTGCCGCCGCGTCGGCGCGCACCGTGGTCGTGTATTCCACGCTGCTGTTCGGCGCGGAAAAAGACTTTGCCGTATTCGACGAGCTCGAAAACGCGTATCTGCGCAACCGCGGACCATGCGCCGTTTTCGGCGTTCTGGGCGACTTTGCCGACAGCGAAAGCGAGACCGCGCCGGGCGACGCGGCTGTCGCAGCTTACGCGCAAAAGCGCATAAGCGAACTCAACGCCGCATACGGCGACCGTTTCGCGCTGTTTCTGCGCGGACGTTCGTACAACTCCGCCGACAAGATCTGGCAGGGCGGGGAACGCAAGCGCGGCGCAGTGTGCGACTTGGTCAAGTTCATCACGGAGGGCGAAGACGTTTTCGCGTATTCGCAGAACGCCTCCGTCGCCCGCGGCGCGAAATATCTGCTCACGCTCGACAGCGACACGGTCATTCCGCTCGGCGCCGTGCGCGAACTCGTATCTACCGCCCTCCATCCGGCGAACCGCCCCCGTATAAAAGACGGCCGCGTGACGTCGGGGCACGCGGTGTTCCAGCCGCGTATGAAGACCGGGCTTTTGCAGAGCTTCGGCACTTATTTTACGCTTATGCGCGCCGAATTCGGCTCGCTCTACGACACCGCGTCGTACGAGCGTTACCAGTCGCTGTTCGGCAGCGGCATATTCTGCGGCAAGGGGCTTATCGACGTCGCGGCGTTCGCCTCAGTTGCGGAAGGCGCTTTCCCGAAAGGGAAGATACTCTCGCACGATATCCCCGAAGGCGCTATACTCAGGTGTATGTTCGTGCCGGATATCACTTTTTCCGACAGCAACCCCAAAAGTCCGCTTTCGGCGTTCCTGCGGCTCCACCGCTGGGTGCGCGGCGATATTCAAAACATCTGCCTGCTCGGTTCGCGCCGCATGCCCGCGTCGGGCAGGTTCGTGCTGTGCGAAAACGCCTTGCGCCAGCTTTCGCCCGTCTTCGCGGCGTCCGGCGTGCCGGCGTACGCGTTCTTTACGAATTCAAGCCAGCACAAAGCCGCGGTATTTGCGCTGGTGCTGCTTGCGAACACGCTCGCCCCGGCGGCGTTTTCGTTCGTTTCGGTATTCTTCGGCAGGGCGTTCACGCCCAGAAGGTTCTTTTCGGTTATGTTTTCTTCGGCAAAGCTCATCGCGTTCAACCTCGCGTACGAGCTTTCGGCGCTGTTCGAATACGCCTTCCGCTCAGCCGACGCGGCGCTGCGCGCGGTATGGAGGACGCTCGTTTCGCACCGCAAAACGCTGGAATGGACGACTTTCAGCCAGACCGAAGCGCGTTCCGGCGGCATCGCCGTCCACATAACCGCGTTCTTTTTCAGTTCCGCCGTCGGGGCGGCGCTCGTATTCTTTTCGCCGTATTTCGTGTTCAGGCTCCTCGGCGCGGCGGCGTTTTTGCTGCCTGTCGTTTCGTACGCCGTCTCGCGCCCGGTAAAATCGCGTGAAAAGCGCATTGACGAAAAGGCAAAGGAAAAATTGCTGTCCTACGCGCGCGAACAGTACGCCTTTTTTGCCGAACGCGTAACGCAAAAGACCAACTTTCTGCCGCCGGACAACGTGCAGTTTTCGCCGGCGGAAGCAGTCGCCGAGCGCACCTCGCCCACCAATATAGGTCTGTATCTGCTGTGCGTCGCAGCGGCGGACGATATGGGGTTCATCCCGCGCGGAAAAACGGTTTGCGATATAGAAAAAACCCTTATCACGCTCGAAAGGATGGAAAAGTACCGCGGACATCTGTATAACTGGTACGACACGCGCTCGCTCGACGTCATAGGCGAAAGATACGTTTCCACCGTCGATTCGGGCAATCTCGCCGTATCGCTCATAACGCTGGCGGCGGCTTTGCGCTCGTTCGGCGAAGAGGGATCCGCGCTCGCCGCGCGCGCCGAAAAGCTGGCGCGGGATATGGATATGGCGTTTTTGTACGATAACGAACGCGAGCTGTTTTATATAGGATATTCCGAACAGAACGGCTTTTCGCCGCACCGTTACGATATGCTCATGAGCGAGATCCGCACCGCCTGTTACTGGACCTGCGCGTACGGGATCACGCCCGGCTCGCACTGGAACGCGCTTTCGCGCGCGGTGACCGAAAAGAACGGATTCGTGGGGATGATATCGTGGTCGGGCTCGGCGTTCGAATACTTTATGCCGCAGCTGTTCCTGCCTTCGTACCCAAATTCGTTTCTGGACGAAACGCTGTCTTTCGCCGCGTACTGCCAGCATAATTTTCGCAAAGAAAAGCTGTGGGGAACTTCCGAAAGCGGGTATTACTGTTTCGACGCCGATATGAATTACCAGTACAAGGCGCACGGCGTTCCGGCGCTGGCGCTGAAGGAATATACGGGTACGGAACGCGTTTTTTCGCCGTATTCGGCGTTCCTTATGCTCGAACGAATGCCGGAATCGGTTATGCGGCTGCTTGGCGTCTACGAAAAACTCGGCGCGCGCGGCGAATACGGCTTTTACGAAGCGGTCGACCTTTCCGAACGCGGCGGGACCGTCCGCAGCTATATGGCGCACCACGTGGCGATGAGTATGCTCGCAATAGACAACGCGTGTTTCGACGGCATTATGCGGAGGCGTTTTTTCCGCGACAAACAGATCGCGGCGTGCCGCGAACTGTTATGCGAACGCATTCCCGCCGACGTCCGGCTCTGCCGCGGCAGAAAACCGTTTTCAAAGCGCGAACGGCCGTATTTCGCTGCAGACGCGGATCGCGTTTTTTGCGAGACCGCGCGCCCGGAATGCGCGCTGTATAAAAAAGGCAACCTTTCGATGGCGGCGTCTTCCGACGGCAGGGTGGCGCTGCGCTGCGGCGCATACGCGGTGGACCGCACAGAATTCAGGGCGTTTTCGCCTGTTTCGGGCGTTACGTTCGGCGTCGTCAAAGACGGCAGGGCGTTTTGCTGCTCGCCGTTTACGGGAACGCCGTTCGCGTCCCGATTCGGCAAAGATTCGTTTGCGTTCGTTTCGTCGGATACGCGCTGCCCCTTGTCGGTAAAGGGGCATATCACGTCGCCGGGAGGGGCGTTCGTGTTCGATCTGCGCGCCGAAAGCGCGCTTGCCGGAAAGCTTTGTATGCATCTCACTCCGGTGCTCGATAAGCCTTCGGCGTATTCGTCGCACCCGGCGTTTTCGCGCCTGTTTATAACGTCGTCGTTTTTGAAAAACGAAAAGATACTAATATTCCGCCGCCGTTCGGAGCCGGGCGGAGGTCGTTACCCCTATATAGGCGTGGCGTGCGGCGACGTCAAAGCCTCAATGGAATTCGGCGTGTGCGCCTCGCGGATAAGATCGCATTCGCGCGGCTATATGAACAGCGCGTTCTTAAATGAATGCAGCGGCGATACCGATGTCTGCGGCGATCCCGACTGCACGGTCCGCGTATCGCCTTCTGTGCGCGGAAGCGCCCGGTTCATCATCGCCTGCGGATACACTTTGCGCGAAGTGACAAATTCCGTCGCCGGAGCGCGCAAGGCTCAGGCTCCCGCCGTGCGCGGAACGCGAGGGGACGTACTCGCCTCCGCGGCGGTCTCGGCGTGCCTGTTCGAAAGAGGAACGGACGAAAAGCCGTCCGCCGGGATGTCCTGTCTTTGGAAAGCGGGCGTTTCGGGCGACTGTCCGCTGCTCGTGCTCGAAATCTACGGCAAAAACCCCGCGCCTGTAAAGGCTTTTCTCGGCGCGTACCGCTCGCTCGCCGGCGCCTATTACAAGAGCGAACTGCTGTTTCTGATCCACGAGCGGCCGGGGTACGATTCGCCGCTCGCCCAATGGATCAAGGAACTCGTCTCGGCCGAAGGGCTCGACCGTTACTGCGGCAGAAAATACGGCGTGTTCGCGGCGAATTCTTCTGTCTTCGACGAAAACGAGCTGCGCTTTATAAGGAGCTTTTCGGCGTTCAGGTTCGAAAGCGACTCGGTGTTCCGGTCTTCGTCCGGCTATTCGGGCGCCGGACCGCGAGTTCTGAGGGGGAGCGAGTCGCCGCTCGGCGAAAAGATCGCGCCGCCCTCGGTGTTCGTATCCGGAACTCCGCCGCTGCCGCGGTCGTACGTTATGTCCGGTTTCGCGCTCGGTACGCTTGTCACCGAAAAGACGCTCGGCTTCACGTTTTACGGTTCCGCGCGCGACGGAAGGATATCGTGCTTCGACCAGGATCCGCACGCCCCGGTCTACGGCGAAGAACTGCTTATGAAACGCGGCGGGAATCTTTACGACCTCGTCTCGCTCAGCGCTTCCGCGGAATACCGCGACGGAATCGCACGTTACACCGGGAACATCTGCGGCGTGGGATACACGGTGAAGACTTTCGTCCATCCGCGCCTGCCCGTCAAGATAATAGAAGCGGAATTCGAAAACGAGAACGTCGATACGGTGTTCTGCGTCACGCCGCAGGAAAAGAAATTCGGCGCGTACGTGCCCGGTATACGGAACGCCGGGTTTTTCGTACCGGTGAAACACGGCCCCGGCATGACCTGCTTTGTAGCGTGCAATACAAAATGCGAACTCTTCACCGACCGCACGCTGGCGCTCGCCGGGGAAAGCACGGGATCGTGCGATTCGGTCTGTATCGCGGCGAACGCGCAGCGCGTCGCGTTTTTCCTGGGCGCCTGCCCGACCGAGACCGGCGCCGCGAGCGTCGTTTCTTATCTCAGGTCCGGCGATACCGGCGGTTTCGCAAAAGAAGCGAGCGAGTTCGCGCGGTCGTTCATCCCGCCGCAGACGGCGTTCACGCAAAACGGCGTGACCGATTCGCTCTACGCGTATTTTGCGCCGTATCAGACCGCGTTTTCGCGGTTTCTGGGCAGGACGGGCTTTTACCAGACCGGCGGCGCGTACGGATTCCGCGATCAGCTTCAAGATTGCCTGTGCCTCGTCTATTCGCGCCCCGACCTCGTGCGATCTCACATCATTCGCTGTGCCGCCCACCAGTATATGCGCGGCGACGTGATGCACTGGTGGCTCAAGACCGAACGCTTTACCGGCACGCGCACCGCGTGTTCCGACGACATGCTGTATCTGCCGCTCACGGTGGCCGACTACGTCGAAAAGACCGGCGACGAAACGGTGCTCGAAGTCAAGACTCCTTATCTTTCGTCGCCGCCGGTGGAACGGGGCGAGCGGTTCGAAAAAGCCGAACGCACGCCGGAACGCGAAAGCGTGTATATGCACTGTCTGCGCGCGCTGCTCTACTGCGCGGGGAGGACCGGCGCGCACGGGCTTTCGCTTATGGGCAGCTGCGACTGGAACGACGGCTTTTCGGCGGTGGGCCGCGAGGGAAGAGGCGAATCGGTATTTACCACGTTCTTGCTCGCGTACGTTTCGCGTGAGTTCGCGCGCGTGTGCGAACTCGTCGGCGACGCAAAAAGCGCTTTTGTGCTGCGCTCGGTGTACGGGCGCGCCGCTGAAGCGGGCAGGAACAGCTTCAAAGGCGACAGGTTCCCGCGCGGGACTTTTGACGACGGGAGCTTTTTCGGCGTCAAAGAAAGCCGTGAATGCGCGATCGACGTCATCAGCCAGGCGCTCGCCGCTGCCGTTTTAGGGAAAACGCCCGAGACGCTGAGCGCGGTCAACGCCGCATACCGCGAGCTGTACGACGAAGAAAAGAATATTTTCAAGCTGTTTTCGCCGCCGTTCGAAAACGTCGACGCGGGCTACGTTTCGGCGTACCCGCCGGGGATCCGCGAAAACGGCGGCCAGTACACTCACGGCGCGCTTTGGGGGATATGGGGTCTTGCCGTCTGCGGAGAATACGAAAAAGCCGTGCGCCTGATAAACGCCGTGACCCCCGCCGGGCATACAGACGCCGAAAAGTATATGCTCGAACCCTACGTCATCCCCGCCGATATATATTCAAGCGGCAGGGGTGGCTGGAGCTGGTACACGGGCAGCGCTGCGTGGTTTTACAAGATAATGACCGAAGTCATAATGGGTATAAGGTTTTCCTGCGGCTTTACAAAGATCTCGGTCTCGCCGGTATGCGAATACACTTTTGTCTGCGAACGCGGCGGCTGCAAGATAAAGATTGTTTCTTCGCGAACTTCGCCGGAAACGCCTGAACTCGACGGCGTCCCCTGCGCGTTCCCGCTCGCGCTGCCGCCTGGCGAACACGTGCTGCGCGTGAAAGCTCCGTATTGACAAACCGTGCGGCGCTGATGTATAATAATCGTATAAATATAACGCTACGGAGGATACGCTATGACAACCGCACAGGCACTTGAAAAACTCAAAACTTTCAGGACCGCGAGCTTCGCTTTGGGGCACGCCGAAGGGATGCTGTTCTACGACGGCGCGACCGTCGCACCCAAGGGCAGCGCGCAGGTCCGTGCGAACACGCTGGGCGAGCTTTCCCGCATGAGCTACGAGCTCACCACGTCTCCCGAGATCGTCGAAGCGCTCGAAACGCTGAAAGCGGATATCGGTTTGCTGGATAAAGTCACATCGCGCGAAGTCGAACTGCTTTACCGCGATTACGACCGCACCAGAAAGATCCCCAAAGATGAATATATCGCCTACAGCCGTCTGGAGTCGGAATCCGACGCCGTCTGGCACGAGGCGAAAGAAAAAAGCGACTTTGCGTCGTTTGAGCCGTATCTGCAGAAGATGTTCGACACAAACAGGCGCATAGCGCTTTACATAGAACCTTCCAAACACCCGTACGACACGCTGCTCGACGGTTACGAGCGCGGTCTGACGCGTGAAAGCTGCGACGCGTTCTTCGGTTCGCTGAGGCAAAAGCTCGTGCCGCTCATCCGCCGCGTATGCGAAAACGCGCACAAGGTCGACGACGCTCCGCTCAGACGCATCTTCCCGGTGGAAAAGCAGCGCGCTTTTTCGGAATACGTGATGGATCTCATAGGTATCGATAAGGAACACTGCGTCCTCGGCGAGACCGAGCACCCGTTCACCACCGATTTTTCCAAATACGACGTGCGCATCACCACGCATTATCACGAAGACGCGGTCGCGTCGTCGCTCTATTCGGTCATCCACGAAGGCGGTCACGCGCTCTACGAGCTGCACACCGGCGACGAACTGCAGTTCACGGCGGTGGGCGGCGGCGCCTCGATGGCGATTCACGAAAGCCAGTCCAGGTTTTACGAAAACGTCATAGGCCGCAGCCGCGGCTTCTGCGGGCTCATATTCCCGTGGCTCAAGCGCGAATTCGCGCCCCTGCTCGACGACGTGGACGAAGACCGTTTCTACCGTATGATCAACAAATCCACTCCGTCGCTCATCCGCACCGAGGCGGACGAACTGACCTACTGCCTGCACGTTATGATACGCTACGAACTCGAAAAGAAGATGTTCGACGGCGAGCTCAAGGCGCGCGACCTGCCCGCCGAATGGAACCGTATGTATAAGGAATATCTGGGCGTGGACGTCCCCGACGACAGGCGCGGCGTGCTTCAGGATTCGCACTGGGCGGACGGCAATATCGGCTATTTCCCGTCATACGCCATCGGTTCCGCGTACGGCGCGCAATACATGCGCGAAATGCAGAAGGAATTCGATTTTGACAAAGCCGTTAAGAACGGCGAAATAAAACGCATAAACGACTGGTTCGAACAGAAAATCTGGCGCCACGGCAGGATGATGGACCCCGGAAAGCTCTTCGAATCGGTGTGCGGAAAATTCGATCCCGAATGCTACGTGGAATATCTTACGAATAAATTCAGCGAGGTGTATTCATTATGAACGAGACCGTAAAGAACATCCTCGAGCGGCGCAGCGTGCGCAGTTATATGTCGGTGCTCCCGCCCGAAGACGACGTTATGCAGATAGTCGAATGCGGCAGGTTTGCCGCCACGGCGCTGGGCAGACAGCCCTGGTTCTTCAGCGTGGTGTACGACCGCGCCCTGCTCGACGATATTTCCGCCGAATGCGCCGCAGCTATGCTTAAAGACGGATTCGTCCCGCCCGCGGGCGGCGAAATGCCGGATACTTTCCGCGGCGCGCCTATGGCGATAATAGTTTCAGCCGACGACACCGAAATGTTCGGCGACGTAGACTGTGCCAACGCCACGCAGAATATGGCGGTGGCGGCGTGGTCAATGGGGATAGGCAGCTGCTACATAGCGTCGTTCCGCCGCGCGTTCGAAGGCGAAAGGGCGCAGGAATTCAAGACGCGCCTCGGCGTGCCTCTGGGGTTCACTCCGCGCTTTGCGCTTTCGCTCGGCTACGCCGCGTCGCCCCTGCCTCCGCGCAAAGAACGCGCCGAAGACCGCGTGGAGATTATAAAGTAAACGGTCAGACCGGAGGCGGTAAAGAATGTTTTATTTCGTAAGGCACGGAATAGCGGACGACGCCGAAATGGGCAGCAAATTCTACCGCGGTATCGATATGTTTCTGTGCAAACTCAGCGACGAGGGAGTTGCGCAGATAGAAAACGCCGCAAAAGACGAACGCCTGCAGGGCGCGGATATCATCCTTTGCTCGCCTTATACGCGGGCGGTGCATTCGGCGGCGATACTTTCCAAAGCGCTCGGCGCCCCTATAGCGATCGAGACCGATCTGCACGAGTGGAGCGCCGATAAGAATTTTGCGCCTAAAAGCGACGAAGAATCGATAAACGCGCTCAAAGAGTTCTTCGCGTGCCGCGGCGAATATCCGCGCGGCGAGGAACGTGACTGGGAGACGGTTTCGGATATCAGGTCGCGCGTGACCGCCGTGCTGCGCAAGTATGGATCGTACCGGCGCGTCATAGTCGTCGGCCACGGGATCGTGATACTCGCGCTCACCGGCGAAGAGATCCCCAACGGCGGCGTGATCGGGTACGAGCTGCCGGAAGAATAAAAAGTAAAGGAAAGCGACAAAAATGAGCGAAAAGAAGACCATACGCAATTTTGCGCGGCAGATAAAAGGATACGTTGAAGAAAAATCCAACGGCGACAAAGTCGTGACCGATTTCGGAGGACGCATACTCGGGTATTATAACGCTTCCAGCGACACCACCACGGATTTTTACGGACGCATCATCTCGTACGGTGACACCGCGTCGGGGCTTATAAGACTCGACTGACGGGGAATATAAATGAAAAAGCACTGCTTTCGCAGTGCTTTTTGCTGGTGCGGCTGACCACACACAAAGCCCTGAAACGCTTGATTTTGCTTGATTTTTGCCTCTCATGTGTGCAACCGGTGTGCAACGGAGGCTATCTTAACTTCACTTAACCATATTATTACATATCACTGCTTACGTTTTTATTATACCATATTCCACGGTGATTGTAAAGAACTATTTCCGTTTGTTATATGATAGCTCCTGAGATCTTTGCGCTTTGTGAACCAACAAAGCTTATCCCCATATCGGCGAAATACTCGTCTGCTTTGGCGATGTTTTCGTTCTGGAAACTTTCGAAAGCGTCGCAGTAGGTGTTCAGGGTGATCTTTATATCCGAATGCCCGAGTATTTTTTGCAGCACTTTCGCCTGCATACCGGCCTCGATACAGCGGGTTGCGAAGGTATGACGCAGAGAATGGAGAGACACTTTGCCTTTTACCTTTTTGTCGAGTATATCATACTTCTTAATGATACGCTGAAACTGCATATTCACCTGCGAGGTGTTGATGAGTTTCCCGTTTTGTTCAAAGAGGTATTTATCTCCCGCGCAAAACAGTATCACTTCGACAAGCGGAAGGACCGTAACGGATATCGGGATATCTCGGTTGCCGTTTTCGGTCTTTGCGCTTTTTGATACGAACGGTTCGCCTTTCAATCCGCGCGCCATGGTTTTGCTTACAGAAATCGTTTTGAAACGCAAATCTACATCATCGGCGGTCAGCGCGTTGATCTCGCCCATCCTCATACCGGTCAGCATAGACAGAAGCATCTGGTGCGAATAATTCACGTCTTCCGTAGTCAATACCTTGTAAAGCTTGACCTCTTCTTCCTTTGTGAGTGCGCGCACCTTTTCACGCTTTTTGGACGTTTTCGGCTTTTTGAGGTCTGCCATCGGGTTCTCGCTGATTATTTTCCGCTTAACAGCTTCTTTCAACGCCTTTTGAAGCATGGTGAATACTTTGTTTATAATGCTTTGAGACATACACGTTTCCGCCAGCATAAAATCTTTTATCGGCGCATAGCTGAGCTCTTGGATAGGAGTGTTTTTCAGATAAGGATTCCTTTCGATGCGTTTCAACGTTTCGATATGCCGGAAGTAAGTGCCTTCTTTAATATAATTCAGGTTCAAGTCGTCTTCGAGCATTAGACGAGCGAGCTCGCAGACAGTGATCCTGTTCGGCGCGATATACGTTCCGGTGATGATGCTGTTTTTGATCGTGGTCAGTTTATCGTTGATCTCTTTGACCGTTTTCCCGGTCACGCTGCGGCGGATCGGTTTACCGTCGTCGTCGATTCCGACGACGATCTGACCTCTGTAACCGGATTTTGTCTTGTAAACGCTGCCTTCGCCGTTGCCTTTTTTCTTTTTAATGCTTTTAGCCATATTCTTTATACCTCCATCTTAATATTCGGGCACGGATAGTATATATAACGTCCGTGCCCGCAACAAATATGCGGCGCTTATACACGTCGCTGTGAAGCCCATTTTATGAGTTCGGATTTCATGACCTTGAGATTCTTGCCGCACATGACGAGCGGAAAGTCTTTTCGGCGCATGGTCTGTCTTGCAACCGGAATAGAGCATCCCATAAGAGAAGCGACTTCTTTAGTGCCGATGAATCGCATACTGTCGTCAAGCCGTGCAGCATTGTCGGATTTATTGTCTTTGTGAGAAAATATAATGTGGAGTTCTTCTTTTGTCAGATCGTCTTTCGTTATCTTCATTTGTTTCACCTCCTTCATCTGGCTTCGCGCTGACGCTGTAAATAGCGATAATAATGATCGACTGCTTTTACGATATATTCCAGTTGTTGCTGTGCGGAATAACTGCCGGGAATCTTGCCCCGCAACCGCTCGGCTGGAATCTTCACCGTCTCGCGCTGATTCGCTTTTTCCTCGGACATAATGGCGTCGATGCCGTCGCGGTCAAGTTCTCCCGCCGTGTACGCTTTGTGCATACTGACGGCTTGGGCGTAAGACGGTGTGTTGTCGTTGAGCTCGCAGGCGTTCAGGACATCGTATTGAAGTTGATCGTCGAGGAAAGACAATTCAACGCCGACTGAAAACGCGATCTTGCCTTCATCCATCATATCCAGCAGTTCGGGTATGAGGTTGGTCAGGCGGATATAGCGCTGTACGGTTTTGTAGCTTTCACCCGTCTGTTCGCCAATCTGTGCGGTAGCGCGGTTATCGTCTGACTTCGGGACGATTTGTCCCGAAGTGGTGTCCCGTTTGCCCTGATGATTGAGAGCCTCCGCTTTCAACTTGTACGCGAACGCTTTCTCACTCGGGAGGATACGCTCCCGGTGCAGATTGCTGTCCACGAGCATGATCGCCGCTTCGTCGCGGCTGACGGCACGAATAAAGGCAGGGACGTCACGAAGCCCTGCCTTCTTCGCCGCGTGGTAACGGCGGTGTCCTGATATGATCTCATAATTGTCTGTGTCTTCAAGCGGTCGAACAGTCAGCGGTTCCATAATGCCGTTATCCTGCACGCTTTCCGTCAGTTCGTTCATACTGTCGTCGTCAAGCACCTTGTACGGATGCCCGTCAAAGGGGACGAGATTCTCTACCGGTATCATCACCGGCGCGTTGGGTTTGGTAGTTTTCATATAATAATTATTCCTCTCTTTCTATCGTGCTCCTTTGTCGGGAGCGTCTTTGAATATCATTTTCCCGTTGCGGTCGAGCTGACGGTACGGTGCTTCCATTTCAAACTCCTGCCTTACCAGATCGTACAGGTGAGGAGATTTGTCCTTTATGCGTTTCGCACGGTCGAGATTCTTCCGTAACGGCTCGATGTGGTTTTTGGTTATTTCAGAGCGGGCTGCTCTGTTATCCGCAAGAACTTCAGGATCGGTCTCCCGGCGTATATTGTTGCGGAGCAGACTGCGCTCGCGTTCGAGTTCGGTTATCTTTGTCTGCGTGTCTTCGATATATCTGTCAAGCTGCGGGAACGTGTGGATTTCCGCTTCCCGCAGGAAATTGTAGTCGTGGATGAATTGCTGAAGGTCTTTTACGGCGTGACGGAGTTCGACCGACATGATGACGGCGTCTTTGACCTCTTTAATGATTTGAAAAGCATTTATGATGATAAGGAACAAAAGGTCGATATAGATCTCCGCGACGTCGCGGCTGTGCTCGATGTTGTATCCGAGATCGTGAGCGAGATAGAACAGTAAAACGGATCGTCTCTTTTTCGGCAGATGAGTGTTCCATACCTGACCGACGAAAGAATAGCCGTAAGAATAATTGCGGTTCAGGCGGCGGTCGATGACTTCATCCGTAAATCCAATACTGCGAAGGCGTACCGCGCGCTCCCATCCTTTGCCTCTGACCGACATACGCGTTTTGTCTATCTCATAACCGAGACCGTATAACTGTTTGTAGAAAGTCTCGCGGGTGTATGAAACGGACAGACAGTATTCAACATCTTTAGCAAGCATATCACTGTGCGTCGGGTGTCCTTTCTTTTCAGCCCAGTAAGCTCTTCGGCTTTTACCGCCGTAAAAGCTACTGTGCTCAAGAACGCTTTTCCCGCGCTCATGGCATATCTCGTCAGATACTTCACGCAGGCGGCGATGGTTATAGATTTTGTTTTGAAAACGGGAGCCGTCCTTGAAGGAGATCGGGTTCACGACAAAGTGGCAGTGCAGGTTGTCCGTGTTCAGATGGACGGTGATAACTACCTGATATTTGTCTCCCCACATCCGGCGCGCCGTCTCTTTGCCGATTTCAAACGCCTCGTCGGGCGTGACCTCTCCCGAAGCAAAGCTCTGGAATCCGTGCCACGCGACAATATCTCCGCGACTGCCGAAACGCTTTTGCACGGCGACTATCTCGCCGTAGGCGTTGCGCTTGGAGCAGTTGATCGTGTCAACGTAAATCTGACGGTCGGTTTTGTCGTCGTCTTCAACGTAGCTCAAAGCGTTGTAAAGATCGTCATCGAGATATTCTTTCGCGGTCGTCTTATCCGGGTTCTCGGCGTATTCGATTACTTCCTTCAGCCGGCTTTTGACGGGCCAGAGTCCAACTGTGGCAATAGCACACCGCCTCCTTCCTTTACCGGATAAACAAGAGAGGCGGTAACGGCTTTCAATACCGTCATCGCCTCTTCGTTCACCTCGGGAGATATATCTTTGTCGATCAGATCGTCGAGCCGCTTGATAAGCGCGAACACCGCGTCATACGGGACGACGACCGGCTCGTAGCCCGTTCCGCGCAGGATCATATACTCGGTCACGTTCAGTCCGCATTTTCGAGCGAGCCGCAGTATCTTGTCTTTCTCTGGCTTATCGAGCCGGAAACAAATCGTAGGTCTTGGGTCTTTCGGTTGTCTTCCTTTCGTGATTATCACCTCTTTTATAATCTTGATTTATTCATAGTTTTGCGCTATAATACTCTTGAGTCAATTGGTCACCCCCTCTTTGGCTCACCAGACCACAAAGGCCCGAAAGGGAAAAAAGCGAGTGTGAATAAACGCAATAAAGGAGGGGGATTGCTTATGAAGAAAATAGCAAATATCATTAAAAAGGTTACCAACGCACTTAAAATATCCATTACATTTAGGTTACCATTCATTAACGTCACACTTGCTCCTTCGTACATTCCGCAGTCTCAGATTTGAGACTGCTTTTTTACTGGGGGTCAGGGGGTGTCCCCTTGAGAGCGGAGAAGCCTCTCCGCCCGGGAAAACGGTGCAGTACGTTTTCCCTGCTTGTTACGGTGTGCGACACACCCCGTAAGGGCTATCTCCATTGTTCCTGTGTGGCGCATACCACGACAACGGCGAAGCCGCAGGAATGTTGAGATTTTCCGACAGGGTGTATCGCATAAGGTGAGCCATAATGGCTCAATTTCTGTTTTTCCTTTTGAAGATTGTACCAAAATCGACGTATTTGGCTCAATCGAACATAGCGAGCGCGGAAAGAATACCGGCGTCATTTTCCGCTTTTTCCTCCTCGGTAAGCTCCGTTCGAAACGGCGGAACTTCTTTTTCCGGAGCGCTTGCAAATAAAACGGACTGTAATTCGTCCCGTAACATAGCGCGGATGTCGGCGAGCGAGATATCTGTCCCGCTTTGCTGACGCCGTATCGTTTCGATAACTGCGTCAACGATAAAACGGTTCCGCGTCCCGCCGCTTTGCTCTGACAGTTTGGCAAGGTATTCAGCAGCCTCTTTTTCACGCTCTTTTCTTAAATCGAACCGGACGTTGATACGGTAGTTGTTTTTCATATACCGACGCCCGTTCCGAGCTGAAGTTCTGCCATGTGTTCATAGCCCTTGGCGGCGGCGCAGATATCGTCTACGAAGAAAACGCGGCTTTTATCATAATGATAAAAGTTCTTCACGAGGCACCCGCCGCCTCCGGTGACGTAGAGCGTCGTACTTTTGTCGTCGTAACCGTGTTCACGAAGTCTGCGGAAGATCTCGTTCACATATTCCGTCGCGGTCGCTCTGATGATCTTCAGGTCTTCGTCCGCAAGATTCGCCGTTCCGTTTATGAGCACCTCTTCAATGATCGCGTCATTGATCTCGCGCCGGGTCTGGCGCATAAACTGCTCCCTTACGGCGAGGGTACACTGATGCGTACCGAACTTTTCGGTGAACATACGACCCTGCTGAGGCGCGCCGTTTATGACCGTCAGCGTGTTCATAGTGCCGTTTCCGATGTCGGTGACCATATTCACGCCTTTCATAGAAGAAGCAAAATTTGCAACTGCGGCGTAGCCCTGCGGATAGATCTTTGCGCCGACGATACGGATGCGGTAGCGAACTTTTCTGAATACAAGGGTGACTCTCTCGTTCTTAGTCAGATACTCCGCGAACTCCGCTTTCTGCCCGCTCGTCCACGTAAGCGGAAGTCCCGCTGCGATGAAAACGTCCGCTTCGGTCAGATCGTTGTCATCGAGCTCCATGGCGATAGCGGCGAGAGTGAGAACGTAATAATCGTCGTCGCTCTGCTTTTCCGCCTTGAACTCCTTGTGTCCTTCTCCGATGGTGTAATACTTGCCGTTGTAAACGAGCATATCATTCGTAAACAGCGGCTCGGCGTCATATTCCATAACGCCCGTCTTGAAAATGTGGTTAGCGGTTTTGATATTCCCGTAACCGTGGTCGATACCGATGATGACCTTGTTCTTGAAATCCTTCATTCTTCATTCCTCCTCTCGGATCTCAATTCGTTTTGTTCGATGATCTGTTCGTACAGCTTTCTCTCGGCCGGCAATACCGCATGAAGAAAGTATTTGCAATAGATACCGTAGTAAGAGATCAACTGTACGCAGGGGTGGCTGTCTCCGTCATCGAGCAAGAGACAGTTTCCGCAAACGCAGTTGCAGCACTGGTCGCGCGCCAGACGGTGTACCGTCCGCGCCTGCTTCGGGGTGATTCTGAGCATGTTTTTCCCTCCTTTCGCTCAAAAATCGACTTACGAATACTGCGCCCACCTTTCAAAACCGATTTGGTTCACGAAAAAGGTGGGCGCAGTATTCTAAATGTTTTCAGTCTTGATTTTGTAACGATTATGTGATATACTGTCCCGTGAAACGGGGTGAGTATCACGAGAACACGGTACAGAATAAATGAACTGTCCGCATTGGCCCTTATGAGGAACGCAAAACAGGACGAAGAAGGGATATACAGATATTATCTGCGTGAAGAAGCGACGCGGAAGTGCATCGCTTTTTCGGCTCCCGAAACACAGGACGACTGCGCGCTGTTTTATCAAATCATGGACGTCCTCCATAACGGGGAATTTCATGCCGCCGGCGTTATGGACGATCTGAAGGATATACTCGTGTATATCGACTTCACTAACGTTTTCGACAGAAAAGGGAACTACAGACGGTATGTAGACCTGATCGAAAAAGCGAAAGCAATGTTCCGCCCCGAGGGGATCACCCTCGACTTCGGAAACGGCGGTTACCGGTACGTCGCTTTTGAACGTTCCGCGAGTATGAGCAGACAAAGCCGGCTTTCTTTCATCCGCGAGGATTTTTACGAACTGGTAAAAGAGCGTATCACGCTCGGGATGAAGATCGGTGAATGTCAGCTTTCCAAGTTCTACGCCTACAACGGACTTATCATGACGGACGGCTTCCGCGTAGAGGATAAACGGATATGGGACGAAAAGAAAGTCATAGTCATAGACAATCCCGTAACGACCGTCCGTAACGCTCATTACATTACCGTAAAAGACGACGGCAGCGACAGACCTATGCGCAGGTATGAGCGCATTGAAAAGGTCGGAGACCTCGACGTAACGGAATTCGACGGTGAAGGCTTGATATCGCCGAAATATGCTGACTTCATAGATTATCTTTACTGCGGTGCGCACAGACACACATCTTTTCAGATACGTATGCCGTATATCAAGGGCGTGGTGCATGAGGTAGACTTCGCATCTTTCCTCTCCGAACTCGGCGTTACGGAGATAACGGATATATGGGGAGAAACGCATAAGACTTCGGATATAGCGATCATACTCACGAAAAGTATGTTCAAGGGCTTCGGCTGGATGACCGAAAACGGACTGACGTGGGCGCAGTATCTGGAACGGTGCAAAGCGTACAAACACGCGCTTTACATCTCCGAAGTAGGACAGACTGATCCCGAATCTTTTACACATATGAACTATCAGTTCCTCACCACGGCGGCGATACAGAGCGAGGAGTTTCGCCCCGCTGATCTTCCGCTCGGATGGACGTACAGCCCAGAGCAGGAGGAGCGGTACTGGATCACGAAACCTACCGAGGTACAGTATTACCGCTTTGTCGCCGACGAAGAATACCGCCTGAGATACTTCATCAGGCACGGTAACTATGAAGGCGCCGGGAGCAAGGATAAGCTTTTGGCGGCGATACTCAAAAAGAATCCGAAATTCTTAAACGAAAGGGTTTTCACGAAAGAGTTGGAGGATCACGCCGACAGTATCCTGAAGGACTACGCTATCGGGCAATTAATATCAGCCGGGGATAACCGTTATCTCTCGGGCGACCTTATGCGTTTTCTGCGAGTTCTCGGCGGAAACGCGCTTGACGGTCCGGCAGGCGCGGAGATATCACGCGAATACCTCGGCGAAGGAGAGTTCTACGCTCCCGGCGCGGCTTACCGCACTAACGAATACTATACGCTTCTGCGGAATCCGCATATCGCACGGAACGAGGAAGCCGTCGCACGGCCGATAGAAGAGGGGTATTACCGCCAAAAGTATCTTTCGCATCTTACCTACGTCGTTATGGTCGCGTCTGACACTCTGATCCCCGAACGGCTCGGCGGCGCGGACTTCGACGGCGACAAGATCAAGACCATCGCAGATCCTTTGATGAACGAGTGCGTCGCGAGGAATTACAGAGGGCTGCACTTCGATTACACAGCCGCGCAGATACCCGTTCTGCACATTCCTTCCGCGACGCCGCAGATAAGGGACGCGAACGACTGGAAGGCGCGTTTCGATACGGTGCGTTCCACCTTTGACGAACGCATAGGCAGGATATGCAACGCTGCGTTCAACAGAAGTATCATCGCGTACAACGAAAACTCGGATTCCGAGCTCCGCAAGCAGATGACGGAGGAAACCGAGACGCTCGAAATACTGACCGGGCTTGAGATCGATTCCGCGAAAAGCGGCGTAAAGCCGGATATTGAAGAATATATCGGGTTCTTCGTATCGCTCGTACCGAGAAGTCCTTTTCTGGAATACAAGACAATCGTAAACGGCAAGGACGGGCGGGAATGGTACGAGGATACCGTCAAGGAAAAACTCGACGCGTTTTTCAAATCATACGACTGGGATGAAATCACTTCCAACGTGGAAAAGCTTCCGTACTACGCCCGTATGCTTAAAAAAGAGACTCCTAAGCTCAAGCCGAAGCCGGCAAGAGACGCGGAGCTGTTCTCTTTTGCCAAAAAGAACGGCTGGGCGAAAAAGCTCGATCCGAAGGATATTGAGTTTATGCGCGATATTATCGCCGATTACGACGAGGCGCTTCGCCGCATTCGCGTCAGCCGCATACAGCCCAAGCAGATGAAACGCGTAAGCGATATCCGGAAGATCCTCTTTATGCGCGGGCAGGACAAGGACGTTTCTTCCGACGATCTGTACGGAGTATTTCAGAATACGACAGCAGATCAGATCCATACGGTACGCGAAGAGATGAAAAAACAAAAGTGGCAGCTGATGCCGGAAGACGAGCGCGAGGCGTTTCTTGCCGAATACCTTCCGTATGACCGGCACGAGCATCTCGATCTTTTTGCAGACTTCCGCCATTTCGGCTTTCGCGTTCTCGTTGACGTCGTCTGCGATCTCGACGATATGTACGTTTCCGATGAAAGAAAGAAAAACGCCGTCCGCACGGATACGGACAGCGAGCTGGTAAACGATATTATGGAACACTATTTGAAGGGCAGAAGTAAAGACTACCGCGATCTCGCGGCGAGCCGCGCACGGGGTTATCTTGACGAACGCATAGACCCCGACAAAGCTCTTATGTGCGCCGTTGCTCTCGGAAAACGCGATTTTGCCATGGACGTGCTGCTCGACCGCATCGAAGCGAACGCGGTGAAAGGACGGTGATATGATGTTGAACGAATTTGAAGAATTCAAGGCGTACATGACTTTTCCCGATTATACTATCAAAAGCAAGCGCGACACCGGTTATCTCGGACGGTTTACCTACAAAATGATAAAGGAGTTCAGAGGGTTCAACAGGATACTCACCATCCTCGCGAGAGGATATATGTGGGAAACGGATGTACCTGACGTCGAACGCGCTTACCGCGCGCTATGCGCCTGGTGCAGTTTGCCCGAAAGCGTCAAACCGGACAGACGCAAAGCGGGACAGGATCGGACCTGCTTTTCCGATTTACACGACGAGTTCCCGGAGCTTGTTAACGAAGACGGCGAAGGCTGGTATTTCACACACGTCCACAACGTGGCGGGCGC
>DBXS01000032.1:0-460 GCA_002310055.1 Clostridiales bacterium UBA1206 | reverse complement strand
TTCAACAAAGGGTGGTGCAACAAGGTGATGCAGGCGCAAGCGTCGCTTTATACGAAAACGACAAAAGGAGCGTGGATCATCCGTTTTGAAGATATAGTCGCCGAAGCGAAGGAACTCGGTCCGCTGAAAAACAACGATATTGATCTGCCGGCTGAAACAGTGCAGAAGCTCACCGACGCGCTGTTCGACAAGAAGCAGAAAAACGTATTCCAGGATCTTGCGAAGTTTTACCTTGCGAACAAGCCTTATGACAGCGAATGGGTTATCCTGCCGGTCGAAAACTTCAACGCCTACTACGGTACTACGAGTTTTGACCGCAAGTGGCTGCCGGATTTCCCTGAAAGTATCTTAGTCCGTGAAGAGTATTCGGGAGTCTGCAGATTCAAGATGATCCTGTAACGGGACGAGCAAAAAATGATCCCCGCCGGGAACGTGACGAGCGTAATGCTTGTCGGTGTTA
>DBXS01000013.1:23408-51307 GCA_002310055.1 Clostridiales bacterium UBA1206 | reverse complement strand
AGCATCGCAAAAACGCATTGGACCCTATTCGTTCCAATCCCTCGTGCAGCGTGACGCTCACAAGGTTTTCGTTTTTGTAGAACGCGTTCGAAGCGATACATTTTGTCGCGGGGTTTATGTCGATCGAGGCGACCGCCGTGTCTTCCGGCCGGACGAACAAAAGATATTCGTTCGCTCCGTCGCCGATATACAGACCGCCGGCGTATTCGTTGTATATGATCTGATCGCAGCCGTCTAGCGCGTTTGCCGGGAAATCTATCGTTTCGTTCATAACGCGGATTTTCGTAAGCGATTCGCAGAAGCCGAACGCGAATTCGCCGACGCTTTCGACGTTTTCGGGGATGACTATTTCAGTAAGCCCGCTGCAATAGTCGAACGCGCCCAATCCTATGTTCACGACGGAATCGGGGATGACTATTTCGGTAAGTGCGCTGCAAAAGCTGAACGCGTTCTTTCCGATGAAGGCAACGCTTTCGGGGAGCGTCGCCTTGGTGAGGGCGGCGCACTTAGTAAACGCGTCGGCGCCTATTTGCGTTACGCCTTCGGGTATGACCGCCGATTCGAGGGTGCGGCAGTAATAAAACGTGCGGGCGGCGATCTCGGTAATGCTTTCTGAAAGCCGGATTTCTTTTAGGTAAAAGCTGCTTGCAAAAGCGCCCGCGCCTATTTCGGTGACCGAATCGGTCATGGTCACGGAAACGAGCCCTTTTTCTTCGTACGCTTCTATGTCCGCCGATTCTTCGTAGAGTTCGGGATACAGATCCAGCGGTTTTGTCGCGCAGCCCGAAAAAGCGAAACTTCCTATGCTCACGACCGAATCGGGAATGATGACGCTGACCATATCGGTGATCCCGTTGAACGCGTTTTTCGCTATGCGGGTGACCGGCTTTCCCTAGTGTTCCGACGGCAGCACGAGCTGTTCGGGCATGGTCTTTGTTCTGTCCGCGGCTATTTCATAAGTGCCGTCTTCGAGCAGCGTGAACGTGAAATATTCGTCGGGAGTGGGTTCGAGATCTTCCACGCTTTCTTCTTCCGAACTTTCTTCTTCGGAGCTGTCTTCTTCGGAGCTTTCTTCCGCAGAGCTCTCTTCGTCGCCGTTTCTGCCTTTTGGGTCGGTCATAAGGCAGACGGCGAGCACCGTGGTCAGCAGCAGCGCCGCGATAAGGATCCACAGCGTGGGCTTTTTATAGCTGAGCACCTTTTTGATGCGCTCTTTTACGCCGACTTCGCCGAAAGCCAGCGGGCACGCCGATATCATGCGGCGCGGGCGGTTGAGGTCGAGCAGAGTTTGCGAATAGCCCGCCTTGGATTCGGTATCGAGCGTTTTGACTACCTTTTCGTCGCAGGCGATCTCGATATCGCGGCAGAAGAATATATATGCGAGCCACATGAGCGGATTGAACCAGTACGCGGCGAGCATAAGGTAGCCGAGCGGTTTCCACAAATGGTCAAAACGCCTGAGATGCGCTTTTTCGTGCGCGAGCACGTAAGAACGTTCGCGCCCGTTCATTCCCGAAGGGACGTATATGCGCGGTCTGAAAAGGCCGAGTATGAACGGGGTGTCGATGGTATCGCAGACATACGCGCCGTCGGCGCCTTTTATTGAGCAGCGCAGTCTGAGCCGCAGGCGCAGGTACGAAAACGCCGCGTAAGACGCCATAAGCGCGGCGCCCGACGCCCAGATCCAGAACAGCACGGCGCCTATATCGCCGGTCTGTTCTTCGCCGGTATACGCGCGCTCGGTTTCGGCGGCGGATATGGTGTTATCTATGGCGGGGATGCCGGTCTTTATGACTATGCGCTGTATCTGCTGATGAGCGTTATCCGTCTGCGCCGGGTCGACGGTGCCCGGTATTGCGGGAGGCGTGACGGGCTCGGTATACGCGGGGCGCGAGACGGGCTCTTCCGGCGCGGAATGTTCCGACGGCGAAACGTATCCCTGCGGCGAAGAAACTTCGGCAGGAATTGCGGTCTGCGGCGCGGAATATTCATCGGGGACCGAAACGGGGTCCGAAGAGACGGGCTCGGTCACCACGCTGACTGTATTGACGCTGGGGACCACGCTGAACGGGCTTTGTACCGAAAACGGCAGAGCGAGCCGCAGCGCGACCATTGCCCAAAGCACGCAGAACACCCAGCGCGGCGCCTTTTTGAACACAAGGCGAAGCGCCGCCACGGCAAGCACCAGCCAGCCGGCGGCGATGCTCATATTGAGCAGTTTGAAAAATACGTTGCCCATATCAGTTCCCTTTCTTATAATTATCTATAAGCTTTTGCAGTTCTTCGACTTCGCTTTGCGAAAGCTCGCCGTTGGCGGCGAACGCCGCGATGAACGAAGGAAGCGAGCCGCCGAAAGTTTCGCGCACGAAGCGCACGCTTTTTGCGGAATAGAATTCCGCGCGGGTGATAAGAGGGCGCACCACGCCGTTTTCGTTTATAAAGAGCCCGCGTTCGCACAGCTTGTGCAGCACGGTGTAGGTCGTGGATTTCTTCCAGCCGAATTCACGGGCGCAGAGCTTCACCAGCTCGCCCGTGGCTAAGGGAGAATTTTCCCACAGCAGGTCCGCAAAGCGGGACTGCACCTCGCCGAGTTCAAAAGTTTCGGCTGCCATTTCGTTCACGGTCGCCTTGTTTTCAGTCATATCAAAGGACCTCCTATCGTTCGTTTCGTTTATCGGTTCTCGTTCGGGGATTTTACTGTAATTTCGGGAAGCAACCGGTCTTTTTTCTGATCGGTTCCGGCAAAAGTACCGCTAAAGATCACGGTAAACGTTTTTTCTTCGTTAGGCCGAAGAGTAAAACTGCCGTCGCCCGATACGGCGTCCGCGCCTTTTAAAACGCCGTCTGTCAGAAGCGTTCCTTTGTCGGCTGAAAAATCGCCGTATATTTCAAAAACCGCCGCAGTATCGCTTTTGTTTTTTAAGGTAACAATGCATTTGATCGCAACGCTTTCGCCTTCGACGGAATAATCGGAAAAATAACTGCTGTCTTTTATGACTTCAACGCTGCTTTCAGCATCTTCTGCGCAGCACGAACACAGTAAAGCCAAAGTACACACAAGCAGCAACATGCAAAGCACAAACAAATTCTTTTTCATGTTTGTTCCCTCCACAAATCACGATATACGTGTTCCGCGTGGTCTATTCTCTATAGACCATCTGTAGTCTATCACCGATAGACCGATTTGTCAAGCACTTTTTGAAAAAAGTGAAAAAAATAACGGGGGGCGCGTTTATGCCCCCCGCAATTTTTGCGTAAATATCAGTTTTCTTTGTGGCTTTCTACGTATTCAACGATATCGCCCACGGTCTGGAAATTGATTATATCCTCGTCGGGGACGACCACGCCGTAATTGTCTTCCATGGTCATGAGAAGCTCCATGACGTCAAGGGAATCGGCGCGCAGGTCTTCGGAAAGCGTGGTCTCGAGCGTTATGGACTCTTTGTCGCGCTTGAATTGTTTAGCAAGCTCTTCACGGATCTGTTCAAACATTTTGCATATCTCCTTTTGTATTTGAATTTGAATTTATGATCGCCTCTATCTCGGGATTGAGATCGTTTTTGACCGCGGTGTAAGCCTGCTCTATACATTTGGCTACGCCTATGGCCTTGCTGCTGCCGTGCCCTTTGATCACCACTTTTTTGGTGCCGAGCATCACGCTGCCGCCGTAATTCTGATAATTGAGCTTTTTGAAGTTCTTTTTGAGCGTGCTCTTCAAAAGCAGCGCGCCCATTTTGGCTTTGAACGAAGAGGTGAGTTCTCTCTTAAGCATTTTCAAAAGCTCTATGCAGGTGCCTTCGGTGGTCTTCACCAGCACGTTGCCGCTGAAGCCGTCGCACACGATAAGGTCGTAATTGCCGGAAAGCACGTCGCGGCTTTCCATATTGCCCGCAAAGTTGAGCGCCTTGCATTCTTTAAGAAGCTTATACGCTTCCTTGTGCAGATCGTCGCCCTTTCCTTCTTCCACGCCCACGTTCAACAGCGCCACGCGCGGATTCTTTACGCCGCAGACCCGCTGCATATACAGACTGCCCATCAGCGCGAACTGAAGCAGCCTGTCGGGAGTGCATTCCACGTTTGCGCCGCTGTCGCACACCCCCACGACGCCGCCGTTCAGGGTGGGCATCACGGGGCAGAACGCGGGGCGTTCCACGCCGGGCAGCCGCCCTATGCGCAGCACCGCGCCGGTGAGCAGCACTCCGGTAGCGCCCAGACTCACCATGGCGTTGACCGAATCATCCTCGCGCAGCATATTGATCGCGCGGACCATGGAGCTGTTCTTTGCGGAGCGTATGACGTCGGTCGGGCGGTCTTCGCCGGTGACGGTATCGGGCGCGTCGATTATTTCAAGGCGCGATTTATCGTATTCTTTGCCTTCAAGCAGTTTTTCTATTTCTTCTTTTCCGCCGGTAAGCACCAGAGCGATATCGCCGTTGGCGTTGAGCGCGTCGACGCAGCCGGCAACGTTCGCCGCAGGGCTGTTATCGCCGCCCAGGCAATCTACAACTATTTTTACCATAACGCCACCTCACAGCTGTTTCACGAACGCGCGGCGGCGTTTGTGTATAACGTTTCTGAAATGTTTCCACTGGTTCTGGATCTGGTAATTGTCTTCCATATTCAAATTAGTCTCGCAATATTCTATATCGCCCTGCAAAAGCATTTCCTGCAGCGCCGACATGAACGCCGAACTTATGCCGCGGTTAAGGTATTCCGGCAGCACGCCGACGAGCGCGAGATCGAGTATCTTGGGCCGCTTTATGGCTTTGAGCAGCCGTATAAGGCACGCCGGGGTGAGCTTGCCTCCCGATTTCTGCACCGCTTTCGCCAGCGAAGGCATCATGAGCCCGAAGCACACGACGCGGTCGTTTTCGTCGACTATGACGGCGGTGTATTTTATATCTATGATGAGTTTGAAATTGTCTATGAGCAGTTTCTTCACGCCCTCGGTGAACGGCACCGTACCGTACAGATCGGCGTAGGTGGTATCGAGCAGTTCGAATATCTGATCCTTGTAGTGAGCGATGAACTCCTTGGTGTTCTTCATTTCGGGAACGTGGAGCTTATAGCGGCGGAGCATGAATTCCGAAAGCTGCTTGAACTTTTCGTCGAGCTGTTCGGGCGGATATATCTTGCGTTCCAGCCAGTCGATCTCTTTGGCGTAGCCGCAATTTTCTATGAGGCGCTGATAATAATCGTAATCGTACTGTTCTTCAAAGGTCGAAAGCTCGTCAAACCCTTCTATGAGCAGACCTTCGCGCTCCTGGTCGGAATACCCGAGCGGACCGCAGATCGTGTTCATTCCCTTTTTTCTGCCCCAGTCTTCCACGGCGGCAAACAGCGCGGAAGCGACTTCCTCGTCGTCTATGGAATCGAATCGCGTGAAGCGGACGCGTTTTTCATTGCGCTTTTCGTTGCTCGCTTTCTGGAGTATGCCGGATATCCGGCCCACGACTTTGCCGTCGCGGTACGCGAGGAAGAACGAATCCTCGCAGGTATCGTGGTAAAGATAATCCTTGCGGAATATCTTTTTTTCGTCGCCGTAAAGAGGCGGCACGAAATACGGGTTGCCCTTGTAGAGTTTTAACGGAAAATTGAGGAATTGCCGGCGCTGACGCGCGGTCTTTACCTCTTCGACAGTCACCATTGTTACATATATCTCCTTGTTTTGCTTATCTCGATATTGCGTGGAAGCACACGCCCACGGTGCCGGGGCCCGCGTGGCACACGACGGTGGGGTTGGTGGGAACGATGACCACGTCGGCGCCGGGGTATTTTCCCAGGATCAACGCTTTCAGTTCCTCTGCCGCCTCGGGAGCGTCGCAGCTCGCCACGAGCACGCGGTGCGATTCCACGCTTTCGCCCAGAGATTCCATGTAATTCAGCAGACGTCTGTTAGATCTGCTCTTGCCGCGTTCGGTGCCGATGCTTACGAGTTTGCCTTCTTTAGACATCATAATGATCGGTTTAAGGCCCAGGATGTTGCCCATGAGGGCGGTGAGTCCGTTGACTCTTCCGCTGCGGCGGAAAAACGAAAGATCGTCGGCATAGAAATATGTCGCAAAATGCTGTCTTTCGTTTTCGACCCACGCGACGATCTCTTCGGGGGCCGCGCCGTTGAGTTTCATCTCGCCCGCTTCGCAAAGCATATTCAGCGCGCAGATGGAAATGGCGAGCGTGTCGACCGAGTAAAATTTGCGTTCGGGATATTTTTTGAGCAGCTCGTCGACTGCGGGCTGCATATTCTTGAACGTGCCGCTCATCTGCGAAGAAAAGTGGATATAAAGAATATCCTCGCCGTTTGCGAAAGTCGGCTCGAAATAGCTTATGTATTCAGCCGTGTTGAGCGCGCTGGTCGTAGGCATTGCGCCGGCGCGGAGTTTGTCGGCAAAGCCGTGGAAATCGAATTCCCTGAAACCCTGATAAGGATATACCATTTCGCCTTCTATCTCAAAAGGCATGGGAAGTATGAAGTAGCCGTATCTGTCGGCTATCTCCGGAGTGATGTCGCAATCTGAATCGCTGAAAAGTCTGTACATTGTCTGACCTCCTGTGGATGAGTTCATCCGAAGCTCGCCGTGTATTCGACGGCGATTTCGAAAGTATAGTCTTCCTGCCGGTCGGCGCCGCCGGGAACGTAGGGCGGCGTATCGGCAAGTATGAGTTTGAAATTGAGCGTCATCCCGGCGATCCCGCCCGACGGGTCGGGTATGAGCGTGAGGGTCGCGGAATGGATATTCGTGAGGTCGCGGCGGGGTTTGTCGAGCAGCGCGACCGAGTATATGCTTTCGCCCAGAAACGGGAACAAAAGCCCGGTGGCGTCCTGCAGTTCGAAAACGTACCCTTTGCCGCTGCCGGTGGAAACTTCTTTTACCGAACTTATATACTTTTCTTCGGGCACGAACGGCTGCAGGAACAGCAGCTGCCCGAAAAATTCGGATTCGGTCATTTCTTCGCCGGTGGCGCCGTAGACGCCGTCTTTGTATTCGGCGTCCAGCGCAGAAGGCTCGCCCAAGTAATTTTGCGACGCCTTTACGCGGACGTAAGCGCCGTCTGCGCCGCGGCTCGCGGAATATTCGCCCTGTGAAAACAGCAGCGTGTAAGTCCCGTTTTCAAAAGTCATATTGAGCCTGAACGCGGCGGTAAACGACGTTTTTTCCGCCTGCGCCGCGCAGCATGCGCGAACGCCGGAATAATCGGCGTCCGCCGAGCAGGCGCAAAGCGCAAACAGCAGAACGGAAACGAGCAGCAGAACGGTCACGCGTTTCATTTGGTCACCGGCTCGCCGTTAACGAGCTTGATAAGGTTGTTTATGACGTTGGAAACGTCGGAATACAGCACGTAGAATTCGGACTCCTCGCCGTTGGTGCAGTAGATGACCTTTGCGGGCGAGACGCGGTAGAACTTGATCTCGGTATCCTTTATCTCTGAATGCATGGTGAACGTGAGTATGAGATTTTCGTCAGAGAGATCGCCTTCGGCGGGCGAATAGAGCCCGGCGCGGTAACATTCGAGCAGCGAGACGTACAGCGCACGGAACGAAGAAGTGTCTATGACTTCGCCGTCGCAGAGCACGGTGTCGAGCTTGCCGTTGCCGTCGGTGTCCTGAAGGTCGAAATGGTACGCGCCGTCCGGCAGTTCCATATCTATGGTGTCGATCTTATCTATATACATCGAAAACGCCGAACGGTCGAGCAGGTCGGAAGGTTCCCAATCGAAATACGACGCGGTGTTGTACAAAACTTTGGCGATTATCTGCGGCGAAACGTTGACCACGTTGCCTTCGGAATCGGTAAAGCTTATTGAAGAATAGGCGTAGAAGAAGCGTTCGCCGTTTTCTTCGAACATGCGCGAAGCGTAGATATACGAACGGTAGCCGTTGAAATAATACGAGATAGCCATATTTGGCGAATCGAGCCCGTATTTTTCGAGCCGCGCGTGGACTTCTTCCTCGGTGCCGCGGTAGATGCTGCGTTCCACGACCTCGTCGCCCACGAGCGACACTATTTTATAAAGGATATCCGAAAATGCCGAAAGATCCGGCACCGCGTAGTTGTATCCCTTCTGGATGAACGATTCGGGCGAGACTATCTTCCACGCGCCCGCGACCGATTCGTTGGGGATCGCGTCCTTGCCGTCGGCGTACGAAGTGACTTCGTCGAGCACGAAGTATCCGCTTGCGGCGCCGGAAAGCGAAAGGCGTATATAGCGCACGCGTTTTTCGGTATTGAACGTGAGTTCGTACTGTTTGTACGATTTGTCGCCCTGTTCGAACCTGTCAAGGCGCGCGGCTTCCACCCAGGTCTTGGTATCCTGGTCGTAATACGAAACCGCGGCGGAAGACGGGAGCACGGCTCCGGCGGAAGAATCGCGCACGACGCCGAATTTTACGGCGTAGTCGCCGGTGTCGTCGGCGTAATTGGTGAGCTGCAGCTCGAGCACGATATCGCTCGACGCGTTCTGCGCTTTCATCCCGGCGAACGTTTTGGCGTCGGAAGTCCAGCCGGAATAAGTGCCGGAAAAGCGGGTCTTGTCGTGGAGCACGGAGGCGAGAGTCTGGCTCGCGTTGACCGGGTCCGCGTTATATACCGTAAGGTCCACCTTGCGCGCGATATAAATATCGGTATCGTCATTGAAATACTTGATCAACAGATCGGTGACGCTGTAGACGTCGTTGGTCTGCGAAATGGTGTAGCCCAGCGTGCCGTTGAGGAACGTTTCCGCCGGAAGCATGACGCTGGAAGCGTAGCTGGTGTCGAGCAGATACACGAAATCCTTGGTGTAATACTTGGCGTAGAAGCCGCCGCCCGAAGGCACCAGGTCGCCTATGAGTATCTTATGGTACGCGCCGTCGACGGTGTAGACTTCTATTATCGCGTTGGCGTCTTCGTCGGATGCCAGCCCGTAATCGGCTAAATCGCCGTGCTCGCGTATCTTGCCGTACGAAAGCATATAGGTGCAGTCCACTATGAGCGACGCGAAACGTTCCTGGTCGTAGCTGCACAGTTCGGAATCTTCAAAGTAGAATTCGCTCGTGAGCGTGCCGTCGGTCTTCCTTGCGCGGTAGACTTTGTACGAGCCGTACGAGTTGGTTATTACGAAATACTCGACGTCGGAACGCGTGATGTTGGGGTAGACGAACGGCCTGTTGCCGCTGCCTACGACGTCGCCGTCGATATCGTAACCCGGCATCGCCCAAACGCTGAAACTTTCGTCGCTTGCGGGAAGGCCCGCGACTTTGAGCGCGGCTTTGCCGAAAAGCTGTTCGCCGTAAAAGACGTACCTCGCGCCGTTTTCGAGTCTGCCGAAGAAATCTTCTTCGCCGTACGCGACTTTTTCGCCGCCGCACGCGACGGCGCAGAAATCGCCGCCCGCGCCGTATTCGACGTTTATGCGAGGCACGAAATGTTCGAACGACTGCGCGTAGAACGAAACGTACTGCAGTTCGGGGTCGCTTTCGAGTTTTTCCTGAGTCTGCGCAAAGCGGATGGTCACGTCTTTATCGAGCGCTTCGAGCGCCGTGAGACCGCTCTGCGAGATGGCGTAATACTGCGAATCGGGATCTTCTTCGTTTTCGGACTTGCTGAAAACGAGGAAATACAGCGCGAAGATCACCGCCGCGGCGACCGCGAGCGAAACGAGCAGTATTATCTTCTTTTTGCCCGACCAACCCTTTTTGCGCGCGGATCCGCCCGAGACTTCGTCGAACGACGCGAGATATTCGTTTTCACCGCCGTTTTCGAGCTCTTTCAGCGAGTCGCCTTCGAAATAAGCGCGTTCATAGTAATCGTGTTCGCTCTGCGGCGCAGGCGCGTTGTTTTCGTTGTTTTCGGGTCCCGTGACCGGATTTTTGTTGTTGTTTTCTTCCATTATATTTTAGCTCCGCAGGAAATTACAGGTGTCTTCTTCTGAAAAAGACCGCTATGCCTATTATGACTATGAGCGCGGGGACGGCGGCGGTTATGACGATGGTGAGCGTTTTGGCTGCGCCGCTTTCGAGCGTGAGCGCGGTCTTTTCGAAATTCTTGGCGCGGATGTTGAGCGTGACGCGGTCGGTCGCCATCGCGCGGTTGATGGAATACATTATGCTTTCGTTGCCGTAGGTGTTGTTGAGGAATTCGTTGGAAGCGAACTCGGTGGAACCGCACAGCATAACGTACTGATATTTGTTGGAATTGTAGTTGTAATCGTCGTTGCCGTACGAATGCTCGACCGAGATCGCCATGAGCGGATACGAGCCCTTTTCGGAAGACTGTTCGCCCGATTCGTTTTTATGCGTGGCGACCGAGTTTGCCGAAGAATACAGCGCTATGCTTACGCTGCCGGCGCCGTAGCCGCCGGTCTGGACGTCGAGCGCGACGCAATCGGGAAGCACGGTGGGCACCTTTGCGGCGGAAGCGCGGCTGACTACCGAATAAGACGCGGTGTTGCCGTTTTCGCTGCCGGCGTAGAGCGCCACCAGACTTTCGCCGTTAGAGCCCTTGAGCGACGAATCGTCGTCGGTTATCTTGTAGTTGGGCATATAGTCGAGCCCCCACTGCTCGTACAGATAGTCGCGTAAGTTAGGCAGGTCGGGGGTGTCGGCGTTGACGAACACCATAAGCGAATTGTAGGTGCCTTTATCCGCCATAAAGCGGGTTATCTTGTCGATCGCTCCGCCGGCGCCGTAGGTGAAATCGTACTTGGGGTCGCTTATGACGATTATCTTGACGTCGTCGGGGATGTCTTCTTTATCCAGGTCTATTTCGCACACGTTCATTGTGGAAAGCTGGAAGATCTCCTCCAGACGGCCGCTGTGCGATTCGCCGTGGCCGGTGGTGAACGCCACCGTGATGTTTTCGGCGAGCGCGCACTGGATCATCGCGGCGGTGAACTTGTTTTCGGCCTGGAACTGATAGAGCGCGCCGGTGTCTTCATCCGTGAAATAGCAGGCGTCGAACGCGAGCACGCGGTAATATTCGGTGTTGGAAGTGTTCTGTATGACTATATTCTTCCAGTTGATGGTCTCGAGCTGCGCCTGCTGCTTGAGACGGTTGGCTTCGGCGGGGTCGGCGTTGATGTCGATATAGCGCACCGTCACCTTGCCCTTGCCGCCGGTCCCGTCGTAGAACTTGGCGTATTCTTCGGCTATGTCGCGCACCGAGGAATAGTATTTGACCGCGTCGGTGCGGCTCGAATCGTAATATTCGAAGAGGTCGCGGGCGGCGCAGAAGGTTATGGTGATATCGAAATCGGCGTATTTGTCGCCAAGCGCCTTTTGGAGCGTTTCGTCGGTGGCGTCGGAAAGCGAATAAAGCTTGCTTTCGGTAAGGTCGAACCGCCAGTCGTATTTGCGGTCGAGGAACGAGACGACGAGGTTGAGCGCGATTATGAGCGCCACGACGACGGCTATGAACACCACGGCGTAAGTGCCGTATTTGAACTTTTTGGAAGTGAAAATGTTGGTTTTGTCAGCCATTGCGTTGCCCTCCTTTCACGACCAGCGGCGTTTTTCGTAAACGCGCACCGTAAGGAACAGGAACACCGCGGTGAACGAGACGAAATAGATTATGGCGGGGATATCGAAATACCCCAGCGTGAACGGCGCGTAACGGTCGATGACCGAGAACCACTTGAGGATCACGCGGAAAAATTCTTTTTCTATGGTGTCGGCGAGCAGCGAGATCAGAAGCAGCGCCACTATGACCGCTATGGAAGACACCGCGGCGATGAGCTGGTTTTCGGTGACCGAAGAAAGGAACAGCCCTATGGCGATGAACGACGCGCCGATGAGGAACAGCCCCAGTATATTGGAAAGTATGACGGCGGCGTTGGGGTTGCCGTAGATATAAAGCAGTATATAGTTAAGCGAGTTTACGAGCAGGGTCGCCGCAAAGATGGTGAGCGCGGCGAGATATTTTGCTATTACGACGCCGGTGAGCGACACGGGCGACGTGAGCAGCAGCTGTTCGGTCTTCTGCTTTTTTTCTTCAGAAAGCAGTTTCATAGTCAAAAGCGGTATAAGCACCGAGAAGACGAAAAGCAGATAAACGAAGTAGTTGCTTATCTTGGCGTAGGAATACGCGCCCGAATTATCGGCCGAAAGCACCAGCCACGAAAACAGCAGTCCCGAGACCGTGAGGAACATACCGGCGAAAACATAGCCGATGGGCGTTATGAAATAAGAACGAAGTTCGCGTTTGTATATCGCCGTCATTGTTTTTCACCGCTCCTTTTCCCCGCTTCCGGCGCCTGAGAGGCGTTCCTCCTGCGTTTTTCGGTCTTTTCTTTCTTCTGCGGGTCGACCAGCCGCATAAAGATATCCTCAAGGTTGAGCTCGTCGCCTTCCAGCCCTATGAGCGGATACGACGCGCGCGCCAGCGCGTAGAACAGCGGCTTGCGGATATCTACGTTTTCCTGACTTTCTATGAGATAGCTGACCGAGTCGGTGTCGCGGCGGCCGAGTTTGTCGGCGAACTTGACGCCCTGCGTGGAACGCAGCAGCTGCAGCACCTGGTCTTCGGGCCCAACGATCTTGGCGACGAGTCTGCGGGTGCCGTCCACCGCGTTGACGAGGTTTTCGGTCTTTTCGTTGGCGACTATACGGCCCTTGTTGATGATGACGATACGGTCGCAGACCGCCTGCACCTCGGGCAGTATGTGCGTGGAAAGTATGACGGTGTGATTCTTGCCCAGGTGTTTGATGAGGTTGCGGATCTCTATTATCTGCTTGGGGTCGAGCCCTATGGTGGGCTCGTCGAAGATGAGCACCTTGGGGTTGCCTATGAGCGCCTGAGCGATGCCCACGCGCTGGCGGTAGCCTTTGGAAAGGTTCTTGATGAGCCGCTTGTTCACGTCGGCGATCTTGACGACTTCGCCTATCTCGTGCAGGTGCTGTTTGCGCGGGAGCTTGCAGCCCTTGAGCTCGTAGCAGAAATTCATATATTCCGCCACGGTCATATCGGGATACAGCGGAGGGATCTCCGGCAGGAATCCGATGAGTTTTTTGGCCTCCAGCGGCTGTTCGAGTATATCTATACCGTCGATCTTCGCGCTGCCGGAAGTGGCCGAAAGGAACCCGGTGAGTATGTTGAGCGTGGTGGATTTTCCGGCGCCGTTAGGCCCCAGGAAACCCATTATCTCGCCTTCCTCTACCGAAAAGGATATGTCGTTGACGGCTTTTTTATCGCCGTAATTCTTACTTAAGTGAGAAATCTCTACCATATGCAAATCCTTTCTGCGGTCGTATCACTGTTTTATGGCTATGCCCAGATCGTCGAGCGCTTTCTGCGGTACTTCCGCTGGGCTTTCGGTCATAAGCTCGCTGGCGTTCTGCACCTTGGGGTACGCGACGACGTCGCGAAGGCTGCCGGCGCCCAGCATCTGCATCACCAAACGGTCGAGCCCTATCGCCAGGCCGCCGTGAGGAGGCGCGCCGTAGCGGAACGCTTCCAGCAGATAGCCGAATTTCTTTTTGGCTTCCTCGTCCGTGAGACCCAGCAGACGGAATATCTTAGCCTGGAGCGCCGGGTTGGTTATGCGGATGGAGCCGCTGGAAAGTTCTATGCCGTTTAGCACCAGGTCGTACGCCTTGGCGCGGACCTTGCCTTTATCGGTCTCTAAATATTCTATACATTCGTCGAGCGGCGAAGTGAACGGATGATGCATGGCCACCCATTCGCCCGCTTCTTTATCGAATTCGAAGAACGGGAATTCGACCACCCACAGGAACTTGTAGCCCTTGCGTTCGAGCTCGAGCTTTTCCGCCACGCGCAGTCTCAGAAGTCCCAGCGTGGGCAGCACGTTGGCGTCGTTGCCGTCGGCGAGTATGAGCAGCACGTCGCCTTCGCGGGCGGCGGCTTTTTGTTTTATGGCTTCAATTTCTTCGGGAGTCACCGCTTTGAGGAACGAGCCCGAAACGCCGTCGTGACCGAACTTGAGCCAGCAAAGTCCCTTTGCGCCGCAGCCCTTGGCGTATTCGGTGAGCTTGTCCAGCTCTTTGCGCGTGAGCTTTTCTGCGCCGCCTTCGGCGTTGATGCACCTGACCGAGCCGCCTTCCGCAAGCGCGGAAGCGAACACGGGGAACTGGGTGCCTCTGACCGTTTCGGAAAGGTCGATAAGCTCCATGCCGAACCTGAGGTCGGGCTTGTCGCTGCCGAAACGTTCCATAACTTCTTTATAAGTGTAGCGCGGAATGGGCGTTTCGATATCCACGCCAAGCGCCTCTTTGAACAGCCTTTTGATATACCCTTCCGCCATATTCTGGATGTCGTCCACGTCCACAAAAGACATCTCGACGTCTATCTGCGTGAACTCCGGCTGTCTGTCGGCGCGCAGGTCTTCGTCGCGGAAGCAGCGCGCGAGCTGGACGTAGCGGTCGAAACCGGCGACCATGCAGAGCTGCTTGTAAAGCTGCGGCGACTGCGGCAGCGCGTAGAACGAGCCCTTGTGTATGCGCGAGGGGACGAGATAGTCGCGCGCGCCTTCGGGCGTGGATTTGATGAGCATCGGCGTTTCGATCTCGATGAATCCGTTTTCGTCAAAGTAATCGCGCGTGATCTTGGCGACCTTGTGACGGAAGATGATGTTGTTCATCAAAGACGGACGGCGCAGGTCGAGATAGCGGTATTTGAGCCGCAGGTCCTCGCTCACGTTGGTGTTATCGAGTATCTCAAAGGGAGGCGTTTCGCTTTCGCCCACGATCTTGAGCGAGGTGACGAAAATTTCTATATTGCCAGTAGGGATGTTGGGGTTCTTGGAAGAACGTTCGCGCACGACGCCTTCGGCGACGAGTACGAATTCGCTCCTGACCGACGACGCCTTTTCGAACACGGCGCGGTCGGTGCTGTCGTCGAACGCGAGCTGGACTATGCCGGTCCTGTCGCGCAGGTCGATGAAAATGAGCTGGCCGAGGTCTCGGCGGCGCTGACACCAGCCGGCTACGGTGAGCGTTTCGCCTATGCGGTCTTCCCTTACGGTGCCGCAGTAAGCCGTTCTTCTGGAATTGCCTAAAAATTCAGCCATAACGTGTATATGTCCTTTCGTTAAACGAAAAAAATTATCATTTTACCGCCGCGGCGAGCGAATCCGCGTCGAGCGCGATTTCGGTCTTTTCGCCGGTGCGCAGGTTCTTGAGCTCGCATTTTCCCGCGGCGAGCTCGTCGGTGCCTATGACCGCAACATACGTGTGCCCGCTTTTGTCGGCGTACTTGAGCTGCGCTTTGGCGCTGCGGCCGGTGATATCGGTCTCGCACTTAACGCCGCGCGTGCGGAGCTGCTGGCACAGCAGAGTCGCCGCCGAAACGGCGTCGCCGCCCAGCGGAGCTATATACAGCGAACCTTCGCCGTCTGCCGGCAGTTGGGCGTTTTCGGCTTCCATAGCCATTATGAGGCGCGAAAGCCCCAGCGCAAAGCCGATCGCCGGCAGTTCCGGACCGCCGAGTTCGGCTATGAGCCCGTTGTATCTTCCGCCGCCGCCGAGCGCCGCCTGGGCGCCTATTCCGCCGTGAACGAATTCGAACACCGTGCCGGTGTAATAGTCGAGCCCGCGGACGCAGCGCGGATCTTCAATATATTCCACGCCCGACTGCGCGAGTATGGATTTGAGTTCTTCGTAGTGCGCGCGGCAGTTTTCGCACAGGTGGTCGGTCGTCCTTGGCGCGCCGTCGGCGATCGCCGAGCACACGGGCGACTTGCAGTCGAGTATGCGCAGCGGATTGGTGTCGAGTCTCGAGCGGCAGGTGTCGCACAGTTCGCCGTAGTGCGAAGCGAAATATTCCTTTAAAGCCGCGCGGTACGCCGGACGGCAGTCGGCGCAGCCGATGGAATTGAGGTGCAGCACGCAGCCCTTTATGCCCAATCCGCGGATGACCGAATCGCCGAGCAGTATGGCCTCGGCGTCGGCCTGCGGGGTGGAAGGCCCGAAGCATTCGCAGCCGAACTGGAAAAATTCACGCGTTCTGCCCGCCTGCGGTTTTTCGTAGCGGAAGAAATTTGAAAGATAAAAAAGTTTGAGCGGGAGCGCGCCGGCGTAAAGCCCGTTTTCGACCACGCTGCGGCAGACGCAGGCGGTGCCTTCGGGGCGGAGCGTCATGCTGCGCTCGTCTTTATCGGTAAAAGTGTACATCTCTTTCTGCACGATATCGGTGGTGCCGCCCACTCCGCGCGCAAAAAGCTCGGTGCATTCAAAGGTGGGGAACCGGATCTCGGAAAATCCGTATATCGCCGCCTGTCTGCGGCAGACTTCCTCGACGAACCGCCACGCCGGGATCTCGGCGGGGAGGATGTCGGAAGTGCCGCGCGGTTTTTTGATACTCATATCCTGCGGCCTTCTTTCCGTATGTTTTCGCGCCAGTCGAGGTCGCCGCGCTCGAGCGCGAAGATGAGCGCCTCGGCGGAGGCGATATTAGTCGCCACGGGGACGTTGTTCATATCGCACAGGCGGATGATGTTCATCTCGTTTTCGAGATAGCTCATCTCGTGCGTGGGATCGCCGAAATACAAAAGCAGGTCGATCTCGTTATAGGTGATACGCGACGCGATCTGGTCGATCCCCCCGCGCGAACCGGTGAGCAGTTTTTCTATTACCAGCCCCGTGGCGTCGGTGATATACTTTCCGGTCGTCGCCGTCGCGCAAAGATGATGGCGGCTGAGAATGCCGCAGTAAGCCATGCAGAATTCGGTGACTAAGAGTTTTTTGGTATCGCTTGATATAATGGCTATTTCCATATTCTACCTCCGGAATGTATGTTCACCCGTTTACGCGGGGATAACGTTTTTTGTTTTTGGGCGGGTCCACGTTGTAAAGGAGCGGGACGTTTTCGCCGGTGACGCGGCAGGCGATATTGTAAAGCGCCGCTTCGTATGCCGAAACTCTTCTTCTGCCGGCGCCGAACGCGGTGAGGCCGCGCTCCTGGTCGATGACGACGTTGTCGTCGCGCGGGATGACGCCTATGAGCCTTATCGCGCTGCCGTCTATCATCTGCGCCACGGTGGGAAGCTCGCCGGCGCGCGCAAGGGACGCGCGGTAGCAGTTGACCGCAAGGCGCACCGAGCGGAAACCCATATCCTGGAGCCTGAGCCCCGTCTTTTCGGCGGCGCGCACCGATATCGACTGGTGCATACACACCACGACGGCGTCGTCGGCGCAGGCGGCGAACGAAAGGTAATACGGCGTTTCTTCCGCCGAGGAATCTATTATGACGTAATCGTATTCTTCACGCAGTTTGCGGAAGAGCGAAAGGAATTTTTCGCGGTCGGGAATCGTATCGGGCTTCTGCGCCGGGGACGCCATAAAGTACAGGCCCTTGACCGAGCCGCTTTCGACCACGGCGCGCTCGGGCGGGCAGACGCCGGCGAGCACGTCGGCGACGCTGTAAACGCAGCCGCTTTCGTCGCCCAGCGCCATATCCATACAGCGCATTCCCATATCGCCGTCGACGGCGAGCACACGGTGACCCATCCGTGCGAGCAGGGCGGAAAGATTTGCCGAAACCGTGGTCTTGCCCACACCGCCTTTAAAAGACGTAATAAAAAGCACGCGTCCCATAAGCAAACCTCTCCTTAATATATATATTCGGCTTATATTAGCATTTTTAGTTGATTTTGTCAAGCCGAAAGAGTTGTTTTTTGGTTTTTGCTATACATTTTTTACATTCTTGCAAAAAAGCGCAAAAATCCCTTGACAAGCGCCGAATTATATGATAATATCATTTACGACCTGAAACACATTCTTTAAGCAGGTGCAGAGACGCCGGCAAGATGTTATTCCAACGTGGTGACGAAAGTCTGCCGTTTTGCCGCGCCCTTGCATTCGAAAAGGGCGCGTTTTTTGTTGCTCTTTGGAAAGGAACGGTAAAATGGAAGAAAGATCCAGGATCATGAACGCCGAATCGGTGGACAGAGCGCTTATGAGAATATCGCACGAGATCCTGGAACGGAATCCGGATGCGAAAGAGCTGTGCATAGTGGGAGTGCTGCGGCGCGGCGCCACGCTGGCGGCGCAGATAGCCGAAAACTTAAAAAAGCTTTCGGACATAACGCTTTACACCGGCACGCTGGACATCACGTTTTACCGCGACGATCTGGGGAAACAGGCACTCGATCCGTCGCTGAACCACACGGATGTGGATTTTGACGTGGAAGGAAAGACCGTAATAATAGTTGACGACGTGCTTTATACCGGCAGAACGGCGCGCGCCGCCATGGACGCGGTGATAGCGCTGGGCAGACCGCAGAAGATCCAGCTCGCCGTGCTCGTAGACCGCGGTCACCGCGAATTGCCCATAAGGGGCGATTACGTAGGCAAAAACGTACCCACGTCGCGCAAAGAGATAATCGCCGTCCGCGTCCCCGAATACGATGGGCAAAAAGAAGTGGTAATTTTAGGTTAGAAAAGGAGAATAAAAAATGGACAAAGCGCAAAACAACCTCATCTACCAGATCAAAGACAGACCTCCGTTCCTATCCACGATCATCTTTGCGATCCAGCAGCTGCTCGCCATAATGGCGGCGACCCTCGTGGTGCCCGTCATCATCAACGGCAACGTTGCAGGCCTGATTGAAGAAGGCAAAATAACCTGGGAATTCACCGCTCAGATGAGCCCCGCCGCCGCTCTGTTCGGCGCAGGCGTCGGTACAATAGTGTACCTCCTGTTCACCAAATTCCGCAGTCCCGTGTTCCTCGGCTCCTCGTTCGCGTTCCTCGGCTCCATGACCGCTGCTTTCGCCGGCGCCGTTTCGATGTCGGTCGGTTATCTCGGCCTCATCATAGGCGCGATCTTCGCCGGTCTCGTTTACGTAGTCATCGCGATCATAGTTAAATTCGCCGGCGTCAAATGGCTCAACAAACTTATGCCCGCGGTCGTCATAGGCCCCACGGTCGCCATCATCGGTCTTTCGCTCGCCGGCAACGCTATAGGCGATCTTCAGACCGCTCCCGCAGGCGGCGATTCCAGGATCGCCATCCTCGTCGGTCTCGTGACTCTCGCAGTCACCATGATCTGCTCGGTCTACACCAAGCGCAAGAGCATGTTCCGCCTGATCCCCTTCATTATCGGTATCCTTGCGGGCTATGTGTTCGCGACCATACTCACTCTCATCGGCAACGCGACCGATACGCAGGCCCTGATGATAATCAACTTCGATCCTCTTAAAGCTCTCGCAGCCGACGGCGTCGGGCTCAAGACCTTCCTCACCGTCCCCGATTTCACCTTCCTCAACATCAAAGACGGCTTCAAAGTGCTTTCCGAAAACTGGGGCTATCTCGGCACCATCGCAATGGCTTACGTCCCCGTGGCGTTCGTCGTGTTCGCCGAACATATAGCCGACCACAAGAACATCTCCTCCATAATCAAAAAAGACCTTCTTGAAGATCCCGGTCTCCACAGAACTCTGCTCGGCGACGGCGTCGGCTCCATGGCCGGCGCGCTCTTCGGCGGCTGCCCCAACACCACCTACGGTGAATCGATCGCCTGCGTCGCCATCACCGGCAACGCCTCGGTCGTCACCATCTTCACCGCGGCTATCGGCGCAATCCTCATAGCCTTCTTCGCTCCGTTCGTGGCGTTCGTCAACTCCATCCCCTCCTGCGTGATGGGCGGCGTGTGCATGGCTCTGTACGGATTCATCGCGGTCTCCGGTCTCAAGATGATCCAGAAAGTCAACCTCGAAGACAATAAGAACCTCTTCGTGGTCTCCGTCATCCTTATAGCCGGTATCGGCGGACTCGCGGTCAGCTTCGGCCAGGTCACGATCACTTCCATCGCCTGCGCTCTGATACTCGGTATCCTCACCAACGTGATGCTTTCCGGCAAAAAGAAAGACGAAACAAAATAAAAGCAGGAACAATTCAAACAAGCGATATAACGAATAAAAACGTCTCCCGAAAAGCCGCAAGACTTTTCGGGAGATTTGTTTGTACGGAATCCGGACTCATGAACAATCCAACCCATTCTTTACTTTTGGGTTGATTCAAGTTGGATCACCACCATTTGTCGGCGGTCAGAATGTCATGCTTTACGCTTCAACGTTAGTTTTGTTCATCAAGCAGATCATAAAGCTTTTTACCCAAAACCTTGCAAAAAGCAAGCAGTTCAATGTCAGTAACAAATCTTTTCCCTGCTTCAATACGCTGAATGGCGTTTTTATCAACATCAAGCCCAGCAATCTGTAATCTGTCGGCAAGCATACGCTGCGATATTTTTAATTCTTTTCTGAACTTTGCTATTTTAACACCGCAAATGTTATTTTTTCCGTCCTTTGATTTATTAATGAACATGGTTTTCACCTCAGCATTGACATTTAGTGCTTGACATTTTGTAAATTATATGATATTATAAAGCACGTGATGACATTCACTAAATGTCAATAAGCCAATACGACATAAGTTTATTTATCAGCTAGCTGCAAAAGTGCTCGTTTTGATAGGCTATACAAACGGATTCAATGAACTTTTCATAGTATTAGGCTATATTATTAAGGAGAAAGGCAATGAAAGTTAAAAAAGTTTTTCGCATTTTCCTCACAGTATTGTTATGCACTGCTACAATAGTTTCTTCAACTTCGTGTAGTTTTTCTGGCTCCAACAATGGCACGTCATCCTCAAAAACAAGCAAAAGAATAGAATTGACAACAAGCAACTGCAGTTATTATTTAAACGTGATTGCGCGTTGTTACGGTGATCATCTAGACACTAGCAATTTAGCGTATAAATCGGTTACGTCCACTATTTCTGTTGAAGGTGCAAATAGTAGATACGAATATGTTTATGCGGTTGTAACAGTCGAAGTACGAGGAACCGCTTATCTAAAAAAAGGCGGAACCAAGGATTTTACTCACACCATAAGATGTACTCTTAATGCCGGTGGGCGAGGCAGCGGTTCAAAAACAGATTCAGTCCTTGATTTGACACAAGGATCGAATATGAATCTTTACGCAACAAAAGTTGTGTGCAATTCAGTCCGGATAGTTGATGTTAGTGGATACGTTGAGAAAATCGATTAATCCAATTAAAATATGTTATTAATGATATATCGCTGTAGCGATATGATATACTTGCTTGCGCAAGCATGATATACCGCGCGAAGCGCGGCATGATATACGCCTTCGGCGTATTTCATACAGAAGAAAAGAAGACAAAACCGGAACGCGGAAAAAAGTAAATAAAAAAGATTTCTCCCGAAAAGCCAAACGGCTTTTCGGGAGATTTGTTTGTGTTTGAAGTTTTTATCACCCGAGCACGGAAAGCATTGCGTTTACGACCGCTTCCCTGCCGGCGCCGGTCTTGCTCGAATACAGCACTATGTCGGTGCCCGGCCTTATGAGGTCGGACTTGACGATGCGGTCGGCGCTTTCGGCGAGTTCGGTCTTGCCCAGCTTGTCGCACTTGGTGCAAATGACCATATACGGCGTTTCGGTATAATTGAGCCACCTGAGCATATCCGCGTCGTCGGCGGTTATGCCCACTTTGCAGTCGATAAGCTGCGCCACGAGTTTTAGCGCCGTATTGTTTTCGAAATACGACTGCGTGACCGCCGACCAGCGCGCCTTGTCTTCCTTTGCGCGGTGCGCGAACCCGTAGCCGGGAAGGTCGACGAGATAGAGCTTTTTATCTATAAGATAATAGTTCACCGTCACGGTCTTGCCGGGGTCCGAAGACACGCGCGCCAGCTTTTTGCGCATGAGCAGCGAGTTTATCATAGACGATTTGCCCACGTTCGACCGCCCCGAAAACGCGATCTGCGGCGTTCCGGCGCGCAGATGCTGCGAAGCGTGGCCCGCCACGTGCGCGAGCGAGACATTATGCAGGTTCAGTTCCATTTTTCTTTTCCTCCAGCGCAAGCGAAAGCACTTCGTCTATTCGCGTGACGCCTATGAATTCGAGCCCGCTCTTTATGGCTTCGTCGAATTCGGATACATCCTTGAGGTTCTCGCGCGGGACGATGACCTTTTTGACGCCCGCTTTGAGCGCAGCCATGGATTTTTCCTTGAGTCCGCCTATCGGCAGCACCCTGCCGGTGAGCGTGATCTCGCCGGTCATGGCGTACGACTGTTTGAACGCCCTGCCCGAAAGCTCGCTGACTATGGCGGTGGCAATGGTTATGCCCGCCGATGGCCCGTCTTTGGGGATGGCGCCTTCCGGCACGTGGATATGGATATCGTATTTCTTGTGGAAATCTTCCTCCACGCCCAGTTCCTGCGCGTGCTTGCGGATATAGCTGACCGCGGCGCGCGCGGATTCTTTCATAACGTCGCCCAGAGACCCCGTGAGCTCGAGCGCTCCGCTGCCCGGCATGGAAAGCACTTCTATGCGCAGCATCTCGCCGCCCAGTTGGGTCCACGCCAGCCCGTTCACCACGCCGATCTCGTTCTGCGCGTATACGGTGTCCGGCAGGAATTTGCGCGGCCCGAGCAGTTTTTCGGCTTTGCCGGGTTCGAACGTGAACGATTTGAAGTTCCCTTCCACTATGCCGCGCGCCGTCTTGCGGCAGACCGACGCGATCTCGCGTTCAAGATTCCTGACGCCCGATTCCTTGGTGTAGCCGTCGATTATCTCGGTAAGCCCCGCGTCGGTGAAGCGCAGGTTGCTCTTTTTGAGCCCGTGGCGCTTGAGCTGTTTGGGGATAAGGTGGTTCTTGGCGATGGATATCTTTTCGCTGTCGGAATAAGAATCCATATCTATCATTTCCATACGGTCGATAAGCGGCAGCGGAATGGTCGCCGCGGTGTTCGCCGTGGCTATGAAAATGCATTCCGAAAGGTCCACGGGGATCTCCATAAAGTGATCCCTGAACGCCTTGTTCTGGTCCGCGTCCAGCACCTCGAGCAGCGCCGAAGTCGGATCGCCGTGCACGTCCTGCGTGAGCTTGTCGACTTCGTCGAGCAGTATGACGGGGTTGAAGGTGCCCGCCTGCTTGAGCGCGTTGATTATGCGGCCGGGCATGGAGCCGATATAGGTCTTGCGGTGGCCGCGGATCTCGGCCTCGTCGCGTATGCCGCCCAGCGAAATGCGCACGTATTTGCGCCCCGTGGCGCGCGCGATGGAACGCGCGACCGAAGTCTTGCCCACGCCAGGAGGCCCCACGAGGCAGAGTATCTGCCCGTTGAGTTCGGGAGCGAGCTGCTTGACCGCGATGAATTCGAGTATGCGTTCCTTGACCTTCTGCAGGCCGTCGTGGTCTTCGTCGAGTATGGCGCGCGCCTTTTTGATATCGGCGACGCCCTTGGACATTTTGCCCCACTGGAGTTCGAGACAGGTCTCTATGTAATTGCGTATGACCGTCGCCTCGGGCGAGCCGAACTGCATTTTGCACAGCTTGGCGTTTTCTTCCAACAGTTTTTCTTCCACCTCGCGCGGGAGCTTGCGGGCGCGGATCTTTGCGCCGTATTCCTCGTCGGCGCCGTAATCGTCGTCCATGCCCAGCTCGTTTTCTATGGTGCGCAGCTGTTCGCGCAGGTAGATATCGCGCTGGGTCTTGGAAAGCCGCGTGCGCACGCGGTTGTGTATGGAGCTTTCGAGCTCCATGATATCTATTTCGCGGTCGAAGATCTCGAGCAGGACGTCGAGCCGCCTTACGGGGTCGAGTTCCTGAAGCACGCGCTGTTTATCTTCGTACTTTACGATAAAAGCCGAAGCGACGCGGTCGGCGAAAACGCCGGGATCTTCTATGCTGCGCGCTTCTTCAAGTATCTCTTTGGAAGGCTTGGAAAAATAGCGCAGATACTGTTCGAGTTCCTCGTACACCGCGGCGATCTTGCTTTTTACGGCGTAATAATCGGCTTCGTAAACGGTGTCGTCCACCGCCACGCGTGAAACCAGGCAGCCGTCTTCCTCGGCCATGGTCTCGACCGCGGCGCGGCGGACGCCTTCCGCCATTATCTGCCAGGTGCCGCCGGGCAGGCGGAACGTGTATTTTAACTTTGCGAGCACCCCCACGGGGAACACGTCGGCAAGCGACGGCGATTCGACTTCGGTGTCACGCTGGGTGACGAGGAAGATATCGCTGTCGTTTTCCAGCGCGCGGCGCATCGCTTTGACCGACGCCTTGCGCGCGATCTCGAACGTGGTGGTCACGCCCGGGAATACGACGATCCCGCGCAGCGCTATGGTGACGCAGGTTTTGCTTTGGATGTTCTGAGACATAAATTATTCCTTCCGAATCATTACCTTCCGAGCATGGCGGCGCCGATCATACCGGCGTCGTTGCCCAACGCGGCGCGAACTATTTTCGTGGTGCGTTCGCCGTGGCGCGAATACTGCTCGCGCGCGATTATTTCACGTACCGGATCGAGCAGATAGTCGCCCTGATTGCACACGCCGCCGCCTATGGTGATTATCTCGGGTTCGAGCAGATCGATTATATTGGTCAGTCCGCAGGCGAGATAATAAACGAACTTGTCCACTGCGCGCGTCCCGGCCTCGTCGCCGGCGCGCTTGGCGTCAAACGGGATCTTGGCGTCGACTTTGTCCAGATCGCCGCCGCAGAGCTTCCACATCAGCGATTCGGGATGCGATACCATCTCCTCGCGCGCCATGCGGATCATGGCGGTGGCGGAAGCGAGTTTTTCCCAGCAGCCTTTTCTGCCGCACTGACATTCGGGGCCCGAAGGGTCTATGACCATATGCCCCACCTCGGCGGCCGCGAAATTGAAACCGGTGTAGATCCTGCCGTCGAAGATGAATCCGCCGCCTATACCGGTGCCGAGCGTTATCATCACCGAATTGGCGTATCCCTTTGCGGCGCCCACCGCGGCTTCGCCTTTCGCCGCCGCGTTGGCGTCGTTTTCTATGTAGACTTTCTTTATTCCGGTGCGCTCGCTTATCTTTGCGGCGAGCGGAAAATGCAGGAACGGGAACGACGAACAGTATACCATTTCGCCTTTTTCGCAATCCGCCGTACCGGGCGAAGCCACGCCGGCGTATTCGATATCTTCTGCTTTGAGTCCCGCTTTTTCTATGACGTCCAGCGATATCTGAGCCATGCGGTCGACGATATGCTCCGCCCCGCCGTCGACTTCGGTCGCCAGCTGATCCTTGTATAATATCGCGCCGTTTTCATCCACGACGCCCGCTTTGATGAATGTGCCTCCCAGATCAATGCCAAGATAATACATCTTTTAATTCCTCCGCGTTTTCGTTTTCGGTCTCTTCGTTCATTTTTTTAAGGAATTCCTCCGCCGTATTGTAACCCATCTTCTTCTGACGGTTGTTCATGGCGGCTATTTCTATTATCACCGCCAGGTTTCTGCCGGGTTTGACCGGAACGGTGATGGCGGGGAGCGATATGCCCAGTATCTCGTGCGTTTGGGAATCCAGCCCCAGCCGGTCGTAATCCTTGCCCTGCACCCAGTTTTCAAAATTGATGACGAGGTCTATCTTTTCTGTCTCCTTGACCGCGCCCATACCGAAGATACGCTTGACGTCGACTATCCCGATGCCGCGCAGCTCTATGTAGTGGCGGATGAGCGACGGCGCCGTGCCCACGAGCGAGATGGCCGACACCTTTTTGATCTCGACCGCGTCGTCGGCGATGAGCCGGTGGCCGCGCTTGACGAGCTCGATAGCCGTTTCGCTTTTGCCTATGCCGCTGTCGCCGAGGATCAGTATGCCTTCGCCGTAGACTTCGACGAGCACGCCGTGGATGGTGATGCGCTCGGCGAGTTCCACGCTCAAATACGATGCTAGCGCCGCGGAAAACGCCGAAGTGGTCTGATGCGTGCGGAAAACCGGCGTATCGTACTGTTTAGCCAGCTCCGAAAGCTCGTCGAACACGGGCAGGTCGGACGTGACGACGAGCGCCACGATCTTGTGCTGCATAAGCTTTTCCAGCGAGGATACGCGGTCGGCGTGGGTGAGCGACGAAAGGTAGCCGTGTTCCATGTTGCCTATGAGCTGTATGCGTTCGTTTTCGAAGTGCAGGAAGAACCCCGCCAGCGGAAGTCCCGGGCGCGAAAGGTCGCTGCGCGTGACGTAAATTTCGTTATAGTTGGCGGGCACGAATATGGGCTCCAGCGCAAAATGCTTTGCCACCGCCGAAAGCCGCACTTTGTATTTAAGGCTTTTCACTCCGCGCTTCCCTCCCGTTCCGCGGGCTCCGGAAAAGTATCGAGCCCGAAAGCGTAATTTTTATAGTTGAAATACGTGACGAAACAGTAGAAAGCCGCAAGCAGCGACGCCGCCGTCAGCGGAAGCACGAACGTCATGAACGCGATCGCCGGATTACGGTTCTTGAATAATCCCGACTTGGCGGCGTATTCCATTTCGTCGAACTTGCCCGCCCATATCACGTTGTATACGAGCAGGCCGATCATCAGCGCGGCGATCACCGTCCAGAAGATCGCGGTCCGCTTATATCTCCGCTTGGCGAGCAGCACGCTCTTTGCGGAATGCGCGCATTCGCCGGCGGAAGCGAAATAGGCGCGGCAGCCTTTGCCGCAGCAGAACGTTTCCTTGCCCGTGCGCGACTTGACGTAAGGTTCGTTTTCGGCGGCGTACGGAGACGAATCCAGCCATTCGACCGAATATGTCAGCTCGCCGCCGCGTTTTTCGAAATGATAGGTGAACGGCGAGGCGCCGACGAGCAGATATCCTTTTGCGCCCATCGAATCCAGCCATTTTTCTTCCGCCGCAATATTGTAAAAGACGCGGTGTTTTTTGATTTGCATATTTCGCCACACCTCCGTATGTTGTTCCGAATGCTATTATATATTATAAAGAGTAAAAAGTCAATCGGAAATAAATACAAGCGCCGCGTTTGAATGCGGAAAGCGGATTTTTTCCGCGTCAGCGACCGCAAAAACGCCGGGAGCGCAAAACGGAAAATTTTGAAAAACTGCCTATTGACAAACGCAATTTTGCGTGATATAATTACTTTCACCATCGAAACGGATGTTTAGCTCAGCTGGTAGAGCACTCGCTTGACGTGCGAGTGGTCAGGGATTCGAGTTCCTTAACATCCACCATACAAAAAAGTCCGCCAACAGGCGGGCTTTTTTCATCCGGGCGTTCGGGGGACGCCGTCAATACGCCGAATGCGTATATCATACGCGAAGCGCACATCATTTGCCCGACAGGGCAAACATCATTGAAAAAAGCAGCCTTCATATTTGAACGCAAAAATCAATGATGTCGCCGCCTATGGCGGCTGATGATGAATCTGCTGACGCAGAAATGATGTTGTTCGCTATCGCTCACAATGATGAGATGTTTGCCCTCATGTGCCCGCAGGCACACATCATTGCCGAAGGCAACATCATGTGTCGCAGACACACATCATTTGCCCCGTAAGGGGCAAACATCATTGAAAAAAGCAGCCTGCCGTTGCCGTTTGCTCGACAAAGTCCGGTTTGTCAATTTGGTTCCATGTTTCGCTTAGCGGTTCTGCACGACGATACCAGCATCACGCGAATAGTTGTGCATTGATCGTTCAAAGAATCGAATGTGGAATCTTCTATGTATCCCGTCCGATGCAACAGTTCTAACCAATAGCCGGTCTCGCTTGCTTCTTTCAAGGCAATCTCAAGTTTGGAAACAAAATCTTTCTTGCCCTGTGCGTAGTTTGCTTCGTAAATATTTGCGCCGATGGAAGTTCCGCTTCTGCCGATTTGATTTGAAATGACTGACTCATGTTTTGATTTCAAATATTTTACGAGATTTATTATTTGAACGGAGAAGTCCATGGAGATATCGGCAAGTTTGTTTTCTTTCATTTTCACGTTCTCCTTTTTGTTGAATTATATCATATTTGAACGCAAAAATCAATGATGTCGCCGCCTTTGGCGTCTAATGATGTATCTTCGCTACTGGAACCCCCAACGCTCTCAAGTTCGCGTCGGGGAACCCCTATTCGCTCCGAAATGATGTAGATCGCTTTGCGATCAATGATGAGATGTTTGCCCCAATGTCCCGCAGGACACATCAT
>DBXS01000013.1:269-23363 GCA_002310055.1 Clostridiales bacterium UBA1206 | reverse complement strand
AGGGCAAACATCATTGAAAAAAGCACGCTTTCGCGTGCTTTTTTCTGGCTGCGGAAGAAGGATTTGAACCCTCACAGACTGAGTCAGAGTCAGGCGTGCTGCCGTTACACTATTCCGCAAAGATTTGATATATTTAATATTTTTACACAAACGATTACATAAAATGCAATGTGGCAAAAATAACGGTTGACAAGTGGTGACCCGTAGGAGAATCGAACTCCTGTCTTCGCCGTGAGAGGGCGACGTCTTGACCGCTTGACTAACAGGCCACGTCCCGATTAGCCTAACTATAATATCACACGCTTTTCGGTTTGTCAATACCAATTTTCTATTTTTTTAAAGCAAAAAACGGCAAAGGGGTAAAAATGCTGCCAAAGGAACCGTACAAACGCATACCCGTTATACTGCTTTACGCGGCGGCGGCGATGGCCGCGGTATGGCTTGCGGTACGCTACGCGCTGCCGGCGCTTTCGCCGTTTATTTTTGCGTATCTGCTCGCTTCGCTGCTGCAGCCGCTTATGCGGCGGATACGCGGCGGGCGGGCGGCGCGCAGGATAGCCGCGGCGGCGTTCGTCCTTTTGGCTTCGGCGCTGTTCGCCGGGCTGTGCGCGCTCGCCGCGGCGCGGATCTACCGCGAGCTTTCTTCGCTTGCGCGCGACGCCGCCGGACTTATAGACCGCGCGCGCAGCGATCCCGGATTTGCCGCCGGGATAATAAAGCGCATAGATTCCGCCGTGCCGTTTTTAGATATCGAAGACTGGCTGACCGGCGTGTGGAAAGACGTGGACGCGCGGCTCGGCGACGCCGCGATCGACGTGATAAGCGCGGTGAGTTCGGCGGTCCTGCCGGCGCTGGGCGCGCTGGTGTCGTTTCTGCCGGGAGCGTTCCTTTACGCCTTTGTGCTGGCGCTTTCTTCGTACTACATGACCGTGGGGTACGAAAACGTCAACCGGGCGCTCGCTTCGCTCGTCCCGGGCGGCGCGCGCAAATACGCGGCGGTATGCAAAAGCGAGCTGCATTCCACCCTTCCCGCGATGCTGCGCGCATACGCGATACTGTTTTTGATGACGTTCGCCGAGCTTTTCGCTTCGCTTTCGCTGATAGGCGCGGAATATCCGCTGGCGGGCGCGCTGCTCATAGCGGCGTTCGACATCCTGCCCGTGCTGGGCGCGGGGATGATACTTGCGCCGTGGGGCATAGGCGCGCTGCTGTTTGGCGACACGGCGCGCGGACTGGCGCTGCTTATCACGTTCGGCGTAATGACGGTGATACGCGAGATCGCCGAGCCGCGTCTGGTGGCGAAAAGCGTGGGACTTCCGCCGCTGCCGGCGCTTATAGCCATGTACGCGGGGCTGAAGCTTTTTGGCGTATGGGGGATGATATTCGCCCCGCCCGCCGCCGCGGTATGCCGCAGCGTGGTGAGCTCGGTGCGGCGCGCGGCAGCGCAAGAGACAGGATGAGCGCTTTGCAAATTATAAGCGCCTTCGGCGCATTATGATCAGCTGCGCCGAATGATGAGCGCCGGAAGCGCATCGGGAAAACGCAGCGCTTTCTTTTTATGCCCCTTTGCGCGCGGGCGGAGGCGCGCCGACGCTTTTACCCTATTTGCACAGAAGAAAACGCGCCCCTTCTTTTTACCCCTTTGCCTATTTGCACAGAAGGAAACGCGCCCCTTCTTTTTACCCCTTTGCGCGCGCGGGCGGAGGCGCGCGGAGCGGGCCGGGGGAACGGCGGCGGGCGCGCGCAAAGGGGTGGGGAAAGGGGAAAACGCGCGTACGGCATAAAAAAAGGAAGCCGCGCACGGCTCTTTTTCAGTAAAAAGTCAGCCCGCGGTTATTAACCAGCGGGCTGCTTACTAATCAATATGAGTTGAACAACATTTAATAGAAAATTAATTGCCGAATAGCTCTATCAAAATAGGTGCCAAATCAACATTACTTGATTGTATGGAAGTTTCCCCCATATTCCATGTTGTTTCATTAATAACTATACGTCTGCCAAAATAATCGGTTCCGTCAAAACCTTCATATATGCAAAGTCTAACAATCATTTTCACGTTTTTGCTATGATTGTCTTCGCTGATATTAAATGCACCGCCTCTAAATTCATGCAAAGTCAAAACGTCCGAATAATTAACTGCGCCATGAGCTCCGTCGGCAATCATAGGAAAAACATAATCTTTCAATAAAAATTGCCTTGTACCGGCGGGCACCGCGGGCAGGTCAATGGGTATGGGTTTGCCGTTGAAAACTATATCATATGCACCCATTAAGCAGACAGTATTTGCTTCGATGGGTTTATCAAACGTTACTTCATAATCAGCGTACCAATTATGTGGATTAGTAAAATTCAAGTCTATGTCAGTTGGCTCATCTGAAGCGACAAACGCAAATGCCACGTCTGTTTTGAGTGATTTGCCATTTAATTCATCTGGCAAGTTTAAGCCAAGATTCTGTGCCAAATCGTCAAGTTTGCATTCTAAACAATCAAGGGGCAGTACTTGGGCTTTGGGTTTACCAATCTGTGCGACAACTATTTCCGCAATCGCTTGATAATCATCGTCCGTGAGCGTCGGGTTAAAATTCTCTATAGCACCGCTAATCATATCAGCTATTGAAGTACCATCTGGGACATTCTCAAAAGCAGCGTCTATTGCGGTTTTCATTTCATCTTTGCTGATACCAACTCTTTTATCCAATTTGGATAAAGCTTTATTAACGATACTATTAACATCTTCCGGCGTTACATTATCAAATCTACTAAGCGCGGCCTCAATTACAGCTTTTAATTGAACGTCTGTGTACTTACCATTAATCGTTCTTTCAATAATATCCTTAATTTGCTCTTCGCTAATACCCTTGTCGATATATTGAGCTGCAAGTGCTTCTTTTATAGCATTGTTTATATCGTCCACGCTTGGATTTGAACCAACGCCAGCGAGTAGAGTAGCAAATTTAGCTTCAAAATCTTCCCACGTCATATAGTTGGGCTCGTCGATTTTCTCAATTGTGTCCTTGGTCTGCTGGTTGCTTCTATTTGCCTCATATGTCGCATCTTCAGCATTCTTTATTATATTGCCAAACGCCGGGATTAATACCGCGGCGAGTATTGCAATAACTGCAATAACAATAACAAGTTCTACAAGCGTGAAACCGTTCTTGTTGTTTTTTTTCAATTCTCGAACCTCCTAAAAGGATTTTTGCAATTGGCTCAACTATACTGCACACCCGACATTATGCCGGGTGTGCAGTTACTTGCATTGCAGTTGGATGTTACCAAAATAAAGTATTAGCCACCTGAAGTCTCGTCAGAAAGGGTAACAATGTAAACGTTCTTTGTGTTCACTACCTTGATAGTGGTGTTAACCGTTTTTCCTTCAGCTGCGAAAAACTTTTTGGCTGCATCAAGATCTTTGTTGGGATTAGTATCAAAAGCGCCTTCCTTGACAGCAAAATAATGTGTCTCGTCAGCTTGAATAATAAGATCGCCGGCTACTTCTTCTTTAGCCTGAGCAGCTTCAACGATATACTGTTCATAAACGGTTCTTGCGTCTGCAAGAGCAGCCGCTTCTTTAGCGTCGTTAATCAAATTGCTGAACACAGGGATAAGCACGGCGGCGAGGATGGCGATGACTGCGATAACGATAACGAGTTCTACGAGCGTAAAGCCCTTTTTGTTGGTCTTTTTCATTGTGGTTTTTACTCCTGTTTTTTTATTTTTTATTTTTGGCTTTTTGTTTTTTTAAGTTTTCGGTTTGTATCCCGCGCGGCGGGGCACATGCCCTTTACGGGGAACGCGGGCGCCGCAGGCGCGGAAGGACACGCAGGCGAAGGATCAGCAGAGCCAGCTGCAAAGGGTGACATAACGCCTTTCGGCGCTCAAACGGCGGTACGACTGCGCTGCCGCGCGGCACGAAACGCCGGCGGGAGACGCGGCGGTATGCTCTTTTGCGAGCTTGAGCACCATTGCGCCGAGCTTTTGCGCGGCGGAGACCGCGAGGAACGCGCTTTGCAGCGCGGTGAGCGAAGCCAGCGCGCAAATCACCGTTACGGCGGCGGCGCCTCCGGCGGGAAAGCCGTAAAGCATGTCGCTTACCGCACGGACGGTCTGCTCGCCGAGCACGCGGCTCCACAGTCCAAAGAACGCGCCGAGCCCGGGCATGAACGATATGTACACCAGCGCCACGGTGAACGCCGCCGAATGGCACGCCAGCGCCACGCGGTAATTCATTTTTTTAAGGTAACGGGCGGCGACAGCCCCCGTGAACATGAACAGTATTACGAACGCCATACCTGCGGACCTCCTTTCGCGTTCCTTTTTACAAGCGCGTTCCGCGCAAAATGCGGACACTTGCCCTTATAATCTTTTATATTATATACCGCAATGCGGTTTTTGTCAAGTATTTTGTTTTTTGTGCGCACGCGTGCGCAGCGGGCGGGGCGGCGCTACGATTCGAGCGGCGGTAACTTTTATTGCCCAAAAGGTGCGTTCCGCGCCAAAAGGCGGCAGTAAAAGAAAAAATAATCGGCGACGGTTCGACACACATTACGTAAACCCGGAGTTATAATATGCGCACCCTGTTCGATGACCGGAGGACGTGCGTTATGGATGCGAAAAGACAAAAATACACATCATATCTTATGAAGGGGGCGAGGTTTGCGTTCGGGCTGCTCCTTGCGCTTTCGGAAGCGCGGTGCGGAGTGTTCCCGTTCGGGCTGGCGCTGTGCTGCGGAGCGCCTGATTTGAGATTCCCGGAATTTGCCGGAGTGCTTGCGGCGTCGCTTGCCGGAGGAAGTTCCGGGTACGTGCGCGCCGCGGCGGCGATGGCGGCGTTCGCCGTGCGTTACATAAGGAAAAGACGCAAAAAGGAACACACCGTATTCGTGTCGCTGCGCCTCGCTCTGGGGGCGACGGCGTTTTGCGCGCTGTGCGGGAGTTTTAACGAAAGCGTGTTTTTGGGCTCGGCGTTCCGCGCCGCGTGCACGCTGGCGATCCTGCCGCTGTTCGCGTGTCTGCTGGCGCTGCACGAGCCGTTTTCGGCGAGCGCGCACAACAGGAGCCGCAGGCAGATATCCTTACTCGCGTGGGCGTTTTGCGTCGTACGCGCGCTGGGAGTCATAAGTTCTTCCGCCGTTTCGCCTTCGCTTGCCGCGGGGTTCTTCCTCGCGCTGTGCGCCGGGCGCGAAAGCCCGTTTTTCGGCGGGATGTGCGGGTTCGCCTGCGGGCTCGCCGCGGGTGAAGTTTATATCCCCGTGATGTGCACGGCGGGGATGGCGTACGGCGTTTTCCGCCCGGATTCAAAGTGGTTTTCGCTCGTATTTTCCACGCTGCTTTCGCTCACGTCCGGGGTGTATCTCGCGTCCGCGGAAGGCGCGTTCCCGCAGTTTTTCAATCTGATCGCTGGCGCGGTCCTTTACGCCGCGGCGGAAAAGAAGCTCCCCGGACCGAAGCGCGAAAGCTTGCCGGTATCATCCGGCGCCGGGGAGGAACTGAAAAAAATGTCGGCGGCGTTCGCCGCCATATCCGAAGCGTTCTGCACGCAGTCCGGCGCGCATATCCCGCGCGACGAGATAAGCGCAAAGGTCAAGGAAGCGCTGTTTTCGGCGTGCGGAAAGTGCCGCCGCTGCGCGGAATGCCGCATTGATAAATTTGATTATGTAAACCACCTGACCGGACTCGCCGCGCAGAATATCCCTCTGCCGGGGCACATATACGAACGGTGTCCGCACGCGCAGACGCTCGCCAAAAACGCGCTCGCGCACGCGGCGGCGCTGGGCAGAAAAGAAGCAAAAGCCGCGGACGAAAGGGCCGAAAGCTATATGTCGTTTGCACGCGTGCTGTGTTCGGCGGGCGAACGCGCCGAAACGCGCACGGTGCGCGACCTTTCCGCCGCCGCGGCGCTGAAAAGCGCGCTGGAAAAGCAGGGGCTCGTATTTTCCGGCGTGTGCGTGCGCGGGAAAAAGTCGCCGCAGGTGATAATAAAGGACGCGGTGATGGAAAAATGCGGCATGACTCCCGAAGACCTGCGCTTTACCGTGGCGCGCGCCGTGAACGCGCGCGTTTCCGCACCGGAGATGGTCAAAACTCCGCAAGGCTGGGACGTGACGCTGCGCGCGCTGCCGCGCATACGGATCGAATACGGCAAGGCGTGCGCCGGCAAGACAGGCGAAGAAATGAGCGGCGACACCGCCGTGGCGTTTGAAAGCGAAGAATGCGTGTTCTATTCCCTGCTCGCCGACGGGATGGGATCCGGCGCGGACGCGGCGGCGTGTTCGCGCCTGGCGGCGCTGTTTATGGAAAAACTCATACTCGCCGGCGGCGACAAAAAAGAGGCGCTCGCCATGCTCAATCGCATGCTGCTTTCGCGCCGGGACGAGGTGTTCACCACCGTCGATCTGCTGGAGGTGGACCGCGTTTCGGGCGAGGCGTGCATAATCAAGGCGGGGGCGGCGCCTTCGTTCCTGTTCCGCGCCGGCAGGTGCTGGAAGATAGCCACCGACACGCCGCCCGCCGGGGTGCTGGGCGGCATGAAGGTGACGCAGACCACGCTTTCGTTCCGCCGCGGCGACATACTCGTTATGCTTTCGGACGGCGCCTGCCCCGCCCGCGGCGTTCCGCCCGCTCCGGAAAAGAAAAAGACCGCTTCGGCGTACGCTTCGGCGATACTGGAATCGCGGCGCGGCGGCGAAGCGAGCGACGATATGTCGGTATGCGTGATAAAGGCGGTGTAGCTATTGACTTTTTGCGCGCGGGGTGGTAAAATACATTCAAAATAAAGCAAAAGGAGCGTTTTATATGATTCGCATCGGCACCGTAAACATCGACACCTCTCACGCGCCCTCGTTCGCCGAAATACTGCTCAAAGAAGACCGCGCGCGCTACACCGCCATTTACAACGACGGGTTCCGCACCGACGAAGAAGTGGATTCGTTCATCAAAAAATTCGGGCTGGAAAAGCGCTATACCGATCTTTACGAAATGGCAGAAAACATAGACGTCGCGTTCATCCAGTCGTGCGACTGGGACCGCCACATAGAGCTTTGCACACCGTTTGTGGAAAAAAACGTGCCTGTGTTCATAGACAAGCCCATAGTCGGCAACCTGCGCGACGCGCGGATAATTGAAAAATGGGCGGCGGAAGGCAAGGTCATTCTGGGCACTTCCGCGATGCGCTATACCTACGAGCACGACGATTTCTTCAAAAACGCCGCCGCCGAAGATATCATTTCGGTCACGGCGACCGTGGGCGTGGACGAATTCAACTACGCCATCCACGCCGTGGAGGAGATACTGGGATTCGTCAACGACAGCGCGCCCGTTTCGACCGAATTCGTCGGCGCCAACGACGCGGGCGGCGTGGAGGTGGATTCCTACCGCGTGATATTCGCGAACGGCGTTTCGGCGTACTACCACATCTGCAAAAAGGGCTGGCAGCCTTCCACCGCCGTGGTTATGACAAAAAAGACCACGTTCGTGTATAAAATAGATTCGAACAAGGTCTACGAAGCCATGCTCAAGCAGGTCTGCAATTATTTCGAAGGCAAGGAAAACAGTATGGCGAGCGTGGAAAGCATGCTCGACGCCGTGAAGATAATGCTCGCGGGGATAAAATCGCGCAAGTACGGCGGCGCGCAGTTGCTCTGCGGCCTGACCGAAGACGATCCCTGCTTTGACGGATACAAATTCTATCTGGGCTACAAAGCGGCTAACGGACATTGAGGTAAGATATGGACAAATGCGAGCTTGAACGCGCGCGCGGACTTGAAAATATTCAAAACTTCATATGGGATTTCGACGGCACGCTGTTCGACACCTACAGCTACACCATACCGTGCTTCTGCGCGGCGGTGCGCGCGGTCGGCGGCGAGCCCGACGAAGCGAAGGTCTACGAGCTGATGATGGAAAATATCGGCGCCGCGTTCGCGTGGTACAACACCGAAAAAGGGCTGGATTACGAAGCGCTCCGCGCCGAATACCACCGCATCCACCGGTGGGATCCCGTATCTCAGGGGGGACCGTTCCCCTACGCGCGCGAGCTTTTGCGCATCATATGCGAAAGCGGGCGGAAGAATTTTATGTTCACGCACCGCAACACCGACGTCTACACGCTGATGGGTTACTGGGAAACGCTTGAGTATTTCACCGATATCGTGACTCTCGCCGACGGCGTGGCGCCGAAGCCTTCGCCCGAGGCGGTGGAGCTGATCGCGGCGCGCAACGGACTTGACAAATCAAAGACCGTCATGGTGGGCGACAGGGAGCTCGACATACTTTCGGGCGCGCGCGCCGGGGTGCTGACCTGCCACGTCACCAACGGCAAGCCGTACAAAAACTGCAGCTGCGACTTCCGCATATCCTCGCTGCGCGCGATCTACGCCGTTCTGGGAGGCAAATGCGTATGAAGACGAATATGACCACGCTTTGCTACATAGAAAAAGACGGCGCGTATCTGATGCTGCACCGCGTAAAGAAGAAAAACGACGAAAACGGCGGCAAATGGATAGGCGTGGGCGGCCACTTTGAAGAAGGCGAATCGCCCGAAGACTGTATGAAACGCGAGATCTTTGAAGAGACCGGGCTTACCGCGCGCGAATGGCGTTACCGCGGCGTGGTGACGTTCGTTTCGGACGAGTTCGGCACGGAATATATGCATCTGTTCACGGTGCACGGGTTCGAAGGCACGCTGCGCGATTGCGACGAGGGCGTGCTGGAATGGGTGAAAAAAGACCGGCTGAGCGCGCTGCCCGCGTGGGAGGGCGACAGGATCTTTCTGGATCTGCTCGCCAAAGACGCGCCGTTCTTTTCGCTCAAGCTCGTCTATTCGGGCGAAAAACTGATATCCGCCGAGCTCGACGGCGAGAAAATAAAATAAGGCGTTATTTTAGCCGGCGGAGCGTTTTTCCGCCGGCTTTTTTGCGTTTTGCGCTTTTTTTGAAAAAAGTCCTTGACAAACGGGTTTGTTTATGATAAACCATAAGTGAGGTTTATCGCAATAAACCAACGGAAGGGGCGATTTGGTATGAAAAACGGAAATAAAGACGGCGCGGCCGCCGAGCTGGGAGACCTTCAGGCGCGGTTTGCCGAACTGATATGGGAAAACGAGCCGGCGCCTTCCGGCAGGCTCGTGGAGCTTTGCCGCGAAAAGTTCGGCTGGAAAAAGCCGACGACCTACACGGTGCTGCGCAAGCTTTGCGAAAAAGGTCTGTTTGTGAACGAAAACGGGACGGTGCGCTCGCTGGTATCGGCGGAAGAGTTCCATTCCGAAAAGAGCGAACGCTTCGTGCGCGAAACTTTCGGGGGCTCGCTGCCTTCGTTCATTTCGGCGTTCGCTTCGCGCCGCACGCTTTCGAAGGCCGAAGTGGACGAGATCCAGCGCATGATCGACGAGTACAGAAAGGAGCTGTAAAATGGCAAACGCGTTCCTTAAACTGCTGAACATAAGCGTCGCCGCGGGATGGCTCGTCATCGCCGTTTCTCTGCTGCGCCTTATTTTCAAAAAAGCGCCCAGGCGGTTGTTCTGCGTGCTGTGGGCGATGGTCGCGCTGAGGCTTCTGCTGCCGTTTTCGTTCCAGAGCGTGCTCAGCGTGATACCCAGCGTAAACACCGTGAGCGTGATGGAAGAAACGCCCGCACCCGCGGATATATCCGTTCCCGGGCAGCCGTCGGGCGACGTGCATCAGCCGGCGAGCGACGAAGAAAGGGCGCAGCGCGCGAGCGGCAGAAGCCGCATAGTCATAAGCACCGGGTTCCCGGCGCTGGATAACGCGCTGGCTCCCGCCGAGCCCGGACCCGCCGCGGAAACCGGACAAACGGCGGCAGAGACCGAAGTCGGCGCATCGGCGTTCACGGTAACCGAGATCGCCGCGATAATATGGATATCCGGCGCGGGGCTGATGCTTGTCTACGCGGCGTTCGCGTACGTACGGCTGTGGCGAAAAGTCCGCTCGAGCAAGCGCGCCGGCGAATATTATGAATGCGAAAACATAGACACGCCGTTCGTTTTCGGGCTTTTCAGGCCGCGCATATATCTGATCCCGGATATGAACGGACAAACGCGCGAACACGTGCTTGCGCACGAAAGGGTGCATATAAAGCGACTGGACCATATATGGAAGCCGCTGGGATATCTGCTGCTTTCGGCGTACTGGTTCAATCCGCTGGCGTGGCTGGCGTATATCCTCTTCTGCCGCGACGTCGAGTTCGCGTGCGACGAGCGCGTGATAGCGAATATGAGCGGCGGAGAACGCGCCGATTATTCGCAGACGCTTTTAGACCTGAACCACGCGCGGCGCGTGATTTCGGCGTGCCCGGTGGCGTTCGGCGAGACGGGCGTGAAAGAGCGCGTGAAGAGGATATTCGGTTACAAAAAGCCCACGCTGTGGATAGTGATAACGTCGGTCGTCCTGTGCGTGACGCTCGCCGCGTGTATGATGACCGACCCCAAAGACAAAAGCGGCGAAGAAGAGAGCTCGGCCGAAGAGAGTTCGCTTGACGAAAGCGCGGAAGAAAGCTCGGCGCCCGAGATACTTTCTTACGCAGATATGCAGTTCACCGACGAAGCCTGGCCCGGCAAAACGCTGTACCGTTCGGCGGACGCCGCCGGAAAATACCCGTTCGTCGCAGCGGAACGCGAGGTGTTCACGTTCGTGTGGGGCGGCAAGACCGGCGTGCTTGTCGAAGGCAAATACGTCACAGGCACAGATTCCGCGCAGGACGCTTACGCGTACGCGTGGGACGGCGAAATGCGCTACGTTTGCGGTTCCGGCGACGGAGAGCCAAAGCTTTTGGGCAAGCTGATAGTGACCGGAGGCGGCGAGCGTTCGATACTGTGCAGGAACACCGATAAATACAGGGTGCTCTACTACGACGAGCTGCGCACGGACGAAAACAGCAAGTTCGTCATAATCGACGCCGACGTCAACGCCGATCTGCCCCAGTGGTTCATACTCGATAACGAAGGCGAAGTCTACGCGCTGCCCGTGCCGAGCGAATACAAATGGGACGTCACCGGAGTCGCGTTCGACGCATCCACCGAAGACCCCGACGACGTTATTGCGGAATACCTTAAAAACGGCGAAAAGGTAAGCAAAAGCGGAAATTTGCGCGACCTGTACAAAACGAAGATAGACAGCTATTATTACAGAAAAACGAATACGGGGTCCTCTGTCGTTCTGCGGCTCACCAAAGACGAAGACTACCCCGGCAGGCAGGTGATCACGGGCTGGCGTATGGCGTATCCCGCGGTGTTCGTGATAGATTCCGAAGTGTTCACCATAGAAGACTCCTCCGGCGCCAAGGCGACGGTCTACAAAGGCGAATACGTTTTGAGCAAAGATACCGGCAAAGAGATAACGCAGGAGTATGTCCTGTTGTGCGGCAGCAGCGGCAGGNNGGCAGCCGCAGCCAAATACCTTTTGAAAAGCTCGGCGATAACTTGGTAAAACAGCCTTTGCAGTCCGAAGAAACGCCGGAAGCCTGTTGGCTTTATTACGTTGAAGACGGTCAACTGCGATCGATTTCCGTGGAAGGCGGTCTGAGCTGCCGCGAAGACAGCGACTTTGTATTCTTCAGATCGACCAAATCGTACGCTTACGAGTTCGACGAATGGGTCGTTATGACAAAAAGCGGCGCGTTCCGCGCGCTGCCCGAATACGAAGGCGGGCGGAAGCCGGTATTCAGCATAGAGTTAGACGAAAACGGCGAGACCCCCGATACCGTGATAGTCGCGGCGTATATATGGGACGAAAGCGAAAAGAGATATGACGTCAAAGAGTTTTCCGCCGATCTCGACGATCTGCGCGAAGTCAGGCGCAGCGAGTATTATACGGACCCGGAGCAGAACGAGATCCCCGAGATCACGGACGTCGTGCCGGTGGGGGATGGCGGACCGTTCTTTACGTGCGGCACTTTCCCGGGAGTTACGCTGGCGAGGATGAACTCGGAGGGCGACGATATATATCCGTGCTGCGTGCTGGGCAAAGCGCTGTGGGAGACCGAATGGAACGGGCAGCCGGCGTATTGCTATTATACCGATATGCTTTACCGCTATAACAGCGAAATGATAGCGCGCAGCAACGGCAGCGCCGTGATATGCGGCGACACGGTCGTTTTCGCCGATTATTACTTCCCTTACCGGCTGCACAATATATACGTGAGCGGGATAATCGCCGAAGATCCGGTCATATTCTACGCCTGCGGCAATGGCGCCGACCCGGAAGAAAATGTAGCGATAATGCGCACTTTTCCGACCACGCGCGACGGCTGTGAATATATCTTGCTGAGTTCGCCGGGCAAATACGCGCATCCGCTCGTAATGGATATGCTCGGCAACGTCTACACGCTGCCGTATTCCGAAGAGATGGGCGATTATTACGGCACGGCGATAGAGTTCGATATCAACAGCGACGATCCGTACACCGTGGTGATGCACGGCCGCGCGGAAGTAAAAGCCAGCCTGAAAGATATACGGCTTGACTATGAAAGCAAGTATTTCAAATCACCCGAGACGGGCGTATACCTTACGCAGGAGATATCCGTACGGCCGGCGGGCGGCGATCAAACTGAGATGACGAGCGACGCTTTCCCCGGCAGGAAACTTATATACACCGGCCGCAAAAGCGACGCGGACGTTTATCCGTATCCGTTCTGCGTGATCGACAAAGAGCTTTTCACGCTCGACTGGTACGGCAAAAAAGCCACGGGCTTTGAAGGCAGGTTCGTGGAGCTGCGCGACGGAAAGCCGTACGTTACGGAATGCCTGGGTATCGTCTGCGGCGGCGAGATATGCCACTACCCCAAGCAGAACGCCTCGCTTTACGCGCTTGGCAAGCTTGCGATATACGAAAACAAGGCGCAGAATTTCGGTATGGTCTTCACCGGCTGCGACGGGTATTTCAAAAAGCACACCTTCGATTCCATATCCACCCGCGAAGGCTCGCGCTTCGTTCTGCTTTACGAAAGCGCAAAGATAAGGAACGGCCGCCCGTACTGGACCGTTCTGGACGCCGACGGCAACGTGAGGACGCTGCCGCTTTCGAGCTCCGACAAGCGCTGGGCGCTCAGATCCATAGAGTTCGACCTTTCGAGCGACGACCCCGACAAAGTGATCGTGCACGAGCTGAAGCACTGGGTGCTGTTCGTCTTTCCCGAAAGCCCGATGTCCGCCGACGCCGAGCCGTTTAAAGCGAATTTGAACGACACGCGCGTCACCGCGTATTACGATTATTACACGCCCGATCCCGTCGACCACTGGGACTATTAAAAAACGATGAGTTTCACATTATGAGCGCTGCGCGCATTATGATCGGCTGCGCCGAATTATGAGCGCCTTCGGGCGCATAGAAGGAACTCGTCTCACCGTTTTGCGGTCATACCGCAAATCATCATTGCGACCGCAGGGAGCGTCGTCGTTGATAATTGACGTTTAACGCGCAAACGTCCCGCTTGCGGCGCGCGAAAAAACCGGCTGACGTAAGGAATCAGATCCTTATTTCAGCCGGCGTTTTTGTCTGTCCTTCAAAGCGCCTCGCTGACGCTTTGGACTTTTTTGTATGCAAAATCACCTATCCCATATACGCCCTTGTGAACTTTACGTCGGGCGCCGAGCGCGCCTCGAGCGAAGCGAGCACCGCGTCCTGGCGGGCGGCGGTTTCGTCGGTGAATATAAGCACCGGCGAAGCGGCGACCGCTTTATCGAGCAGCCACACCGGCACGGAATTGTAGATGACGTTCCCGTGAGAAAACGCGCAGGATACCGGGAATTGCGCGCCGGTGCGGTCGCGCAGCGTCCCTCCGGCGCCGCCGGTGCAGCGGCCCAGATTCTTTATTATGCAGTTGCGCGTCTGCATCACGCGCACCCTGCCGTAGACCACGGCGAAATCGCAGAACGACGCGTTTTTCGATTCCGGCGAGGCGCACACCGAATCGAATCCCAGGTCGTACAGCGTGCGCGCGGTCTGCGGACTTATGCAGTTGAGCTCGTACCCGCCCTCGCAGACGAATCCTTCGCAAAGCGGCAGGAACGAGGCGTTGGGCAGCGTTACGCGCGTTATGCCCGCGCTTTTGGCTTTTGCGAGCAGTTCCTTTATTATGGGAATATCTTCTTCAAAGATGAACCCCGGCAGCAGCAGCGATATCTTCTGCGCGCAGGACGGCGCGAATTTTTGCCACGTCTTTTCGTTTTCCAGCGGGAACACGGCGGTGTCTGCCGCATCAAACGCGTTTTCGCCGACCTGTCTGCCTTCGAACCGTATACGCAGACCGCCCGGCGCGCGGTCGGCTTTTCTTGGAGGAAGCGGCGTTTTTGCCTTACGGACCGGCGCGTGCGCAGATATCAGCGCCTGCTGCAATCCGCTTGCGGCGTCGCGGCGCAGCGCGTTGAGCGCCGAGACCGGGTAAAATCCGCCGGGGGCGATATCTACGCGCACGTTTTCGGCGTAAAACGGAGTCCCGCCCAGCTTGACGAGCTGTTTTTCCACGTCCTGCGCCGCGGTCTCGCGGTTCTGCGCTTTTTCGCGGATAAACGCGGTCTTTTCCGCGCGCACGCCGTTCGACTCGAGCGCGAGCGAAAACGGCGCGCCTTCTTTTGAAAACGCTTCTATCTTTACGGGCAGCATACGGGGGACGATCTCCACCTTCGCCGCCCGCGTTTTTTCTTTATCTTCTTCGGTGCGCACGCCGAACATCGCGCTGCCGCGGCTGCCGGTGAAATAGCCGCTGGTGAATCCGCTGCGCGAAAACAGGTCGGCGAGATATTTCATTTCGTTTTCGGTGGCGGCACGGCGTTCGTCGACCAGCCTGCGGTAGACCGAGGTGACGCCGTAAACGTATTCGGGCGAACGCATACGGCCTTCTATCTTGAGCGCGTCCACGCCCAGTTCGAGCAGCCGCGGGATCTGCCGCGCAAGGCACATATCCTTGAGCGAAAGCGGATACGCGCCGTTGTATTCCATACGGCAGGGATAGGCGCATTCGCCGCGGTTGCCCGACCGTTTGCCTATCATCGAAGACATAAGGCAGGCGCCCGAGCGGCACACGCATATGGCGCCGTGGATGAAGACTTCGGTCTCGAGCCCGCATTTCGCGAACGCGGCTATTTCGTTTTCGTCCATTTCGCGCGCGAGCACCGCGCGTGAAAAGCCCAGCTTTTTGAGCACCGGCGCGGCGTACGAGCCGTGGATCTGCATCTGGGTGGAGGCGTGCAGGGTCAGCCCCGGGAATTCGCATAACAGTTCGCGCGCAAGTCCTGGGTCCTGTATTATATACGCGTCGGGCGGGGCGGCTTTTTCGAGCTCGCGCACCATTTCGAGCGCGCGCGGGAATTCGCGCCCGTACAGCAGCGTGTTGAGCGTGATATCCACGCCCACGCCGTAAACGCGGCAGAATTCTATTGCTTTTGCGGCGGCGGAGATATCGAAATTGACGGCGCCGGCGCGCGCATTGAAAGACGAAAGCCCGAAATACACCTCGTCGGCGCCGGCGTACACCGCCGCCTTGAGCGATTCGGGGTCGCCCGCGGGTGAAAGGATATGCGTCATATTCGCTCCTTGTGTGGCTTCAGTCGAGTTTCATCGCTTCCGCTATATCGCCGTGGATGACGAGGTCGGCGAGTTTATCGGCGGGCGTGGGGGTCTTGTTGATGAGTACGAGATGCTGACCCGAAAAATAGTTGACGAACGACGCCGCCGGGTAGACTGTGAGCGACGTTCCGCCTATGATGAGCACGTCGGCGTTCGCTATGGCGCGGCAGGCGGAAGTGATGCAGTCGGGGTCGAGCTGTTCTTCGTAAAGCACCACGTCGGGCTTTATTATGCCGCCGCAGTGTTCGCAGCGCGGCACGCCTTCGGTATTCATAATATGATCGAGCCCGTATTTTTTGCCGCACCGCGTGCAGCGGTTGCGGTAAACCGAGCCGTGAAGTTCGTACACCGTCTTGCTCCCCGCCTCCTGGTGGAGGTTATCTATGTTCTGCGTCACCACGGCGCTCACCCTGCCTTCTTTTTCCAGCTTGGCGAGCGCGATATGGCAGGCGTTGGGACGCGCGTCGGGATAGATCATCTTTTCGCGGTAAAATTTATAGAATTCCGCCGTGCGCTCCATAAAGAAGGTGTGCGAAAGTATTTCTTCCGGCGGGACCACGCCGCCCTGGGAATAGATGCCGTCGGCGGACCGGAAATCCGGTATGCCGCTGGCGGTGGAAACGCCCGCGCCGCCGAAAAACACCGTGTTTTTGTGCGAAAATATTATCTCTTTGAGCCGTTCGTCCATGATGCCGCCTCCATTTTTCGTTTTTTACGGATCCACCACCGCGGTGAAATATCTATCGTAAGTGACGTACCCCGGTTTGGCGCCCGCCGGCTTGCGGACGTTGCGCACGCGGGTGTAATCGACTTCCACGTTTTTGCCGCCGCGCACCGAGGAGTTCGCCGCGGCGAGCCGCGCCGCCTCGGTATAGTCTTCGTCGCCGGGCTCGCGGCCTTCGGTATAAAGAATAACGTGGCTGCCGCTGAACTTTTTGACGTGGAACCAGATATCGTCTTTTGCCGCCGATTTGGTGAGTTGATCGTTCATTATGTTGTTCCTGCCCACGCGCACCTTGAAACCGCCCGGAGTGACGTATTCGGCGGGGCGCGCGGGTTTTAAGAACTGCTTTTTGTTCTGCTTGCGGATATATCCGCCCAGGACGAGTTCTTCCTTTATATGCTCGGCGTCGTCGCCGCTTTCGCAGCGCTCTATGGAATCCATGACCGATTCGAGATATTTCTTTTCTTCGTCGCTTTCGGCGAGCTGTTCGGCGAGCATCTGCTCGGCGGTCTTGAGCTTGCGGTATTTTTTGAACAGCTTAGCCGCGTTCGCCGAAGGCGAAAGGCGCGGGTCGAGCTTTATTTTCACTTCGTTCCCGGTGTTCCAGTCGGTGCAGACGCATTCCGCGTCACCGGGCCTGATGCGGTACATATTTGAAGTTATAAGCTCGCCCGATTCGCGGTATTCGTCCTTTTTGGCGCATTCGGCGAGCTCTTCGCGCTGGGCGGAAGATTTCTTTTCCAACCGCTTTATGCGCTGCGACACCACGGAAGCGAGGTCGGATGTGCGCTCTTTGAGCAGGGCGCGCGCGCCCTTGAGCGCGAAGTAGCTGCGCGTGAGTTCGCAAAGCGTGGGATATGTGCGTTTTTCTTTGCCGCCGTAGCGCGTGATATCGGTGAAATAGAATTCCACGCCGTTTTCGCCGTCGTAGACCGCGGTGGGGGCGAATACGCCGTTCTGCGGCGCAGAACATATACGTTTTACCGCATCGAAAAGCTTTTTCGGATCGGCGTATTTTACGCACAGCGAAGCGTCGCCGGCGGCGATACGCGCCGTTTCGTAAGCCGAAAGCGGCGAAAAGCACAAGAACGTTTCGAGCAGGAATTTTTCGCAGCTCTTTTCGGCGTCGGTTTCGCAAAGCTTGGAAAATTCTTCGTACGTGACCGCGCGGGCGGAGATCTTTTCCTGCCTGGGCGGCAGCTCGTACGGAAGCCCCGGCATGAGCGCGCGCCTGTACGAGACCAGGTCGCCCGAATAAAGGCTGCCCAGCACTTTTCCGCCCGACGTTATGACGAGATTGGAATATCTGCCCATGATCTCGGCGTACAGCGTTTTTTCGGAAATATGCCCTAATTCATCCGGCGAATCGAAAACGAACGCGATTATGCGCTCGTCTTCCACCGCCGAAACGGACACGAGCTTTGCCGACTGCAGGTGCTTGCGCAAAAGCAGACAGAACGCGTTTGGGATATCGTTGGCAAGCGACGGCTCTTTTGCCACAGTTATGAAATTTGCCGCCGCGGAAAGCGACAGCAAAAGGTATTTTTTGGTCTTTTCGCCGTAAAGCGCGAGCTCGGCGGAAGAGCCGCGGTAATTGACTTTTTCCACGCGGCAGCCGGTTATCGTTTCGTTCAGCTCGTGCGCCAGCGCGGCGCAGAAAAATCCGTCAAACGCCATAAAAAGCGACCTCCGGCACGAACCGTTTTACCTGCTCCGCCAAAAACGGCAGCACCACGTTTTCGGTGGCGAAATGGGTGAGGCAAAGCAGATTCATGCCGTATTCGCGGCAGTCGATCATAGCGTCGTGGGTGACTTCGCCGGTGACGAAAGTGTCGGCGCCGGCCTCGTGAGCCGATTTGACTTCGCTTTTGCCCGAACCCGAAACGAGCGCGATCTTTTGCACGGGGACGCCGCAGTCGAGCGCGTTCTGCGCCCGCACGCCCAGCGCTTTTTCGCACCTGCGCGCAAAAGCCGTAAACGCTGTCTGCCGCACCGTCCCGATCCTGCCGTAGGGCACGAATGGGCGCGCGTTCTTAATGCCGAGCGCCAGAGCGAGGCTGTCGTTGACGCCGCCCGCTGCGATATCGAGGCACGTGTGGTAAGCGACGACAGATATGCCGGCGCGGCAGGCGGCGAGCGCTCTGCCTCCCACGGAATCCGAAGCTTTTATGCTTGAAAGCGGGCGGAAAATGAGCGGATGATGCGTGACGATAAGGTCTGCGCCCGTCTCTTTTGCGCGTTCGAGCGCGCCTGAAGTGCAGTCGAGCGCGACGAGCGCTTTTTTGATGTCGCCGCCGCAGTCGATCTGTACGCCGTCGGCGTCCCAGGGTTCGCTTTCGCCCAGCAGCGCGCGCATATTTTTATCGAATTCAGTAACGTTCATACTTTCTGCCCTCTTTGAATTTATTTTGCGAGCTGTTCTTTTACCGCCCTGACTATCCCCGCGGCGTTGAGCCCGAACAGATCGAGCAGTTCGCCCGCCTTGCCCGAGACGCCGAACACGTCGTTGATCCCTACGCGCGTGACGGGCGTGGGGAGTTTTTCGCTAAGCAGTTCGCACACCGCGCTGCCTAACCCGCCGATCACCGAATGCTCTTCCACCGTGACGACGCGGCGCGTCTTTGCGGCGTATTCGAGCACGGTCTGTTCGTCGAGCGGCTTGACGGTGTGGGTGTTGATAACGGATATCTCTATGCCTTCGTCTTTGAGCAGTTTGTACGCCTGAAGCGCGCGGTCTATCATTACGCCGTGCGCGAACACCGCGCAGTCGTCGCCCTGCGTGAGCGGGACGGCTTTGAAAAGTTCGAACTTATACGTCGCCGGGTCAAACACCACGGGCACCGCCTGCCTGCCCAGACGGCAGTAGACGGGACCGTCGTATTTGAGTATGGCTTCTATCGCGGCGTACGCTTCGGTGTCGTCGGCGGGAGAGATGACCACCATCCCGGGGATGGAACGCATTATGGCGATATCCTCGCAGAACTGGTGGGTGGCGCCGTCTTCGCCCACGGTGACGCCCGCGTGCGACGCGCAGATCTTTACGTTGAGCTTTGTGTGTCCCACGGAATTGCGTATCTGCTCGTACGCCCTGCCGGAAGCGAACATTGCGAACGAAGAAGCGAACACGGGCATGCCGGTCGCCGCGATACCGGCGGCGACGCCGATCATGTTCTGTTCGGCTATGCCGCAGTTTATAAAGCGTTCCGGGAATTTATCGGCAAATTTCTTAGTCTGGGTGGAGCCGGAAAGGTCGGCGTCCATGACCGCGAACATGTATTTTTCGCCTAAGTCTGCGAGCGCCCTGCCGTAAGAAGCTCTGGTAGCTATATCCGCCATTTCATTCCACCTCCGCAAATTCTTGAAGCGCGGCATCGAGTTCTTTTACCGCCTGCTCGTATTCGGGCTGTTTGGGCGCCTTGCCGTGCCAGCCGACGGCGTTTTCCATAAACGACACGCCTTTGCCTTTGACTGTGTCGCAGATTATCATAAGCGGTTTGTCCTTTACGCCCGAAGATACCGCCGCTTCGATCTGCCGGAAGTCGTGGCCGTCGATGAAGCGGACTTCCCAGCCGAAAGCGCGGAACTTTTCGTCGAGCGGGTCGGGGTTCATCACCTTGCGCACGTCGCCGTCGATCTGCAGCTTGTTGTAATCCAGAAAAGCGGTGAGATTATCGAGCTTGTAATGCGCGGCGAACATCGCCGCCTCCCACACCTCGCCTTCCTGCGATTCGCCGTCGCCGAGCAGCGTGTAGACGTGATACTTTGCGCCGGTGATCTTTGCGGCTTTCGCCATTCCGCAGGCGGCGGAAAAGCCCTGACCCAATGACCCCGTGGACATATCCACGCCGGGGACGGTGTGCATATCGGGATGTCCCTGCAGTCTTGACCCCAGCTTGCGCAGGGTCTTTATTTCTTCCGCGGGGAAATACCCCTTGAGCGCCAGCGCCGCGTAGAGCGCGGGCGAGGCGTGACCTTTGGAAAGCACGAATCTGTCGCGGCCGGGATCCTGCGGATCGGCGGCGGAGACGTTCATTTTTTCAAAATACAGATACGCCATCACGTCGGCGCACGAAAGCGATCCGCCGGGATGGCCGCTGCCGGCGTTGTATACGCCCTCTATTATGAGACGGCGTATCTGCGCGGCTTTTTTACGAAGATACAAAAGCTTGCTTTGTTCCATTTGCTTTTCCTTTCGTAACCGTTTTTGTTTTTTTATTCGAGTGAGTACGCTTTGTTCAGCTTTTCGAGCGTCTTTGCGAAATATTCGGGGTACGGCGCCTCGAACGCGAGCGTTTCGCCCGTAACGGGGTGCGTGAACGAGATAAAGCGCGCGAACAGGCACTGGCCTTCCAGCCCGAAGGGGTTCTTGGCTTTGCCGTAAACGGCGTCGCCGGTGACGGGGTGGCCGATGTGCGCCATATGGACGCGTATCTGATGCGTGCGGCCGGTATGAAGCGTGAGCCGCAGATGCGTGTAGCCGCGGTACCGCGCGAGCACTTCCCAGTCGGTGCGCGCTTCGCGGGAATTCTTATACGTCACCGCCATCTTTTTACGGTCTTTTTCGCTTCGGCCTATGGGGAAATCGCAAGTGCCGCGGTCTTCGGCAAAGCCGCCGTCGCACACGGCTTCGTATTTGCGGATGAACGAATGCGAGGCGATCTGCTCCGCGAGCCCGTTGTGCGCCTCGTCGGTCTTGGCGACGATGAGCAGCCCGGAGGTGTCTTTGTCGATGCGGTGGACTATTCCCGGGCGGACCACGCCGTTGATGGAAGAAAGTCTTCCGCGGCAGTGATAGAGCAGCGCGTTGACAAGCGTGCCGGATTCGTTGCCGTTCGCGGGGTGGACGACCATACCTTTGGGTTTGTCGACCACCAGCAGATGTTCGTCTTCGTAGACGATATCCACCGGCAGGTCTTCGGGGACCGCGGCGAGCTCGCGCACGGGCGGGAGCTTTACTTCGACGGTATCGCCTTCCTTTAACTTGCAGCTTTTCATACAAACACAGCCGTTGACCTTGACGAACCCGTCTTTGATGACGGACTGGGCAAGGGAACGGCTGACGGAGCACTGCTCCGAGACGAAAACGTCGAGCCGCGTCAGCGCGTCGATATCAGATACCGTTATCGTCATTGTCTCCATCCTGCGTGCCAGCTCCGTCTTCGTTTTGATATTCTTCAGCGTCTTGCTGCTGCTCTTTTTGCGCTTTGAGCCGTTTTTCGACCTTGGGTTCGATAAAGATCAGATAAACGCCGAGCATTACCGCGCCGACCGTTATGAACGAATCGGCGGCGTTGAACACCGCGAACTTGACGAAAGCGGGTTCGATGAAATCGGTCACGACGTGCCTGCCCGCTTCGTCGGTGACGAACAGGCGGTCGATCATATTGCCTATGCCTCCGCCCAGCACGAACGACACCGCGAGCGTGAGCAGGACGTGGCGTTTGGAATACTTTTTGAGGAACCACACCATGCCCGCTATGGCGGCGACGGAGACGATTATGAACACCCATCTCGCGTCGCCCAGCATACCGAAAGCGGCGCCGTCGTTCTGCACGTAGGTGATATTCACCACCCCCGGGATAAGCCGGAACGAATCGCCGACTTCCATAGAGAGGCGGATTATGAGTTTTGTGAGCTGGTCGATCAGGACCACGCCCAACGTGACGAAAAACGTCAGCATACGGCGTTTTTGCAGCGGCCGCAGAGGTGCTGGCCGTCTTCGTCGACGGTGTATTCTTCGACGGAGCGCCAGCAGCGCACGCATTTTTCGCCCGAAGCGGGCTTGACGACTACCGATATGCCCGAAAGTTCGTCTTTGAACGCGCCTTCGGGGGCCTCGCCTTCGGTGAGTTCGACCTTGCTGGTGATGAACACCGTGTCGAGACAGTCGGCGTGAGACGCGAATATCTTCAGCGCCTCGTTGTCTGCGGGCGCGTATATGACGAGGTCGGCGTCGAGCGATTTGCCGATGACTCTGGCGGCGCGCGCTTCCTCGAGCGCTTTGAGCACGGTGTCGCGGTATTCGAACAGCTTGTCGTAGCTTTCCTCGAGCTCGTCAAAGCAGATATTTTCGTCGTACGCGGGCATATCGTTGAGGAACACGCTGCGCGTATCGTCGCTCTTCCCGTGCGGCAGATATCCCCACGCCTCTTCGGCGGTGAACGAAAGCACCGGCGAAAGCATACGGATTATCGCGGAAGCCGCGGCGTACATAACGGTCTGCGCGGCGCGGCGCGAAACGGAATCTTTCTTTTCGCAGTACATACGGTCTTTGGTTATATCGACGTAGATCTTGGAAAGATCGATAGAGCAGAAATTGTGGATCTCGTGGTAGACCATATGGAATTCATACGCGGAGTACGCTTCGTTCACGGTCTTTACGAGCTTGTTCAGGCGCGAAAGGATCCATTTATCGAGCGGTTCGAGCTTGTCGTAAGGAACGCAGTCGGCGTCGGGGTCGAAATCGCTCTCGCCCAGGTTGGCGAGCAGTATGCGCAGCGTGTTGCGGATCTTGCGGTAGGATTCCGAAAGCTGTTTGAATATCTCTTCCGAAGCGCGCACGTCCACGCGGTAATCCGAAGCCGCGACCCACAGTCTGAGCATATCGCCGCCGTATTTTTTGATTATCTCCTCGGGCGCGATGGCGTTGCCCAGCGATTTGTGCATCGCCTTGCCTTCGCCGTCGACCACCCAGCCGTGAGTGAGCACCTGTCTGTACGGCGCGCCGCCGCCCAGAGCGCCCACCGCCGTGAGCAGCGAGGCCTGGAACCAGCCGCGGTACTGATCCGCGCC
>DBXS01000013.1:0-200 GCA_002310055.1 Clostridiales bacterium UBA1206 | reverse complement strand
AACCAGCCGTCGAGCGTGTCGGTCTCTTTGGTAAAGTGCCTGCCTCCGCACTTTGGGCATACGAACCCTTCGGGCAGCAGGTCGGCGGCTTCTTTTTCGAACCACACGTTGGAGCCGTGTTCGGCAAACAGGGCGGATATCTTGGCTATGGTGTCATCGTTGCATATGACTTCGCCGCAGTCGGCGCAGTAGAACGCGGG
>DBXS01000012.1 GCA_002310055.1 Clostridiales bacterium UBA1206 | reverse complement strand
AGCTTGTCTATATTACCACATCTCTTTCCCTTTGTCAAGTACTTTTTTTGCAAAAAACAAACTTTTTTTTGCACTTTTTTCGCACTCGGACCCGCGCGGTCTCGCACGTGGTTTTCAGACGCAGCTTGCCTATAATATCATTTTGAAACGCGTTTGTCAAGCGAAAAAATCGACATTTGAACACTTTGTACGAATGCACAAAAACCGCGATTGACACGGACGGGTTTTTGCTATATAATACATATTGTGGGGTGAGACGAATGTATATAATATATATTGTAAGTTTTTGCGTTTCCGCTGCGTGCGCGGTATCGTTCCTTTTGCTTAACAAAAAGAAAAGCAAACTGCTTTGCGCGCTGCTCAAAGCGGCGGCTTCGCTCGCGCTGGCGGCTCCGGCGTACCGGGCGTTCGCCGTCTCGAAAAATATCGCGTTTTTGCTCATTGCCCTTGCGATAACCGTCTGCGCGTGCGCCGATCTCGTCATCCATTTCAAGTTCATTCCCGGCGGGATCTTATTCGCTTTCGCGCACTGCCTGTTCGCGCCCGCGTTTATAATATACGGAAGCAAACTTTATGTTGCGGTCATCGCGTTCGTTTTATACGCTATAGCGTGCGCTTTTGCTTTTTCGTATTTCGAGCTTCCTGCGCAGACGCGGTTCCCGCTGACGGTATACGCGGCGATACTTGGCGTGATGGTATCCTTTGCGATAGGCAGCGCGTTTTACGGCGAAGCGTTCGGGATCACGTCGGCGGTATCGGCGCTGCTGTTTTTAGCGTCGGACGTTTTGCTTGCAATGACGATAGAAAACAAACGTCCCGCGTACCGGGACGTTCTGGTGATGATACTCTATTATATGGCCCTTGCGGGTTTCTCGCTCGCGTGCAGATACTATATTTGAAATACAAAAAAGCGGCGCTTCCGTATGAACGCGGAAGCGCTTTTTTTATTTGGTCTTAAGTTTGACCTTGCGCAAATGCAGCGAATTGCTCACTACGAACACCGAGCTGAACGACATCGCCGCTCCGGCGATCATCGGCGAAAGCAATCCCGCCGCGGCAATTGGGATGCCTATGACGTTATAGAAGAACGCCCAGAACAGGTTTTGCTTGATCTTGCGCATCGTGGCTTTGGAAAGCGCCAGCGCAAGAGGCAGGCGGTCGATTCCTTCGCCTATGAGCACCACGTCGCCCGCTTCCATTGCGATATCGGTGCCGCTGCCCACGGCGAACCCTACGTCGGAAGCCGCGAGCGCCGGCGCGTCGTTGATGCCGTCGCCGACCGCGCCCACGGGGCCGTATTTTTGCCGCAGTTCGTTTATCGCGCCGACTTTGCCTTCCGGCAGCACGCCCGCGACGAACGTATCGAACGCGGCGTCTTCGGCGACGAAACGCGCGGTGCGTTCGTTATCGCCCGTGACCATGACGGTGCTGATGCCCATTTCCCTGAGTTCGCGCACCGTCTGCGCGGAATTTGCGCGCACGCGGTCCGAAACGGCGATGACGGCGCTCACAACGCCGTCGACGCTCATAAATACCGCGGTCTTGCCCTGCGCGCGGAGTTCGTTTGCCGTTTCCTCGTACGCTTCGCCTGAAGTGAAAGCAGACGTGCCGATCTTCACGTCCCTGCCGCCGCAGATCGCGGATATACCCCTGCCGGGGTAAGAGACGAATTTTTCAGCGGCGTAGGGTTCGCCGCCGTAATACGAAGCTATCGTCTGCGCAAGCGGATGTTCGGAGAGCCTTTCCGCCGAAGACGCGAGCTTTTTGAGCTCCTCTTCGCCGCCGTTTATGCAGATGAAATCCGTAACGCGCATCTTTCCTTCGGTGACGGTGCCGGTCTTATCTATGGCGAGCGCTTTGAGCGTGCAGGCACGTTCGAGCGATTCGGCGTTTTTGATGAGTATCCCCATCCCGGCGCCGCGGCCCATCCCGACCATAAGCGCGGTGGGAGTCGCGAGCCCGAGCGAACACGGGCAGGCGATGACGAGCACGCTGACCGCGCGGTTGACGGAACCGGAAAGGTCTTCTGCGATAATATAGCTTATGAAAAAGGTGAGCAAAGCCACGCCCATAACTGCGGGTACGAATATCGCCGCCACTTTATCGGCGAGTTTTTGTATGTGCGCTTTGGAAGACTGCGCTTCTTCGACCAGGCGGATGATCCCCGAAAGCACCGTATCGCTGCCGACGCCGGCGGCGCGCATCAGCACGTAGCCGTTGCCGTTGACCGTGCCGCCGTAGAGTTCGGAACCCGTTTGCTTTTCGACCGGCATACTTTCGCCGGTGAGCATAGATTCGTCCACCGATGTGGCGCCTTCGACGACCACGCCGTCCGCGGGGACGCTCGCTCCCGGTTTGACGGCGAGGATATCGCCGCGTTTGATCTGCGAAAGAGGGACGACGGTCTCTTCGCCGTCAACGACCAACACCGCTGTCTTTGGCGCGAGATCGGCGAGCTTTCTTATCGCCGCCGAAGTCTTGGTCCGCGCGCGCGCTTCGAGCAGTTTGCCGAGCAGGACGAGCGTAATGATGACGACGCCGCTTTCGAAATAGAACACGTTCCCGCCCGAAAGCAGGATATAAAGGCTGTATCCCCACGAAGCGGAAGTGCCGACGGCTATGAGCAGATCCATCCCGGGGCTCTTATTCTTTAAAGAAAGGAACGCGGCTTTATAAAACCGGTATCCCACGCCGAACTGCACGGGGACAGAAAGTATGAGCTGCCACCATCCGTTGTGATGCATGACGTGCGTTATTTGCGCGTTCGGGAACGCGAACATAAGCGCCATCGTGAACAAAAACGGAAGCGCGCACAATGCGGAAATTATAAACAATATGAGCAGAGTACGGTATTCGCACTTTCTGTATTCCGCTTCGTCGCGCACGACGGAATAGCCTGCCGCGCGTATGGCTTTTTCCATTGCGCGAATATCGGCAAGCGACGGATCGTATTCGATATCGGCGTACCCGGCGGCGTACGAGACGTCGGCGGAAAGCACGCCGTTTATCTGCGTGAGCGCGTGAGTGACCGCGGCGGAACAGCGCACGCAGCTCATGCCGCCCACGCGTATCCTTACGTTTTGAGTCATTCTTTTACGACCGCGGGATATCCGGCGGCAGTTATCGCCCGGGCGATTTCTTCCGCCGAGACGAGCGACGGCGCGTATACCGCCTGCGCGGACGAGTTTTCAAGACTTACAGAAAACTTTTTGACGCCTTTGCACGCTTTGAGCGCTTCGCCGACGTGGGCGACGCAATGTTTGCACATCATTCCCTGAATTCCGAACGTTACGGTCTGAGTTTTTTCGAACATTTTATTTCACCTTGCTTTATATAGTATTTTCTTTTATCTTAAGCGCGCGCATCGAATTGAGCACGGCGAGCACGGTCACGCCGACGTCGCCGAACACGGCGAGCCACAGAGGCGCGTAGCCGAAGACGGCGAGTATGAGGATAGCCGCCTTTACGCCGAGCGAAAAGGCTATGTTCGCACGGGCGATGCCCAGCGTGCGTTTGGCTATGCGCACGGCGAGCGCGATCTTGGAAAGTTTGTCGTCCATAAGCACCACGTCGGCGGCCTCGACCGCGGCGTCGGAGCCCAGCGCGCCCATCGCGATACCGACGTCGGCGCACGCCAGCACGGGCGCGTCGTTGATGCCGTCGCCGGCGAAAGCCAGCGTTTTTCCGTCCGTGTCGGCGGAGGCGAGCTCTTTTACTATGCGCACTTTGTCCTGCGGCATAAGGTCTGCGCGGTATTCGTCTATTCCCGCCTGCTTTGCCACCGCGGCGGCGATGGTTTCGCGGTCGCCGGTGAGCATAACGGCGCGGCTGATTCCGACCGAACGCAGCGCCGAAACGGCGAAAGCAGAATCGTCTTTTATTTTATCCGAAACAACGACGTGGCCGGCGTAAACGCCGTCGATCGCCACGTGGACGAGCGTGCCGAGGTTTTCACATTTTTCACATTCGCACACCGGGATATTCAGCGACTGCATAAGTTTCCCGTTGCCGACAGCCACGGTTCTGCCGTTTACCGAAGCGGTCACGCCTTCCCCCGCGTATTCGCGGACGTCGCGGACGTCGCATTCGTCGTCGCTGTGCGAATACGCTTCCCGAAGCGACGCGGCGATGGGATGGGTGGAAAAGTTTTCGACGTGCGAAGCGAGGTGCAGGAGTTCTTCCTCGCCCATACTTTCGGGGTGGACCGTGGTGACGCTGAACACGCCTTTGGTGAGCGTTCCGGTCTTATCGAAAACGCACACGCCGAGCTTGGAAAGCGATTCGGCGCAGCCGGAACCTTTTATGAGTATGCCCTTGGAAGACGCGCAGCCGATACCGCAGAAGAACGCGAGCGGCACCGAAACGACCAGCGCGCACGGGCACGAAACGACAAGGAAAGTCAGCGCGCGAGCGAAATATACCGGGAATTCGGCCGCGAAATCGCCCGAAACGAGCGGAGGCACGACTGCGAGCAGCACGGCGGCGATTATGACCGCCGGAGTGTATATGCGCGCAAAGCGTGTGATGAACTTTTCGCGCTTGGATTTCCCTTCCGCGGCGTTTTCGACGAGGTCAAGTATGCGCGCGACGGTCGATTCGCCGTAGGGTTTTGTCACGCGGACGCTCAACACGCCCGAAATATTCACGCAGCCGGAAACGACGTTATCGCCGACTGCGACCTCGCGCGGGAGGCTTTCGCCGGTGAGCGCCGAAACGTCGAGCGACGAAACGCCTTCTGTAACCGTGCCGTCGAGCGGTATGCGCTCGCCGGGACGCACTGCGATAGTTTCGCCGACTTCAACCGTATCGGGAGCGACTTCGAACGTCTCGCCGCCTCGCACGACGAACGCCGTGTCGGGGCGGATATCCATAAGAGCCGCGACCGATCTGCGGCTTTTGCCTTCGGCGATCTCTTCAAAGAGCTCGCCTATACGGAAGAAAAGCATCACGAAGACCGCTTCGGCAAACTGCGGTTCGGAATTGGGCAGAAAACCGATCCCCAAAGCGCCGAAAGTTGCCGCGGTCATAAGGAAATCTTCGTCCAGCAGTTCGCCGCGGAACAATTTTTCAAACGCTTCGATCACTGTGTCGTACCCGGCAGTGAAATAAGGGACAAGATATATGAGCAGATACTGCCACATAGGCAGTTCGACGGTCTTTTGTATAATGAACGCCGCCGCGAGCAGCAGCGCCGCCGCAGCTATACGCACAATTCCCTTTTTGGTCTCTTTTTCCATATTCCGCCTCCGGACAAACGATTAAACGTATGTTTAATTAAACATTTGCTTAATTGTATCACGCCGGAAACGATTTGTCAATAGTTTTTTTTACATATTTGAAAAGGAAAGGCAGACTTGCTGCCTTTCCTTTAAAGCATCAGACTTTTAACTCAGTCCTGAAGTGCCTGATAAGCTTCGATGACGTCTTCTATAGCCGTCTCGATAGGTCCGCGGTTGGATTCTATCATAGCGGTGACTTCGGTGCTGCCCTGCTGAGCGAGGTTATATATCAGAGTATTGATGCTGCCGAAGTTGTTGACATCACCTATATCGTAAAGGATGTTGCCGAAGATGATCTCGAGCATTTCGAGGTCTTCATCCTCACGCGCGTCCTTGCCTTTGAGGTTGACTTCCATATAGGCGCGGGTCACGAAGTTCTTGGAAGAAGCACTGATGGCGTCGAGCATATAAGCCGAGAATTCGGCGTTTCTGCAGCTGACGAGGACGCCGAAACCGGCGGTCTGGCTGGTGCCGCAGTATGCGAAGTAGTTATCCTGGTTTTCGTCGTAAAGAGGAAGCGGGATGATACCGAAGTTGACGCCGCGCTTGCGAAGTTTGGTGGTAGCCGAGAAAGCGGAAGGACGGAAGAGGATCCTGCCCTCTTCGATAGCGTCGAGAGAGGTGACCCAGATATCGGGCGGGAAGGACTGAGCGAATACGCGCCAGCTGCCTTCTTCGGCGAAGTCGGTAAGGATCTCCTGAAGTATGGTCTGAGCGCGCTCGTCATTACCGAGCGAGAAATACGGATAGTCGTTGGCGTCCTTTTCGCACATATGCAGACCGAAGCCGCCGTACAGGTTAACTACATCGCCATAGGAGGTGAGGAAGCCCCAGGTATCGTTGACGGACATGCCGGCTTCGCCGTCGGTGTCGGCGGTGACGAGGCGGGACATTTGTTTCATTTTATCATAGGTCCACTGATGGTCCCTGACGAGCTGATAAGGATCTTCGAGATCGGGGTTGGTAGCGAGCAGTTCTTTGCCGAATATGAGGCCGATGGTGCACACTTTGTTGAGTATGGTGATATCGCCGGTGGTGAAGAACAGCTGATGGTTCATCGAGAACGTCTCGTTAGCGTTCTGATCGTACCAGGGAGCGTCGATATTGACGTCTTCGAGCGTGTAAAGGTCGATGAGGTTGCCTTCGGATGCGAGCGTCGCAAGGAACGGAATGTTCGGCATCACGAGGTCGTACTGTCCGCCGACGCTGATATCTTCGCGGATAAGGTTATTTATGCCCTTTTCTTTATGCGGAACTATAGTGACACCGTAATTATCGAGTATATAGGCGTTTCTCTGGGACACGGCGGTGTCGAGCGTATCGCCGTAAAGTTCGCTGCCGGTAGTGAAGTCATCCGACTGGTAGGTGCCGTTGTCGTCGCCTTTGACGAGCACGTGGAATTCCGCGTACTCTTCGCCGAAAACGGCCACGGTATCGATTTTTTCGTTGGGCGAAACGTAATCGCCGTTTTCACCGCGCCACCGGTCGTCGGACGAAGTCTCGCTCGACTCTTCGCCGGTGCCGGAGTTTTCGGTGCCGGAAGTTTCGGGGGTGGAAACAGGGGTGCTGGAATCGGGTTTCGATTCTGATTCGTTGTCCTTGGAGCAACTCACGAAGCAAAGCGCGAAGATCACGAGCGCAAGGACGATGCAGAGGATTCTTTTCATCTGGGGACTCCTTTCGGGTTTGTTTTTTTATTGTAAAATATCGAATTCTTTTTTAAACGCCGGAATAAGCGGAAAATCCGCCGTCGACCGGAAGGATGACGCCGTTAACAAATGAAGAGGCGTTGTCGTCGCACAAAAACAGCAGCGCGCCGACGAGTTCTTCGGGTCTGCCGAACCTTCCCATGGGGGTGGCGGCGAGTATCTTGTGGGTGCGGGGCGTGGGGACACCGTCCTTATCGAACAGCAGGTCCTTGTTCTGTTTGGTCACAAAGAAGCCGGGAGCGATGGCGTTGACGCGCACGCCGGTGTTCGCAAAATGGGTCGCCAGCCACATAGTGAGGTTGGAAACGCCGGCTTTTGCAGCCGAATACGCCGGGATCTTTGTAAGCGGACGGAATGCGTTCATGGACGAAATGTTGATAATGCAGCCGTGACCCGCCGCCGCCATACCCTCGGCAAACACCTGCGTGGGCAGGAAGGTGCCGAGTATGTTTAAATCGAACACGAAGCCGAACCCTTCGGGCGCGAGCTCGAAAAAGCTCTTTGCGCATTCGGGATCGTACTGCTCGCAATCGGTAGTCGCCTTGGGCGAATTCCCTCCCGCGCCGTTTATAAGGATATCGGGTCCGCCGAGTTCGGCGCGGACGCTGTCGCGCACAGATAAGAGTTCTTCTTTTTTAAGCACGTTGCATGCGTATGCGCGCGCCGTGCCGCCGTGCGCGCGGATTTTTTCCGCAACTGTTTCAGCCGCGGGCAGCGAAAGGTCGAGCACCGCGACGGCCGCGCCGCATTCGGCAAGAGATTCGGCAAAGACGGAGCAAAGCACTCCGCCGCCGCCGGTTATGACGGCGACTCTGCCGTTGAGATCGGGTTTGAAAGGAACAGACATAATATTCGCCTTATTTTATATTGCTGAAAGGTTTTCTTTGAGGAAATCGACCGCCATGCCGATATCGCCGGCGGGGTCGTCGCCCACTTCGCGTTCGATGGTGAGGTAGCCTTTGTAGCCGATGGAATCGAGCGCTTTGAGGTATTCGGGCCATTTGACGCCGCCTTTGCCGAGAGGAACTTCGAGCCAGGTGCCGTCGGCGCGGCGGATACCGTCCTTGGCGTGAGTATGCACGATATAGGGCGCGAGCGTCTTTACGGCGGCGACGGGATCGTCGTCGGCGCACATGACGAGGTTTGCCGGGTCGAGGTTCACGGCTATGCCGGGAACGCCGACGGTGTCGAGGAACCAGCGCAGATCGGCGGCTTTTTCGGTGCCGGTCTCGCTTGCGAAATAAGCGCCCATGCTGTGAGCGTATTCGGCAAGCGCGAGCGCATTCTTACGCAGGATCTCGTTGCGCGCGTCGTCGGTCCTGTCGATACGGCCGATATGGGTGGTGACGATATTGCAGCCCAGTTCTTTGGTCTTTTCGAGCACGGCTTTGGATTTTTCGACGACGTTGGGATGGGTGAGATCCCAGCCGAAATCGCCGCAGATGGCGGAAAACACCATACCGTTGGAATCCATAATGTCGCGGATCTCGGCTATGCGGGCGGGAGTGAGGTTTTCAGCGGCAAAATCGCCGTACGTCATATACTTCTGTATGCCCTGCGCGCCGAGCGAGGCGGCTTTCTTTACGCTTTCGGCAAAGCCGAGACGCAGAGAATCTGAAATGATGCCTATCTTCATGAGCGGTCCCTCCGTAAAGTTTAATTATTCTTGAGTTCGTCAAGCGACTTGCCGAACGATTCGAGACAGTTTTCCATAAAATAATCCAGCTCTTCGCAGCCGTATTCTTTCATTTGCGCCAGAGTGGAATTTGCGGCGTAGGCGAATTCCCTGTTGCCGATATCGAGTTCCGACCGGCACTTTATATAGGCGCAGAGCTTATCCGCCGCTTTGATGATCTTGTGTTCCTCGTCGGAGCAGCAGAGCGCGTCCTCGTACGGGGTGCGCAGTTCCGCCGGGAGATACGCCAGAAAACGTTCCACGGCGGCCTGCTCCACGGCTTTGTACGCGGTGCGCGTGCTTTCGTCGTAATACTTTACGGGCGTGGGCATATCGCCGGTGACGATCTCGGGCGCGTCGTGATACATAGCGGCGAGCGCGATATGGTCGGCGTCGTAATGCTTACCGAAATACGTGTTGCCTATCACCGCAAGCCCGTGCGCCAGCATGGCGCATTCGAGCGAGTGGACCGAAAGGTTTTCGCTTTCGACAAGACGCATGAGACCCCAGCGGTTGATATATTTCATTCTGAACATCAATGCAAAGAAATCGCCAAGCACTGCAAATCATCCTTCAAGCCGTATTATATCACGCTGATTATATCACAGATCATCATTTTAGTCAATGGTATTTTTAGCATTTTTACCGCCGGCGCGAATAGAATAAGCGTGGGGTGATATGATGCGTTTCACAAAAATGCAGTCCTGCGGCAACGATTACGTTTACATCACGGAGTTCGGCAACGAGCCCGGGCGACTCGCGCAGCTCGCGCGGTTCTGTTCAGACAGGCACCGCGGGATCGGTTCCGACGGGCTCATCGTAATCTGCGGTTCTGAAAAAAGCGATATCCGGATGCGCGTGTTCAATCCCGACGGAAGCGAAGCCGAAATGTGCGGCAACGCGCTGCGCTCGGCGGCTGCTCTCGCGCGGATGAAAGGCATAATATGCAAAGACGATATCACCGTCGAAACGCTCGGCGGCAAAAAAAGCGTGCGCATCCTTTCGCTCGACGGCGGATACTGTATCGCGAAAAGCGACCTGGGCGTTCCCGAAGGGTTCAAAGCGTTCGAAGAGCCGGTTTCGGTTCGCGGAAGGAAGTTCGATATATCGGTCCTTTCGCTCGGGAACCCGCACATAGCTGCGTTCACTTCCGGGATCGACAGGCTGAACATAAAAAAATACGGGCCGCCGCTCGAAAAAAGCGGTTACTTCCCCAACGGCGCCAACGTGCATTTCTATTCGGTATCGCCCGGAGGAGAGATAGCCGCGCGTTCGTGGGAACGCGGCTGCGGCGAGACGCTTTCGTGCGCGACGGGAGCGGCGGCGGCGTTCGCTGCGGCGCGGGCGCGCGGATCGTGCGGCGGGCGCGCGTACGTAAGGCACCCGGGCGGGACGCTTCTTGCCGAAAGCGGCGGTGGCAGGATATTCGTCACCGGTGAGACGCGGCTGGTGTTCGAAGGCGAGCTTTTGCCGGAGGATATAGTATGAACTGCAGCGATATCTGCCTCGATTCGCGCAAAGCGCGCGAAGGAAGTCTTTTCTTCTGCATACGCGGTGTGCGCGACGACGGACACGTCCACGCGCGCGAAGCTTACGACGCCGGCTGCCGCGATTTTTGCGCCGAACACGATATCGCGCTGCCGGGCGACGCGCGCGTTACTCTGTGCCCCGACACTCGTGCCGCGCTCGCCGAAAAGGCGGCGGAGTTTTTCGGATACCCGGCGCGGTCGCTCATCACCGTAGGGATAACCGGCACCAAGGGCAAGACCGGCACCGCCGCCTGTATTTCCGCCATACTTAATCAGGCGGGAGTGAAATGCGGCGTGATTGGCACGCTCGGGATAGAATTCTGCGGAAAAAGATATAATACGGCAAACACGACGCCCGACGCGGTCACGCTGAACAAAGCGCTGGCAGAGATGGTGAAAAGCGGCGTCAAGGCGGTCGCCGTGGAAGTGTCGTCGCAATCGCTCAAGGAAGAGCGCGTGAACGGCATAGAGTTCGACGTCGGAGTCTTTACCAATTTCTCGCCCGACCACATAAGCGCGTGCGAGCACTCCGGCGTCGCCGAATACAAAAGCTGCAAGGCAAAGCTGTTTTCGCGCTGCCGCACCGGATTTTTCAACGCCGACGACCCCGAATACGGGTATTTCGTGAAAAACGCGCGCTGCGTTCCGCTGAGCTACGGCACGAAAGAAGGCTGCGTCTACCGCGCCGTGGGAGCGGATTTTTACAGAAAAGACGAGCGCCTTTATTCGGGGTTCGACTTTGTTTTCCCCGGCGGAAACGCGCATATCGTGACTCCCGTCCCCGGTTATCCCGGCGTGTACAACGCGCTGTGCGCGTGCTCGGTCTGCTCGTTTCTTGGCGCGGATTCGGCCGCTCTGGCGCGCGGCGCGTCCGAAGCGCGGGCGGAAGGCAGGTTCGAGCTTTGCAAAGCCGGAAAAGCTTACGTTATGATAGATTACGCGCACAACGGGATATCGGTGCAAAGTCTTTTCCAAACGGTATCGCGCTACGGCTTTGCGCGGAAGATCGCGGTGTTCGGCTGCGGCGGCGAAAGAACGCGCGGGAGGCGGACCGCTATGGGAAAGGCCGTCGCCGAAAACGCCGACTTGTGCGTTCTGACCGAAGACAATCCGCGCGGCGAAAGCCTCGGCTCCATAAACGCCGACATAATGAGCGGAATGAAAAACTCCTGCTGCGAAACGGTGTGCGTAAACGACCGCCGCGAAGCGATACTATACGCGCTGGGAGAAGCGCGAGAAAACGACATAGTTCTGCTTATGGGAAAAGGACACGAGCGGTATATGGAAAAAAACGGCAGAAAACTGCCGTTTTGCGAAATCGATATAATAAACGAATTCAAAGAGTCGCTTCGAGATAGTTGATCTTGAACCCCTTTGCCGAAAAGTTCTTTTCGTATTCGGTCTCTATGTTCCCGGGCGCGAGCTTTTCGTCGGCGTGCAGGTCGCGGCACACGTTGTTCAACTTGTAGCCGCACTGCGCGAACGTTTCGAGCGAATATTCGAAAAGTCCTGCGTTATCGGTCTTGAAATATATCACGCCGCCTTCTTTGAGTATGAGTTTATACCGTTCGAGGAACGCGGGGCTCGTGAGGCGCCGCTTGGCGTGGCGCTTGCGCGGCCAGGGGTCGCTGAAATTGAGATATATCGCGTCCGCGGAATGCGGAGGCAGTATCTCGCAGGCGTGTTCCAGATCAAAATTGCAAAAGCGCAGATTTGGTATCTCCGCCGCCGCGGCTTTTTCCATGGCCATAAGCAGCACGTCGCGCACTTTTTCCACGGCGACGATCGCGCTATCCGGTTCCCTTTGCGCGAGCGCGCAGCAGAACGCGCCTTTTCCGCAGCCGAATTCGTAAAAAAGTTTTTTGTATCCCGCGCCGAAAGTCGACGCGATATCGAGTCTGCCTTCGCCGTCGAAAACGGCGAATCTGTCTTCCACCGCGCCGATCCGTTCTTCGCGGTGCTTTTTGGGCCTCATTCGCATATGTTTTTTTCGCTTTCTGTTGAATAGATCGCGCCGACTGCGGGCAGAATAGTATCGCAGAGAGGAGTTCACAAAAATATGTTAGACAAATTTTCGCTCGTTCTTGTAATAATAGGCGCGATAAACTGGGGACTTATAGGGCTTTTCCAATTCGACCTCGTCGCCTGGATCTTCGGCGGTCAGGGCGCCGTGATGAGCAGGATAATATACACTCTGGTAGGCCTTTGCGGTCTGTGGTGCATAAGCCTGCTGTTCAAGCGCATAACCTCGCCCGCCGAAGAGCACCGCCCGTAAAATACGGCGCGAAAATCAAAAAGAAGTTTGTTCTTCCGCACACTGCCGGAAAAAACGAACTTCTTTTTTTGCGCTTGATTATCAGACGATCTTTAAGAAATTGAGTATCGCAAGAATGATACCGATAACGCAGTAAAGATCGAGAAGGCCGCCGATGATGGCGAACAGCCAGCCGACGTAGGCGATACCGGCGAGGAAGCCGATGATGATACCACCGATGACGCCGATAACGATGTAGATGAGGATGCTGATTATGAGTTTAACGACGTTGCCGGTGCACCCGAAAGAAAACGGGAACAGACTTTTGAGAAGTGCCATTTCAATACCCCTTTCAGTTGTTATTTACAATGGAAATATACCACATCGGGGGCGATATGTCAATAGATTTTTCAAAAAAACAGTCATATCGCGTTCAAAGTGCCGCGCCTTTATCTCCGCCCGCCGCCGGGTCTGCCGCCGGGACCGCCGGGATTGAATCCGCCGCCGCCCGAACCGACCTGCGACGCCGTCTGTTCCCAGGTCGCGACTTCGTCGCCGTCTTTGACGAACGAATAGCTTTCGCCGACGGAGATCTTATCGGACGCCACCCAGACAGACGAATAGGTGGAACTCAGCGTGAATTCGGCGATCGTCTCGCCGGAAGAGTCTTTGAGCGCGTAGCTGCCGGAAGCAAACGACGTATTCTGCGAAATATAAACGCAGACTTTATCCGCAGTTGGCGTTTCGCATATCCCTCCGAGCGCGATCACGGTGCCGCCGGTCACGGTGAGCGTCCTGTCGACGTCGACCGAGCCCGCGACGCTGCCGCTCTGCGAGCCGCCTTTGATTATCGCGATCCCGCCGGACATCGCAAAGCTGCCGTTGGAATCGATAGCGTCGGTATCGCCGGAAGGCGTCGTAACTTCGAGGTATCCGCCGGTGATGTTGACGAGCGGAGTCGAGCCGCCCGAGCAGGCGTTGATGCCGTCGTCCCTGCCGTAAACGCTGACGTATCCGCCGTTGATATTGACGACGTTGGCTTCGAGCCCTTCGTATGACCGGCTGACGATGACCGTGCCGCCGTTTATGTTTATCGACCCGTCGGCGTGGAACCCGTCGTCCGCGGCAGTGACGCTTATCCTGCCGCCTTCGACCGTGATGTTGCCGGTCGACTTGCTTCCGTCGCCGAGCGTTTCGCCCGAATTGGCGTGCAGTCCGTCGTCGGTGCTTTTCACCGCGACGGTGCCGCCGCTTACCGTGATATCGTTCTGCGCTTTTATGCCTTTGGAAGAATACGAGGTCTTTCCGCTGCCGTTGCCGGAGGAAACGTGCGCCCGGTCGCCTGCGTAAGAGCCGGTGAAGACGTTGACCGTGCATTCGCCGGAATCTTCGTTTATTATGACGTCGTACGCGGCGCTGACGCCGTCGCACGCGGCGTAGATATCCACATTCCCGCCCGATATAACGATATTTCCGCGGCGGTTGCCTTTGGAAGAGATATCGCTGTTTGAAGTCTTGATCCCGTCGGAAGACGTTGAAACGAGTATAAGGGTGCCGGATTCGATCTCGACCGAATCGTTGCCCTTGAGGGCGTTGCCCGGGCAGGTGACTTTGAGCGAAACGTTCTTTACCGAAAGATCGTCCTTGCTCTTTACGCCGTTATCGTACGACGAAGTGACGATGAGCGTACCTTTTCCCGTGATCTTGAGATCGCACGCCGAATATATCGCGGCGTCGTAGTTTTCTTCGGTCTCGGCGGCCGACGCGGCGCTGCCGGTACGCAGGTCGGATATGGTGTTATACGCGCCTTCTTCGGATTTTATCGTGACTTCGGAAGCGGAAATTATGAGCACCGGCGCGGAATCGGCGCAGCTGACCGACACTCCGGCGAACACGAGCTTTACTTCGGCGTCCTCGGGCGCGTCGACGACGATCTGCCCTTCGAGCGCGCCGGAAAACGTGTATTCACCTGCGGAAGTGACGGTGTAAACGAAGCCGTTCTGCGTGCATTCGGCGCCTTCGCCGGAACAGGAGACCGTAAAATCGCCCGTGGCGGTCTTCGAGTCGTCGGCGAAATCATCCGCGGTCGACGCGGAAAAACCGCTGACAATACCCGATTCGTCGGCGGGAACGGATATATCGCTTCCCTGCTGCGTTTCGCTCTGCGGCGCGCGGGAACACGCCGAAAGCAGCATTATCACGGCGATGAGCGCCGAAATCAGTCTGCTCGCGATCTTCATAACGTACCTCCTTTTCGCGCCGCGCAGGCGCGCTGTATTACTGTTTACGTCTTTATTATATCCGCGTACCTTAAACATTTCTTAAACCGAAAAGTTTTTTTGCATCTTTCGGACTACGCGCAAAAATGTTTTTTGCGTTTTATTAAAAAACGGCTTGACATTTTTGCAATGATATGATAGAATACCCGAGCAACAAGAAAATAAGGCACCATAGCCAAGCGGTAAGGCAGAGG